>CAVWUS010000039.1:0-14502 GCA_963758235.1 uncultured Alicyclobacillaceae bacterium | reverse complement strand
ACCGAATCACGGAGCTTGCCACCAAAGAGGAGCTGCCACTTGTGCTGCACACAGCAGAGGAAGCGCTGGTCATCGACGAATTGCCTGCACGTGTCATGCCTGTGCTGGCTGAGTATCATTTTCCGCCCTTAAAAAAAGTCTCGCTGGAGTCGTTGGAACAACACACCGTATACCAAGGAAATATCTTGGCAGATGCCTCGTTCGATGAACAGATTCAGAAGAAAATCCCGGAGGTCTTTATTTATCGCTGGCACGATATCGGGATGGATCTCCAGAAGCTTCACTGCGACAAATCGGTCGGCGCCACAGCACTCTTGAAGCGTCTGGGTGTTCCGCCGGAACATGCGATGCACATCGGGGATGGCGGAAACGATATCGGCATGTTTCAAACCGTCGGCGTCTCAGTTGCTATGGGTAACGCCGATGACGGTGTGAAACAGTACGCAAAATACGTGACGGACAACGTCGAGAATGACGGTGTATTCGCGTTCTGCGAGCGATTCAACCTGTTTGATTCGGGGCGAGTCTGAGGCTTTTTGTCAGTCATTGTCGAGCGGCGCCGCGTTTGTTCGACAAAGTGATTCCTGTCCTGTCGAAACAATGGACGCCGACTCGAAACAATGCGAAAGTTCTCATTTTCCCGGCAATACTGCTTGATTGCTTTGATGAATGTGCTCGAGCAGCTTGACCGACGTCTTCCAGCGCATGAACGGCGTGATCAAATACAGTGTCGAAAAATACTGCAGCGCCTCATCGATCAATTCTGTAGCAATTTCCCGTCCCACGGAAGCAGCCTTGTCTGCATCCGCCTCCTGCATCCGCGTGAGAATTGAATCTGGAATTCGGATGCCAGGACATCATTGTGTAAAAACCACGCATTTCGTGCACTGACAAGCGGCATGATTCCGACAAACATCGGTACGCCTAGTTCTTCCGTAACACGCTGCAGTGGTTCATACAGAGCTGGATCGAAAACCGGCTGTGTCATCACAAAATCAGCGCCAGCTGCAACTTTCCTGCGCAACCGGTCAAACGCTTTGTGGAGCTGCGGCACGTTCGGGTTAAATGCCGTTCCCACCACAAACCTTGACGGAGTTTGCATCGGCTGGCCTGAGAAGGCAATGCCTTCATTCAATCGCTTGACGTGCGCCGTCAGTTCCATCGACGATGTATCGAATACGCTCGCTGCCCCGGGCAAATCGCCGAACCGCGATGGGGCCCCCGTCACAAGCAGCAGATGATCGATGCCAAGAACATGCAGCCCCATCAGGTGAGACTGCTGACCGATTAAGTTGCGGTCACGGCAGGTGACATGCACAAGCGGTTCAATGCCCATCTGCAAGAGCTGCGCACCAAGTGCCATATTGCTCACCCGCACACTGCCAAGCGAATTGTCCGCCAGTGTCACATAGTCCACGCCAGCTTCTTTAAGTGCCTTTGCGCCAGTCAAAAAGCGCTCGGTATCGAGTGTCCGCGGCGGATCGAGCTCCACAATCACCGTGACCTTCTGTCGCCTTGCGCGATCGACGATGGAATCGGACGCAGTCTGCTTGTGTTCGACTGGCTCCATAGGTCGATCCGCTGCCACCGTGACACTGGCCGATGGTACCGGCGCTGACACAGACATATGGACTGAGCTCGAAGCTGACAGCGCCTCTACGACCGCGTGGATGTGCTCTGGCGTCGTGCCACAGCACCCACCGAGAAGACGTACTCCGAGTTCCGACAGTCTATATGCAATCTCGCCAAAATAAGCGGCGCTTCCGGTATAGGATAAATCGCCGTCTGACAGGTGGAGTATGCCTGCGTTTGGAAATGCCGCATAGCCATCTTCAGGACGCAGAGACAAGCCTTCATACGTGCGCAAAATGCCGGATGCAACCAAGCCGGCAGTTGAGGCCTACGACCGTGGCGCCAGCCTCTCTGAGTTCAGCAAACGCGGTTTGGATATCCAAGCCGTCACGCGTAACGCCTACTACTTCGGGTGACATATTCGCCACAATCGGCTTGTCGGTGAGCGCGCGGATGACGCGAATGGCGATCATCAGTTCATCGTGATCAGCAAACGTCTCGAGCAGAATGCCATCTGGATCGCCAGCGAGCAGTGCCTGCGCTTGCGCTGTAAACTCGGTCTCTAGGAAACTCCGTACGTCTTCATCGACGATGGCTGGCGCTACGTGCAGCCCCAAGATGGAGCCAATCGTACCAAATACATATGCGTTGTTCCCTGCCGCTCGCTTTGCCACCTGCACGGCAGCTTGATTGAGTGCCTCCAGTTCATCTTCCAGGCCATATCGCTGAAGACCCGGCCGATGTCCACTGAAGGTATTTGTCTGTATGAATTTCGCTCCGGCGGCAATATATGACTGATGAACGCGTTCGATAAGAGTGGGTTCGGTGAGACACAGGTGCTCATAACAAGTGCGCACAGGTACGCCCGTGGCGTGCAACCAAGTCGCCATTGCGCCATCTGCCACCAGCGTCCGCTCCGAAATGTAGTCTTTAAAATCAGGCAGTCTCACGCTCACGACAGGATTCCCTCCTCCCGTCCTTCACCAGCTTCTACATTAAAGTAGCGCGCCTCGGGATGGGCAAATACCATTGCTGAAACACTCGCTTCCGGCTCCATCATGAAGCCGTCGGTCAACTCAATCCCGATTTCACCGGGAGACAGCAGGCGGAACAGTTGCGCCTGGTCTTCCAGGTTCGGACAGGCCGGATAGCCAAACGAAACGCGAATACCTTGATACCGCGCGATAAACCGCTCTCGCATGGTCATCTCCGGCGAATCAGGGAATCCCCAGGAATCTCGCAGAATGTGATGCAGACGCTCTGCGAACGCCTCAGCCAGTTCCAACGCCAGTGCCTGCAATGCATGTGCGCGCAAATAATCTCCATCCGCTTTCCGCCGTTCCGCAACCTCGCGAATACCACGCCCAGCCGTGACCGCGAAAAATCCGACATAGTCTTTCTCCGGGCTGCCCTCCGACCGGAGGAAGTCTGCCAGGCACAGGTGCGGTGGCTGTGCTTGACGCGGAAAATGAAATTCCTCGAGGACGACATCCGGCGCTTCGGGATTGAAGATGCGCACCGTGTTGCCGGATGCAATCGCCGGGAAGAATTGATACACGGCGTGTGCCTGCAGCCATCCTTCTTTTTGCCCCTGCGCAATCAGCGACTCAATCAGCGCCAGCAGTTCGAGTGCCTGTTCATCCCGCTCTGCCAAACGTTTTTCGACGTTACCCCTCAGACCCAGATGCTTGCCAAGCAGCATCTGCAGATTCAGATACGGGCGAATGTGTGTGAGTGGATAGTTTTTCAGTACATGTCGTTTCAGATCTGCCGGAACATAGACAGGTGCTTCCGGGATATCCGACCTGGCAGACTTGGTGGCTGTTTGCCCCGTGCTTGCAACAGTGACAAGCGATGCTGAACGAAACGCTTGACGATCGCGTTCGAGCAGTTCAGCCAGCTCAGCACGTGTTTCGTCGCTGAGCAATCGGTTGGCCAAATCGAGCCCATCCATCGCATCTTTCGCATAGCTGACCAGACCGTTATACTTCGGCGCAATCTTGAGTGTCGTAAACTTTTTCGTCAAAGCCGCACCGCCGACGAGTACTGGTGTCTGAATTCCTGCATGCGCCAATTCTTCTGCGGTGACCACCATTTGCTGTGCCGATTTGACGAGCAGTCCGGAGAGGCCAATTAAATCAGGCTGATTCTCCCGTACGGCTTCAATGAGTGTTTCCGGTGCGACTTTGATACCCAGGTTGACGACATTGAATCCGTTATTCGCCAGAATGATTTCCACGAGATTTTTGCCGATGTCATGCACGTCGCCTTTCACCGTCGCCAGAAGAATCGTCCCCTTGGTGGCGGTTTCGGTCTTCTCCATCTTCGGTTCCAGATACGCGACGGCCGCTTTCATCACTTCTGCGCTCTGCAAGACTTCCGCGACAATCAGTTCATTTCGGTTAAACAGGCGTCCGACTTCGGTCATGCCATCCATCAATGGGCCGTTGATGATATCAAGTGGCGTAGATGATAACAGCGCCTCATCGAGATCGGCGATTATGGCCTCTTTCATCCCCTCAACGACGTAGCGTGCCAGCCGCTCATTTAATGGAAGCTCTTGCGTCGCAACCTGTGCCTGAGATTTCTTCTGGCGGTAAAACGCCGTAAATTCTGCGACCAGTTCATCGGATGTTTCAAATAGCAGCCGTTCGCACAGAGCACGCTCTTCATCTGAGATGGATGCGAACCGAACCAGTTTTTCTGAATTCACAATCGCGTAATCTAAACCAGCTTTCGTGCAATGGTAGAGAAAGACGGCATTGAGAACTTCGCGGCCAGCTGGCGGCAAGCCGAACGACACATTGCTGATGCCGAGAATCGTTGCCGCCTCCGGAAACGTCTGCTTAATCAATCGAATGCCTTCAATCGTCTCCTTCGCCGCCCCAATGTAGTTCTTGTCACCTGTACCAACCGGAAAGGTCAGTGGATCAAAGATGACATTCGAAATGTCCAGACCGTGACTTTGTAACAGCTCTGCTGCGCGCTTCGCTATCGCCAGCTTCCGCTCACTCGTGACAGCCATGCCCCGCTCGTCGATGGTACCGACGACAAGCGCTGCGCCGTAGCGAAGAGCCAAGTCTGCAAACCGGAAAAATCTCGGTTCCCCATCTTCGAGATTCGTGGAATTGAGAATCGCCTTGCCCTGAGAGTGCTTCAGGGCGGCCTCAGCCACCCGCCAGTCAGTCGAGTCAATCATCAAAGGTACCTTAACTTTCCGCACGACCAACGGCATGAATGCTTCCATGTCCTCAAGTTCGTCACGGTCAGGGTCAGCCAAACAAATATCAATGACCTGCGCACCGGACTTCACCTGTGCACGGGCAATCTCCGATGCTGCATCCAAATTGTGCTCAGCGATGAGTTTGCGGAATTTCTTCGGACCCAATGACGTTCGTCCGTTCGCCGACAATCAGCGGACGGGTATCGGCTTCCAGGAAGACCGCATCCAGGCCACTGACAGCATGCCCATGCTTCGCAGCTGGCTGGCGGGCTCTAAACTCTGCCATCGTCTGTGCCAGCGCCTGAATATGCGCCGGTGTCGTGCCACAGCAGCCCCCGACGATATTGATCCAGCCATTCTGAGCAAAATCGGCCAATTTCGCCGAGAAACTGGCTGGCGTTTCGTGATAGTGACCTTCCTCATCCGGCAGGCCGGCATTCGGATAACAGGATACGGCGCAAGTTGCCAATTCCGACAACGCCCGTACGTGATCGCGCATGAATTCCGGCCCCGTCGCGCAGTTCAGTCCGACTGCCATCGGCTGCAGATGTTCGACGGCAAGATAAAACGCTTCGATGCTCTGGCCGGCGAGTGTTGTGCCCATCGGCTCGATGGTGCCTGAGATCATGACAGGCACCGTTCGTTGCAGGCGTTCAAACGCCCGCTTGATGCCAATACTGCCTGCCTTTACGTTCAGCAGATCTTGCGAGGTTTCAAGGAGAAGAAAATCGACTCCGCCGTCGATGAGGCCTTCCGCCTGCACAGCATATGCGTCCGCCAGCTGGTCAAAGGTAGCCCCGCCGGTGACGGACAAGCTTTTCGTCGTTGGCACCCATCGCTCCCGCTACATACCGAGGATGCTCCGGCGTGGATGCTGCGATGGCGGCTTTACGTGCAAGCTGCGCTGCGACTCGATTGATCTCTAGCGCCCGTTCTGACAATCCATATTCGCCGAGTACCAGCGGTGTTGCTCCAAATGTATTGGTTTCAATGATATCTGCGCCAGCGGCGAGGTAGGCCTCATGAATTGCCTGCACAACGTCTGGCCTGGTCAGATTCAGATATTCGTTGCATCCTTCGTACTGTACACCGCCAAAATCTGCTGCTGTTAAATCGTAGCTTTGCAGCATGGTGCCCATTGCACCATCTAGAATCAATATTTTTTCCTTGATTCGGTCATTGATTGCTAGCCTCTCCATGACGAAACCTCAACTTTCATGGGCATCTCTGTCACTGCCTCGTCTACATGCAAAAACGACGCCAGCAAGGGCGCCGTCAAACTCGTCAGCGTACCCTTATCTTCCGGAATAACCATTCCGCTGGAATTAGCACCATGTGCATTGCACCGGTTGCCGGGCTTCGTCGGGCCAGTCCCTCTGCCGCTCTCGATAAGAGTCTTGCGATTCAATTCGTATAGATGATTTCAACGAAGTATACCATACACGCAAGTGACTTGTATAGAGAAGGCCTTGTCCATTCGCACTGCATACGTCTTATTGCACAGGTACTTTCAATACTTCACCCGGATAAATGTGTGCCGTGCCACTGAGATGGTTGAGCTGGATGATTTCATTGGAAATGACCCGCGGGTCACTTCCGGGATCGACCTCGTGTGCGATTTTCCATAGTGTGTCCCCTGAAGCCACGCTGACCGTCGTCGATTTGGTTCCGGCTGCCGCAACACCGTTCCATACACCAAGCAGAATCAGCATACCAATTGTCCAAACACCCCCAAACCAAATGATTGTCTTCCGGCGTTCGGCACGATTGGGCCTGGCTGCTCTGTTCGATTGAACGGAACGTTGACGCTTCAATGTATTTGGATGATGGCGGTATCCAGATATTCCGTTCAGCGATGCAATTGTTCCACTCATGGCTTGTCCTCCGTCTCATACGAACACTTGTTCTGATATCCTCATGATAAACGCGAACATACGTTCTGTCAAGCAGAAATATACGAACGTGTGTTTGCCAACCCGTTTGAACTATGCTAAACTTTGGAACAAATGATAGGTCGGAGGTGCCACATGGCTGGATTGACGGGACGGCAGGCCGCCATCCTCGAATTTATTCGTAAGAATCTGCAGGAACGCGGTTATCCACCGTCTGTAAGGGAAATTGGCGATGCCGTAGGGCTGGCATCCAGTTCGACCGTACACGGTCACCTCGCGCGGCTGCAGGCCAAGGGATACTTGCGCCGAGATCCAACTAAGCCGCGAGCCATTGAACTGCTCCGTGAAGAGCCACCGGTTCAGCAGGCGTTAACAAACCACGAGCAGTCTGTATGGGCACCGATTATCGGCAAGGTGACGGCCGGCGTTCCAATCACTGCCGTAGAAAATGTGGAAGATTACTTTCCTGTTCCGAAGAGCCTCGCGAGAGATCACGAGGTCTATTTGCTCAAGGTACAGGGAGACAGCATGATTGAGGCAGGGATTCTCGACGGCGATTATGTAATCGTCAAGAAGCAGGAGACGGCTCGGAATGGCGACATTGCCGTAGCCATGACAGAAGACGACGAAGCTACGATTAAACGATTTTACAAAGAGTCCAATCACATCCGGCTGCAGCCGGAGAACAGCGCCATGGAACCGCTGATTTACCGGAACGTCCGCATCCTCGGTGTAGTCATCGGTGTGTTTCGCAGCATGGCCTAAAGTAAAAGGGCTGCCCCGCAGCATTGACTGCTGTCGGGACAGCCCTTTTCAAGATTTGATACCGCGCATTCAGATTAATACTGCGTCAGATACTGTTCCTTTTCCCACTCACTGACCTGCGTACGGTAGACATCCCACTCAATGCGTTTTGCTTCTGCATAGTGTTTCAACACATGGTCGCCGAGTGCACTGCTGACCACCGGATCGCTTTCAAGCGCATCAATCGCCAGCTTCAGGTTTTCAGGCAAGCTCTGAATGCCGACCTCTTCCTTTTCCTCTTCTGTCATCCGATAGATATTCCGGTTGACTGGCTCAGCCAGCGGCAGCTGACGTCGAATGCCATCCAAGCCGGAGGCAAGCAAGGCTGCAATCGCGAGATATGGATTGCAGGATGGATCTGGGCTGCGCACTTCGATGCGTGTACCCATACCACGGGATGCCGGTACGCGCACCAACGGCGAACGATTCTTGCCGGACCAGGCAATGTAGGACGGCGCTTCGAAGCCCGGTACCAGACGTTTGTACGAGTTGACCGTAGGGTTACAAACGGCCGTGAATGCGGGCGCATGTTCGAGGATGCCAGCCAGGAATTCACGGGCTGTCTGGCTGAGCCCCATGGCGTCTGATTCATCGTAGAACGAGTTATCCCCGTTCTGGAACAGTGACAAGTGGCAGTGCATGCCAGAACCGTTGATGCCGTACACCGGTTTCGGCATAAACGTCGCATGCAGGCCATACTGCCGCGCAATCGTCTTGACAACCAGTCGGAAGGTCGCGATATTGTCCGCTGTTTCAACAGCATCCGCATACTCAAAGTCGATTTCATGCTGACCTGGGGCTACTTCATGGTGAGACGCTTCAATCTCAAATCCCATGTTTTCGAGTGTCAATACAATTTCACGTCGGCAGTTTTCGCCGAGATCGAGCGGTGCCAAGTCAAAGTAGCCGCCTTCGTCATTAACCTGATCCGTCGGTTTTCCGTGCTCATCGAGCTTGAACAGGAAAAACTCCGGCTCTGGGCCAACGTTGAACGAGCTGAATCCCATTTCCTTCGCTTCCGCGAGCACACGTTTCAGAACACCGCGCGGGTCGCCCGGAAAGGGAGAGCCGTCCGGCAAGTAGATGTCACAAATCAAACGGGCAACTTTTCCTTGACTGGAATCCCAGGGAAAGATGAGCCACGTTGCACGGTCTGGCACCAAATACATATCGGACTCTTCGATGCGGACAAATCCTTCAATCGAAGATCCATCGAACATAATCTTGTTGTCCAGTGCCTTGGAAAGTTGATCGACCGGAATCTCCACGTTCTTAATCACGCCAAACAAATCTGTGAACTGCAGTCGCACATAGCGAACATTCTGTTCTTCTGCAATCTGCAGAATTTGCTCCTTGCTCAACTCTTTCCTCACGCTGACAACCTCCTGTGCATGATCATTTTCTACCCCTGCGTTGGTACAGACGAGCCAAATCACCTTGAAAATCCGAGTTGGTTCGAGCGCCTGGCGCCATGAGTTCATCCTTCATCCAGCTGAACACCTCTGAATCGGATGGCTCCCGCGGTTCCGTCACGACTTCCCGCAGTATTTTCCGCCGAATCTCCGCAAACGACCAGCCGTCGTCCAGCAGCTCCTTGACCTCGCTTAAACGTTCCACATCCGCCAGTGAAAAGCGTCGCTGATTCCCTTTATTACGTGACGGGGATACCAGTTGCTGCTGTTCATAATAGCGAATCTGACGCGCAGTCAAGCCGGTCAACTGTTCAACAATCTGCATCGACAACAGCGGCAATCGTCTGCGTTGGCGCAGGTCCACAGTGGCCCCTCCTCACCTGACGCACCGATGGTAACACTTCACTGGTTGGCCCTGCAAGAATATATGTAAGGAAAGCTGACATGGCCTTGTCATCTTTTGTTCAGCAGGGACAGGCAGGCTTCCGCAATGCGTTCAATCGCAATGGACGCATGTTCGTACGTCAGCCCTCCCTGCAGATACGCTGTGTATGGCGGACGCATGGGCGCATCAGCTGTCAGCTCAAGCGATCCGCCCTGAACAAATGTTCCCGCAGCCATCACGACTGCGTCTTCGTAACCAGCCATGCCCGCTGCTTCCGGACGGACAAACGAATCAATCGGTGCACTCGACTGAACAGCTTGGCAGAATGCGAGCAGCATTTCGGCTGAAGGCATTTCAATGGAGAGGATGATGTCTGCCCTCGCTTCATCCCACAGCGGTGATGGTTTCATCCCCAGGTCCGCCAGCACTTTCGCTGCCAGTACGGATCCCGTCAGCGCCTGCCCGACGACATGAGGCGCAAGATACAGCCCCTGGTAAAACATCCGCAGGAAGTCGTGTGATGGCCCCATCTCGGAACCTACGCCTGGCGCGGTCAGACGACTCGCAGCCGATTCGATTAAGTCTGCATCACCGGCCAAATAGCCACCCGTCGTGCAGATTCCGCCGCCTGGATTCTTAATCAGCGAACCCATCACGAGACTTGCTCCATACGCGGTTGGCTCTTCTGTTTCAACGAATTCTCCATAGCAGTTGTCGACCAAAATGCGAATGTCCGGAGCGCGATCACGTACGGCAGCAAATGCGGTCTTGAGCGTCTCGGCACCAAATGCCCTGCGCGCGCTGTAACCGCGTGACTTTTGGAACATGACGGCACGCGTGCGCTCAGTGATGGCGGTACATACGTGATCCAGAGCGATTTCCCCGTTGTCCATGAGTGGTATGACCTGGTGCTGAACCCCCCACTCAGCAAGACTTCCCGCGGCTTGGCGGATGCCTACGACGCCCTCGAGCGTATCATAGGGACTGCCCGTGGCAAAGATGATTTCATCCCCTGGGCGCAGTGCCGCAAATAACCCGATGGATAGTGCATGGGTTCCGGAAATAATTTGCGGCCGAACCAGCGCCTGCTCTGCCCCGAATACATCTGCGAATACCCGCTCAAACTTGTCGCGTCCTGCGTCATCGAGGCCATAACCGGTGGTCCCTTTGAGATCGTCAGCGCCAACACGGTGACGCCAGAAGGCCTCCAGCACTTTTTGCTGGTTATATCTCGCTGTTTTTCGAATAGACGCGAGCGCAGGCTGAATTGTCTCTTCAGCCTGCAGCAGAAGTTTGGAAATCTCTGTAGTTTGCTTCATCATCGTCGACAGACATTCCTCTCACAAATCCGCTTCATCACTTGCGTGCTGCGCTGTACTGCTCAAATATGCGAGCAAGCCATCCACATGGCGTCGTTCCATTTCCACCGTCAGCTGGATATCCTCACCATTGGCTGAGCGAGAGTCGATGACGCGCCCTTTGCGCATGACTTCCGGCCAGAACGCACGCGTGTCTTTTGGCAGCTCCAGTTCGATGGTCACAAGCCCCGTTCCGAGTTGCTGATCGACCACATCGTAGAGCGTATCGAGCGGTCCTGCAGCAGCCGAGCCATAGACCGTTCGGACTGCGTGCGCATCTGGCGCCGGTTGGTGTTTTGCTCTGTCCATTTTATTGAAGAACGTGATAACCGGCTTGTCCATTGCGCCGATTTCACGCAGAACGCGATAAGTCGTCTGCAGATGCAGCTCAGCATCCGCCGTTGCATCGACAACATGTACAATCAAGTCCGCAGCAAGCACTTCTTCCAGGGTAGCCCGGAACGCATCGACAAGCAAGTGCGGCAGATCGCTCACAAAACCAACCGTATCCATCACGACCATTGTTCCTTGAACCCCAGTACGAACTTTGCGCGCCAACGGATCGAGCGTGTCGAAGAGACGATTCTGGCCTTCCTTCACCTGGCCCTGTCCGCGTTCCTCTGTCCAGCGTCGAAGCAGCGTGGTTTTGCCCGCATTTGTGTAGCCAACGAGCGCGACCACAGGCACTGCGTTCTGTCGTCGCCGACGTTGAATCGACCGGTTTTTGCGTACCTGTTCCAATTGGACTTTTAAATGAGCGATCCGATCACGAATCCGCCTGCGGTCAGTCTCCAACTGTGTTTCACCAGGACCGCGCGTCCCGATGCCGCCGCCTTGTCTGGACAGCTGAATGCCGCGACCCGTCAATCGCGGCAGCGAATAGCGCAGCTGAGCGATCTCGACTTGCAACCGGCCTTCCTTCGTATGGGCTCGTTTTGCGAAGATATCCAGAATCAGCTGCGTACGGTCAACGATGCGACAGCCAATTCGCGCCTCCAGGTTGCGCACTTGGGCCGGCGTCAGGTCACCGTCCACAATCACCAAGTCAATTGACTGCGCTTCTACGGCGTCAGCAATCTCCAACACTTTGCCGGCGCCAAAATAAAATGCTTGGTGCACCAGGTCTCGCGCCTGCGTGTAAACACCAAGAACATCTCCACCTGCTGCCGAAATCAATGCTTTCATCTCTGACAGCCGGTACAGAAACCGTTCATCCGATTCCGTGCTTCTTTGCAGTGCGGCCAAGATCACTTTTGCGTTCGTGCTCGACCACTCCCTTCTCCTCTATTGTATCATCCACAAAAAATGTCGTATCGCATACGGGGCATTGCCCGGAGCTATACAGCTGCTTGCGCAGCATAAGCGGTAGATTCTTGGCAGCCAAGTGCCGTTCCTGGCGCAATCCCAACTGCCTGCCGAGTGCCACTCCAACCAGCAACAGGCTGCTGGCAATCAGTACATCCCACGCGATCCCATGAATGATCCCGATCATCAAGCATCCGCCTCCAAATCGGTTTTATCCGTACTCCATAACTGTTTCGTTGTCAGGGAAGCGATGATTTCGAGTGCAGCCAGTGCCAGAAATGCGAGCAGTGTCCAGGTAACTTCCGTAAGGACTGCGACAGACAGCGCAATCAAAATGAGCAGCAGCGTTTCAACGAAACCAATTTTACAGGCTAAGTTTTTTTGCCCCACTGCGCGGTCTGCTGGCAAATCGCGCAGATCATCCAGCCAATCGATGGCTGCCATCATCGCGATCCCCCAGAGTGCTGCCTGCCAGCCACAGAATAGATAGGCAAGGGCAAAGGCGCATAGGATTTCAAGCCAGGCAGGCAGGTGTGTCGGCATGCGCTCACGCACGGATGAAAACATGCCAACGCCGTAGCTGCCCAAAAAGACTGCGATTGCTGTCTGCAGTTCAAACACCGTTGCACATAGCGCCAAAATAACGACATACGCTGTGACAGAGCGACCGAGGCGCCCCGCGATGGTTGCCTTACCGCGTGCCAAATCAACCTGCATGTCAAGCGCATCATCGAGCATCTTCACCGCAGCACCCATGCACAGGAGGGCACAGAGCACCTGAATCCATTCAGGCAAGCTTCCAAACATGATGTTTCACCTCGCGGAAGCCGGTTCCGTGTAATGCCGAAATCGGGATCACGCGCTGCTTGTAGAACCGTTTGCACAGTTGGCGGTAACCGTCCTTTGCGTTCGGCAGGTCAATTTTATTGGCCAAGACGACGTACCCTCGATGCTCGCGGCCGAGATCGGTAATTTGATCGTCCAGCGTCTGCCATGCCGGCGAAGCTGCTACAGAGTGCCCGGACGCGAGCGACTGCCCAAGCGCTGCGGCATCGACCACATGTAAAATCAAGCTGGCTTGAACCAAAGCCTCGAGCGTCTGTGCCATCGCTTCACGAACGGCTGGTTCCGGGTGAACGCCTTCCGACAGACCAGCGGTGTCCGTCAGCCACAATTCTCTGTCGGTCTTCCCCCGCGGCACCTGCACGCGCAGTGACTGCATGCAGCGCGTATTATGCTTTGTGCCGTCTGACAGCGCCCACTCAGCCTCCTGCGCAGACATCCGCTTTTCCTCTGTTCTGCCATCTGTCCTCTCCATCAGCCACCTGAGCTCACGGATGCCTAAGTAGGCAGCAAATCGAACACAAAAGAGCGTCTTACCGGCATTGGTCTTGCCAATCACTACGGTTCGTTTCACGGAGTCTCCCCCTCCCAGCGGAAATCCTGCGCAGTCAACGTCATGGCAGCATCCCGCGTCAAATTCGCCTCATCGAAGAGGCGAACGGCGTGCCGCCGAATGGCGTGTTCCACCGCGTTTCGTACAAATCGTGCATTGCTGAACGATTCACCCGGCGTACTTTTCTGCATCGCAGTCTGCATACGACGCCGCAAGACCATCTCTGCCTCGACCGTCAGCGTATAGTGATGGGAGCTGGCCATATCTCTTGCAATCGCAACCAGTTCCGTAATGTCGTAATCCGGGAATTTTAAATGGATGGGAAAACGGCTGGGCAGACCCGGATTCGTACGCAAAAACCATTCAATCTCGCGCTCGTACCCGGCAAGGATAATAATAAACTGGTTGCGATGGTCTTCCATGCTTTTGACTAAGGTTTGAATTCTTAGATCCATGCTCATGCGAACGGTCAGAGTTGTTGTTTCCCATTGTTACTGCTGGGTTTCTCGGACTTTTCAGTGATGTCCCACGACGTAAAAATCTCTATTTCATCATCGTGCAGCACAACTCGCTTGATGAGCTTTGTCACATATTTGCGTTTCTCTTCATCGGGCATTTTTTCTTTT
The DNA here is from genome assembly GCA_963758235.1 of uncultured Alicyclobacillaceae bacterium. Classification (GTDB taxonomy): domain Bacteria; phylum Bacillota; class Bacilli; order Alicyclobacillales; family Alicyclobacillaceae; genus CAVWUS01. The sequence goes on along the minus strand of CAVWUS010000039.1, from coordinate 529 downwards.
ATGTACTCCCGAAAGTTCTCAATAGTAGCCTTGATCTCGTGTACCTTCTGTTTATTCAATTCGTAAGAAGCTACAGCATCGTTCGCGAGTTCGATAGACGACTGAAGCTGCTCGATTTTCTCGATCAAGCGGTACTAGTGCTTCGTCGAGTTCATCGTCGTTAATCCGCCCCTTGACGTTATGGTTGATCCACCATTACGTTTTCGCTCGGCCTGTTTTTCTTCGAGAGCGGCTTCAAGCATCCGTTTTTTCATGTTCAACTCTTGTAACTTGGTCGGATTGCCTTGTCGTTCAAGAATTTCTCGGAACACATCGTCAGGTTGCGAGAGAACCTGAACCAAGTACCGCCACACGTAGTTGTCGATCACATCCTGTCGCCAATTACGACCTTTGCATTGGTGAACTTCTCGCCCAGTGCCAACCTCAAATACCTCCGAGTTTTTCCAGAACAAACGTAATAATGGTGCATGATTTCGCCCGTCTTTTTGCTCCGGCTAGGCGCACCAGCGACAACAGCACTCCCGCAACG
>CAVWUS010000038.1:0-62808 GCA_963758235.1 uncultured Alicyclobacillaceae bacterium | reverse complement strand
TACTGCTGTCGGATTGGCCGCAAACGGCTACCGACCAGTACCGGAAATTCAATTTATGGCCTTTATCTATCCCGGATTTGAACAGATTGTGTCGCACATCGCGCGAATCCGAATGCGATCACGCAGCCGTTTCACTGCCCGATGGTCATACGAGTCCCGTTCGGCGGACGAATACGTGCGCCAGAACTCCATTCCGACAGTACGGAAACGTTTTTTGCACACACGCCTGGACTAAAGGTCGTTGCACCGTCCAATCCATACGATGCAAAGGGGTTCCTGCTTGCTGCGATTGAGTCGAACGATCCGGTCATCTTCCTCGAACCGATGCGCATTTACCGAGCGTTTCGCATGGAAGTGCCAGACGATTACTATACGGTTCCGTTAGGACAAGCCAGTGTCGTCAAGGACGGGACAGACGTCACGGTCATCTCCTGGGGGACATTGGTACGTGAAACGGAGAGCGTCATTCGCCGGCTCGAACAGGAGCAGGGTTGGAACATCGAGCTGATTGACCTTCGCACTCTCTCGCCCTGGGATGAAGAGACGGTTTTCGCCAGCGTCAATCGGACAGGCCGTGCCGTGATTGTGCACGAGGCGGTTTCACACCTGGGCCTCGGGGCTGAACTTGCGGCGCGCATCGGTGAAGAATGCCTGTTGCAATTGGAGGCACCGGTGGTCCGCGTCGGAAGTTTCGATGTGCCTCCGCCGCTGTTTGGCCTGGAAGACCTCCATGCGCCGACTGCAGAGCGTATTGCAAATGGTATCGCACAGGCCATGACGTTTTAGAAGTTGTCCACAGCATGTGGCCTAACGCCGGGCCTAATAGTCACCCCATTGGTGACTATTGCTGGGAAAATTGGCCTCAGAAGCCAGATTAATCACCCCAAAGGTGGTTACAACCCGAATAGTTACCATTGTGGTGATTAACGCTTGGCGACTCTCGGCGAGAATACCCCTCAGGGGTATTTCTTAAGGTCTGTCTGCAAAATAAGCTCGCCTCTGAGTTACTTATCCACTTGTGGGGCGTGACCCTATCCGGAAACGTAATGTAGAAGGAGGAACTGCCGCGATGTCGAACGCCTTTCGTCTGCCGGATGTTGGAGAAGGCATCCATGAAGCGGAAGTTGTCCGCTGGCTGGTGAATGAAGGGCAGTTGGTTCAGGAGTTTGAACCAATTGTGGAAGTACAGACGGACAAAGCGGTAGTTGAATTGCCGTCGCCTGCCTCAGGCCGCATCCGTCAGATTCGTGTACCTGCCGGTCACGTGGCGCGGGTCGGTGATACGCTGGTCGCTGATTGGCGACCAATCGTCCCGAACCAGCAACCGCGCGTCGACGGACGCGCCGGATAAGCAAGCCCACTTGCATCGACCGCTGGCGACGCCGGGTGTGCGATACTATGCACGTCAACATGGCGTGTCACTGGAAGGGATTCAGGGTACGGGTAGAAATGGTCGCATTCTCAAAGCGGATGTTGATGCAGCCTTGAGTCGCCAGACTGCAGCGAGGAGGACACTGCTCCTGTCCGGAATCAGCAACCAGAGCTGCACGTATCGACACGCGTCCCGTTCCGGGGCATCCGCAAGGCGACTGCAGAGCAAGTGACGAAGGCAGCGTTCACGGCGCCACATGTGACTGCCTTTGAGTCGTGTGATGTCACTGCCTTGGTTGCGCTGCGAAAGCGGTGGAATGAACGGTTGCCAGCCGACGAGCGGATCAGTTATCTGCCGTTCTCGGTCAAAGTCGTGTGTCCGGCCTGCGTGCGTTTCCGTACTTTAACGCCCGACTCGACGAGGAAGCAGAAGAAATCGAACTGCTGTCTGACTACCACATTGGCATTGCAGTCGATACAGATGATGGGCTGTTCGTACCGGTCATCCGCAATGCAGATCCACTCAGTATCATGGCATTGGCACGCGAACTAAAACGGCTTGTAGCAGGCGTGCAGACGCGCACTTTACCAGCAACCGAACTACGCGGCAGCACATTTACCGTCACGAATATGGGGCCAATTGGCGGGTTGTTCGCAACACCCATTTTGAATCACCCGGAAGTTGGGATTCTCGGCATTCATAAAATTACAAGGCAGCCTGTCGTTATCGATGAAGAAATTCTGATCCGGGACGTCATGACACTGTCACTCTCATTCGACCATCGAGTGATTGACGGTGCCACCTCAGTGCGCTTTATGAATCATGTAAAACAGCTGATTGAGCACCCGGAACAGCTCATGCTGGAATTGAAATAGGTTCTTTGGAATGTCCGAAGAGGATTCTTGATCCTTTTGGGATAACCTTTTATAACAAAGAGGAAGTATTCGCCGGGGCAGGCGCGATTGAAGGGTGAACATATGCCGCTGGAAAAATTGAAAGATCCGATGATAACACAGCTGTTTCAGGCGATTCTGAGCCTCCGGACGATTGAAGAATGCTATCAGTTTTTTGATGACGCGTGTACTGTTGGCGAAATCAAATCCTTGGCACAGCGACTTGAGGTAGCGCGGATGCTGCAGGAAGGCCAGACATATCACAAGATTGAAGGAGATACGGGTGCAAGCACGGCTACAATCAGTCGCGTCAAGCGTTGCCTTCATTACGGATCGGACGGGTACGCCCTCGTACTCAACCGGCTTCGGAATCCATCAGAGTAACGAAGATGGTTGGTGCTGCAAGACAGGTCAGAGTCGCGACAATCATCATGGCACCACCGAGGAAAGCTGGCAGCGCACCGATGCTGACACCGAGATCGGCTGCTGCAACAACCAGGCTCAACCGTGCTGACAATAAGAAGCCGCCGGCAATGGCGGCTTTTGTTCCAAAGTGCCGCCGCAGCTGCAACGCCGGCCGCAGCTTGACCACAAACGCTACACACACCAAAATGCCAATCCACATCCACGCATCGGCACTTTGAAAACTGCTGAAATGAAATCCCATCCCGACAGAGATGAAGAACAGTGGAATCAAAAAGCCATAGCCCACACCATGGCTGTACTGCTTGATCCGCTCCTTGAAAGCGAAGGGCAGCGCAGATACCATCATGCCGACCAGAAAACTGCCCAGGATTGGTTCCGTTCCCGTGAACTCAGCGAACGCACAAAACGCAGCGACGAGTGCGACAATCGCACGCATGCGACTTTGTACGTCTGAAAAGAAACGGCGTACCCAACCAAAGCGCTGAAGCCAGTGCAGCACGTAGTAGCAGAGGAGCGCCAGGGGGATGATCGCAATCGCGATCACGAAATCCTCAAGTCGTCCAGACCGCCGAACCGTGACAAACAGAGATACCAGAATCATCGTCATTAGGTCGGCGATCAGCGCACACAGCAGCAGCGTTTGGCCGAAGGCCGTCTGCAGGCGGTTGGTTTCTTCGAGGATAGGCAGAATTACGCCCATTGATGTCGTAGCGAACAGCAGCGTCAGCATCCACGGATGTGCTGGAGTCAAACCGATTGTAACGAGAATTTTCGCGCAGACAAAACTGATCAACATGGTCATGCAAAAAATGGAGACACTCAGATATAATGGATTTGTCTTCCGGCCTCGCCAGAGACTTGGCTGGAGCAAGGTCAAATCAACTTCCAGGCCGGACAGATACATGAGAAACAGCAGCCCAAAGTCGCCTAACTGCGACAGCCACTGCGTCTCCTCAGCTGTGACTGGAACTATTCTGCCGCCTATCAAGACGCCGAAGAGCAGGTAACCAATCGACGAGGGAATTCGTAGCCAAGGTGTCCGGCTCAAGATGAGGCTGAATAAAAACGAAGCACAGAGAATGACCATAAATGTCTCCAGTGTATCGTTCATGGCACGGCCTTCCTCTGGCATGGACTACCTTCATACATATGAGCGCTGGGACGTGCGTATACGGACAAACTGTTGGAGGGACAAGATGTTGGAACCAGTCGAATCGCCTGTCGAATACTTTGATCTGCTTGGACAGACCAAGTGGAGCCGCGGTTTGCAGCGCAGCATCATGCACTGGATTGGCCTCACTGGGAAAGAGGAAGTGCTGGAGGTAGGCTGCGGCCCCGGCCAGTTTGCGATGATACTCGCACAGGCCCAGGCGCGTGACTGCGCTGGACTCGTCCAAGCGGATGTTGGCTCAGGCTGAAGCCAACTTTGCTGCGATGAAAATCAAGAATGTCGAACCGGTACTCGGCAACGTTCGCTCGCTGCCTTTTGCCGATGATTCATTCGACGTGGTCGTCTGCATGAACCTGGTCTTCCTGTTTGAAGACCAGGCAGTTCCACTGCGTGAGCTGATTCGTGTGGTCAAGCCGTCAGGACACCTGTTGGTTCTGGGCCATCGGCTCGAATGAATCCTTGGTCTGCCCTGCTCTATTGCGAAAAAAATCGTGCGCACGATTTTGAGCGGGAGAGTTTGCTTTCCTGGTTCACCGCTGCTGCGAAGCGTGTGCTTCTGTCAGCAGAGGAGTTTAAACAGGTGGCTGAGGCATGCGGCGGTAAAGTTGTCGATCACGCAGAACTGCTGGATGGTTTAGCGAGTCTCGAGATCGTGCAATCTATGTAAGGGTTATCTACTCCGTGAACTTTTGGTGAAGTCTGACGAATTTTGTTGAATTCGAGGCTGGTTATCATGGAGTTAGGAGAAACTTCATGGTACAGTATAGGGTAGGTAACCACTGATTCCTCTTTGTTAGGAGAATGAATGTGAAATTATTACAGAAGGTTCAGGAACTTGGACAACTGCTGCGTGCGGCGAACGATCAAGTCAATTTTCACGATGTGGCGGAATTTCTCAGCAAAGTAATGGCATGCAACGCATATATTGTGGGCCGCAAAGGTAAAATCTTGGGCTATGGCGTGACCGAACATGCGTTGACCGATGAATGGCTGCACATCATGACGGTCGACCAGCGGTTCCCTGGCGATTTTAACAAGAACCTGCTGCGGATTGAGCAGTCCGTACTGAATCTGCAGGACAAGGAACCGTTCTATGTGTTCTCGCCAGAGGAAAACGAATCATTCCGGTCTAAGCATATCATCATTACACCGGTCGTCGGTTCGCGCGAACGCCAGGGTACATTGCTGTTCGCCCGGACGCAGAACCCGTTTGATGAGGAAGACATGGTACTGGCTGAATACAGTGCCACCATCGTAGCGCTGGAAGTCATGCACGCTCGGCAACAGCACAAGGAAGAGGAAGGACGTCAGCGTGCGCTTGCGCATCTGGCCGTTGAATCGCTCAGTTTCTCAGAACTGCAGGCAGCCAAATATCTGTTGGATGCGGTACGTGAATCTCCAGACGGCATCGTCGTCAGCAGTCAAATCGCGGATGAGCATGGTGTAACGCGATCGGTTATCGTCAACAGCATCCGCAAACTGGAGAGTGCAGGTACGATTGAGAGCCGCTCACTGGGCATGAAAGGTACACATCTGCGCGTAATGAACATGTTCGTCGAAGAGGAGATCAATCGCCAATTTGACCGCTAGTTCTTGGTGCGGAACGATATGCCCGACGCGACCATATACCCGACGGAACGGTTCGGTGAACATCACATAGGTATGGGGCTGTCCTCGAAGCAGCAAGGCTGCGGATGGGACAGCCCTTTTTTCGATGTGTCGGGATTGAGATCGCTGTGGGGGTGCTGCGCGTGCCTTGGTGGGGCCTGTGCGTGGCTGATAGCGATCGAAAGGATCGCAATGGTGGCGCTTCGTACACCCGTCTGAGGCTGATAGTGATCGAAAGGATCGTAATGATGGTACTGGACCTATCCATTGGCAATAGCAATCGAGAGGGTCGCCACGGTTGTCCTAAACCGGAGACCTAAGGAACATTACCTTCCCTAGGGCGAGCGAATTAGGCTGCGAATGGAGTTCCTAAGGAAAGTCACCTTCCTTAATAGCCCCGGCGGAGCCCCAAACCGGCGACTTAAGGAAAATCTCCTGCCTTTACGCCTTATGCGGTCGCTCGGCCGGTCGCTTCAATGAGCCCATCACAGCGGCTCACCCGGTCGTGCACCGGTCGCATCCGGGCTCAAATCGGCATACCCGGCCGCCAGGCCACCACAATCAGCCAAACCGCGCGCACATCCGACAACCACAATCAGCCAAACCGCCCGCCAATTCAATCCGCGCTAACTCAATCACCGTCATGGAGCGGGGTAGAGCTGAGTTGCTGGATATAGGTGCGCGCTTCTCGCTGTGAAACGCCTTGCACGTTGCGGTATACCTGAATCGCCTCGTACGTTTTTCCATCCTGCAAGAGTGACTGTAATTGCTCTGTCAGCTGAGAAGACGGAACTTCGATGCCTAAGTGATCGAGAATGGCCCGTTGCAGACGGATGGACTGCTGGTGCTGCACCGTCAAAGCCGTAAGGCGCTGTTCCATGCGCTCGAACAGGAATATCCCGAAAAACAGAAATAGCCACGAGACAACCAGGGCGATTGTCATCGCCGTATACATGCTTGCTTCCCCCTCAGCGAAGCGCAGCGGCCAGGCCGCCCCAATATGCGTACAGCGTACGTAACCCGCGATCGAAATTTGAAAGTGTGAAGAATTCGTTTGGTGCATGGAAGTTTTCTTCGTTTAAACCAAAACCCATCAGCACGACTGGTGCGCCCAGGAGACGGCTGAACGTCTCGACAACCGGGATGGAGCCGCCCATGCGGGAGAACAGTGCTGGTTTGCCATAAGCCTGTTCATACGCTTTTGCAGCCAACTGGATGGCCGGGTGGTCAATCGGTGTCAGGTACGGATTGCCTCGATCGGTCTTTGTGACAGTGACTGTTACGCCAGCTGGCGCATGTGCATAGATGTGCCGTTCGACGAGATCGAGAATTTTGTCCGGGTTCTGATTTGGAACGAGGCGGCACGTGATTTTTGCGTGGGCTTCGTTCGGCAGTACGGTCTTCGTACCTGCCCCCTGATAGCCGCCGTAAATGCCGTTGATCTCGAGCGTCGGCCGAGCCCCAATCCGCTCCAGCGTCGTATAGCCTTGCTCCCCGAACAGTGCGGGGAGCTGCAGGTCGCTGATTAACTGCGCGTCATCGGACGGCAGTTTGGCAAATTCTTCGCGTTCCTCTGCTGACAGCGGGCGTACGTCGTCATAGAAGCCATCAACGGTAATGACGCCTGTCTTTGGGTCGTGCATGGATGCCAGAATTTCTGTCAACGCGTGAATCGGGTTTTGCACCGCGCCACCGTACAGGCCGGAATGGAGGTCGCCTTTGGCGCCCTTCACGTCAATCTGGAGTCCCGCCAGACCGCGCAGCCCATAACAGATGGATGGTGCGTCTGGCAACGAACCATAGTTGTGTCGGAAATCACGACGACATCGGCCGCAAATTCCTGCGCGTGCGCTTCCAGGAAATCGTCCAGATGCAGGCTGCCAATTTCCTCTTCGCCTTCAATACATAGCTTCACGTTGACCGGCAGGGCGCCATGCAATTTGAAGTAGGCTTCAAATACAGCTACGTGCATGTAGACAGGTCCCTTGTCATCACTGGCGCCGCGGGCATACAGGCGGCCATCGCGGATTTGTGGTTCAAACGCTGGTGAATCCCATAGTGCCACCGGATCTTCCGGCTGTACATCGTAGTGTCCATAGACCAGCACTGTTGGCTGATCCGGTGCATGCAGCCAGTCCGCATATACGACCGGATGCCCGCCAGTCGGCATCAACTGTACATGTTCAAAGCCGATTTGCTTCAGTTTGTCTGCGAGATGGTTGGCGCAGGCGATGACATCTGCCTGATGGTCTGGTTGAGTACTGATGCTTGGAAAGCGAAGAAACGCAGACAACTCGTCGAGATGACGATCGCGATTCGACTCAAAATATTGCTCAACTTGTTCAGACATATGCATGTGTCCCCTTTCGTTTGGGAAACCCGAGTGTCAACTAGTGACAAGTATATCATCCATCCATTATAGAACAGCCCACGGGTCAAGCAAAGGCGTGCGTCTGATGCGACTGCGAGACGACGCGTGTCGCGCCTGTTTCCTCGTTGCCCAAGGTTGCGTTATAATATATATAGAAAGTTTCCTTAAGGAAAAACATTGTCTTACTGGAAACAATGTGGCGCTTGGTGAATAAGATACACACCAGAATGGATCGGGGTATCTATCTGGGGCGTCAAGGTCACATCGCGCTGCAAAGGAGAAGTATAGATGAATGACATCGCAGTGGGGACAAGAAGCAAGACAGCTTCCCTTACAGATAAAGTTGAACAGTGCGGTCGTCAGGTATTGAATGGCAAGCGAAGAGGTATTCGGGCGGTCCTTCCGTTTTTTGGCCCAGCGTTGATTGCGGCGATTGCCTATGTCGATCCCGGAAATTACGCAACCAACATTCCGTACTCAGCCAGGTTTGCCTCAGTATCGCGCTGCCGGCTCCACTCATCAGCCTGCTGCTGTTCACCCGCAACAAAAAATTGATGGGCGAACTGGTTAACCAATGGTGGCTGACCGCCCTCACAGCGGCGATGACAGCAGTCATTCTCGGTCTGAATATCCTGCTTCTGGTGATCACGTTCCGAGGATAAAACTTGCCAGCGGTATGTCCGCCCTTTGTCAGGATTCACTTGAACCGATATACTGTTTGTAATCTAGGCAAAGGAGGAACAAACGTGCGCGAACGGCAGGAAGTTGCGGAGATTCTAAAAAACGCTTGCAATGAGTGGTTCCAGGGCTGTACGTGCCACCCTGAGCCGGAAGCGATTGTGAATATACACAAAGCCTTGCGGCAGGTTTTGTTCTCAAATTACTATCCGCCGTCAGCGGGTGAAACGGTTGCCTCTGTCATGGAGCGGCTGCACAAGCTGCTAAGCGGCCAGATTCACCGTGCGATGTTTCAAAAGTGTCTGGAAAAGGACGGTACACCTGATTCGAAAGCCATTTCTGACGGCAAGGCAGATGAAGTCATCGGCAGGCTTCCTGTCGTACAGCAGATGGTGCACGAAGATGTGCAGGAAACGTATAATGGCGATCCCGCTGCAGCTGGGTACAACGAGATCATCCTGACGTATCCTGGGCCAATGGCGCTGATGATTTACCGGGTTGCCCATGTGATGTGGGAACTCGGAATTCCTCTGCTACCGCGCATGATGACCGAATATGCCCATCAGCAGACCGGTATCGATATCCATCCCGGCGCGACGCTTGGGCGGGGGATTTTTATCGATCACGGTACCGGAATCGTCATCGGCGAGACAGCGGTGGTCTAGGCAACCAAGTCCGTGTCTATCAAGGTGTCACGATTGGCGCACTGTATTTTCCGCGAGATGAAGCAGGCGCCTTTCTGCGCGCCAAGAAGCGGCACCCAACGGTCGAAGACGGTGTGATTCTCTACGCCAATGCCACCGTTCTTGGCGGTGACACCGTGATTGGCCATCATTCCGTCATCGGCAGTAATGCCTGGGTCACGGAAAGCGTACCGCCGCATTCGAAGGTAATCTACCAATCGGAAACGACTGTCCGCACCAAGGGCAGCGTATAAAATGTGTGACCCTTCGGACAATCTCATTACCACATAAATCTAGCTGAAATCTTGTTAGATTCCACAGATTTGGACGCGAGACCTAGAAAACGAATGGCAAAAGTCCGATGTACAAGCTGTACGGCGATGATATTTTATAGATAACCCTTTTCCCCTAGACAGGCGCAACCCGAACGGGCTGTGCCTCATTTTTTGCCCACAAACGTGAACACGCCCTGTTCCCGACTTTGATTCGCTTGCGATTGGCTCCGAAGTATCTTATGATCTGATCACGACAATTTCATACGTCCTCGGGGCAGGGTGAGGCTGCATGGCAGCCAATTCCCGATCGGTGGTAACGCGACTCGCCAATGGAGGCTGACGCGAAGTCCACGAGCAGTCAACCCGTCTCTCTATCCGGAGCATGTTTCGGATAACCAAATCGACGGCGGCGCTGCAGGAACTGGTGAAAGTCCAGTACCGACGGTATAGTCCGGATGAAAGAGGAGTTTGCGTGGTTGCGCAATTGGACAGTGCGGTCTTTGATGTGCGCTCGTTTCTACTTGTGCGGCCTGTTGCACGCATCTTTTGCCCCTTGGACGCTTGTGCCAAGGGCTTTTTGTTTGTTGTGCGAGGTGACGGAAACGCGTGACAGAAGATGAACGGTTCATGGAGCTTGCCATCGAAGCAGGAGCGGCTGGCATGGGTCAGACATCCCCCAATCCTGCCGTGGGGGCAGTCATCGTCAAAGACGGCTTCGTAGTCGGCGTAGGTGCGCATCTGCGGGCAGGTACGCCGCATGCGGAAATCCACGCGCTCCGAGCCGCGGGGGAGCAAGCGAACGGCGCAACCGCCTATGTCACCCTCGAACCCTGCTCCCACTTTGGGCGCACGCCGCCGTGTGCGGACGCGCTGATTCAGGCTGGCATCCGCCGTGTCGTAATCGCCGTGCTCGATCCGAACCCGCTCGTCGCAGGTCAAGGGGTCGAACGCTTGCGGGCAGCCGGCATAGAGGTAACAGTCGGTGTTGGCAAGGCGGATGCACAGCGGCTGAACGCGCCATTCTTTCACTGGATTCAGACTGGCAGGCCGTATGTTGTCTGGAAGACCGCTGCGACTGCGGACGGCTTTACAGCGTGCAGCAACGGTCAGAGCCAGTTCGTCACGAGTGCCGAGGCGAGAGAAGCCGTGCAGTCGCTGCGCCTGTCGCTGCCTGCGATTGCGGTTGGCATCGGTACGGTGCTGGCGGACGATCCCGCTTTGACCGCGCGGCCAGGTGGCGAAGAAGTTCCAGCAGAGCGTCAGCCGCTGCGCGTCGTGTTTGATACACAGCTGCGCATGCCTGTGACTGCCCGGTTGCTGCACTTGCCAGGCAGAACGCGCATTTACGTGGGCAATCACGTAAGTCGCGAGCAGCAAACTGCGTTTCTGCAGGCTGTGCAGAGCGATGCGGTTGAAGTGGTACCGGTCACGACACAGGCAGACGGACACCTGGCGCTGGCGGCTGCCCTAGGGCATCTTGGCGAAAGTGGTATTCACAGCGTGCTGGTGGAAGGTGGAGCCACGCTTGTTGGTGCGCTGCTGCGTGATCGACTGGTCAATCGCCTGGTTCAGTTCACTGCGCCGAAACTGCTGGGTGGTGGGTTGCCCACGGCGGCTGGCCGAGGCGCTGTAACGATGCGTGAGGCGATTGAACTGCGAGACGTTTCCTGGTCGATGGCAGGTGCCTGATTTTCGGCTGGATGCGACGCTCTGCTATCCAGATGAGGACACAGGGACAGGGCAGGTGAAATAAGCGCGTGTTTACGGGACTTGTTGAGGCGATTGCAGTACTCGAACAGATTCGGCAGCAGGGGCACAGTGCAGCCATTCGCCTACGTGCACCGGCAATCGTCGAAGATGTCAAATTGGGGGACAGCATTGCTGTCAATGGCGTCTGCCTGACGGTGACCGCGTTTGATGCGCAGAGCTTCACGGTTGATGCTGTGCCAGAGACCATTCGGCGTACCAATTTGAGCCGTCTGCGGCCTGGGGACGGGGTGAATGTGGAGCGGGCGCTGCGCATGGGCGATCGCCTGGGCGGACACATCGTCTCCGGACATGTCGATGGGGTCGGCGAGATTGTGCGGATCGCCAAGGAAGAAATCGCAACGGTCATCGAGATTGCGGCAGATGCAGCGTGTCTGCGCTATATCGTCGAAAAGGGCTCTATCTGTGTGGATGGTGTGAGTCTGACAGTGATGGATGTGGGGAAACATAGTTTTCGCGTTTCGCTCATCCCGCACACCGGGCACGAGACAACGCTCGGACGGGCGACAGTTGGCCGTGCCGTCAATCTGGAGTGCGACGTGCTTGCGAAGTACGTGGAGCGGCTCCTCGGCGGTTCAACGGGACAGCCGGCGCACGAGACGGTTTCCATCGAACTGCTCCGAGAAAACGGCTTTGCTTGAGAATGAAGAAGAGAGGCGAACGACAACATGCTTTCCACCATTGAAGAAGCGCTGGCAGACTTGAAGAAGGGCTCGCTTGTCATCGTCGTGGATGATGAAGACCGGGAAAATGAAGGCGACTTCGTTGCGCTCGGCAGTCGTGCTGACGCTTCCGTGATCAATTTTATGATCACGCACGGCCGCGGTCTCGTCTGCGTACCGTTGACGGAGGCACACGCCGCTCGACTTGGGTTCAACGCGATGGTCGATTACAACACGGACGTGTACAGCACTGCCTTTACCGTGTCAGTCGACGAAGCGACGACGCACACTGGCATCTCCGCCTATGAGCGCGCACAGACTGTTGCAGCCATTCTGTCTGAGACTGCCAAGCCGGCTGACTTTCGACGCCCAGGGCATATCTTCCCACTCGTCGCGAAACCAGGCGGCGTACTGCGGCGTGCAGGCCACACAGAGGCTGCGGTCGATCTCGCACGTCTGTGCGGCGAACCGCCTGTTGGCGTCATCTGCGAGATTTTGAACGAAGATGGAACGATGGCGCGACTGCCGCAGCTCGTGCAGGTTGCCAAGCGGCATGGTCTGAAAATCATCTCCATTGCCGACTTGATTCAGTACCGCAAGCAGTCTGAAAAATTGATTGAGCGGCAGGCAGAAGCCAAACTGCCAACGCGTTTCGGCGATTTTCAGGCGGTCGTTTACACGAACAAGCTGGACGACAAAGAGCATATTGCGCTCGTGATGGGCGAGATCACCCCGGAGCCAACGCTGGTGCGCGTTCACTCAGAGTGTTTGACGGGAGACGCGTTCGGATCGCTTCGCTGTGACTGCGGCCCGCAGCTGCATGCGGCATTGCGGCAGATTGCCGAAGCTGGACGCGGCGTGCTGCTGTATCTGCGTCAGGAAGGGCGAGGCATTGGACTGCTCAACAAGATTCGAGCGTATGCCCTGCAGGATGAAGGCGCGGATACGGTTGAGGCGAATCATCGGCTTGGGTTTGCTGACGATCTGCGCGACTATGGCATCGGCGCACAGATTCTCTACGACCTGGGCGTACGAAAGATGCGGCTGTTGACGAACAACCCGCGAAAGGTGACGGGTATCGAGGGACACGGCTTGGAAGTGGTTGAGCGCGTGCCGCTTGAAGTCGATCGCAACCCATACAACGAGTCGTACTTACATACAAAGCGCGACAAACTCGGACATCTGCTGAATCTATGACATGAAGATGGGCGATATGTAAACGCACATGAACGGACAATCAATCTGTCTTAGACGCTGGAGGAGAAAACGTATGGTAGAAGAGCGTGTATTCGAAGGAAAACTGATTGGACAAGGGCTGCGAATTGGGATTGTGGTCAGCCGCTTTAACGAATTCATCACGTCCAAATTGCTGGCTGGTGCGTTTGACGCATTGGTTCGCCATGGTGTTGATCGCGATTACATCGAAGTGGCCTGGGTACCAGGCGCATTCGAGATTCCGTTTGTGGCCAAGCAATTGGTGAATCGTAACAAGTACGACGCAGTCATTGCGCTCGGCGCAGTCATCCGCGGATCGACCCCGCATTTCGACTACGTCTCGGCCGAGGTATCCAAGGGTGTGGCAGCCGTTGGACTGCAGGCGAACATCCCGGTGATCTTCGGCGTCCTCACGACGGATTCAATTGAACAAGCCATCGAGCGTGCTGGCACAAAGGCAGGGAACAAGGGCTTCGAGGCTGGTGTGACTGCGATTGAAATGGCGAACCTGACGAAGAGGCTCGGCTCCGAATAACGTGCGGTGCTGCGTTCATTCGGGCTTGTGCTGAATAAGTACCGAAACAGTTATTATTCAGCACATTCGAGGCCGAATTTGACGAAATAAGTATCAAGAAACGAGTAACTATTGTCCAGTTTCGACCGTTTGATGGAACGGGGTCGAGGCCTATAGCAACTCTTATGATACTTATTCTGCGCCAAGGACTACCCTGGACCTCGCAACAGCAATCAATGTGATACTTATTCGGTACAGACCGCCGTGTAGGCGCCTCCGTACGCGATCGCGATTACCAGGCTCATTTTTCGCGATCGCGATCGACAGGTGAGAAATTGCCTGAGCCAGTAGAATTATGGCAAACTAGGCGTAGATGACCTGTACCTGCGGAGAGGGGTTGTGCCATGACCCGGAAAAAATGGTTCAATACGCTGTTTTACGGGATTGCAGCTGTCGTTGTCTGCGTTGTCATTGGCGGTATCGTCTATATGTTCCGCGCTGGCGCGAGCAGCCTGCCGGAAGGCGGACAGGCGCCAAGCTTTACCGCGTATAATCTGTCCGACAAGCCGGTTGCACTGAATCAGTTGAACGGCAAAGTCGTGGTGATGACATGGTTCTACACGCATTGTACAGATGAATGTCCGTTGACGATGTATCGCTTTGAAGAACTGCAAAACAAATTGAAGCAGCAGGGGACATTCGGCAAGGATGTGGTACTGGTCGCGGTAACGCTCGATCCGAAGCGCGACACGACGCCTGTTTTACAGGCCTACGCAGCACACTATCACGCCGATTCACGCGGTTCGTATTTCCTGCGTGACAATCCCACTGAGACAGCAAAAATCCTGGAATCGTACGGCATCCAAGAGAAACAGCTGCCAGATACAGAGGCCATTGAACACACGATTAAAACGGAAATCATCGATCAGAACGGTAATATTCGCAAAACGTACAACACTGCGAACTTGAATCCAGATCAGATGCTGTCTGACATCAATAGTCTGCTCGCAAGGAAAAATTGGCTAAATGCGACGGGTGCCTGAGTCGAAGGCTTGGGTCTAGTGCAGACACGGGTATACGCAAGGAGGAAAATACGGTGAATCGAAAGGGACAGGTTTGGCTGGGAGGACTGGCCATTGGCTCGATGCTGATTGCTGCGGGCTGCGGTGCGAGCGCACCCGGTAATGCCAACGGAAATACCGGCCCAACGCCAGTACCAGTGGCAATCCGCCATTTACTGATCAAGACTTCAATTGACAAGGTGACCCCGGACACGCAGTTTGATCCGACAAATGCAGCGAAACGAGACCTACTCACACGTGGTGGTCTATGACGTGAGCGGAAAAAAGGTCACCCTTGACGCGCACAATCAGCCAATTCTCTTTGAAGCATACTGGTGCCCGCACTGCCAGCGAACGATTCAGTTGTTTGAAAAGCAGATGAGTCAGCTGCCGGTCAAACCTGTTCTGGTGAGCATGGGATTTGCCAAGGGAACGACCTTCCAACAGGCAAAGGCGATTGGCAGCCAGGAGGCAGCAGCGCTCGGAATAAAAGGGTTAAAAGTGTATTACTCCCTGAATCGAAATACCGAGACCTATGTGCCAGTGGGCTTTCCGACGTTGGTCTTCAACGATGGCGGAACATTGAAAGCACTGTATGGCGAACATACATTTTCCGCTTGGCAGGCAGCCTTTCAAGCTGCGCATCGGTCTACGAAGTCGGTCTAACAAGCACACGCATGAAACTCTGGGCGCAGTCAGGAACGTGACTGCGCCCAAGCGGCTGTTTCCGGTCCCGATGGATCGGTTTCGACGTGCGTTTGTCGGCCAAACGCAAGGACTTGTCGGTCATTCTGCTCGGTACCTGGGCCACGCAGGAATTCCCGCATGATTTGGATCGCCCGTATGTGCAAACGCGATCCACGCCTGATGCATTTGCAGGGCGACCGCTTCTCGCTCCGGGGAATCCCCAGTAAAGTTTTTAACTCCGATTTGATGCAGATTATTGAAGACAAACGGAATTTCTTGCGCGTGACAGGCACCGAGCCTGCCGCCGAGAATTGGTGATTCAACGTCGAAGCGGTAGACCCAGACCGGTGCTCCCTGGCGGCTTTGGAGACTTGCTGTCCGCAGCATGCCCTGTGCAAATGTCGCATACGTCAACAGCTGTACGATCCGGTCGTACGGTGTTTGACCTGGCATCTGACGAAGGTAAAAATCAATCAATGCATCTGGTGCAGTGACCAAGCGCCTTAATTCGCCCCCGGAGCGCATCTTCGTCGGCTGTGTACCAACCTGGATCGGCAATCGTGAACAGCCGGTATTCATCTTTATTGATGCCAATGATGGTACGAAGGTCGGCCGCATGACCATGTTCGAGCGCCTGCAGTGGATGAACGGGCAGGCTGTCGCCGTCGATGACCGGGCCAAATGGCAGAGGAACGCCAATAGCGGACGCGGCATTGACCAGCTGGTTGGCTGGGATGGATCGGAGTGCATCGAGATCGCCCGGGCGAACCCCAGCTGCATCCAGGACCTGTTTACTGATGCTTGAGGCTTCCTCGGTGGTTCGAATTCCAAGGCTGCCCGATCCGCTTTGCAGAATCGCCTGCTGAAACAGGCCTCCGGCTTTGGGCATGGCGAGCAGTGCGCCGATGCTGCCAGCACCGGCCGATTCGCCGAAGATGGTGACCCGTTCGGGATCGCCACCAAACTGGGCGATGTTATCGTGGATCCAGCGCAGTGCAGCCACTTGATCGAGCAGCCCAAGGTTGCCGCTGTTCGCGAATTCGTCGCCAAGCCATTCGCGCAGATAGAGAAAGCCGAGTGCACCCAGGCGATAGTTGAGCGTTACCACAACGACGTCCCCAATCTCGGCGAATGAGCTGCCGTCGTACCAAGCGATGCTTCCAGCACCCGTCACATAGGCGCCGCCATGAATCCAGACCATGACAGGACGTTTCTTGCCGTCGGCTGCCGGCGACCAGATGTTCAGATAGAGGCAGTCCTCGCTCTCAGCCAGTTTCGCCCTGCCGGTCAGGCCAACCATGAGGCGATCTTCCCCCTGGATGGAGGCAGGACCGAATTCTTTCGCCGCTCGAACGCCTGCCCATGGTTCCAACGGCTGCGGTGGCATAAACCGTAGCTCGCCTACCGGGGCTTTCGCGAACGGGATCCCTTTCCAGACCTGAATCGATTTGTGTACATAGCCTTCTACGAGACCGCTAGTGGTTTGAACGGTTGTACTGTTCATGTTTACACTCACTCCCTTGATTGTGCGCGGAAGGCCGAGGCGGTTACCTTGTACTTCTGCTCGAATGCACGCTGGAATGTGTTCAAGTCGGAGAAACCGACTTCAAAGGCAATTTGCGTAATGGTCTTGTGCGTAGTCCTGAGCATCTGTTCCCCAAGGATCGAATTCAATGTCTCGTACTTTTCCGGTTGCTTCTGTGAATACGCGGCCTGTGAAGTCGCGATCCAAGTTGATGATGAGGTAGCGTACAGCTTCATCTGAAGAAAAATTTCGATGCTGGTTGCCAGGTGAAGTTATCGTTAAGTCGTCGCTGGTCAGCGATTTTGTCTTATGGTTGAACTGCATGGTCGGTTGGCCAATCAGCGGGATGGAGACTTGGTGAACGGGAGCGTGGTCGTGCAGATCATCTGCTTCTTTTGCCGCCAGATCGTAATAAAGCACAGAACTGTTGCTGTTGCGAAACAGGAGCATGCGCGGAGACGAACCCATCAATGTGCCATCACCTCAAAATGTCCTCGGTGAAGATGAGACTTTTTGCTGTGCGAACCGTACATCCATTTGCTACGCTTGATCTCAGATTAATACTTTAGCGAATTAAATGATAGTCTCTGTCAGTCCATGAATTTGGACAGTGGGGTGGGCTTCTCCGTCTATCAAAGTTTAGGATTTCAAGTATATGGTGAGAGCAAGATGTATATTTTGGCGAACTCGTGAAAACTCTTCGAAATGGAAAGGGCTGGCGCAGCAGCTTTCGCTGCTTTCGGCCAGCCCTTCAATTTTTTGTTTAATCGATGATTTCTGGTTTATCCTTTCACAGTCAAAGTCAACGGCTTGCCGTTGATATCCCATTCCTTCGTCAAGTCGCCGTCCATCTCACTGTATGACAGTTCCTTAATGAGGACCGTGTCTGCGATGTGTTCTGCGTGATCGCGCAGGATGTTCAACACCTCCTCATCACCTGTGGCGGCGAAGTTTACGCGCTCCGTGACGCCATAGTCCACCTCCTTGCGCATCATCTGCATCTTCGAGATGATTTCGCGCACAAATCCTTCCTTAATCAGATCGTCGGTCAACTCCGTGTTGAGGCCAACCAATCCTCTGCGTGAAACGTCGATGAGTCCGGTGAAGCGCGCTTCATATCGGACCTCAGCTTGTTCCTGCGTGATTCTACCCCTGCCAAGGTCACATGCCCTCACGTTCAAACGCGGCGACAACCGACGCGTCAGCGGCTTTGGCCGCCGCGTTGATCGTTGGCACCAGCTTGCCATAGGCCTTGCCGACTTCCTTCAATTTAGGAACAGCGTAGCGTTTGCCACGTCAGCCAGCGATACAAATTGTACGTGCGGACGTTTAGTTCGTCTTCAATGGTGTCCGTAAACTTACCGAGTATGTCCTTTTGGCTCGCGTCCAAATACAGGGTGGACAGCGGCTGCCGCGTTTTGATCTTACTCTCATTGCGTAATGACGGGCTGTTTCCACCGACGTGCAGGACGGCGTCCATTTCGGTTAACAAGCCCTCGTCAACCAGGGATGCGTCCGCCGTCGGATAATCGCACAGATGAACGCTGACAGGTGCATTCTCACCGTGCGACCGGACGAGGTTCTGATACAGTTCATCGGCAATAAACGGAGTCATCGGCGCTATCAGCAGGGACAGGTTGGACAACACCTCATACAGGGTGAGGAATGCTGCCGCCTTATCCGTTTCCATGCCTTTTGCCCAGAACCGATCGCGATTCCGACGCACGTACCAGGTCGACAGGTCGGTCAGCAAGATCCTGCGTCGTACGGGCTGCGCCGGTGGCATCATAATCGTTCATGGCATGATCCACCCGCGAATGGTATCGTGCAAACGTGCCACGATCCAGCGATCGAGCAGCGGTCGCTGTGCGACCGGCACGTTGTAATCGTGATGGATTGAATCCGTCGATGCTGGCGTACAACGCGTAGAACGCGTGGACGTTTTGCAGCGTATCGATGAACTTCGACTTGCTTTCTGCGACGGCGCGGTGATAAAAGCGCTGTGAATTCCACGGCTGCGTGTTGGACAGGAAGTAGAAACGCAACGCGTCGGCGCCATGCATGTCGAACGCTTCGAACGGATCGATGACGTTACCCTTTGATTTTGACATCTTCTTGCCGGACTCGTCGACCACGTGGCCCAACACCAAAACGTTTTTATACGGTGCTTGACCTGTGATGATGGTCGAGATGGCAAGCAGGCTGTAAAACCACCCGCGTGTCTGGTCGATGGCTTCGCAGATATAGTCTGCGGGGTACGAGCCGTTCAAACGCCTCTTCGTTCTCAAATGGGTAGTGAAGCTGGGCGAACGGCATCGAGCCTGAATCAAACCAAACGTCAATCACTTCCTGTGCCCTCTTCATCGTACCGCCGCAGTCACAGGACCATGTGATGTCGTCGATATAGGGCTTATGCAGTTCCGATGGCAGTCTACCGGCCAATTCCACAGCTCGGCTTTGGAACCGACACAATGTTGATGATTACACGTATCGCAAGACCAAATGGGCAACGGTGTACCCCAATATCGACTGCGGGACAGGTTCCAATCAACGACGTTTTCCAGGAAGTTGCCCATCCGCCCTGACTTGATATGTTCCGGCATCCAGTTGACGCCGTTTGAATTTTGAATGAGCTGATCTTTGACCGCAGTCGTCTCGCACAAACCACGAATCAATTGCGTAATAGATGAGCGGTGTGTCGCAACGCCAGCAGTGCGGGTAGCTGTGCTCGTGCTTGTGCTTATCGAACACCAATCCGCGAGCGGCCAAATTTTTGACGATGTCGACGTTCAGTTCCTCATCCTTGACAAAGCGGCCGACGAAGTCCGTGACTGCGTCTGTAAACTCGCCTCTGAGATTGACGAAGTTGATGAATACGATGTCGTTCGCACGGCAGACACGGTAGTCGTCTTCGCCGTGGGCAGGCGCCATGTGGACGATACCCGTGCCGGATTCATCCGTAACGTGATCGGAAGTAACGACGACGTGCCGCTTACCTTCCTTTACATATGGGAACAACGGTTCGTAGGCGAGACCTGCCAATTCGAAGCCAGCTTTGCGACCTACAATCGTATCGCCGTCCTGCAGGAAATCGTCTTTCAATCCCTCAGTAACCCAGTACAGCTCTCCCGTCGCTGCCGATTGAATCAGGACATATTGAAGGTCGGCATTGACAGCCAGGGCGACGTTACTCGGCAGCGTCCAAGGTGTGGTGGTCCAGGCCAGGATGTACGTTGGTTTGCCATCCGTGTCTTCCTTGAGCCGGAATTTGGCTGTAACCGACAAGTCCTTCACATCTTTGTAGCCTTGTGCCACTTCGTGACTGGATAGCGTGGTCTCACAGTGCGGGCAGTACGGGCTCACGCGGTGACCCTGGTACAGAAGCTCTTTTTCGTACATCGTTTTCAGGAGATTCCAGACGGATTCGATATAGTCATCCGTGAGTGTCATATAGGGATGATCGAAGTCGACCCAGTATCCCAGACGCTCCGACAGCTTGCGCCAAGTGGCTTCATAGGTAAAGACACTTTCGCGGCATTCTTTGATAAAGCGCTCAACGCCGAACGCTTCGATGTCTTTTTTGCCGCTGATGCCGTTTTTCTTTTCAACCTCAATTTCAACTGGGAGGCCATGCGTATCCCAGCCAGCCTTGCGTGAAACATGGTAGCCTTTCATCACCTTGTAGCGCGGATAGACGTCCTTCATCACACGTGTCAGCACATGGCCAGGATGCGGTTTGCCATTGGCGGTCGGCGGGCCCTCGTAAAATACAAACTCTGGAGCGCCCTCCCGGGTGCTCTCACTCAGTTTGAAGACATCGTGTTCCTTCCAGAATTCGAGGATGCGGCCTTCTCTTGCTGCCGGCGCCTCTTTCGCTTCGACTTTGCGTACCATGCACTTGACCTTCTTTCCTATTTTTGTCCGCCGACACAGCAGCGTGCCGCACGGGGGCTGATCCCAGTGGTGGCCGAAGCCGGTTTGTTCAGTGGACCCCAGACACGTCGGGGGCTATCTCGCGTACTCCGGCGGGCAGTCGAAATAAGGTTGTTTCACAGCCTTACTTCGACTGTACATCCTTCAATTTGCCGGATAAGGCGTTTTCAGCTCCTTATTCGGCAAATTCTTTGTTACATGCCTCCGAGATTCGTTCAAATAAAGCATTGCAGCAGTCTTATCGTTCAAAATCACAAATGAAGTCGTGAAATAAAGCCTCCAAAATGCTCTATTTCGTCAGCTCCGCACGATTTCTCCCCAGCACCGTTCAAACTGGGCCAATCACCTATCCTTCACTTTCGACTTTTCTCCAAATTAGCGTTGCCATTGCTGCGATCCTTCGCGCGATCCGGTGGAAACACCAACAATCTTTGCGAAAACAGCGAACAACAACCCAAAAATAAAAAAGTCTCGCCCCTTGAAGGGGCGAGACTTGAATCCCGCTGTACCACCCAACTTAAACCGCCGAAATCAAACTTCAGGCAGTTCCTCAGCCGGATGCATCATTTATCGCATCCGCCTCTCGATAACGGGAGAGCTCCGTTCAGCCTACGCACGTACACCGCTTCAGCTGACGCCTCGAAGGAGATGTTCCATCGCTTTGACATACGGGTTTGCACCAGTCCCCGCTCTCTGAGATGCAGCCAGCGATGTACTCGGCCTTCTCATCGGCCTATCCACATGGTCTTAATTTTTCGTTATTCTAACACAAATGCGCCTGCCGCACCAGATGGTCAAAGAATTGTCACGGATGGCACCAAAGATAGCGTGCCGACCCCTGTATTTTGTTTATCCAAATCGCCGTACTATTTGTAGAGGAACTCGTCTAACTATACAAGATACGGACACCAGACAAGATAGACAGGCAATCAGGCAAGTAGAATGATAATACGCAGGGCGGGAGTGAAACGTTTGACGGCACGAAAATTGATTCTCCGGACTGTTATAGCACTCATCGCAGCGGTTGCCCTGTTTGTCGTGATCTTTTGGGCAGCAGTAGAACTGTCGCCGTTTGATGAGTCGAAGTTGACACAGACTTCTTTACCGACCATCATCTACGACAAAAATGGGACCAGTATGCGGAAATAGCAAGTCCGGCCGGTACCGAGTTACAGCCAAACCAGATTCCCAAAGGTCTGCAGGACGCGCTTGTGGCCATTGAGGATCATAACTTTTGGAACAGTTCCAGCATCGATTTTCGCGGCATTCTGCGATCCGCATTTATCGATCTGTGGAGCCAGTCGTATGCGCAGGGCGGTAGTACGATTCAGGAACAGCTCGCAAAAATCGTCTATCTGACGCAGAAAAAGACGCTGTCGCGTAAATTTCAGCAGATTGTGCTCGGTGTTCAGATTAACCGACACTTTACCAAACCCGAAATCCTGGCGATGTATCTCAATCGCGTCTATCTCGGCGAAGGCGCCACTGGTGTCGAGCAGGCTGCGGAAGTCTATTTCGGCGTCGATCTCGCAAAAGGACAGAAACTCACACTCGATCAGGAAGCGCTGCTTGCTGGACTGCCGCAGGCGCCAAGTGCGTACGATCCGCTGCAGTACCCGAAAGCGGCCTTGCAGCGCCGCAATGAAGTGCTGGCGGCGATGGCGAAGTACGGCTATATTTCCGAAAGTCAGGCGCAAAAAGCAGAGGCTGCGCCTCTTGGCGTAACCAAGGCGCACAAGCTGCCAGGCGACATCTGGCAGACACATCCGCTGCTGGCGCAATTTTTGCTTGATTATGCAGACCAGAACGGGATTAGCAGTCAGGCGCTGATGCAGGGTGGTCTCAAGGTTTATACAACCATCGATCCGAAGGTGCAAAACGCCATCCAGACTGTCTTCTGGGATTCACCAAACTATGATGGTCATTTTGCTCCGGCGGTCGATGGAACGCCAGTGCCTGCGGCTGCTGTCTTTGTCGATCCGCAGACGGGTGGAATTTTGGGCGCGGCCGGTGCGCATGGCGGTAATCCGGCGGCTGTTCACGGGCTCGACAGAGCATTTGAATACGGGCAGCCAGGCAGTTCCATCAAGCCGATTCTCGACTATGGACCTGCACTCGAAACGGGCAAGTGGACGCCAAATTCGATTTTGGATAACGCACCACAGAATTTTGGCACAGCGACAAATCCATATATACCGCAAAACGATGAACCGAATCAGCCGACCAGGGTGACAATGGCCTACGCACTCAAGTATTCGGAAAACATTGCGGCCGTCTGGATGCTGCAGCAGATTGGCATATCTACTGGAATGCAGTATGCGGAAAGCGATGGAATTCAGTTTACAAAGAAAGATGCGTCAACCCTCGGCATTGCCATTGGCGGCATGCAGAAAGGTGTAACGCCTGTCCAGATGGCGCAGGCTTATGAGGCGTTCGATAACCAGGGCATTCAGGAACAGGAACATCTGTTTACGAGGATTGTCAATGCCGACGGCCAGACGATTTACTCCTACCAACCGGTCGCAAAGCGCATCTGGTCGGCACAGACCGCAGCGTGGATGACCCAGATGTTGATGGGCGTCGTAGAAGGCGGTACTGGTTCAGGTGCGGCCGTCCCTGGCTGGGATGTCGCGGGCAAAACGGGTACTGTTCAATACGATACGGGCTTGACTGGTTCGCATCCAAACTGGATACGATTGGCCTGGTTTGACGGCTACACGCCGAATATGGTCGGATTCGATCTACATGGGCTGGAACAATGACTATCCTGGACAACCGCAGTATCATACAACCGGTGTCCAGTCGTACTACTGCTCGCAGATTTTTGGCGATATTGTCAAACTTGCGGAGCAAGGCACAACGCCAGAGCACTTTAACTTTGGTGCGTATAGTCTGGGCACGAATAATACCGCCGTCACGCACTTGACCGGATTCTGTAATCCGGCTGGCGGCGTTCAGCTGTCCTGGCAGTCATCCATGGCAAATCAAGTTCAGTTCGTGATCACGCGGACAGACAAGACGCCAGCACAGTCAACGCCAGGCACCAATTCGACAGGTAACATAACGCCCGGTTCGCAGGGCCCAACTCGACTCGTTGAGACGTCTAGTCTGACGTTCACGGACACAACGGCCCAGCCAGGAAATACCTACGTCTATACCGTTCAAGCCGTCGATTCATCCGGTCAAACCGTTGGTAGTCCGGCTAGCGTCACTGTGGCAGTTCCGGGTGGCAACCGGGAAACGGGGGAGCCAACGCTACGGGCAACCAAACGGTCCCAGGCCTTGGCCAGGACAACAGGCAACACCACGGCCCCTGGCAATGGTACGGGCCAGGGCGCGGGAAACACGGCTGGTAATCACGGCTGGCACACCACTGGCAACACGGACTGGAACTACGTCCGGATCACCCGGGAATAGTGTTCCCACCGTAGGCGTTGGCGGCAACGAAAGCGGGCAATAAACATTATGTCTAGAGACAGAGATGGAAGGGTGAGTTCCCATCGAAAAGGCAGTGGTTATTTTGAGCGGTGGCCTGGACAGCACGACCTGTCTGGGCCTCGCCCGTGATCGAGGATTTGAGGTATACGCACTGACGTTTGACTACGGGCAGCGCCACAAAATTGAGCTGGAGGCGGCCAGAAAGGTAGCAGCGTACTATGATGTGAAAAACCATCAGGTGGTAACGCTCGATTTTCTGAAAGCATTCGGCGGCAGCGCATTGACGGATATGGAGTTGGCTGTTCCAACCACTGGCGTGACAGAGGAGATTCCTGTGACTTATGTACCTGGCCGGAATTTGCTGTTTCTGTCCATCGCGGCATCCTACGCAGAAGTGGTCGGAGCTGAACATATCTATATCGGTGTGAACGCGCTCGACTACAGCGGTTATCCGGACTGTCGCCCGGAATTTATCGATGCAGTGCAGCAAACGCTGCGCGTGGGAACGAAAGCAGGGGTGGAAGGACACGCCATTCAGATTGAAACACCGCTCCTGCACTGGTCAAAAGCGGAGATCATCCGTCAAGGCATGGCAATAGGGGTTCCGTATCATCTGACGACTTCCTGTTACCAAGGAGGCGCAGAGGCTTGCGGAGAGTGTGACAGCTGCCGCTTGCGCCTCAAAGGATTTGCCGAAGCGGGTTTTGACGATCCGCTGCCATACCGCACGCGGGATTGATGATTCCGCGTGCTTGCGTTCGGCTTGAAAGAGTAGAGTTCTTGACTCTTTTCGGACAACCTCTTGAAGCCGCAGGCAACCACTATTCGGCATCACGAGTGGGCTGAAATTCGTGAATCAGCCGCCAGGTACGCTCCAATTGTTCGCGGCGGCGACTGCTCGCTGCAATGTATGACTGGAAGAATGGCATCGCGTCCGGATTCATGCGCAGAAACAGGATGATGCGCGCTTCTTCTCGGGTCAGTGTCAGCTGGGTCAAGTTCGATTGCTCATGACTGACCACAGCTTGGGGCACAGCCGCAGTGTCAACCTTAGGCATAGGCGCGGTGTCAACCTTTACAGTGGCCTTCGGCGTCGGGGGCGCCTGCTTGGTTACGGCCACTTTCGTGTCAGATGCGGGCTGCGCCTCCTTGGCCGATTCCGTCACAACAGGTGCTGTATCCTGTCCATCCAGCAGCATCGACATGCGTACGTGCAATGCAGCCGCCAGTTTTTTGACGGCGACCCGATCCGGTGTGCGGCGCCCCGTTTCGTACATGGCGATCGCGCTCGCACTAATGCCCGCCTGCTGGGCCAGTGCAGCCTGTGTCAGGTTGCGCTCCTTGCGCAGGCGCGCAATCGTGGCACCGACTGTTGTTGTTGCTACATTTTCCGCAGACATGCGTTCTCCTCCAACTGCCACGCATTCTTGCTGCCACTCGCAATGATGCATTTCACGAAATGCGCTTATTCTTCGTCCGGCGTATTGACCATATGGTGCGCGGTTAATGTCAACCGATTCAGCATCAGGTTGCGCAGTTCCCCGGTGATGCCGGTGTCGTCCATCGCCCGATTCATACAGCGCAGCCACGCTTCGGCGCGCTTTGGTGTCACTGGATGCGGCTGATGCCGTGCGCGCATCATGGGATGTCCATAGACCTGTGTATACAGCATTGGACCACCAAAAAACTGGGTCAAAAACCGGTATTGTTTCTCCCGTATTTCAGTAAAATCTTTCGGGAAGATTGGACTTAAGTCGGGATCCAGAGCGACATAGTTGTAAAAGTGCGTCACCAGGCGCCTGATTGTCTCTGCGCCGCCGGCGAGGTCGTAGATGGTTTGCGGTTGCTCCGGCATGACGGACAACATTCCCTTCCACATTCGATTGTCGTGCTGAGTTTCCTTCTAGTGCGTGCCCGAGACATTCAACCTGCTAATAGTATACCGGTTTCACCGCCGTATGTCCGATTTTCTGCATGGATGCTATACTGAAGGTGAAAGCCATCACGATTCGGATGGAGGGACATATCGTGAATCCGTATGACACTGCGCACGAACTGGCCAGGGTCATTCGCAATTCCGATGTAGGTCGGCAATTGAAAGACCTTGCGCGATCGAATCGAGGCCGAACCTTCGACCCTTCACATGCTTCAAGACTTTCCGCCGCCGCGAATGGGAACTGCAAACCAAGTTGATTGATGGACAGGAACTCACAGAGGAAGAGCGCGAATCGATTACGAAACTGTCCGAAGTCGTGCCATCTCAATCGCGATGTATCCGCTTATCTGGATGCCGAACGGCAACTGACTGTGATGTTGATTGACATTCAGAACATCCTGTCAGGTATCATGGACGATTTAGTGCTGCCTCATCCAGCCCAAGGAGAACTCGAGGGAAGGGAGAGTGAAGGATGAAAATTACATATCACGGCCATGCCTGTTTTGAAGTAGAGCACGAAGGGCATCGCCTTATCATCGATCCGTTTTTGTCCGGCAACGGAAAAGCAGATGTCAAGCCCGAAGACGTCAAGGTCGAGGCGATTTTGTTGTCGCATGGCCACGGCGATCACGTTGGCGATACGGAAGCCATTGCCAAGGAGAATGATGCGGTCATCATCGCACCGTTTGAACTGGCCATGTACTTCGGGCGTAAGGGCTACAAGGTTCATCCCATGCATCTCGGCGGGGCGCACGCGTTCCCGTTCGGGAGCGTCAAGTTAACACTCGCATTTCATGGCTCGGGGATCGAACTGCCAGATCGCATTGAGTATGCAGGCAATCCCTGTGGTTTTTTAATTACAATGGGCGGCAAAACATTCTTCCACGCGGGCGATACCGGCCTGTTCAGCGACTTAAAGCTGATTGGCGATAGAAATCAGATTGACGTGGCCGCACTGCCCATTGGCGATAACTTTACGATGGGGCCGGAAGACGGATTGCTGGCTGCTCAGTGGGTGCAAGCAAAAACAGTCATCCCGATGCATTACGACACATTTGAGTTGATTGCTCAAGACGGCGAGCAGTTTTGCGAAGACTTGGCCGAGTGGCATGACCGGGAAGCCGCTGACGCCAGGACAATCTGCTGAGGCGTAACACTGATCAGGGCTGTCCCGGGCGGTCGACACCGCCAAGGACAGCCCCTTTCATGTGGGTTCAGCGTGTGGGCTTAGTGAACTTCTTGCTGTGCCATGCGCACCATGACTTTCGCGAGCGAGTGGCGTTCGTTGTCGTCAGAGACGTCCCACATCTGTTTCAGCAGCCGTTCCTGTTCGTTCTTCGGATCGACTTTATTTGCTAAAAAGTGGCCCATCTTCTCTGCGACACTTCGTGATCTGCTCGTCCGTCATACCCATAGCATGCGCCTTGTCCACTTGATCGCCCAGGAACTCTTTCCAGCGTTCGAAATTTTCCAATACGTTCACCATGCACGCCTCCCAGCTATGCGGGTTTATACTGCTTACCCATGTCTGATCGTTCCGCAGAATGCGGCTTTGTATTCATGTGAGCGGGCAAATTCGCATACAGTTGAATGAAGGACAAACCGCCGTCCAAGGAGGCTGAAGATATGAAGCGTATGGCGAGAAGAAGGCCGAATCGGCGAACCGCATTTATTTACACGTGTGCTTTGATTGCACTCGGTGTCTACGCAATCCCAAATCTGTTGCCGGAACTCCATCCTGGCATCGCTGGATCGTTTAGCGTACTCTGGATTTTGTTTGCTGGCCTGGCGCTGGCGGCAAACCTGTACTTTCTATTTGGCGCCGATCGCGAACGCAGCCGCATGCTTGAGGAAATTGAAGTTTACCAGGTGGAGCAAGCTGAACCGGAAGCGCGCATTCGCCAGCGTGCAGTCCGGTAATGGCCACAGACCGCCATTCCCGCTGAGGCTGCGCTCTTATAATTGATTGATGGTTTTGTCCTCTTACCGATCCGTTGGCGCTGCGGCGTCCTAATCGCCTCTGCGCCAATTGGACCAGCCTACGACACCGGCCGCTGCGGCTAAACAAATCACAATGGCCACTACCGGTGCCAGCGTACCGCCGAATAGACTTTGCCACATACTCGGTTACTCCTTTCCGGGCCTTTATTTTATGAACCTATATTTTATTCTTTGCGCAGCACATCCTTCTGCAGGGAAGTTCCGCGCACTTTGTGATTGCGCAGCTGGTTGCTCTCGCTCTGGACAAGCATGCGCCCGCGGATCACGATGTCTTCGCCGAACTTGTCGCGCAGGCTGTCCGTCACTTGTGCCAGCTGTCGCCGCTTCGTCGATTGTTCCGGATTATCGCTCTGCCCTCCGGGTTGGCCGAACAAATTCAGTTGCACCCCATGCACATCGTCCTCTGCGTCGGTGCACAGATTTTGCACCGTGACACCGAGCAGCCGCACTTGCCGTTGTTGCGGCCTGTTCTCTTTGAGCAACTGTACGGCGCAGCTATAGATGGTTTCCGTGAGATCGGTTGGATGCGTGAGCGTACGCGATCGCGTAATGGTCTCACGATTGGGAAACCGGATGGTTAACTGGACCGTGCGGGGCCAGCAGCTGATGCCGGCGCAGACGGCGACCGACTTGGTCAGACAGGTTTAACAGGACGGTCTGCAGTGCATCCTGCTGTTGTTCATCGGCTGGCAAGGTAATCGAGTGACCAATCGATTTTGCTGTCTCGACCACGGCGGAGACGGGCGAGTTGTCGCGGCCATTGGCGTGATCATGCAGTTCGAGGCCGCGTTTGCCGAACCATTTCGCCAGCCGGTCGCGATCGGCCTGTGCAAGCTCACCGATGGTATGAATTTGCCGCGCCCGCAACTGGCTGGCGGTGCTCGCCCCGATGCCAAACATGGCTTCAACTGGCAGCGGCCACAGCCGCTCTGCGATGTCCTCCCGCCTCAGGACGGTCAATCCGCGCGGTTTGCGCATATCGCTCGCCATCTTGGCGAGAAATTTATTCGGTGCTACGCCAATCGAACATGGCAAGTGAAGCTCAGTCTCTATCGACGATTGAATGGCTGCGGCAATTTCCTCTGCCGATCCGAACAGCCGACTATGCGTTACATCGGCAAAACATTCGTCAATACTGTATATCTCGATGTCTGGCGTGTATCGTCCGACGATTTCAAAGACGGCTTTGGAGTATTTTCGGTACAATGAGAAATCTGGCGGAATGAGGATGAGAGATGGATCGGCACGCAGGGCCTCCGGTACCGTCATGGTTGCCCGTACACCACGCCGGCGCGCTTCGTAGCTGGCCGTGACGACGACACCGTGGCGAGTTTCCGGGCTGCCTGCGACTGCGGTCGATTTGCCGCTGTACAACGCAGGTTCTTCCGCCGCATGGCAGGAGCAGTAAAAGGCGTTCATGTCCATGTGCAGGATCTGCCGCTCTTTGTCCGCTCTGATCTCCAACATGCATCCCTCCAGCGCCAATTGTAGCATGGTACAATGGACGAGGTGTAGGCGTGGCAGAGGAGCGGGGGTAGCCGTACGCCTGGCTCGCCGGGCTCGACGCTTTGGGCTGGCTCTTTGCTCTCAACTGGAATTTGTCCCTGAACTGGGTCATACTGAAGAGAACTACAGCTTTGCAGTGAGGTGACGATGTGACAGAAGCAGCATCAGAAAAACAGGTTTCCCTTTGGCGACAGGTGTTGGATTGGGTCTGGCCAATCGCCATCGGCTGTTTGGTGGCGTGGGTAATTTCCAGATTCGTCGCCGGCATCGCGATTGTCCCGTCGTCGTCCATGTATCCGACGATTCCGAACCCGTGTTACATACTCGACGATCACTTAGCCACCGAATTCTACGCACCGTATGAAGGCGAAGTGGTTCTATTCCACTGGCCGGATAATCCGAAGAAGATATTCGTTAAGCGGATCATCGGCATGCCGGGAGACACTGTCTACATTCACGGTGGGCATGTGTACATCAATGGAAAAATATTGAACGAACCATATTTGACAGCACCGACAACCGGCACGTTCGGACCGTATCACGTACCTGCCGACCATTACTTCATGCTTGGTGACAACCGATCCATCTCGGATGACAGCAGATACTGGCACCACCCATACGTGGCACGTTCGGCCATTATTGGCCGCGCTGACTTCGTTGTGTGGCCGCTGGACAAAGCCAAGCGCATTCAGTAAAGATTTCTGATTGAAGAGGAGAAACCATGAAACTGGTTGATTCCATTCTCGATCTCATTGGCGACACACCCGTCGTCAAGCTGAACCGGATTCCGGGTAAGAACGGCGCAGCCGTCTATGTGAAGCTCGAAGGGGCCAATCCGGGTGGCAGCGTCAAAGACAGACCGGCGGCCAATATGATTCGGGCAGCTGAAGAACAGGGCCTGATTCATCCCGGTAAGACGACCATCATCGAACCGACTTCCGGAAACACCGGGATTGGGCTCGCGATGGTGTGTGCTGCAAAGGGCTATCCGTGCGTGATCACCATGCCCGACAACGCGACAGCCGAGCGCGTGAAAATTCTTCGCGCGTACGGTGCACAGGTGTATCTGACACCGGCGTCTGAGCGGATGCCAGGTGCGATTGAACGTGCGCATCAGCTTGCGCGCGAAATTGAGGACAGTTTCATCCCGATGCAGTTCAGCAATCCGGCAAATCCAGATGCTCATCGCCACACGACGGCCGTCGAAATCTATGACGCGTTCGACGGCAAGCTCGATGCGTTTGTCTTGACGGCGGGCACAGGTGGAACGGTGACGGGGACGGGCGAGGAATTGAAGAAGCGGATCCCCGGACTGAAAATCTATGTTGTGGAACCTGCGGGATCACCCGTGTTGGCCGGCGGCAAACCAGGGCCGCACAAAATTCCGGGTACAGGGCCGGGCTTTATTCCGGAGACCCTGAATCAATCGATTTATGACGAACTGCTGCACATCGAAGACAGCCAGGCAGAAGAAATGGGACGTCGCGTTGCGCGCGAAGAAGGCATCCTCCTAGGGCTTCTGGGGCGGCGTCCGTATGGTTTGGTGTTCAAATCGCCAAATCTCTGCCGCCAACCGCCCGCGTCCTCTGCATGGCCCCAGATTCAGGTGAACGCTACCTTTCCTCCGATTTCTTTGAGTGAATGGAATATCCTGGTCCGCAAAAAACAGCGATGATTCTAGGCCGTATCGGGGCGACGTGGGATATAGGATGGAATGTGGTGTGCGTCAAAGACATATGGATGTGGGGCGGATGTCGAAGCGACGTGGTAGCGGATGTGTGATGGATTAAAATGTAATAAACAGGATTCGATTTACATTAATTTTTAAATCCTGATTTATATTCGTTGAAAAATAAATCGGCCGTTAGACCTATGCGCCGACTAGGACCTGAGGATTATACTAATACCAATGCATGCTGCATTGGAAAACGTACCAACCCCATATGCGTGATTTACGCGCCTGCCACATCGGCAGGTCATTTTTTTACAAAGGGACAGCGCTGGCATATGTCAGGCGGCAAACGGTATCGGTAAACGGTAAACGGCAAACGTGAACGGCGGCTATCCTGAGCGCTCTATTTTTTTCAATTAGATGACATGTGGATGATGGGAGATTGATTTCCCTAACCTACTCGTACCCGGTCAAACTAAGGAAGGTAAAGTTCCTTAGGTCGCCGGATTGGGACAACCAGAATGATCCTTTCAATCGCTAACGTCACGCAGCCAGGGCACCGCCTCCGCCACAACGAGCCGTCCGTCGAAATCACAAAAAGGGCCGCCCTTCGGCAGATATGAACTGCGTCAGGAACAGCCCTCTGTTCGGTTGCTTGTACGTCCTTTTGTACGGTCGTTTCACGATCGTTTGCATGATAGCAAACACGATAGCAAATATGAAATGAGATCACACCGTGATCGCGCTCGCTACACGTAGCTCCTCACTCGCCTTGCCAGTTGGTCAAAGTCAGCTGGTCAAATGACGATACCTTCTGGCCAAGTGACGCAGGGACTCCAAGCCGAAGACCAACAGTGCAGACGCTACAAACAGCATAAGATGCCAAACGGCATGAAGCAGGCGATAGTGATCAAACAGTGCATCTAAGTTCGGGTTGAAACTCGCCACCAGCAACACGGCACCAATGTATGCCCAGATCGCTGCGCGTCCAGTTTTGCGTTTCATGAGCTCACCCCTGTCTGGGTTGTGCGTACCGCAGCAGGCTGATCAACCCAACGGCTCGTTTGCCACCCTACCAATGAACCGGCTGCGAGATACAATAGATGCGCGAGAAAATGGTTGGAAGCATTCAGTTGCGACCATGCCGCTATGGATGGCCACTCTCCAGCAACGAGGAAAATCGCCGCGAGTACCAAAGAGATTGGTATTTGTTTCACAATCTTCTACCTCCCAATCGTCCAGCGAAATGCTAATACACTTGTTATGAACCGGTTTTGGGAGATTTAAACATCGACATAGAATATCAGCATAGAATTAGCCTCAAATTGATTGGCGCAGAATGCTAGCCAACCGGAACGCAGACGCCGATACCGAATGATATTAAATCGATAGGTGGCGAAACTTACCGAAGATTTCCGTTGTATCGAGCACTGTAATAAAGACGTTTTCGTCGATTTCCTGGGCGAGAATTCTCAGATCGGCCAATTCCAGGTGCGTTAACGCGCAAATCAGCACCCCGAGGTTCGCGTTTGTATACGTGCCAGAGGCTGGCATGAGCGTACTGCCGCGATGCAGTCGCTCGCCAATCAACTTCGAGATTTCGAGTGCACGGGAAGAGACGATGAGTGCCGTTTTGCGCGCCTGATAGTGCATCATGGCATTTACGACACGGCTGCTGGCAAACATTGCGACCAGGGTGTACATGCCCTTGTCAATACCAAAGATACCCATCGACAGCAGCACCACGATGACGTTCGCAACGAACCCGATTGAACCGACGCTTTTCCCAAACAGACGAGAGATGACCAGGCTGAGAATATCGGTTCCACCCATCGACCCGCCAATCCGAATGACCAGACCGGATGAAACACCGCTGAGCACGCCGCCGTAGAGGCCGACGAGCAGCGGATCGTTTGGGATGGTCAAATGGAAATGAATCGTATCCGCTAAGACGGAAAACGATACAATCCCGATTCCTGTCAAGAACACAAATCGCTTGCCCAAATATTTGTAGCCCAAAATGAAGAGCGGAATGTTGAACAGAAAGTAGAGCGTACCAATGCCAACCGGCAAGAAGTGATGTACCAACTGGGCAATACCCGTCAGGCCTCCGGCCAGAATGTGGGCGGGAACGAGAAAATTGTTGACGGCGACCGCACCGACCAGGCTGCTGAATAGAATGATCACGATTCGCCAGGCGTAGCGGACGACCAAGTATGACTGAAACTGCTTGAGTCGAGGTGATTGCTGCATTGCTTGTACCCTCATTTCGACAGCGGAATTTGCAAGTACGCTTTACGAGGTTGTCCGAAAAGGGTCACCCGGGGCTATCGTCCGGCCTGAACGGGTCCGGGGTGTCCACTGGACACCCGGCTGCGCCCCCCACTGGGGACCAGACGCCACACGCATTTTTGTCCGCTTCCTTGCACTGTACGGCATCTTATAAGGCGAGACTTGGCGCTTTGCGCCAAAGCGAGACCTATCCCCTTGTGGGGCCTAACCCTTTTCGGACACGCACTTGACGACAGAAAGAGTTGGTCGAATCATCCAGCCCTCTTCTATGCGTATGTTAACAAATCGGGACAATCTCAGATTCCCATGATTTTTGGCGATATTTTGCCGATTGCCAGTTTGTAATGGGATTGATTGTTTCAGCATGCCCGAAAACCTGGACAGTGTATAATCAGTATCAGAGACTGTGATTTTCCTACCATGCCTGATGACGGACGATCACGCATGGTCAGCGGCACTTATAGATATCAACGTACGGCGCGGGGGGCTTGCGGGGTGGCGACGAAGCACGAGCAAATTTTAACGCACATTCAATCATTGGCTGTTGGCAGCCGGATTTCCGTACGTAGCATCGCACGCGATTTGAACGTCAGTGAGGGAACGGCCTACCGAGCGATTAAAGAGGCAGAAATTCGCGGTCTGGTCAGTGCAATGGATCGAATCGGTACCGTCCGCATTGAACGCAAGGAAAAGAAAAATATTGAGCGCCTGACATTCGCCGAAGTCGTCAACATCGTTCAGGGGACTGTCCTCGGTGGACGTGACGGCTTACATAAGACACTGCACAAATTTGTGATTGGTGCAATGCAAGTTAGCGCCATCATTCGCTACATCGAACATGGCAGCTTGATGCTGGTCGGTAACCGTGAACAAGTACAGCGCCTGTCGTTGGAAAACGGCGCGGCAGTGCTCATCACCGGTGGTTTCGATGCGTCCGACGAGATCCAGCGGCTCGCCAACGAGCGCCAACTTCCCCTCATCTCATGCACATATGACACTTTTACGACTGCAACACTCATTAACCGCGCCATCTATGATCGGCTCATCAAGAAAGACATTCTGTTCGTCGAGGATATCGTGGCCAAAAAGGAACTTGCTGTTTTGCGATCCGGTCAAACGGTGCGTGACTATCTGTCGTTGGTCGAGCGGACAGGCCATGCACGGGTGCCGGTGGTAGACGCGCGTGATCGCGTAATCGGCGTACTGACCGCACGTGATGTCGCAGATGCACGGCCGGAGACGGAGATCGACTCGCTGATGACCAAACAGCCATCAAGCGTTTCACTCAAGACCACCGTCGCCTCGGCCGCCCACCGAATGGTATGGGAAGGGATCGAACTGCTGCCTGTCGTCCAGAATCGGCGGCTCGTAGGGGTACTCAGCCGTCAGGACGTACTGAAGGCGATGCAATCGATGAATCATCAGCCGCAGGTTGGCGATACGCTTGCGGACATGGTGGTCTCGGGCTTCGAGGAAGTGCGCCACGATGACGACCATCTGCTGTCCCTGTGTGGTACCATTACGCCGCAGATGACCTCCTCGGCGGGCATTCTCGCCACCGGATCGCTGACAACGCTCATCGAATACGCTGCCGTTTTGTGCGTCCAACGACAACGGCGTGCTGAGATGGTCGTTGAGAATATGACGTTCTACTCACTGAAGCCGGTATCCGTCGATGCAGAGATTGAAGTTCGCTGCCGCTTGCTCGATCATGGCAGGCGCTTTGCCAAAGTGGATGTAGAAGTGTTCGATCACGGTGAACCAGCGGCGAAAGCACTACTCACGACCCAGATACTAGAAAGGTGATGGCCATGTCGTCATTTGTCCATCTCCATGTACACAGTGAATATTCGCTGCGCGAAAGCACACTGCGTATTTCCGAGTTAATCGATTTTGCAGAGGCGGAAGGTGCGCCTGCGATTGCAGTGACAGATACAAATGCGATGTATGGCAGCATCCAGTTCTACCTGCAGGCGAAAGCGCGGGGGATTCGGCCAATTCTCGGTGTTCAGCTGACGATTGCGCTCGATGACGAGATTGAACAGGCCGCGAGTGGTCGGCCGAACGGCCCAGGCACCGATACCTGTGTGCTGCTGGCCAAAGATCTCAGCGGCTACCAGGCACTGGTAGAGCTGGTTACGCTGGCGCAGTCGCGCATGCGCTGCCCGTGCGTCAGCTTTTCTGAACTAGCCAGTCAATCGGGCCGATGTGATTGCACTGATAGGCGGCGGCGAATCGGTACTGCAGCGATTCATCGCCGCGAAGCAGCCACACCAAGCGAAGAACTGGTGGCAGCGTTGGCTGGATTGTTGGCCGAACAGTGATCTCTATCTCGACCTGCAGGATCACGGTCTGCAGACGGAACGCCAGGCCCTGCCCATCCTGCTGCAGTGGGCGAAGGAAGGGAGTATTCAAGTCGTCGCCACGAACGACGCGCATTATCTCAAACCAGAAGACGCTCCAATGCAGCGCGTATTGGCGAGCCTGGACGGCCAGGAAGGAACGGCGGCTCGCAGTGGTCAGCGGTATGAACTGGCGTCGGCGCTCGAAATGGAGCGGCGGCTTGGACAAGTGCCAAACGCCATTGGCAATACACTTGCAATTGCGGAGCAATGCCACGTGGAGCTGCCCATCGATACGCTCCGGCTGCCCGTGTATCCGGTTGAAGACGGCTTGTCTGCAGATGCAGTCCTGAGACGCGTCGCTGCCGTTGGCGTTCAGCAGCGTTATGGTCGGGACGTACCGCAAGCCGTCCGTGATCGGCTCGATTATGAACTGTCGGTCATCTCGCGTCTTGGGTATGCGGATTATTTCCTGGTGGTCGCTGATTTCATCCGCTTTGCGCACCGCCAAGGCATCTGAACTGGGCCTGGCCGAGGCTCGGCTGCTGGCAGCCTGGTGGCGTACGCGCTGCGCATTACGGATGTCGATCCGATTGCGGGCAGACTGCTGTTTGAGCGGTTTTTGAACCCGGAACGCGTATCCTGGCCGGATATTGATACGGATTTTGAGTACGAGCGGCGCGGTGAAGTCATCCAATACGTGGCTGAACGCTATGGTCCGAATCGCGTTGCTCAAATTGGCACCTTTGGCACCCTTGCTGCACGAGCAGCCATTCGGGATGTTGGCCGGGCGCTGCAGACCGATGCCAAACTGGTCGATCGCCTGGCAAGACTCATTCCCGGCACGCCAGGCATGACGCTGGCGCAGGCCCGAGCAGACGTGCCAGAGATCAGCAAATTGCTCACAGTTGAGCCGCGACTTGCACAGCTCTGGGAAGCTGCCGTCAAACTGGAGGGACTACCGCGGCATACGTCCACGCATGCGGCTGGGGTCGTCATTGCGCCGATGCCGCTGACGGAGCTGGTGCCACTGCAGCCAGGGCAGGAAGGCGTGGCAGTGACGCAGTTTGCGATGGAAGAC
The DNA here is from genome assembly GCA_963758235.1 of uncultured Alicyclobacillaceae bacterium. Taxonomy (GTDB): domain Bacteria; phylum Bacillota; class Bacilli; order Alicyclobacillales; family Alicyclobacillaceae; genus CAVWUS01. Next base: position 25,699 of record CAVWUS010000038.1, on the reverse strand, counting down.
ATCGAGCGGCTCGGCCTGGTCAAGATGGACTTTCTCGGCCTGCGGACATTGACCCTGATCGATCGCGTAGTCGCATCCATCGCCAAACGCACCGGCCAGAAAGTAGACTGGGCGCGGGTGGGCTATCGTGATCGTGCCACTTATCAAATGCTTTGCCGCGGCGAAACCGACGGCTGTTTTCAGTTGGAAGGGCGCGGTGTGAAACGGGTGCTACGGGATTTGCGGCCGAGCTCCATCGATGACATCATCGCGGTGATCTCGCTCTACCGTCCGGGGCCGATGGAGAATATTTCAACATTCATCGCGGCGAAACATGGGCGGATTCCGGTGCACTACCCGCATCCCGATCTGGAGCCGATTCTGAAGGATACGTATGGTGTCATCGTCTACCAGGAACAGATTATGCAGATTGCGGCCCGTATGGCAGGCTTCTCGCTGGGGGAGGCCGATCTGCTCCGCAAGGCGGTCGGCAAGAAGAAACGCGATGTCCTCGATCAAGAGCGGGCACGCTTTGTCTTGGGCTGCCTGAAGAACGGATATGACGAACAGACGGCGGACGATGTGTACGATTTGATTGTCCGCTTTGCCGACTATGGCTTCAATCGTAGTCATGCGGCTGCCTATGCGGTGCTCGCCTACCGGACAGCCTATCTGCGCGCCAACTACTTGACCGACTTTTTGACAGCGCTGCTGTCGATGGCAATCGGCAACCCGGTCAAAGAGCAGGAATATATCCAGGATGCAAAAAAACATGGCATTCAGGTACATCCGCCATCTATTCAGGAGAGCGGCGCACTGTATGAAGCGGTATCGGACAAGACGATTCTGACCGGCCTTCTGTCTGTCCGCAATGTCGGCCGCAGCGCGGTCGAAGCGATACTCACGGTCAGACAGGAACAGCCGTTCACATCGCTGGCCGATTTTTTGCGTCGCGTCAACAGCCACAAGTGCAATCGCAAGGCGGTGGAAAGTCTGCTTGCAGCGGGGGCGCTGAGTCCATTTTTGCCAACCGGTGCAAGCGCCGAAGTACAGAGCCAGCTGCTCGACGAAGCATACCGCGAGGCGGAAGCTGGCGGGACGGCGGCGACGCTTGGGCTCGATTTTGGAGCGGATCGGCTCAAATCGCATGCTGCGCAGAATGCCGGGCGCGAAGCGCTCTACATCCGTTGCGCCCAAAAGCGGGCGGGAGAAGATGTGCTGCATGCCATCCAGCGTATCTTGCGCGATTTTCCAGGCGACACACCTGTGATTCTCGTGCATCCAGGCAAGCAGAGCCGTCTCCTGGACAAAGGCTGGTGGGTCAGTGTGCAGCCGGAGCTGATTGCACTGTTGGAAGAAAGCGTCGGTATGCAGAATGTTAAGATTGGGCGGTTGCGGAAACATATTTAGATGTTGTTCGGATTCACATATCCAGGCGGTTCGATGCGTAGGGTGATGAGACAGGGGGGAATCAGTTATGCCGACCAAGGTCATCGAAGATTTAGCTGCACGCGGCGTCAAACTTGAAGATATTGCAGACATTGTCTATCAACTGCAATCGCCCTATTATCCTGATCTCACTCGCGAACTGTGTATCGACAGCGTCCGCAGCGTCCTTCGCAAACGCGAAGTGCAGCACGCTGTCTATACGGGGATCGCACTTGATATATTGGCCGAACAGAAAAGCCTGCCAGAACCGCTGCAATCGATTATGGAGCAGGACGAGGGGCTTTACGGCATCGACGAAATCCTCGCACTCTCCATCACGAATGTCTATGGCTCCATCGCGATGACCAACTTTGGCTATCTCGACAAGACCAAGCTTGGCATCCTGGATGAACTGAACAACCACGGCACGCGGATTCATGTCTTTCTCGACGATCTCGTTGCCAGTATTGCCGCCTCCGCAGCAGCCCGCATTGCGCACCAGCACCACACATCATCCTACCAGGAGGAACCACGCGGTCGACGACGGGGTGGAACGGCCGTGAACACGTGTGGCAGAGGTTCAGCAAGCGGCGGCAAACGTGATATAATGCATGAAGTTATCGACACGTCTCGTCCGAATGAAAACGTCAGGAGCGATAGCCATGTGGACTGTCATTTATATCGCCCAGTCCGAGAAGCTGGCGGAGGGGATCAGGGACAGGCTGATGCAGGAAGGATTTCTGCCGAAGATTCGAGCCGTCGGCCACGTCAAACGACAGTTCGAAATACTCGTTCCGCAAACGGAACTCGAGGAAGTGCAGGAAGTGCTGAACGAGGTGCTCCAGTTCACGCATCCGTAAAGGACAGCTTGGCGCCTTCCGTACAGCTGATCAAGAGTCGAGGTGACACTGTGTTTAAGGATTTATTTCATAAAAAACGGCATTATGCCACACTTGCACAACCGGTTGTGAAGCGCAGCCCGGTTAGTGCAGAAGTCAAAGACATTCCAAAAGGAATTGTTAATAAATGTAAATCCTGCGGCGCCATTCTTATTGCTCGCGAATTACAGAAAAACCTTTATACTTGCCCTCATTGTGACTATCATTTTCCGTTAGATGCCGCAACACGCATTTTGTTGACACTCGATGATGATGAGTTTTTTGAATACGATCCGACGGTGACGTCCAAGGATCCGCTCTCTTTCCCAGGCTATCCAGAGAAGCTGAAGAAAGCACAGGCTGAATCCGAACTGCTGGAAGGCGCTGTGACAGGGTGTGGTAAATTGGGCGGTATTGACGTGGTCGTCGGCGTGATGGATCCACGCTTCATCATGGGCAGCATGGGTTCAGCTGTCGGCGAAAAGCTGGCGCGCGCGATGGAACGCGCAGCCGATTCAGGGATGCCGTTCATCCTCTACACGGCATCAGGCGGCGCACGCATGCAGGAAGGCGTGCTGTCACTCATGCAGATGGCGAAGACAAGCGTTGCGCTGGAGCGGATGCATCAGAAAGGTGTGCTGTTCGTCACCGTGATCACCAATCCGACGACGGGCGGCGTCAGTGCCAGCTTTGCCAGTCTTGGCGACATCATTTTGGCCGAGCCTGGGGCCTTGTTCGGCTTTGCGGGCAGGCGTGTGATTGAGCAGACCATCCGTCAAAAGCTGCCGGATGATTTTCAAACCGCTGAGTTTATGCTGAAACATGGCATGATCGATCGCGTTGTTCATCGTAAACACCTAAAAGAGACACTGGAGACGATTGTCCGTATCCATAGCAGAGGAGGGTTCGCGTATGGTGGGTGAGCTGGAATTTGAGCGTCCCATTGTGGAATTAAGACAGAAGATCGAACAACTCCATCAGTTCATGGATGAAAGCGGACTCGATCTCAGTGATGAATTGGCGAAGCTGCAGGCGCAGATGGCCGATTTGTCCGAAAGAGTATATGACGGATTGTCTGCGTGGCAGCGCGTCCAGCTGGCACGTCAGCCTGGTCGGCCGACGACACTCGATTACATCAACGGTATGTGTACGGATTTCCTGGAGCTGCATGGTGATCGCAATTTTCGCGACGATCCGGCGATTGTCGGCGGCATTGGCCTTTTGGATGGCAAGCCGGTCACATTGATTGGTCACCAGAAAGGCCGCGATACAAAGGAAAATATCCATCGCAACTTTGGCATGGCCAACCCGGAAGGCTATCGCAAAGCACTGCGTCTGATGAAGCAGGCCGAGAAGTTCCATCGTCCCGTCATCTTCTTCATCGATACCGCGGGCGCCTATCCAGGCATGTCAGGGGAAGAACGCGGCATCAGCGAATCGATTGCCACCAATCTGCGCGAAATGGCTGGGCTCAGGACGCCGACCATCTGTTTCATTCTCGGAGAAGGCGGAAGTGGCGGTGCGCTCGGTCTTGGTGTAACCGATCGCATATATCCGCTCGAATACGCATGGTACTCGGTCATTGCACCGGAATCAGCAGCCGCGATTTTGTGGAAGGATTCGACACAGGCCGAGCGCGCTGCGGATACAATGCGCATCGGGGCACGCGATTTGCTTGAACTCGGAATTGCGGACGAAGTCGTGCAAGAACCCCCGGGTGGCGCGCAAAAGGATCCACAGACCATGATCCAGCGGGTTCGACAAAAGGCGATTGAGAGTCTGACAGAACTGTCACAAATGAGCCTTGATGCGCTGCTTGAGGCGCGGTACGATAAATACAGAAAGATTGGCGAGTATTCGGAATAGGAGCGCCAGAATGGCGCTCTCTCCCTTTTCAGGCACGCATTTTATGAGGCGAAATTCGTTTCTGACAGGTACCACAGGGACGTTTTTTGTCCCTTGGGGACAAATATCGTACACCACGGGGGTGGAACGATGAAGACAATTGCAGTGATGACCAGTGGCGGGGACGCACCAGGCATGAACGCAGCCATTCGGGCGGTTGTCCGAACTGCGATTTACGAAGGTTTGAATGTAGTCGGCATCAAGCGGGGCTACAGCGGGCTCATCAGCAAAGAGTTCATCGATATGTCGCTTGGCTCGGTCGCGGACATCATTCAACGGGGCGGAACGATGCTCTACACAGCACGTTGTGAAGCATTTCTCACCCGCGAGGGACAGCAGGCGGGCTACGACGCACTGGTCGAACGCGGCGTGGATGGGTTGATTGTGATTGGCGGAGATGGGTCGTTTCACGGTGCACAGGCGCTGGATCGCATTGGTATGCCGACGATTGGAATTCCCGGCACCATCGATAATGATATTGCGTGCTGCGATACGACCATCGGGTTCGATACTGCAGTGAACACGGCAATCGAAGCAATCGATAAAATCAGGGATACTGCAACCTCTCATGAACGTACATACGTAGTTGAAGTAATGGGTCGACATGCGGGCGATATTGCACTGGCTGTCGGACTGGCCGGCGGGGCTGAATCTGTATTGATTCCGGAAGTCCCCTATCGGCTCGATCACGTCATTCAAAAACTCGAACGCGGCGTCTCACGCGGGAAAAAACACTCCATCATTATTGTGGCTGAAGGTGCTGGCAAAGGATTTGACATCGGAAAGTACCTGGCTGAGCATACTGGATTTGAAGTCCGAGTGACCGTGCTGGGTCATTTGCAGCGCGGTGGTCCGCCGTCTGCGAAAGACCGCCTGCTGGCAAGTCAGCTCGGAGCGCACGCTGTTCATCTGCTTCAATCTGGTGTCCGTGGACATATGGCGGCCACCCAACATGGCAAATTGACGTCGGTTGATTTCGATACCGTTTTTACAACGCCAAGGCAACCAGACCAAACACTGTATTCCTTGGCGGACATTCTTTCCATCTAACAGAGGAAACAAACGAGATTACAATGGGAAACGGCACGCTCCGGCCCAGAGGTCGAAGGCTCGTGAAATGAATGGAGGAACACCATGCGTAAAACAAAGATTGTCAGTACGATTGGGCCAGCCAGTGAATCAAAAGACATGCTGAAGGCATTGATTGAAGCAGGTCTGGATGTGGCTCGGCTTAACTTTTCACATGGTACATATGAAGAACATGCCGCGCGCATCCGCACGATTCGCGAGGCGGCGAACGAGGTTGGCAAACATGTCGGCATTATGCTTGACATCAAAGGGCCCAAAATTCGCACGGGTCTGCTCGAAGGCGGACAAGTTGAACTTGTCGATGGCGCGACCATTCGCTTGACCATCGATCCGGTCGAGCGCGGCACAGCGGAGCGAATCTCCATTTCTTATGAAGGGCTCATTGATGACGTGCATCCAGGCGCACCGATTCGAATTGATGATGGCTTGATTGGGCTGCGCGTCGAACGTGTAGAAGGACATGATATCGTCTGCACAGTGACAAACGGAGGAACGTTGAAGACCGAAAAGGCATCAACGTCCCTGGCGTGACGCTGAGGATTCCTGGCGTCACTGAAAAGGACAAGGCGGACATCGAGTTCGGCATCGAACAGGGAGTCGATTTTATTGCCGCATCGTTTGTACGAAAAGCTGCGGATGTGCTTGAAGTGCGGCGCATTTTGGAAGATCACGCTTACCATGCAGATATCATCTCCAAGATTGAGACGCAGGAAGGCATTGACCGCCTTGAGGAAATTGTCGAGGTATCCGATGGCATTATGGTCGCGCGTGGTGACTTAGGCGTAGAAATTCCGACGGAAGAAGTTCCGCTCGCCCAAAAGCGCATGATTCGCCTCTGCAATCGTGCCGGCAAACCGGTCATTACCGCTACGCAGATGCTCGATTCAATGCAGCGTAATCCGAGACCGACCCGCGCTGAAGCGAGTGACGTCGCGAACGCCATTTTTGACGGGACGGACGCCATTATGCTGTCCGGTGAAACAGCCGCCGGACGATATCCACTTGAGTCGGTACGGCGAAGATGGCTCAGATTGCCGAACGGGCTGAACAGGCCATTGCACATGGTGAATTTACCACTAGGCATGTCACTGCTATGGAGAAATCGGTGACGGACGCCATTGGGCATGCTGCTGAAACAATGGCCGAGGAACTGGGCGTGAGCGCGATCATCTCGGCGACGACATCCGGTCACACAGCGCGGATGATCGCGAAGCACCGCCCGACAGCGCCAATCATCGCCGTGACACCGAACGAGCGCGTTGCGCGGCGATTGACTGTTTCACATGGCGTCCATCCGGTGATTGTACCGGAAGTCAAGACGACGGATGAAGTGCTTGAGACGGCCGTCGACGGTGCACTTGACGCAGGCTATGTCGAGCACGGAGACATGGTCATCATCATTGCCGGTGTACCGGTGGGGATGCACGGCACGACAAATCTGCTCAAAGTGCATACGATTGGGCAAATTCTTGCGCGTGGCCAGGGGATTGGAAGTGCTGGCGTCAGCGGACGTGCAGTTGTGTCGACGCGTCCAGATGACCTGCTCCAGCGCGTTGAAGCAGGTGATATCCTGGTGACGTGCGCAACGGACGGCGATATCGTCCCAGCGATAGAACGGTCGGCTGGCCTGGTCGTTGAAGAAGGTGGACTGACGTCTCACGCTGCTGTCGTGGCACTGGAACTGGGCAAACCGGTCATCGTGGGCGCTGCTGGTGCCTGCCGCTTGATTGAAGATGGTGTGATCATCACAATTGATCCAAAGCGCGGCCTCGTTTATCGCGGACGTGCGCGGGTGCTGTAAAACCTTCGTGCCAATGGCGTCACCTGTCCATTGATGCGTCCCGTCCGCTCCGTGCCTAGGTGTTCGTCGTAACAGCCTGTCAAGGCAAAACATAATCTGACGGCAACTTCACCGAAAGGGGGGAAGTTGCCATGGGGATTATACAGAGCCACTTGGGTATGCTCATTAGCATGTGGGTCGTGATGATTCTAGTCGGGCTCACAATCATTGCAAGCTTGATTAACCAACTGCGTACCAAAACGGATTGGGATGAAATTGCCAAGGTCTTTACGCGACCAGTCTTAATGGACTTGTTTCCACTCATTTTGTTGTCGCTGTTGACAACCATCGACCCCACACACATCCTCGTCCGAATCTTTTTCTATGCGGCCGCAGTTGCCATCGTGATCCGAAGCCTTCTCGCACTCGGCAATGCCATTCGCCGTTGAACACGATTGCTTGGTCGCCGAGGGTGATGGTGTCGTGAATTGGGGCTGTCCTCTGAAGGGACAGCCCCTTCGCTTTACCTACTCAAGCCTCCGGACCACTTTAGCCGAACTCGCAATCCCTGCATTGATGGTATCGAGGATCCCGATGGCCGCAATCAACATGCACCGCAAACCATGCCAGCAGAAAACCGCCGATGGCTTGTGCAAACGGCTGCGCACCTTGAACGACGGTGCTGACCGAGCCGCTTACGCGACCGAGTTTCTCCTGTGGAACGACTTCCTGAATCAGCGTCATAAAGAGGATATTCACAATCATGTTGCAAACGCCAAACAGTCCGGCCATCGTGAGTGCTAGCCACGCGCTGCGAAGGACGGCTAAAGCCGTAAGAGGAATGGCCATCAGTGGCAGTGCCACTTGCATCTGCAGGCCTTTGCGGACACGGTGGAGGACGAACCCGGATGCGATGGCTCCAGTCAGCATGCCAATGGCCATGTAGCTGCCCATCCAGCCATAGAGTTGTACGCCGCCGTGCAGTACTTTTGTGCAGTACTGGATCAGGATGATTTCGAATGGGGCGAACAAAAAGTTGGCAATGAGCGCCGTTGGCGCAATCACACGCATTGGCGGGAGGCGCAGCAGCGCCCGAATGCCATCTTTGATTTCCGCGACCATTGTTGCGGGCTGCAGTGGCGTGTGAACCCGTTCCGGTTCGTTCACTCGGATGAGCAGCAACGAAACGACGGATAGGAGAAATCCAAGTCCGTTGCTGAAAAATGCGGCAGCCATGGAGAAGTGCGCAATCAGCGCAGCACCAGCAATCGGGCCGAGAATCTGCGTGGTGACAAAGGACGAGTGCGTAAAGGAGTTTGCACGCTGCAGCGCGGATTTCTCCACCATCAGCGGCAACAATGCGCTGTTGGCAGGATTGTAGACACTGCCCGCCGTACTGCAGAGTGCCGCGGTTGCAATCAGCATCCAGGGACTCACCGCGTGAAGCAGGACAATGATTGATACCGTAGTGATAATGGCCAAGCGGAAGACGTCGGAGCCAATCATGGCAATGCGTTTTGGCCAGCGATCAACCAATACGCCAGCGATTGGACCCAATACAATCACAGGTACCAGCATCGCGATGGACACGGTCGACATCATCACGGTTGAGCCGGTGAGTGCACGCATTTCCCACATCAATGCCAGTTGATAAATGCTGTTCCCCAAATTGGCCAGAAATTGACCGGTAATGAGCAAATAAAAGTTGAGTCCGAACGTTCTCGCCCGAACCTGAACCGATTCGTGCGCCTCCAGTTCAACCGTTGCTTTTGCCAACCAGACCAGTCCTCCTATACAATTCGCTTCCCTGTATTCAAAGTAGCGGTTCGGCTTGCGGGTGACATCAGGTAAGAGTCCGCCTCTTCCATCCGACTTTGGTTGGAGTCGTTTTCATCTGGAGACGGAGAATGGATTGGGCTTGCGGCAGAGCGGGCAAGAGGCTATAATAGCCGACAACATGAACATGAGACTGCGACTGGGAAGAGTAACACGGCGATATGGCTTTACAGCGAGCCGGGGTAGTGGAAGCCGGCAAGTCCACCCGTGTGAATGGGCCAGATCGAGTCGATTCCCTGAAGAGCCAGACGCGTGTCCCCAGATGCGTGTCCGGACGGATGGTTCGATGCATGAACGAAGCGTTGGCTTGTGTAGGGGATTCCGGCCGCCTCCGTTAACAGGCAATTTTCAGCTGCGAAGTTGCAGCTTGAAAGAACGAGCGCAGTGCACGGCACTGAACTTGGGTGGTACCGCGGAGATTCGTCCGTCCCAAATAAGGGATGGGCGATTTTTAATTTGGAGGGATAACCACGATGAAAAAACGCGTCTTTTCTGGCATTCAGCCAAGTGGCGTACTCACAATCGGAAACTATCTGGGCGCACTGAAGCACTTTGTCGAGCTGCAGGATGAAGCGGATTGTGTCTTTTGTGTTGTTGACTTACATGCCATCACTGTGCCGCAGGATCCGAAAGTGCTGCACGAGAACAGTCTGCGCCTGGCTGCTATGTACCTTGCTGCCGGAATCGATCCGAACAAATCGACGTTGTTCGTCCAGTCGCACGTACCGGCGCACGCTGAACTGGGCTGGATGCTCCAGTGTGTCGCTCACTTCGGTGAGTTGGGCCGGATGACACAGTTCAAGGATAAATCGGCGCAAAAGGACGTTGTCACCAGCGGGCTGTTTACGTATCCAGCGCTGATGGCAGCCGATATCCTCCTGTATCAGACAGATCTCGTTCCTGTCGGCGACGATCAGAAACAGCACCTCGAGTTGACGCGCGATCTCGCAGAACGGTTTAATCGCCAGTATGGAGAGACGTTTGTCGTGCCGGAACCGATGATTGCAGAAGTCGGCAGTCGCATCATGAGCCTCGAAGCGCCCGACAAAAAGATGAGCAAGAGTGATGCAAACCAGAACGCATTCATCTCGCTGCTCGATGAACCGGACGTGATCCGCAAAAAGATTTCCCGCGCCGTCACAGACTCCGAGCGCGAAGTACGGTACGATGAGGAAAGGAAGCCTGCAGTCAGCAATCTCATGACCATCTACGCGCTGATGGCAGATCTCAGCATCGCTGAGGTGGAGGCCCGCTACGAAGGTCAAGGCTATGGTTCATTCAAGAAGGATTTGGCCGAGGTTGTGGTGGAAGGTCTGCGCCCAATCCAGGCATGCTATCAGGAACTGGTAAAATCGCCTGAGCTCATTGATATATTGCATGCCGGGGCGAAGCGCGCGGCTGAAAAGTCTGCACCAACGCTTCAGGCTGTCAAGGAACGTTTTGGTTTTGTACGCTAATCCACAATAAAGAGGTGGACATGGATGCGTGTTCTTGTCGTTGAAGATGAACCAGCCTTGGCCAAGGCAATTCAGGAGATTTTGGCCGATGACCAAATTGAATCGGATTGGCGCAGCACCGCGCTTTCTGGATTTGACGCGGCCATCACGGAGGCATATGACTGTTTGATTTTTGACGTCATGCTCCCGGATGGAAGTGGCATTGACCTGGTCAAAGACGTTCGTGAAGCAGAAGTGCGGACGCCAATCTTGATGTTGTCTGTTCGAAACGATGTACCCGATCGCGTTAAAGGCCTGAATGCAGGTGCCGACGACTACCTCGGGAAGCCGTTCAGTTCCCGAGGAACTGATTGCCCGTATCCACGCTCTGGTCCGCCGGCGGGCGCACCCGGGAACAACCGATGAACTGCGCTTGGGCGACGCCGTTCTCACACGGCAGACACGTACTTTGACGATGAATGGACAGACGGTGGAGCTGTCGAGCAAGGAATTTCTGCTGCTGGAGTATCTGGCGCACAATGAGGGTCAAGTGATGACGCGCGATCAGCTGATGTCTCATGTCTGGGGCCCGGACAGCGATGTCGCAGAAAACGCGCTTGACACGTACATCTATTTCCTTCGCAAAAAGTGTGAACGGGTCGGGCTGAAGTCGTCGATTCGGACGATTCGTGGACAAGGCTATCAGTTGAAACCTCAATAAAGGGCAGCTTGTCAGCACATATCAACGTTTGATTCCGATAGAGGTGAACAAGGGTGTTTCGGCCTGTCTACTGGCGAATTGCAACGACGTTAATCGCAAGTACGCTCACGCTGCTCATCGTCGTCGACAGCGTGGTTTATGGTGCCCTGAATCAAGTTGTGCAGCGTGACGAAGAGTCGCAGCTTACGTCCGATCTCGTGGACTTGCGGGAAACCCTCGGGTCTTGCTCTTATTTTGCTATGAACCATGGTACCCGCTACTACAACTATGTCGATGAACTCGGCGAACACGATTACTTCATCATCTATCGGGGAGGATACACAGCCGTTCGGTCTACGCTCATGCCCGTACCGGCGACCACTGTCCGGCAGGCGGCAGGCAAGTCCCAATACAGTTATCTGCTGTACAAAGGTGAGCCCTATCGAATTAAGCAGGAAGTCATCTTGACGGCGTACGGACCTATCACATGATTATGTATCGCTCGATTGAGACGGAGGAGCGGGTACTTCGGCACGTGATCACGCTCATCAGTGAAGTGGGAGCCGCAGGCATGCTTCTCGCCATTGCATTTAACTTATGGCTTGGAAACTGGGTTCTGCGGCCAACCCGTCGAATTTGGGAAGCGCAACAAACTATGCTGATTGAGCTGTCACACGAGCTGCAGACGCCATTGGCGACGATGCATGCAGTTACCAACCAGGTTGAACCGCGGGACGTGCGCGATCGGCTGCGGCGTGAAATTTTGAACGCTTCCGATCTCGTCAGCAATATCCTCTACCTGTCCAAACTGCGCGTCCTGCCAAAACAGATGTATGAGCCGGTTGCCGTGTCCGATTTGACCGAAGAGATTGTGGAGCGCATGGATGTGCTGGCGCAGCGGCGCGGAATTCGGTTGGAGGGCTCGGGCAAGCCAGGCGCGTATGTCCTTACGTCGCCTGAAACGTGGACAAGACTGGCCAGTACCATCTTGAAGAACGTGGTCGATCATGCGCTGCCCAACACGACAGCTCACTGGCAGCTTACCGTGCAAGGCGACACCGTCCTGTTTCAAGTAGAAAATCAATATGACGAAGAGACGTCTGGCATCTCTGTCAATGGGCCGCCGCCGCGATTTGGCATGACCATTGTACGGCGGCTGGTCGCGAGCATGGGCGGTCAGATTGATGTGACGGCGCAGCACGGACACTTTCTGGTCACTGTTCGCGTACCGCTGCTGCGGCCATCGTAACCGTGGTGACGAGCTGCCCGCTTCAGGGCACGGTGCTATGCCGTGTTCTACGGTTTTCTGAACAATCCGCAATTTTTCATGCTGAGGATGCCTGTGGTATGCTAAAGCATGGTTAGACGCTAAGTAAAGGGGGTTTTTGAATGGCTCAGTTCCAAACGTTTGAAGCTCCGAAGGATGGCGATCCAATTACCGTTCAAAATGGGCACCTGCAGGTTCCAGATCATCCGATTATTCCTTTCATCGAAGGTGACGGAACAGGTCCCGACATTTGGGCTGCCTCGAAGCGCGTGTTTGATGCAGCTGTCGAAAAAGTATACGGCGGCAAGCGCAAGATTGCATGGTATGAAGTATATGCCGGTGAAAAGGCATTTAACAAGTTCGGCGAATGGCTGCCGCAGGATACATTGACGGCGCTGTCAACGTACTTGGTAGGCATCAAAGGACCACTGACCACACCGGTTGGCGGCGGCATCCGGTCACTGAACGTTGCACTCCGACAGAAACTGGATTTGTATGTCTGCCAACGTCCTGTTCGGTACTTTAAAGGCGTTCCGTCACCTGTCAAGCACCCAGAACTCGTCGACATGGTGATCTTCCGTGAAAACTCAGAAGACATCTATGCCGGTGTGGAATGGGCTGAAGGGAACCCGGAAGCGCGTAAAGTGATAGACTTTTTGCAGAATGAGATGGGCGTGACGAAAATCCGCTTCCCGGAAACGTCCGGCATCGGCGTCAAACCGGTTTCGCGTAAAGGTACAGAGCGGCTTGTTCGTGCCGCGATTGAATACGCGCTGAAACACAACCGCAAGAGCGTGACCCTCGTACATAAGGGCAACATCATGAAGTTCACGGAAGGTGCCTTCAAAAACTGGGGTTATGAACTGGCAGAGCGCGAGTATAGCGACAAAGTCTTCACCTGGGCGCAGTACGATCGCCTGAAAGCAGAGAAGGGCCAGGCGGCTGCAGATGCCGAACAGAAAGCGGCGGAAGCGGCAGGCAAGCTGATTGTGAAGGACGTCATTGCAGATGCGTTCCTGCAGCAGATCCTGCTTCGCCCGGCAGAATACGATGTCATTGCCACCCTGAACCTCAACGGGGATTATATCTCCGACGCACTCGCTGCAGAGGTTGGCGGCATTGGTATTGCACCAGGCGCAAACATCAACTATGAGAACGGCTGGGCTGTGTTTGAAGCGACTCACGGTACTGCGCCGAAGTACGCCGGACTGGATAAGGTCAACCCAGGTTCTGTCATCCTCTCCGGTGTGATGATGTTTGAATACCTCGGCTGGCAGGAAGCGGCAGATGCGATTACTGCGGCGATTGAAAAGACCATTGGTCAGAAGATTGTCACGTATGACTTCGCCCGCCTGATGGAAGGTGCAACGGAGGTCAAGTGCTCCGGCTTTGCAGATGCACTCATTAAAAACCTATAGGCATGCCAAACAGCGTCTCGACTGAAACAGTTGAGGCGCTGAAACATAATCAACTGAACTTTATGCTTAGGGGGAAGAAGACGATGATCAAACGTAAAAAGATTTCCGTCATCGGAGCTGGTTTCACAGGTGCCACCACCGCACTGATGCTCGCTATGGAACAATTGGGCGACGTCGTGCTGGTCGACATTCCGCAAATGGAGAACCCGACGAAAGGCAAAGCGCTCGACATCGCGGAAGCGATGCCGGTCATCCGCAAAGACGTGCATCTGATTGGCACATCCAGCTATGAAGATACCGCCAACTCCGACCTCGTTATCATCACGGCTGGTGTCGCCCGCAAGCCAGGCATGAGCCGAGACGATCTCGTCAACACCAATGCGAACATCGTCAAATCCGTCACTGAGCAGGTTGTGAAGTTTTCGCCGAATACCATCCTGCTGGTGCTGAGCAATCCTGTCGATGCCATGACCTATGTGGCGTACAAGACGTCTGGATTCCCGAAAAACCGCGTCATCGGACAGGCCGGTGTCCTCGACACGGCGCGTTTCCGTACCTTTGTCGCTGAAGAACTGAGCGTGTCTGTCGAAGACGTATCCGGATTTGTACTCGGCGTGCATGGCGACGACATGGTGCCGCTCGTACGTTACTCCTACGTTGGCGGCATCCCGCTCGAAAAACTGCTCTCAAAGAGCCGCATCGATGAAATCGTTGAGCGGACGCGCAAGGGTGGCGGTGAAATTGTCAACCTGCTTGGCAATGGCAGCGCCTACTATGCGCCGGCAGCTTCGCTGACCGAGATGGCGACCGCGATTCTGCTCGACAAACGCCGCGTGCTGCCGTCCATTGCGTATTTGGAAGGCGAATTTGGTTATCACGATCTGTTCCTCGGCGTGCCGACCGTACTCGGCGGCAACGGCATCGAGAAGATTCTCGAAATCGAGCTGACGGTCGAGGAGAAAGCCGGACTCGACAAATCGGCCGAATCTGTTCGCAACGTGATTCAAGTCGTCAATAACCGCTAAACGCGTCTGACGACAAAACAGCGTTCATGTACGCTTCGGGATCGCCTAAACATCAGGCGATCCCGTTTTTACGTCAGCAAAGGCTGACAAAACCTATGTTACAATGGCGGAGGAAGACCCTGAATTAACCCTTTTCGGACAACCTCTTAAAGGACGGTGCAGAATGTCAGACCGTAAAACCAAGCTGGTCCTGATTGATGGAAACAGCATTACCTACCGAGCGTTCTTTGCCTTGCCGCCTCTGTCGAACGCAAAAGGACAGTTTACGAATGCGGTCTACGGCTTTACGCAAATGCTCCTGAAGCTGCTCTCCGACGAGCAGCCAACACATATTGCCGTGGCTTTTGATGCTGGCAAACAGACATTTCGCCATGAGGTTTACGAAGAATATAAAGGAACGCGCCAAAAGACACCCGGTGAGTTGTCGGAACAGTTTCCGCTGGTCAAAGAGGTGCTTGACGCATTTTCCATTCCTGTGATTGAGATTCCCCTCTATGAAGCAGATGACATCATTGGCACGCTTGCGACGCGTGCAGATGCCAACGGGATAGAGACTCTCGTTGTTTCTGGTGACAAAGATCTCCTGCAGCTGGTCACCAAGAACGTGCATGCCGCAGTGACACGCAAAGGCATCACCGAGGTCGATCACTATGATGTAAACGGCGTCTTCAATCGCTACGAACTGACGCCACAGCAAGTTGTCGACTTGAAAGGGCTGATGGGCGATTCATCCGACAATATTCCTGGCGTACCAGGTGTCGGTGAGAAGACAGCCATCAAGCTGCTGAAACAATACGGCAGCGTGGAAGATGTGTTGGCGCATCTTGACGAACTGTCTGGGAAGCTGCAGGAACGGCTGCGCGATCACCAAGATCTTGCGCGGCTGTCGAAACAGCTCGCCACCATCAATCGTGAGGCGCCGGTAACGCACGACATTGCTGACTTGGCCTATGCTGGCTATGATGCAAACCGCTTACGCCAGGTCTTTATTGACCTTGGATTCAAATCCCTGCTCGACAAAATTTCCGGGGAAATCGACAGTTCGACGGAATCTACCGCAGCAGGGACGGATCTGCCACGATGGGCGAAGGCAAGCGTTGAAGTCATCACCCGCAAACGTGAACTGAGTACGCTTCTACGCGATCTCACCAGTCCGATTGGCGTGATCCCCGATATTGCCGAGGAGGCGTACCAGACAGGCGATCTCGAAGGGATCGCGCTCGCCAGCCAACAGAAGTCCATCTATATCTCGTTCGCGGATGAATTGGACGCCACCGATCTCGTTGCCTTTGTGGACGGACGAATACGACAAAGTCGTCTTTGATTTGAAAGCACTCACGGTCATGCTCGATTCTCACGGCCATACGCTGTCAGCAGACGGAACCTGGTTTGACGTCATGATTGCGGCGTATCTGCTGAATCCCTCGGACGGCGAGTTGCACCTGCCCGATCTGATTGAGCGGGAACTGAACGTCCCGGCGACACACTTTGCGCATCCGGCGAATCCGGAAACCCTGGGGCGGCTCGCCCTCGCCTTGCCGTTACTGATGCGTCATCTGGAACCTGCCATGAGTTCGCAGGATTTGGACGATCTCTATCAGAAAGTGGAACTGCCTCTGTCCATTACGCTTGCCAAAATGGAAGCACTCGGCTTTCGGGTGAACCGTGAATGGCTGACTGCCTACGGCGAAGAGTTGCAGAGCAGTTTGACAAGGCTGCAGGCTGAAATCTATGAACTTGCTGGCATGGAATTTAACATCAATTCTCCCAAACAGCTCGGCGAGGTGCTGTTTGAAAAACTCGGCTTGCCAGCACAGAAGAAGACGAAAACAGGCTATTCTACATCGGCCGACGTGTTGGAGAAACTTGCGCCGTTCCACGACGTGGTCGCGAAAATCCTGGAATATCGCCAGCTCGGCAAACTACAGTCAACCTACGTGGATGGCCTGTTGAAGGTGATTCGCCCTGAGACCGGCCGTGTTCATACGCGTTTTCACCAAACGCTCACAGCGACGGGCAGACTGTCGAGTTCGGAGCCGAACCTGCAGAATATTCCGATTCGGATGGAAGAGGGACGTAAACTGCGGCAGGCTTTCGAACCTAGTTATGAGGACTGGATGATTGTCTCTGCTGACTACTCACAGATTGAACTGCGCATTTTAGCGCATTTATCCGGTGACGAAGCACTGATTGAAGCGTTCCGGCGCGGTGCCGACATCCATACTTCAACCGCCGCAACCGTATTTGGCGTGGCGCCTGAGGAAGTGACCAGCCTGATGCGCCGCCAGGCGAAGGCTGTAAACTTCGGTATTGTATATGGAATCAGCGACTACGGACTTTCCCAGAACCTTGGGATTACGCGCAAACAGGCAGCTGAGTTTATCGCCGAGTATTTTCGCAAGTTTCCTGGCGTAGAACAGTATATGAAAGAAATTGTGGAGACAGCGAAGAAGCAAGGCTACGTGTCGACGCTGCTCAACCGTCGCCGCTACTTGCCCGATATCCACAGCCGTAACTTTAACCTGCGCAGTTTTGCGGAACGCACTGCCATGAACACGCCAATTCAAGGCACCGCAGCTGACATCATTAAACTGGCCATGGTCCGGATTGATGAAGCACTGAGCAGTCAGAACGATCTGACGGCCCGCATGCTGCTGCAGGTGCATGACGAATTGATCTTTGAATGCCCGCGCGAAGAAGTAGATCCACTGCGGGTTCTGGTAGAAGAAAAGATGGAAAACGCGCTCACACTGAATGTGCCGCTGAAGGTCGACATTAACGTAGGCGCGACCTGGTATGAAGCGAAATAACCCTTTGCCAGACAAGTCTGAGCCAGCCCACCGATAACAAAGGGGTTCAGATCGTTCCATATTGCATTGGAGGAAATATGCATTGCCTGAACTGCCAGAGGTAGAAAACGTCCGCAGAAGTTTGGTGGACACCGTCGTTGGCAAGACCATAAAGGAAGTCGAAGTACGTCTGCCACGCATTATCCGTACTCCAGATGATGTGCTGCGCTTTCAAGCTGAGCTTGAAGGACTGACGATTACGGCTGTCGGCAGGCGGGGCAAGTACCTGTTGATTGAAATACCGCCATTTACACTGGTCTCACATTTGCGAATGGAGGGCCAGTACCGATATGTAGAGTCAGCCGCCGAACCAGAGGCGCCGCATACGCACGTCGTCTTTCGGTTTACGGACGGCAGCGAACTGCGCTACCGGGATGTCCGGCAGTTTGGCACGATGGACTTGCTTCTGCCCGGAGATGCACGGCCTTCCGGCCTGGCATCACTTGGCCCGGAGCCGTTTGATACGGCGCTGACTGCGCGGGAACTGTACAAGCGGATCCACCGTCGAACTGCGCCCATCAAAACTGTGCTGCTGAATCAGGATGTCATCGCAGGGCTTGGTAACATCTATGTGGATGAAGCGTTGTTACGCGTTGGGATTCACCCGGAGCGACGTGCAGACAAGCTGAGGCAAGATGAGGTCAGCCGTCTGCTCGACGTCATCCGCGAAGTGCTGCAGGCAGCCATCGATGCGGGCGGATCATCCGTCAAAACATACGTCAACGGTTATGGAAGACATGGGGGCTTTCAGATGGCGTTAAATGTCTATGCGCGAGAAGGTCAACCGTGTCGCGTGTGCGGATCGCAAATTGAAAAACTGCGTGTGGCTGGGCGAGGAACACATGTCTGCCCGCACTGTCAGCCACGGCCGCGAGTCCGCAGGGAAAAAAAGGGGAGAGTCGGATGATCTACGGGTTAACAGGCGGGATTGCCACAGGCAAAAGCACCGTTACAAATATGTTGCGCAGTCTCGGAGCATTCGTCGTCGATGCAGACGTCTGGGCGCGGCGGGTGGTCGAACCGGGATCGGACGGATTGAAGGAGATCGTCGAGGTGTTCGGACAGAGCGTCCTGCATTCAGACGGAACGCTCAACCGTCAGGCACTTGGCAGCATCATCTTTTACGATGCGCATCTGCGTGAACACTTAAACGCCATCACGCATCCGAAGATACGCCAGGGCATGAAACGGGAGACATCCGATTACCTGGCGGAACATCCGGACAGACCTGTCATTTGGGACGTACCGCTCCTGTTCGAAGGGGAGACACGGCACCTGGTGGATGAGACGATCCTCGTCTACGTGCCCGAATCGATCCAACTGGAGCGTCTGATTGCGCGCGATGGCCTCAGTCGGGAAGACGCAGAGGCGCGGATTGCCTCGCAGATGTCGATAGAACGAAAGCGATTGTTCGCCGATTACATCGTTGACAATGCCGGAGACCTAGAGCAGACGAAAGAGCAGGTGCAGCAACTGTGGCAAACCCTCCTGGCAAAAGCACAAACAAACCCATCATCTTCGTCGTCAGCAAGCAGACAATCGCCTGTCTAATCTTGCTCATCGGCGTTGTCTTTCTGATTACGTCCAACACGTTTTGGCGCTGGATGTATCCAATCAGCTATCAGCCGGTCATTCAGGCGGCTGCCGCGGACAGTCACGTCGATCCGCTTCTGGTCGCGAGCGTGATCCGCACGGAAAGCAAGTTTCGCACCGAAGAAGTTTCCCATGCCGGCGCCATTGGCCTGATGCAGCTGATGCCATCATCCGCACAGTGGATTGCGCAGCAGATGCAAGCGGAAGGCAGTCTCCCGCTGACAGAAGATATTCAGGCCGTCAAGATTAATCTGGCACAGCCGGAAGTAAATATACGCCTCGGCAGTTGGTATATTCACTACCTGGAGGAACGGTTCAACAACAACCAGGTGGCCGCCATCGCCGCATACAACGCTGGACCCAAGCGTGTCAGCCAATGGCTGGCAGACGGTACATGGAACGGAAAACTGAAAACCATCAGTGATATCCCGGTCGGCGAAACGCGCCACTTTGTCGATCGCGTATTTTACAACTACACGCTGTATCAGAAGATCTACCGCGGCGACACAACACTTGACAGTCCGAATCCGAATCAAGGGTGAGTGCGCAGATGACAGCGCGCTCATCGCCCGCTCATGGGCGAAATCCAGAAATTACTGGCGTCTGTTCACCGCCAAACGTGCGCATTTTGGTTGACACGGATGACTTACATTTCGTATAATCAATTTCGTTGCCCCTGTAATACAGGGACACACCACTGCGTCGAGGTGGCGGAATCGGCAGACGCGCACGTTTGAGGGGCGTGTGGGGAAACCCGTGCGGGTTCAAGTCCCGCTCTCGACACCAAAAAGCCTGATATGACAAGGGTTTTCGGGAAAATCGTCCCGGGAACCCTTGTTTGCGTTTTGGCTCCGATCGTCACGGAGACGTGTGTGCCCACACTACCAAAGACGTGTGCGTCTAAAAAACAGAGACGCACACGTCTAAAAAGAGGAGACGTGCGCGGTATGCCAAAACGGCGGAAAAACAGTTTAAACCCACATGTGGAAGGAGGGAAAAGTACTGAAAGTACTCTGTCGCTGCCGGAAGCAAAAACGCTCTTCCTGCGTGATATCCGGCTGCTTTCCCAAGAAACGCAGCGTTGGCACAAGGAGAACCTGACCGCACTCGAAAAAGTGCTTGCAGCGCAGGGTATTCAAATCTCAGACGTGCGCACCTTGACGGCGAAGATGGTCAAGGAACACTTCGTGTTTTACATGTCTGAAGAGATGGAGCTGATGCCAAACACCATCAATGGACGGGTGCGGTCGGTGAGGGCGTTACTCAAGTATTTGCACGGAGAGGGGCATATTGCAAAGGACTTTGGGGCAGATATACCGATGATCAAAGGTGAAAAGGTGATCATCGAGACTTTCTCTGAAGAACAAATCGAAGCGCTTCTTCGTCAACCGAACCGTCACACCTTCACTGGGCTTCGGGATTACACATTGATGCTGCTCCTGCTCGAAACTGGAATCCGTATTTCGGAATGCGTCAAGATTGACTTGACCGATGTGTATCTCAAAGAGGGGCAGATCCGGATTCACGGAAAAGGTGCCAAGCAGCGTCTGGTTCCCTTTCAGGGGAAGTTTCGGCGAGTCCTTTAGAGGTACCTTGAAGTACGAGGGCCAGCGGAATCAGACGCGCTGTTCGTCACGGTAGACGGCACACGAATCAGTAAGCGATTCGTCCAGGAGTTAATCCAGGATTATGGGGAGATGGCACGGATAAAGGATGTGCGGGTATCGCCCCATACGTTCCGTCATACGATGGCCAAGTTTTACATTCTGGCAGGCGGAGATATTTTTTCGCTGCAGAAAATTCTGGGCCACAGCACGCTTGATATGGTTCGTTTGTACGTGGACCTGTTTTCGACAGATGTTCAAATGCAGCATAGGAAATTCAGTTTCTTAGAGAGTCACTTGTAACAAAGCCGTTAGCAAGGGCCCACTCGCGTCGGTGAATCTGGCCTGCATCTATCCCTCGTCAGAGGCGCTTTTGGTGTTACTGGTATTAACATTCCGCATAACGCGAATTACTTCACCAATGCCATAGGACATCCATTCCGAAAACCGATGTTTTATCAGTCTCAGGGGATAGTCTGGATTAGATGATTGCACCGCGATTAACTTTTCGTCTTCATATTCAAACACGCGACGCAATGTATGTTTTCCATTATCAACCACAAGCCGAATGCTGCCATTCTGATATTGGTTTGTTTCATCTTCCTCCGTTCGAATAAGTACCAAACCGTCTGGTGGAATATCATCACCAATCATTGCAGCATCAGGCACTCGGTACCAAAAATAATCAAATGTCTGGAGGTCCAACTCATTTGCCACTACTGGGATATAACCATTCTGAACTTTGGGATAAAACTTATCATAAACTGGGACCATGACTAGCTCTTGACGGTTTAGTCTGTTGTCATTGGTAGTGAAATGTCCTCTAATGGAACGCTTCTGTTCGGCTTCCTTTTGATTCGCTTCCAACTCTTCTCTTGTATGCCCTGTGATCAAATAATCGATGCTTTCATCGTACAAAGAAGCCAACTTTACAATGCTTTCGTAATCTGGCTTGCGAAAATCCCTTTCATAATTCGATATGTTCGCGTTGGAAATCCCGGTGATTTGTGAAACATGCTTCTGGGACCAACCCTTACGTTCTCTCGCCTCGCGAAGCCTGCTGCCCAGGGTAATCATTGCAGTTCCCCCTGCGGTGAAATGTCAAGGGGGTGAGTGAATGTTTTACGTCAGCTCGAATCCGAAAAAGGGTATAAGGTATAGTGACGGTTGAATACCATTTTCAACCATCAGGGGTCGCAGGTATCTGAAACGATGACGTTCATGAATAGTGGATTAAGATACCACCTTCCTTGCGTTGTAGATTTGGCCTTTGTTCAGCAGCACAAAGACCAGACGAACAAATTTCCGGGCTGAGAGCACAAGCCCGCGCTTGTGGTGGTGCTTGGTTGCCTCGCGATACTTCTTGCGGTAAAACTCAGCGTACTCCTTGTTGTGCACCCTCAACGAGTTCGCTGCTTCGATCAGATAGTATCGCAGGTAGTAATTACCTGATTTCGTCAGCTTAGTATCATCGGCCCGGAAACCGCTGGATTGGTGCACAGACCATGTGAGGCCTGCAAATTTGGCGAGTGCAGCCTGGTTGTCGAAACGGGAGATATCGCCGATTTCAGCAACGATGCCAGCCGCGATGACTTTGCCAATCCCGGGGACGGTGTCCAGTGTCTGCGGGATAGCCGCTAGGTGACGTGCAATAACCTTGTCGAGCTCTCTGAGCTGTTTCTGCAAGAACTGTATGTTGCTGAGCATCATGGACAGAGTGACCTCAACGGCGTCCTCCAAGTCCGGATTCAGACGGTATGAACGACTGGCGAGTTTCTTGAGTTCTCCGGCTAATTCGTTCGGATCACGTAAGCGGTTGTTACCATGTTCTGCGATGAATGCCGCAAGATCCTCAAGTGGCCATTCAGCAATTTCGTCTGGGGTTAGCTCAGACAGCACAGACGTAGCGGCTTTGCCAAACGTATCGCTAAACGGGTTTTGTCCTTCGTCGGCGAGCGGTGAAAACTTCAAGAAGATAATGCCGAGTGCACGGTTCTTTTCACGGGTGATGTCCTGGACTAAGTTGTATCGAAAGCGCGTAAGCCGTTGCAGTGCGGCGTATCGTGGATCCTGCGGCGGTGTGGGTCTCAGTCCACCGAACCGCAGCCGATCTGCAATCACCCAGGCGTCAATGGCATCGGTTTTTGGGAGTTTGGTATACGCCTTCTTGAAGCCATCGACCAATGATGGATTTAGGACATATACCTCTGTCTGCAACGGTTGCAAATCGTCGTTGTGCGTCAGGAATTCATGGAGATGCCACCAGTACAGGTTGGTTGCTTCCATGCCGATTTTCAGTTGCTTTGCTTCCGTCGATTGAACGATTCTCAAGAGCCTGTCCACAAAGTGCTCAGCGCCAACAAGGTCATTCGTAAATGTGAGTGTGCCAGAAATCTGTTTTCCCTGGTCATTCACGATGCAGACGACGAAGTTATTCAGGCCGAGATCGACACCAACATACAAGCAATTGATCATGGATATTTTCACCTCCTTGGTTGGTAGGGTGGGGAGTCGTAATGACCCCGACCATGTCAAGACAAATATGTATGAGTCTTTGAGATAGGCCACTTATTGGAAACGAAATATTCCGAAACCTATTGCACCTATGCCGCTCTCGTCTCTGATTTCCAACTTCTAAACTCTTCTGGAGATCTGTACCCGAGTGATGAATGCGGCCGCTCGTTATTGTAGAACTCGATGTAGGTCTCAATCGCAATCTTGGCTTCCGTAAAACTGTCGTACTCCTGCATCCAGACTTCCTCTTCCTTCAGCGACCGGAAAAAGCGTTCAATGTAGCCGTCTGCATCCGGATTGTTATACCCAGTACGCTCGTGGTTTACCTGACAATCCTTCATCGCTTGAACAAACCGTCGACTTGTCATCTGGCATCCATTGTCTGTCCTGAGTGTGAGATGTGCACCTTGGACACCGTGTGGAAAACGGCGATTGAAAGCATTATCCACAGCCTGCAAGAGCTCATCCGTACGGCAATAGCGGGAGAATGAATAGCCCACAATTTCACGGTCATACGCATCAATGACAGCGAATAGATAACCCCATCCATCCTTGCCACACCAGATCTTCGTCATGTCGCATTGGAAATGCTCGTTGGAACGACTTACAGGAATCTTGCCCGGCCGTTTCTTGCGGGACGCCCCTCGCTTTGGGGATCTCACCAGCAGATTCATTTCTCGCATCACTCGATAGACTCGCTTATGATTGACTCGCATGTCGTATTTGCGACGCAGCATGACCTGGATTCTGCGGTATCCGTATCGGGGGAATTCCGCACAAAGCTTGCGGATTCGCTGTTTCAGCAGGGCATCCTTGTCCACACTCGGCCTCTTCGGTTTTTGTTTCGGTTCTTTAAGCAGGCTGTAGCAATAGGTCCGATTCAGCTCTAATGCTCTTGCGATCACTGGGACCCGAAACCCTTCCTTGACGAGCTGAGCAATCAAGGAACGGCTGCTTACTTCCGGCCCCAGTTCGATTTTTTTCGCAGCACATCGATTTCCATGGCCTGTTCGCCGATCTTGCTCAACGCTTCTTGCAGTTGCTTCTCCAGTTCCTGCTCTCTGGTAGAGGGGCCAGATTGAAGCCCGGCTCGTCCACCGGCCAAAAACGCATCCCGCCACTTGTAATATAGGCTCTGTGCAACCCCATGCTGACGACATACTTCACTAATATTCGCTCCGGGGATCATGCCCTCCAACACGATGCTCAATTTTTCATCCACGGTCCACTTACGTCCTGGCATGAGTCAAACACCTCACCATTCATTTTAACTCACACCATTTGTCTGGGTTGACTCTGGGGCCAGTATAGAGTCAAGCCTCTGGGGTATCCCCCGAGCGGCGAATCCATCTCTCAGCCTCGCTTATCAGAACTCGCCAGTTCCTCTGGGTACAGCCCTTGAGCTGCTGGCATCAAGGAGAGAACGACTGGGGTACAGCCTGCGAGTCAAAAATCACGGATTCGCGTCAGGGGAACAGTCTTTACGAGAAGCCCACCTACAGATGGCAACTGGGGGAATAAGAACTGCCCCGGACCCTACTCTTGAGGTCATTGTCTCGCGGGATCCCCAAAGGCTCAACCCCAACACGGTTGTTCTAAGTACCAACTATCCAAATCAAAATATACGAGGGGGAAGAGAAATGGAGAAAGATCAGCCACCTAATGGTCAAGTGAATGGGATGTACAGACAGTTTACGGTTAAACCCATCAAACCAGAGTTCGCGCCAGGTTACCCATTGATTCTCAAGATGGATGAAGTCGCTGAAATCCTGCGCGTTAGTCGGCCAACCGCCTACGAGCTCGCGAGACAAAATGACTTCCCGGTTGTGAAGATTGGTCGCCGCGTGGTCGTCTCAAAGGAACCTCTTGCGGATTGGGTACGCGAAAAATCACGTCGATAATTGTGGGAGGGGAGTACGTACTTGCCTTCGCTCCAGGCTTTCAACCTCATTACGACACGGGGCTTGACAGTGTCGTTCATATCAACGGGGGCTTATGCGACACAAAGGAAAAATAAATACGGTTATCGATTCATTCTGCGTCGGATTGCCATTGCATCTTGCTCCGGTGTAATAAAGAAGGATGCAAGCAAAAAGAACGGAATACCCCATGCCAGCCATGTGGCAGTGGCTTTTTGTCTTTGTTTCTCATTATCAATCGACATGATGTCGAGTCCAACCAAGGCTAGGAGAGTTAAAAATATTGCTGCACCATGTCTTGCATCATAATCAGCAAGTTGGGTTTTGAATTCGTTTAATGATGCATTGGACACAGTGATAACCCCTTCAAACAAAATGGGTGACGAAAGTGTCTGAAGGGGAATGTTGGGCATGGTGTGCCTGAGTCACGTCCCCTTCCGTATGGTCTGTACTCCCATGTCACCGTATTCAGTTTTAAG
>CAVWUS010000037.1:0-39949 GCA_963758235.1 uncultured Alicyclobacillaceae bacterium | reverse complement strand
CTCGATAGCATGAGCCACTAGATAGGTTGCATCGACTGAATATGTGCTCTGCGCCGTCATAAATGATTCACCCAGACCGTTCAATGGCGATCCCGTTAATTTCAAGTAATTATTCAGACTCGAAGCCGTGATATCCGATGGAGCAGGGAAACGCAAGTCGACATTGGTAAAGGCGCCGCCAGAATCAGAGCTTTCGCTGGAGCTACTGCTGCTTGTGGATGATGAAGTTGTTGTTGGTGTGGTTATATCGAACAGCGCGTCCCATGTCTCCGGGCCAACTTCTCCGTCCACCGTTAAATTTTTCGCCTTTTGAAAAGCCTCGACGGCAGCGAGTGTCTCTGGTCCGAAATCGCCGTCGACTGCTCCGCAGGAATAACCTAATTTATTGAGCTGAGTCTGTATTTCTTCGACAGCACTGCCAGTCGAGCCATCCTCGAGTATCTCATTCGGATATGCAGGTGCCGCAGTCGTAGCCGTGCTGGAAGACGACGATCCCGACGATGATCCCGAAGAACTGCTTGTCGATGATTTTGAGGAACTGCTCGCCGTAGTGGAACTCGGGCTTGAACTACGAGATGACGTACTAACGGACGCGGAAGAACTCAAAAGTGCCTGCTTCAGTGCACTCCAGGTCTGTGGCCCTACGATTCCGTCGACGGTTAACTTCCGACTTTTTTGAAACGCTTTGACAGCGCTAAGGGTCTTGGGACCAAATACTCCATCGACTATCCCGACGGAAAACCCTAGCTGATTTAAAACCGTCTGCAGAGTTTTCACCGCGGTTCCAGTTGAACCGTCCGCCAACGTAGGTGTCGACGAAATGGTAGTAGATGTACTAGAACCAGTCTTCGTGGTGCTTGTCGTTGTCTTTGCGCTGTTTAACGCAGCTTCTGTTTGCGGTCCGACAATACCGTCAACAGTCAAATGCTTGGCAGACTGAAATTTTTTGACAGCAGCTAGTGTCTTAGGACCGAAGATACCATCAGCTGTTCCACATGAAAAACCCAAGCTGTTAAGCTTTTTCTGCAAAGTGACTACACTGCTTCCTGTTGATCCCAACATCAATAAGGATTGCGTGGCGGCGTGCGCCGTGAGGGGAGAGAGAACACTTGGACCAATGAACACATGACTAAACTTGCGGTGCAAACGAATGCAAAAGATGTGCGTTTCATTACACTATCCTCCAGAAATGATAGACCTAAGAGATTTTGCCCTAGAACCAACAACGACCGGCTCATGCCCTCGGGAGGACAATGCAATAAGAAGTTCCACTATTCAACATAGTTCGGTACTAATCCACTTGTTCCTATCGGTCCACAAAATGAACACATATTCTCCAAATTTCGACCATTGAGATCTATAAGTTAGCAGTCATGGAGGACGGTGTACCTCTGAGACAGTATTGTGTCGAATTGGTTCCGTGGGACAATTAGCCATGAGGTTCATATGTACATAAATTTCTACAACCATTCACGCAGCGGTATAGTCATTGTTATTCGTGTCTACAGCACAGGTGCGGTTCAGAGGGACAGAGCTTTTTTATTTCGCAGTTTAACTATACAGAATTGTGTGATAAACAACTGGATAGAAAAAGGCGAGGGATTGTGATCCACTCGCCTTTTGTGTTAGCGAATATTTCCGAAGTGGAAATTCCCGAAGTGGGCTCTGACTCTCGGAGAGAAATGTCTGGCTGAGCGCCCGCCCCAACCCCGCACCGACTGGCTGGTAACAGCCTTGGTCGTGAAAGATTCACCATCTGTGCCGAGAACTGACGGTGCAATCAATGGATTACCCGCCTGATTGACCAACGCCACCGACGAGACTGTAAATGACGATGAATTCAGCGGTCGGTTATTTGCCTCTGCGCCCGTGAATGACACCACATCGGTATTGGCTAATGGATAGAGCTGGCCGTCCCCGTTCGACGGGTCTTCATTGATCCACTGTGCCGAAGTACCGATGCCGGCCGCATAATTACTGGTCAAGGTAGTGGTCACCTGCTTGTTGATGACCGTGCCGTTTGGCTCGGTGATTTGGAAGCTAAGGAGCCACTCTGAATTCGCTTGTGGTGAGATATTAGCTGTTACCTTGGATCCGACTGGGACGGTTCCAATCAGTTGTGCGCTCGCCGGGAGCTGCTCCCAGAACAGCGAGACGACTTCCTGGCGGCCTTCCATTTGCTCGATGGTTACGCCATTTGCAGGAGATCGCTCGATGTCACGCCACCAAGACCGATCCATTGCGAGGCCATAGACGAAGGTGTACCAGTCGTCTTCGGCACAGTCCAGCTACCAACAATACTTGTTAGTGCAGGAGAGCCGCTAGAAGGCGCATCAATATAGCCTGCCCAGTTAGTTGAAGTACTAGTCGTCCGGCCTATTACATTGAGGAAACAATTTATCGTAATAGAATTAAGGAGCATTCAATAGATCAGTGGTTACGCCAGATTCCAATGGAATTTCCGAACGGGGCCCATTACAACTGCTCTATGAATTTCGTCGACAGCAGAAGTTAGAGGGATTCAGGCAGTATATGATGGCAAAATTCAGCGAAGTTATGGATGAACATGTACCTGTCACAGATGTGATTGATGATGTAACGACTGGAATCCGTACAGAGCTGAAAAATATAAGGACGAGTGGGCGGATATGAAGAAGTTCACTTTTAAAGAACTAGCTCAGTGGCCCCTGAATAAGTCGTCGTTTGAGTTTCCGCCTCTCAACCCGGAGTCACTAGACGAGATTTTCGGGGCTGTCGTTCTTCCTGAATGCTTCAGATGCTGATTATCGGCCTACTTGGGCCACTCTCCTTAGATTGTGGGTCATGATTCCGTATCCAACCCATGCCGATGTGCCTGAGTGCCCTCGGAATCGGCTGCGACCCAGTCGGTTTTTTGTTTCAGAAGCGATATCTTAGCTTCGCCACCAGCTCTGAATCTTTGCAAGTTCTTGTACCAGTGCTCCTGCTCCAACTCCGCTCTTGCCTTGCTCTTTTTACCTCGAAATGGGGTGCTCACATACTGAATACCCAATTCTTCTTGCAACACCCGTTCATTCTTGCGGATGCTGAATCCTCGGTTCGCCGCAACTGCATGAGGCGCTGAACCGAATACCTCTTGATGATGCTGCACGGCCGGGACGAGCAGGTCGTCATCGGATGGATTGCCTGTATAGACGGCGTACCCGGTCACGAACCCACTCTCTGTCTCATCGATTCGGCAGCTTGTAACCAAACTCAACCTTTTTTGCGAGTTTGCCTTTTTTGATTGGCCGAGCTTCGGGGTCATGAATGCTGATGATACGATCCGGGATGATTCGATTTCCGCTGATGACTTGTTTGGCTTGGTCGAGTAGTTGCTTCGTCTTATCCACAAGGGATTGGAGCTTTTGTTCTGCGCCTCTACAGATAGCTTCTTCGTTCGCTGCAGCTTCTCAATCACTAACTCTGCCTGTTGCAGCACATTTTGCGTGATATCCACAACGTCCTGAGTGATTTGGTTGACTTCATCCCAGGACTTGCTCATCCGTCGACGCAGCACCTTTGCGAACGACAGAACCTTTTTCTTTACGGCATCTGTTTGATCAACGAAACCCTCTGTGGCGTGAGACGCCAGTTTGCGGATGCGGTTAACCGTCCCGGTGATGGCACGAACGCCGTCCTGCAAAAGAGTTGCGTCTGTTGGGTGATGAATGTCCGATTCGACCACTGTGGTATCCGTACGAAACTTGCGATGCCTGATGACCTTCTGCTCACTTAACTTCTTAACCAACAGTTCATTCAATTGCTCGACGGTACCCTCGCCATAACGCTTTCTGGCCTTGATGAGTGTACTGGCGTCCGGCACTTTCCCGTCAATTGCAATGTGGCAGAAGCGGCGCCATGCAATGCTGTCGCTGACTTCCTGAACAAGCGTTTCGTACCCCAACTGGTAGCGGAACTTAAGGTACATGAGACGCAAGTATGTTTGCACCGGGCCAGTTCGGGCGTCCCATGGACGAATTAAAGTTCTCAAGGAACGGGAGCATGAACCGTTCGTCATTTAAGATTTGATCCACATACTCCAGTTCCGTCGGCAGACTGAGCAATGGTTCTGGCAGGATGGCATCCCAAAGTGTCGTCTGATTTTGATGAGTCCGCAGCATTTTCCAGCACTCCTTAACAGGAATCCCGGGGTGCAATGCCGAAACTCTCAGGCAAAAGGAATTCGCAAAACACCCCGGCTGTGTATGTGTTTGTCTGGATAACAACCACTTCACCACCAGGTCTTGCGATTCCTTTTTTATTGCCTCAAACGGGGACTTTTTCAGGGGCCACTAGTTAGTGTATACAGGCGATAGCGATTTCATCTGAAATGATGTACATCAAAAGCATTGATGAGCAGGCCAACCTCAGTGGAAAGGCGGTCTTTCTTGTAAAGAGGCCTATGGGGCGGTTTTCTGTATTTTCAGTTTCTGTCTCAATCACTCACCGGTATAGTCATCTGATTCGTGTAGAATACAGGCTTTTGACACGATTACCTCTTAGATATTGTAGGGATAACGACAATGGATACACTTTCTCCAAATGATCTACATAACCACTCCAAATTCGTCTGGCAATCAATCAATATACTTAGCCTTGTAGGTAAAAATCACTCAGTCATAAGCGCGAAAGATGTTCAACAAATCTGTACGCAGAGGATGTCATGCACTTGTTGCTAAAAAACAAGGATTCAACCATTGACTTGAAGTTATTGATGTTAAACGATGCAGAAGATTTACTAGAGTTAATTAATGGCTCTAGAAATTACCTTTGTAAATGGGTACCATGGATGAGCGGCATAAGGACGATAGAGGATTCACGAGAGTTTATACGCTCTATGTTAAAGGAATTCTCCTCGAACAGTCGGATTTATGCAGGGATTTGGTGGAAGTCAACCTTTGTTGGAGGCATAGAGCTACATACATTTGATTGGCTGAACCGAAAGACGAGTATTGGCTACTGGCTCGGAGAACATTATCAAGGAAACGGAATTGTGACGGAAGCCACAAGATGTATGATTGATATTGCCTTCAATAACTTGGGTCTAAATCGAGTAGAAATCCGAGCCGCAGTGAATAATTACAGGAGTAGAGCGGTGCCTGAACGATTAGGGTTTCAAAGCGAGGGCGTTATACAGGAGGCAGAGTGGTTATCTGATCACTTTGTTGACCATATTGTTTATGGCATGTTGGCTGCACAGTGGAGATCAAGAACGTAAGTCCCCGGAACCGGGTGCAAAGGCTTCGAGTCCTGGTAGGTGCACCAAGTAAGGAAGAAAGAGACCGCCAACCTCGAGAGAAAGGCGGTCTTATTTCAATATTTGAAGTTCAGGAGACGTGAAGTTCATTCCAAATGATCTTTGAAACACCTTGAATGGTATCGATTCCGTATTGTTCTGTCGGATTTTTGATGGTGTAAATGCTTATGACATAATTACCTCGGGCACCGCTGATATACCCTAGACTGTTTATTCGCCAGTTCGACCATGTCTCTGGCGACCATCCATTTTTAATCGCGATCGTTTCATTTTGGGGAACACCTGCACTTACACCCCAGTTTTGATCAGCTTCAACATTTTCCATGAGATGAAGTCCGTACTGTCTTTCAGTATTGGTCAATACGTTATTAGGTAATGCAAAAAGTTCCATTGCCTTGAGCATGTCTGGTGCCGTCGTCGTTGTTAAGCCCCATGCGTTGTTAGCAACAGTATGATGCATGCCAATCTGATCCATGAATGCCTGCATAGCCGTCGTACCACCATTTTCTTCCCACAGGTCTGATGCCGCATCGTCATCACTGTTCTCAATCATGGTGGTCATCAGTTCCTGTTGGTCCTCAGTTGGATCCCCATCCGTCTTTTCCAGGGTTTCAGCCATAATCAGTACTTTGATAGTGCTGGCAGGACAATATACTGTATTGGGATGATATGTATACGTTTGTCCTGTTTTCTCATCGTAAATGGCAACAGATATGTTGTCACTGCGCGTCTTTAGAAATTGAAGAAATTGAGAACGAAATAGGTTGAGTTTCCGCTTGGGACTCGTACTTGTGGTCTTGGTTGCCCTCTTCGTTGCTCTCCGTGTAGTTGATTTGGTTGCTGTTATAGGTGTGGTTTGTGTATGTTCGCTTACTTGGTGTAGAAATGTGGCTGCCAGGACAAGGGGGACGATGATAAGTCCAATGACGGCAGTCATCCGTCGCAACGTCCTTAATCGCCTTTTCATGCTATCGTCACCCTCTCACAATCACCATTTCGGTGAACTAGGTCAGTACCATGGTTCAACCTTTGCGGTGATTGTCCCACACGGTTTTGGTCTAACTATGGAGACGCTGTGGAAACTATGTGCTGTTTTCTTTGCGTTTACGAATTTGTTCACAAAACCGCAGCAGCAACTGCAGGATACCTGAGGATTACGATAATTAGATACATTTTCTCCAAATGATCTACACAACTGCTCCAAACAAATATGGCGATGAATCAATATAATTAGCCTCGTCATGCAATACATGCGAATACAGGTACGATGCAGTGCTACAAGAACGATGTGTCGTTGGTCAGGCGAGGACGATGACTGACGAAAGGAGCGTCAAAGGTGCAAGGTGCATCGTGGAAACAGGCTCTTGAAAAATTGGAACAACGACTGGTTGAGGAGCCTGATTCGATTGACATTCGATTTGAACGTGCCAGCCTTCTACAACGGATGGGACAGTTGCAGGAAGCCAAATCCGCCTATCTGGAACTACTCCAGCGGTTTCCGTCACACCGCGGCGCCTTGAATAACCTGGGCACACTCCTGTATGAAACAGGGTATCGTTCTGCGGCTCGAACAGCATATTCCGAAGCAGTTGCCCGGCATCCTCGTGATCCGATGGGGCATGTGAACTTGGCGAATTTGCTTCAATCGGCTGGTGACTTGTCGGCTGCAAAACTGCACTATGAAACGGCACTTCATTTAGATCCTGACTATCCGCCTGCGCATCAAGGTCTGGCCTATATCCTGTTCGAATTGGGACAGAAGCGAGAAGCTGAATTTCATCGGCAAAAAGGCTTTAAGGATCAGCCCATCATCGAATTACCCTATTATGGAGACGGAATACCGATTTCCGTATTGTTACTGGTATCTGCAGTGGGCGGGAATACGCCGATGCGCAACTTTCTGGATAACCGCATCTTTCGTACATATGTGGTCGTTGTTGAATTCTGTCATGAAGGAGTCGAACTACCACCGCATCAACTTGTCTTTAATGCGATCAGCGATGCTGATTTGGTTGTTTCAGCGCTCTCTTACGCCGAATCCGTGATCGCGCGATCCAAAGCTCCTGTCTTGAATTCTCCTGCTGCAGTACGTCTTACGGATCGTATGAAAATTTCGCGGCTCTTCAAAGGGATGCCGGGTGTCGTGACGCCCAAAATGACCGTCATGCCTCGTGAAAGCTATACATCTCCGAACATACTGGCCATCTTGGAGAAGCAGGGTTTCGAATTTCCTCTACTCCTGCGGACACCTGGATACCATACCGGCAGGCACTTTTTGCGTGTCAATCGGCCAGACGAACTTGCCGATACCGTTCGACGGCTGCCTGGCTCTGACCTAATGGCCATCCAGCATCTTGATGCGCGTGGCTCGGATGGAAAGTTTCGCAAGTATCGGGTTATGATGATTAACGGCGGACTATATCCGTTACACTTGGCCATATCGAGTCAATGGAAGGTTCACTACTATACGGCTGATATGAGCCAACCTGATCATATTGCCGAGGAAGCTCGTTTTCTTGAAAATATGTCTGGCGTACTTGGACCGCGAGCCATGGCGTCGTTGGCACAAATCCAGGATACGTTGCGTCTAAATTATGCTGGCATCGATTTTGGACTGAATGATGCAGGCGAAATTTTACTGTTCGAAGCCAACGCGACGATGATTGTCAATCCACTGGGAGCTGATGTGGCTAACCGTGCACGTCGTTCTGCGGTGGATCAAATTTACGGAGCAGGTCCGAAGAATGTTGGAACAAGCTTCTGGGAAACGCAAAGTGATAGGATAGCCCCTATGATGCTGTTCTAATATGAGACAAGGATTGGAGGTATTAAACTTGAAGCCAGGCGATTTGATTTTTATCCGTGGCACTCAGGGGATTGCCGCACCGATCCAGAAAATTACACACAGCCCGTACACGCATATTGCAGGACTTTTGCCTGACAATCGTGTGTTTGAATCTCAGGCGCTGCGCCGCACAGGGCCTCAACCCCTGGAGACCTACAGAGGTGTATCCGATGTATACACGTGTCCTGAACTGACTGCGAGTGAACGTGATGCCATCGTTCGTGCTGTTATGCAATGGATTGGAACAAGGTACGACTATGGCCTGTTTGGGTCCTTGGCGGTTCGACACATCTTTGGTGATACTGTTCCAATTCCACTAGTGGCAAGCAAGCGACGTCACATTTGCACTACGCTATGGACGCAGGCGTACCGTGCAGTGGGAATTGACCTATGCCCTGGCATCGAATATCCGACACCAGGCGAGTTGGCTAAGTCGCCAGTATTGAAGTTTGTGGGTTCATTTTAGTGGTCTAATTTGTGCCTGAGTCGAGCGCCTCGGTCATTTTCAAACGAATAGCTGCGAGCCTGAGGATGCTGCGCAATTGGCGAACAGATTAAGAGATATCCTAACCATTCGCGAGGAACAGAACAATGGGGAGTGACGTATTAGAGGTTGTCCGAAAAGGGGCAAGAACTCTGCTGCACGTTGCTGTGTCAGCGGGCAAAAATGCTCCGTCACGTACCGAGGACGTACGCTCCGTACGCATTTTTGTCCGCTTCCTCGCACCGTACGGCATCTTACCTTGACCCTTTTCGGACACGCACTATTAGAATTGAAATGGGTCGGTGCTACTGACCATCACCTTGATGATCCGTCCGTCCAAAACATCGGCTCAATGGTATTGGGCATATACGGAGGCAGCTCTGATACAGGGGCAAACAAAAATGAAGATGGTGCCTTATTATGGTCGAACGACAACGGAGATTGGGAATTCGCTGTAAGTCTAGATGGTCACAACACCTCCGAAAGTGTCCAACTCGTGTTGGATGACTTTACGTACCGTAAACAGGATATCATGGAAATCTTGAGCGATACGTTTCCCACAGTTTTTGAACGTCTACAACAATATATTGTACAAACTTTATCAACTCTAGATACCTCGTCTATTCACGGCGAAGCCGCGTTTCTGGTTTTTGCGCGTAAAGGAGGTTACTTGTGGTGGCTTAATGTTGGGGATTGTGTTCTTTATCTTATTAATAAAGAGTATTCAAATTTAGGTCAGTATGCTGTAAATCAACGGAGCTTTTTCGAATGGATCGGAGAAACCAATACATTCCATCAGCCGGTACCCTGTTATACGACGGGGATAAAACCGCTGCGGCAGGGAAGAAACATTATACTCGCAGTGACGGATGGCGTATTGGAGTTTGGGAATCGTCCGTATGAGAATCCCAAAGTTCTGTGTGAGTCTGCGTTTGGTTCAGCAGACATCCTGGACGGCGTTCGACAGATTCTAGACACAGTAAAATCTGAAAATGGCGCTGATAGTGCAACCATTATCGCGTGGAGTCTGATGTGGGACAAACCAGGCCAGTGGTCGTCTGACTGGCCACAAGGGGCATGAAGTTAGGAGGACATGTTTGTGTACCGGGTGACCTCACGGGTTCAACGGCTAATACAAGCTGCAGTGCGGACATTGGAGTCATCCAATTGAACAGTACTGACTCCCATTGACCTGTTTATTGGTGGACTTTGTGAGAGGACTGGGGTACTAGAAGAACTGTACTTACGTGGTCGCTGTAACCTGAATAAGTTACATGAGGCTGCCCAACAATTCGTCGTAAATGGTATTAGGGCTTGTGTTGATCCGTTTCATGCAAACATGTCATTAGATGTTCTTGTGGTACTAACAACGGCCCACGAAATCTGCAAGTCGTATAATCAAGTCCTTATTAACGAAGGTCACATCTTTCAATCCCTGCTGGAACTTCCTCAGGTGGAGTCTTACTCCGATATTCGGCTTCTAAGATAACAAAGGAAGATGTATTCGCAATCGTGTGCTCGCCACGCGATATGATCGTTCATCTTCAGGGAATCACTGCAGGAGATTCAAAAATCGGCGACGTTCTGATTCGAAGTGCGAGACGTGAAGAACGTGCTGTTGTAACAAATTTTGTTCGAAGCGAGTTTGGTGAACGCTGGGTTCCTGCGGTCACAAATGGATTCGATCAAGATACGATCCCGATTTTCATTGCTATCGATCATCAGATACAAGGATTTGCGTGCTACGATGGTGTTCGAATGAAAACAGGCGTTTTTGGATCAATGGGTACGGCATTGAACTGCCGTGAGAAGGGCATCAGGAAACGTCACTTTGTTGATGGTTGGTCTATCAGAGAAATTAGTAGAAGATGCGGGATTGCACGCCAAACGGTGCGCAAAATGTTGGAAGATGCAGATGTTCCGCATTACCGCCTCACCAAGCCTCGTCCCCGTCCAGTCATGGAAAGATGGCTGCCAGTGATTGAAGCGTGGCTTCGGGAGGACGAACTTCCAGGTGTGCCAAGGAAACAGCGACATACCTCAGCGAGAATTCACGAGCGTCTCAAAGAAGAATATCCTCTGGAATTTGATGCTGCCGAGTCCACTGTACGACACTGGGTTGCCAGACTCCGCAACAAGAAACAGGAAGCCTTTATTCCACTGACCGCCGATGCCGGAGAGCTTGCAGAAGCCGACTTTGGTCGAGTGGTCATGAAGCTGAATGGAAAGCTCACAGAATTGAGCATGTTTGTCATGAGGCTGCGCTACAGTGGCGTTACATTTGCCCATGCATTTAACACCGAGAAACTTGAAGCATTTCTCGAAGGACACCGTCTTGCTTTTGAGTGGTTTGGCGGCGTTCCGGGAGATGTGCGATATGACAATCCCAAGA
This sequence comes from uncultured Alicyclobacillaceae bacterium, assembly GCA_963758235.1. Classification (GTDB taxonomy): domain Bacteria; phylum Bacillota; class Bacilli; order Alicyclobacillales; family Alicyclobacillaceae; genus CAVWUS01. The sequence continues at coordinate 28,950 of CAVWUS010000037.1, read as the reverse complement.
CCGCTGTGACAAAGATCCTCGCAGGCACACTACGGGAAGAACACGAGCTTTTATCTAGCCTGCGTGCGCACTATTTGTTCGACAGTGATTTCTGCCGACCTGGAGAGACGCATGAAAAAGGCGGTGTAGAACATTGTGTTGGTTATGTAGGGACCGCTGAACGGCAGCTAAATTGCCATTTCGTCATCCCATATATCTTTAGAGAACAGCGGACAGTGTTGGCGACAAAAAAGGAGCCGTAATCTCTTCTCTAGGTTCATTACGAGTAGTTGCATTGCGATGACGGTCGCGCTCGTGTTCGCCAACCGCGCCTTGATGAGACCAAGCCCGTAGACGCGCTTTCCCTCGCCAAACTTTCCTTCCACTGCGTTTCGTTCTACGGCACCACTCTTTGCTAGTCGCGTCTGTTCCTTGCGCTCATTCTTGGCTGGTCTTCCCAGTGCGGGTTCACTTAGCCGAATTCCACGGGCTTTGCAGTAACGGAGATTCTCTCGTGTCCGGTAAATCTTGTCTGCCAGTACCGTCTCCGGGTAACAGCCGTACCGCTCTCGATAGCGTTCGACCGAAGCTTGGAGCGTCCCACCTTCGTTGTAACTGTCCCACTGCAAGCTTTCCATTCGAGCAAACCCATTCACGATACTGATGGATACTTTCGCACCGAACTCCACATTCGCCTTCACTTTACCTCTGACAATCGGTCGTATGTGCGGTTGCGAGATGCTGACGATTCGTGCTTCCACCCGGTGTGTTCGCTTGCTGTGCAGCTCCTTCTGTTGTCGGTACAGCTCCGAGATCACCAGCAATTGCTTATATTGCCGTGCGGTCAGTGCCTCCAGACTGACTCGTTCCTTGATCTTGTTCACAATTGGTAAATCCCGACCCACGTACCGCAGTTGTTGTCCTACAGCCTTGCGTATCTCACGTCCCCCTGGGCGACGTTGTTTGGCTACCGCCAAGTATGCACGGCGTGCATTCTCTCGGTACGTACGTGGTTTCGGTTCGTTCCCGCGCAAAGGGGCGTGTAGGATATCGATGATACGCTCCAGCTTCTCACGTGCTTCGTTGAGCAGGGAAAGATCCGTCGGATACGCGATGTCTGCCGGTGTACAGGTGGCGTCCAACAACAACTTCCCCTGATTGGGCGCAAGCTCGGCGGATACGTTTTCTGATACTGAATCAGAAGCTCCTTCATCAGACGCATGAACGGCATCGTCGCTATCGCCATCGTCAGCGTCTTCTCCGTTGTCGGTGATAATCCACTCGTTGACCTGGTTGATCACGTCGTCACTGAGACGCTTGCGAAAGTGTGTCATGAGAGAGGGGGGAAAAGGGGGTTCTTCCTGAAACTGTGGCAGCCCGATAAAGTACTGCAGGTACGGGTTTTCCGTAATCTGTCGAACCGTCTCTCGGTCGCTTAGATTGAGGCGCTGCTGGATGATAAGAGCACCCAGTACGACACGTACTGACATCGCTTCTTGTCCCGAACGGGGTGACTTAAACTTTTCCGCATATTGCTTTTCAACCTTCTACCACGGAACCATAAAGGCGAGTTGGAACCCACCGATTATTCTTGTTCAACTTACCGCCAAAGGGAAGAAAAAATCGTCTGGCATGATCGTTTGATTCTCGGAATGTCTGTACATGTCGTCCTCCACGTGCAAGGATTTTCACGTCCATTTTCTAAAACCCATGCACATGAATTCGACATTTCAACTTTTAAATCCTTGTATTTATTGAAATCTCGAAACGTTCATCAGTCCCTAATTATCTAAGCAGCGAAATTCATAAACCCCTCGCCCAGAACGAAAAATCTGCCCATTTGAACTACGAATGAGCTTTTTCATTTTAGCCGATACGTTGGTACCCCAGTTGATACCTTGAACGAGAGATGGCAGTTCACTTGTTTTAACAGGGCGATCGACAGTCTTTAAGGCTTGAATCGCAATTTCAACTTCCTCAGAAAAAGTCCTTACAGAATCAGATGCTGCATCACCAGTGTTGGACTCATCCGTTACTGCGTCGAATTGTACTTCGACGCCTTTGGACATAGGCTCGTTCAATCGAGTGTTGAGTTGCGTGTTAACGGTTTATGTGATTTGATCAGCGATTTGAGTTGCGAGTTCTGCGGCGAACAAAGAAAGCTCATTTTTGATCTGCTGTATGATATTTTGCAGTTCTCTTTCAATGGCATCATCGAGCATACCAGGTAGTGATTTGGCAATTGCGGCTTCGACAGAAGTAGAGAAGATCTGTGAAAAGGCCTGCAATCCTTCCTGAGTAAAGGTTGCAGCTACGTCTTTTTGCTGGCTGCTATGTGTATGTTGCATTTGACGATGAGTATAATCGTTACGCCGTCCGTTGGCTTTAAAATAGGTATTCGATGTTGGGGGCGCGCTGCTTTCTCCACCGTTATCGGGGTTAATGAAAGGAGATTCATTGCCTCTTCGGGATTGCCCTTGTGTCCACGACAAAGATGATTCAACTCCTTAAGTCAATAGATATATCCAGCGTTATCGGGAATGCAGCCAGTATATACGCTTACTCTACGAAAATACTGTCGAATTGTGCTGGCGGCCACATTTTTAAGTTGCGGAGCAAATCCAACTGTTCAAGATAAAACCACCACACTACCTACACATCTCCCTCAACATGCCTCCATATCAGCTTACTATACTGGAGCCATCAAAAAAATCAGTAGGAGTGGGGATGGCATGAATAAAACACTGAACGGTATAGCTGCAGTCTCGCTTGCACTTGGGTTATCATTTGCCGGATATTCATTGTATCGAAACACGAATATGGACAGGAAGATGGCCGAGTCGCCCCAGCCAAACACCGCCGGCTATACAATGACAGGATATTCATTGGAGGGCGGATCCTCGCGCACTTTCCCACAATCACAACAGCCGCAGCCGATGCAGCCGTCACAGTATGGGAGTGGCTCGAATTCAATTCAGGTGAATAGTTTACCTGCAAATACACAGGGCTCCAGTAACTGGGCAGGTTATGTCACGGAACCAACATCCGACCAAAGGTATACAAGCATCACCGGGAGCTGGACCGTACCTAAGGTGACCGGTAATCAGAACAGCTTGGCAGCACAATGGATTGGTCTGGGTGGTGTTTCGTCGCAAGACCTATTGCAGATGGGCACCATTGAACAATTTGACAATGGGACAGAGGAAGCTCAGATATTCTGGGAGCAACTGCCTGAAAACGCCCAGAATATCATGACGGGCCCAGTTGGCACGAAAATTGATGCAAGTATCGAAAAGGCTTCGGGATCAGTCTGGGATATTCATTTTACAGCGCATACACCGAGTGGACAGACATTATCGAAAACAATCTCGGTAACACTCAGTGATACGTATGCTGAGGAAATTGGAACATCGGCGGATTGGATCAGCGAAGATCCATCGGATGAGAATGGGCACCTATACCCATTAGCCAACGCTGGTAAAGTGGCATTCAGCAGTGCAACGGTGGATCACGAAGCGCTGAACGCGAGTGGCAATCAACTGGAGCCGATGGCGATGGTATCGTCCGATGGGAGTGTACTGATTGCTCCATCCAATTTGGGAACGGGCGGCGAGTCGTTCTCGACGGATACGCTTAGCACAGACAACGGAAGTAGCAGTGGCATACCAGAGCAAGTCAGCCAAAATTCCGGATATGGGTGGGGTTCCGGATATGGCGAAGGATACGGCGAAGGATACGGCCAAGGGTACGGTTCCGGATTTGGCCAAGGGTACGGTTCCGGATTTGGCCAAGGGTACGGTTCCGGATACGGCCAAGGGTACAATTACAGATATGGTGAAAGCAACGGCTACGGTCAAAACCATGGGTATGGTCGAGGTTACGTTGTATGGGTTCAAATGCAAAGTCCGGAATAGACGCGCATCTGTTCTTTGACTACGCACACAATACGTTGTCTCTCTTTTATTGAGTTTCAGTCAACTTCATCGTTCGTCGCCCTCATCCGGATATTCATCGACGCTTTACAGGGAAATTCAAACATGGCATAGAATATTACGGAGTATTAACCTATGGGAGGAATAGGTGAGGGCGATGCAAGAGAAGATCTGTTCTCGATGCACCACAAAGAATCGGATTGACGGACGGAAGGATCCGGCATGTGGTCGATGCGGCATGTTACTAGATGCGAACTATTACGACATCTTAGGTGTGTCGAATGATGCATCGTCTACTGAGATAAAACGTACGTACAAACGCCAGGTGCTCATGTGGCACCCGGATCATAATCAAAATGATCCAGTGGCTGAAACCATATTCAAATCAATTGTCGGTATTTATAATGTCTTAATGAGAGGATTTTGCAGAATAGCAATTACGAACAGAGGAACCACCATATATAGCGTTCAAAGATTGTACAAACCACTATATGTGTGCATTTTCACCTCGGAAACTTAATTCTGCAAAATCCTCAATGAATGAAAGTGCACGGGCTGCCTATTGATTTGCAACTCAACGATGTGAACCGTGACATACTTCATAAAGAGCGAACGGATCCACCGAAATACACAAGCCATTATTCCAGTCAATACAAAAGCCAGGTTCGCAATGTAAAACATCGATTTCCCTTATATGTCGTCATTATCCGCCACCGCGGCTTTGACTGTTTTGGTTACTTATCTGTTATGAACACTTGACTTAAACTGGTTGGAGATCTCGTTCGCAGTCAGTTGGCATGGATATCCGCTGAATGAATGCAGACCAATCCTCCTCGAAGTTCGGTTCGACCAAGCCAGCGTCTACGCATGACTGCCAGGCTGCTTGACCGTCTTGATAACCTTGCCGGATGCGAACTGGATTACCGTACATGCTGCTTGATTCCGGGAGATCCAACTCGTCGAACCCCCGAATAAAACCATATACGTATGCGTCGCCCAATTCGTTTCGGATGACCGAGAGGGCTCTATTCACGGACTGACCATCGGTTTCGAAGCGATACGGTGGCCACCGAATGTATCCCGGATGCCCGACTCACTGCGAGGACGCCGATGCCACAGGCATCATGTGATTCAAACCATACACCTTGTACTGGTTTTAGCTCAGTTTCACGGTAAGCACGAAGAATCATGTCAGATGTGATGCGTTGCATGTGTGCTCCTCCTTTGCTGACACCGTATCTGTCTACACTGGCCAATTGTCTCGCCATTACGTCTAGGTACACGTAGTATGGAGATCGTGGTACGCACATATGCTTTTGACTTTTGTGGGGACTTTTGGAGCGCAAATCTCCGTGACAGATGACGCGTAAAGGTGCACAATGGGCATCTGGGGCATTTTTAGGTATTTCATAAAGGACAGGGTATCAATGAGAAAACAAAAATATCCGGCATTGTTGGCAGCCGTCCTCGTCGTTGCGGTTGGCGTGGGCATTGCATTCCAGAAACATCAAGAGAAGCTTGCCGGTAAACCAAGTACGCCGACACCGACTGGATTATCCGAATTCGTGGTGTTTTATGACGACGGTGTATCTCAACAAGAGTGGGAGAAGGATGCACAGCAATTCAAAGAGGTATATCTCGATACGGCGAGCATCCGGCCCAACGCTACGGTTGTTAATCAAACGCCGCCGATTGCCAGGCAGATTGTACAACAGAATCAGGTAAACACGTCGATTTGTGTCTCCAACTTTGGTTCGACCACGTTCAATGCAGATGAGCTGCAGACGATTTTTCGCAGTCGGCAGTTGTCAAAGAAACTCGTGAACAACATCGCGATCGTGGTGAAGAATACACCCTTTACAGGCATCAACATCGACTTTGAGCAGCTGCCAGCCACAGACGCCAAGCAGTTCGTGGCGTTTCTCGGTAATCTGCATTCCGCTTTACATCAGGAAGGTAAAACGCTCAGTGTGGATGTGCCTGCCGAGACGGCGGGTGACAAGTGGGATGAAGGATACGACTATGCCGGAATTGCGCAGAACGTGGATGAAGTATTGCTGATGACGTACGATTATTCCTATCCCAGGTGGTCCTGCCGGACCGATTGCACCCGTCGGCTGGGTGAAGGATGTGCTTCAGTATGCTGTCAGACAGATCCCCCCGTCGAAGCTCAGGCTTGGGCTGCCGATGTACGGTTACGACTGGTATGGGAAGTACACACAGGCCCTGACGTTGAAGCAAATAGACGAGTTGATTCAGTCCAAACACATCACACCACACTGGGATGCAAAGGCCGATGCGCCTTATTTTACGTACAAAGACAAGTCTGGGAAGAAACATACAGTCTATTATGAGAATGCCAAGAGCGTTCAAGACAAGCTGGCGTTGGCCAAGCAGTACAAGGTGCCAGGCGTCTTCACGTGGTATTTAGGTTCTGAAAACGAAAGCGTCTGGAACACACTACAGGCGTATCAAACACAGTAATTTGCACAGCACCATATAGAGGTTGTCCGAAAAGGGTTACCCGGGGCTATCGCCCGGCCTGAACGGGGCCGGGGTGTCCACTCGACACCCGGCTTCGCCCCTCACTGGGGACCACACGCCATACGCATTTTTGTCTGCTTCCTTGCTCTTCACGGCATCTTATAAGGCGAGACTTGGCGCTTTGCGCCAAAGCGAGACCTATCCCCTTGTGGGGCCTTAACCCTTTTCGGACACGCATATATTAGGAAGAAAAAGACCGCCGAACTCAAAAAGGAAGGCGGTCTTTTCGTGCTGCAAGCCTTGATTACGGGATACCGAGATGACGGTTATTTCTCTCAACGTACATATATGAGTCTATTACAGAATACTTTTCTAAAGAGTACCTTTCGAACGAGCTGGCGGGCTCCGACACATCTGCCATCGTACCGGTTTTGCTTATGATGTTGTAAAAATTTTCTGCTTGGACGAGTGATTAAGGATATAGGAGTGCATGCCGTTGAATAATATTCTGAATGTTGAATCACTGAGCGTCGAATTCAATATCAACGGAAAATATTGTCATGCAGTGCGCGACGTTTCTTTTTACATAAAACCAGGAGAAACCTTGGGACTCGTCGGTGAATCTGGATGTGGCAAAAGTGTCACATCCCTGGCTATGGTTCGTCTGTTGCCGCAATCTGCTCGTGTCACAGGCAGGGTTCAATTTGAAGATCGTAACCTATTGGAACTGGATAGCAAAGCCATCCGGCAGATTCGTGGCAACGAAATTAGCATGATCTTTCAGGAGCCCATGACTTCACTCAATCCTGTCTATAAAATCGGCGCGCAGATTTCGGAAACGCTACTGCTGCATCAGGCCATCTCCCCCAGAGAAGCAGTCGCACGTTCCATTGAAATGTTGAAGAAAGTCGGAATTCCGCGCCCGGAAGAAATCATGCAGGAGTATCCGCATCAATTATCGGGGGGCATGCGTCAACGCGTGATGATCGCGATTGCCATGGCCTGTAATCCGCGTCTGTTAATTGCCGATGAACCTACGACAGCGCTCGATGTTACGATTCAGGCGCAAATACTTGAATTAATGCGATCTATTTCTCGGGATTTTGAAACATCCATATTACTGATTACCCATGACTTGGGCGTAGTCGCTGAAATGTGCGATCGCGTTGCGGTCATGTACGCCGGCCAGATTGTTGAGCAAGGTACGGTGGATGACATCTTTTTTAATCCCCAACATCCGTATACACGGGGATTGCTGAACGCCATTCCAAAGATCGACGCAGACGCAAAGGAACGCCTGCATCCAATTGAGGGAAACGTCCCGTCGTTGACAAAAATGCCAACGGGATGCAAATTCTCTCCTCGCTGTCCACATGTGACTGACCGGTGTCTCAAAGAAGTTCCAGAATTATTCCACATAGATGACAGTCATGTCTCGCGCTGCTGGCTAAATGAGAAGGAGGCATGACGGATGAGCGAGATATTGCTTGAAGTAAAGGATCTTAAGAAATATTTCCCAATCAAGAGTGGGATGTTCCGCCGCGGTGGAGCGGTTAAGGCTGTAGACGGCATCTCGCTCGACGTGTACAAGGGCGAAACGGTGGGGATTGTGGGCGAATCAGGCTGTGGCAAGTCGACCATGGGCCGCAGCATCTTGCGTTTGATTGAACCGACTTCAGGATCTGTAAAATTCGAGGGACAGGATATTTTGTCATTTACCAAGTCACAGATGCGTTCGATGCGCAGGCAGATGCAGATTGTTTTCCAAGACCCTTACGCTTCGCTGAACCCACGGTATACCATCGCTCAGACACTGACGGAACCGATGGAGGTTCATCAGCTGTTCGATGCAAAGGCACGTAAAGAGCGTGTCCGGTTGATACTCGAGCGCGTCGGTCTTGACCCGGCTTACGCAAGCCGCTATCCACATGAGTTTTCCGGTGGTCAGCGTCAACGCATCGGCATTGCCCGCGCGTTGGTGCTGAATCCGAAGTTGATGGTGCTCGACGAGCCGGTTGCAGCGCTCGACGTATCCATACAGTCGCAGGTGATCAACCTGCTGGAGGATCTTCAGGAGGATTTCAACCTGACCTATCTGTTTGTTGCGCATGACTTGTCAGTTGTGAAACACATCAGCGATCGCGTTCTCGTCATGTATCTTGGTCGAATGGCGGAGCTGGCTTCTTCCGACGATCTGTTTGAAAACCCGCTGCATCCCTATACAAAAGCTCTGCTGTCGGCCGTGCCCATTCCAAATCCGCGTGCACGACGGGAGCGGATTATCCTGCAGGGCGATCTGCCCAGTCCTGCCAATCCACCATCCGGCTGCGTCTTCCACACACGCTGTCCGCTGGTGCAGGACGTATGTAAAGAGAAAATTCCGGAGTGGCGTGAAGCGAAACCGAACCATTATATGGCTTGTCATCTGGCATAACCAGGTATTGGGTGGGTTTCGCGATCGTACTCATAAACAGCGAAAGGGGAGATGCCCGTCTGATACCAACGGATCATTGTGCATGTCTCATTTCGTTGAAGCTAGACAAAAAAGGGGGAATGGTTTCATGAGATTGAGAAAGTCTTTGCTGGCTACGATCGCCTTAACAGCGGGGGTAGGTATGCTTGTCGCTGGCTGCAGCAGCTCAACCAACAACAGTTCCGGCAACACCACAAACAATACGAGTACTTCTTCAAAACCGACACCGGGCGGCGTGATTAATTATGCACTGCCCGGTGCAACGAGTCTGACGTGGTTCTTCCCGATTATGACCGCCGCAAATGACAGTGTATACAATCAGATTATCGTCGATCAGATGTATAAACCGCTGATCTGGATTAACAACGATTACACGATTAACTGGAAGAGTTCCGTGGCAGATAAGATTACGTATAACAATCAAGGCACCGTCTATCATATCTTCCTGAATCCGAAATGGAAATGGTCAGACGGCACCCCAGTGACGGCCCAGGATGTCCTCTTTTCCTGGCAGGTCATCAAAGCGGCCTCCTCGAAGAGCGCGCCAGCGCCTTGGCCGTTTGCAGGTGTAGGCACCGGCGGTATTCCGAACCAAATCCAGAGTGTTGTGGCGAACAACAACTACGAGGTAACCATTACATTAAACAAACCGGCGAACCAGCAGTGGTTTATTTACAACGGGATCATCCAGTTAACACCGATGCCGAAGAAGGCTTGGGACGTTAAATCAAACATGCAGGATGAGCTCAAGTATCTCGGGCAGAACGCCACAAACCTGATGTTCGACAAGGTTGTCGATGGGCCGTTCATGCCGAAAAGCGCGACACCAAACCAGTCGTGGGATATTGTTCCGAATCCGAATTATGCGGGTCACAAGTCCATCGTGCAACAAATTAACTTCGACTATGAGGCATCGACCGCCGCCGAACTGGCTGCATTAAAGGCGGGTAACATCAACATGGGCTACGTTGACACCTCGGAGCTCGGCAACATCCCGTCATTAAAGCAACAAGGATACAACATCAACGTAGGGTATCCGTTCGGCGTGTTCTATACCGTGATGAACATGTGGCCCAGGAACGACGTACGCGAAGCTGTTCGATCAGCTCTACATGCGCCAAGCGTTGCAGTATGGCATTGATAACAACAGTATCGATAGTGCGCTCTTTAAAGGCTATGCGAAGGCGATTACCGGCCCGATTCCGACGGTTCCAAAGACCAAATTCCTCGATCCGAACCTGCCAAACTATTATCCATACAACCCTGCGAAGGGCAAGCAGCTACTGGAAGCACACGGGTGGAAAGAGGTTAACGGCGTGATGACCAAAGGCAGCCAGAAGCTGAACTTCACGTTCGTCTTCGTAAGCGGCAGTACAGTAACACAGGACGTCGCCGAATTGATGAAGCAGGACTGGGCTCAAGAAGGCATCCAGGTCACCCTGAAACCAATGAACTTTAGCAACTATATCAGCATGATTAGCAATCCGAAAGACAACTCCTGGCAGCTTGGCAGCGGCTCCGGTTGGATTTATGACGGCCCTGGATTTTATCCTTCCGGGGAAACACTGTTCCAGACAGGCACACCAAATGGAACGGGCTTCAGCGATCCAAAGGAAGACGCCTTGATTCAGGCAACCCTGCAGCCATATCCCACAGAGCAGGAAACGATGCAAAAATTCTTCGCTTGGGAGGATTACACAGCGAAAGTCCTGCCGTTCCTATGGGGCCAGAATGTAGCTACTATTGGCGTCAACAGTAACAATGTAATGAACGCTGAAAACAACAACTACATGCACCCGGCAACAGGGTATCCGCAGATGCAGTACTTGTGGATCAAGCATTGATGATTCGTCACCATTCGCTGTAACGTAGTCCGAATGTCCGAGGCGCGCCAATCGCGCCTCGGATGAAAGGAGAACTTATGATTGATCAATCGGCGATCTTCAATAACATAGGATCTCCAGCAGTGGCCGATGAACGCCCTGGCTTTCTTCGGCGTTTTTGGAAGGTTGGTACGACAAAACTGGGGACAACGCTGCTCCTGTTTCTGGTGCTGTTTTCATTCGTTGGTCCGGTCATTTATCATCACAGCGCGATTGCGATTAACTTGACGGATACGGTTGTCGGCCCGTCGGCACGATTCCCTCTTGGTACGGACAGTCTGGGGCATAACGTACTGTCGCAATTGATGGTCGGCGGACAGTCTGCGCTCGAAGTGGGGTTTGCGGCGGCGATCGTCTCGATGGTCTTTGGTACACTGTATGGCATGATCAGCGCCGTGGCAGGCGGTTGGGTTGATGCCGTACTGATGCGGTTTGTTGACATCATGCTGTCCATACCGAGCCTGTTTATTCTGCTGTTTCTCAATGTTGTGTTTAAGCCAAGTCTGTTCATCATGATCTTTGTGTTGGCTTCAACAGCCTGGATGATGGTCAGCCGTCTGGCCAGAGCTGAGGTTTTAATGATTAAAAACCAGCTGTATGTAGAGGCCGGATTGGCCATCGGCGTGCGCCCCTGGCGTTTGATGCTTCGCTATATGTTTCCAAACTTTATCGGGACTGTTCTTGTGGCAGCCACTTTCAGTGTCGCAGACTCCATTTTGAGCATTGCTGCACTAAGCTTTCTGGGGCTGGGGCTCCCGCCCCCGACACCGAATTGGGGCGGTATGCTGTCTGACGGGATGAACTATATGTTTCAAGGCACATGGTGGCTCATCTATCCGGCGGGTATCTGTTTGCTAATCGCGATGATCTCCGTAAATCTCATTGGTGACGGTTTGCGGGATGCAATTGAGACTCGCCACAGATAACTCAATCGTCCAGTGTAATTGAATTGGCGAGCGAGTAAAGTCTGGCTAGGGGGACCAGCTTTATGCTGAAGTACAGCTTACGTCGAATTGTGGAGTCTATACCCACGATGATAGGAGTCACAGTGTTCACATTTATCCTGATGCATATTGTACCGGGAAACCCTGTGAGGATTTTGTTGGGAAACCATTATACGGCTGAACGGGCAGCACTCTTGAGTCATAGCCTGGGATTAGATAAGCCGTTGTGGCAACAATATTTCATTTGGCTATGGAACATCCTTCATGGCAACCTACAGTATTCGTATACGTATGACCAGTCGGTGCTGACACTCATCGGACAGGCGCTCCCGCATACGCTGGCAATTGTTTTCACATCAATCCTGTTTGCCGCTATTTTTGCGGTAATCCTCGGCGCGCTTCAAGCGTACTACGAAAATACGCTCGGAGATCAGATTGTGACCGTAATCAACTACTTCTTTTATTCAATGCCAAGTTTTTGGATTGCGCTGCTGCTGATTATTGTCTTCGCGATTCAACTACATTGGTTTCCTTCGGGTGGCATTGTTGATCAGAACTTGGCCAATCCGGGTGTTGGCACCTATTTAATGCACATGGTGTTGCCTGCAGGCGCCCTGTTTCTGATCTCAGTAGCCGGTTGGTCGAGGTACATGCGTTCGTCGATGCGTGAAGCATTACTCCAGGACTACGTTCGTACAGCCAGAATGAAGGGGGCAGGAGAACGTCGCGTCGTCATGGTACATGCGATGCGCAACTCTGTGTTGCCAATCATCACACTTCTCGGCGGAACACTGCCATCTCTATTTGCCGGTGCGCTTTTGATTGAATCCGTATTTAACTATCCCGGAATGGGGCTGCTGTACTACCATGCAATTAGTGAATACGATTATCCAATCATCATGGGAATCACAACGATTATTGGCATTGTCACAGTGATCGGCAATCTTCTTGCGGATATTTTGTATGCCGTTGTAGATCCACGGATTCAATATCGGTAGTGCCGAGTTGGACTACGGTTTAGCGAATGAGTGCGTACATGCACCGATTGCCAACTCTTCTATGATGAAGATTTGAGTTGAACCTTGCAATGAGAAAGGGACCGCCACACGGGGCGTGAAGGCCGCATGGGGCGGTTCTTTTCGGAAACGCATATTTACTCGGGATTGACTTCAAACAGATATTTTCGTTAACTAAATAATGTGTTGGGCGGGAGGTGTCATCTTGATTCAGGATGGATACATCGATCAGTTCATGATGCACTGGAATACGATTCATCGTCATTTACGAAAGGGTACGTTGACAGAGGGAGCCCAAAGCATAACGCGTTTACAATGGATGCTCTTGCGACACCTACAAAGGTCAAACGATACCACGATTGGAAATATCGCAAATAAGTTTGGGGTTCGTCCGAGCACGGTATCGCAAATGACTGACAGACTAGAGAAGGCAGGGCTGGTAGAGCGTATCTCCGGCAGGGAAGATGGCCGTCAGAAGGAAGTTCGGCTGACCAGTCGAGGAGAGGCTCTGATTTACAGTGTAGAATCCGTATGGGCTGAGAGATTGATAAAAGGCTTAAACCAGTTCACAGAGGCTGAACGGGCGCAGCTGCTGCAGCTTTTATCCCGCCTTTCCGCGAGCATGCAAGACGCGGACCGGGCAGTTGATTTACAACTTGGTGAAGAAGTGTAGGTGTTCAACGTTGATAAGCTATCGGGATAAAACGGTACGTCACCTTCAGATTGCGCGTGCCCTGCGAAGTATTACCCAAGGAATCGCGGTGGTTGACCTCACACTCTACCTGAAAGATTTACATTGGTCCGGTACAGCCATCGGTGGTGTGATGTCAGCCGCTGGACTTGTGGGTGCTGCATTGATCCTCATGGTTGGGTTGATGAGTGACAGGCTGGGCAGGAAGCCGTTTCTTTTGATCTACGAAGCGATTACGGCAATCGCTGCCTTGTTCATGTCGCTGACGACGAATCCTATCCTTCTGACCGTCATTATTGTTCTGACGGGGGTTGGCAGAGGCCAAAACGGAGCTGCTGGCCCGTTTACACCGGCTGAGCAGGCGTGGATGGCATCTCGCGTGCCTAGGTCTTTACGTGGGAGTGTGTTTAGCACGAACACAGCGCTCGGCTTTTTCGGCATGGCTATCGGTGCGCTTCTGGCAGGTACACCGCAGCTATGGCATAAGTCTCTTCCCGGAGCAATTGGTTTTCATCCGTTATTTGTACTCATGTTTCTCATTTCAATCGCATGTGCAATTGTCATTGCGACCGCTCCTACTAGTAGCCCAGCTACGGATGGTATCAAGGATCCGCTGCAAGCGGCGCGGTTTCTCCGTAAGCATGAATTCGTTAGCGATGCGTTTACCGTCGGCGATTGGTCCGACATTATCAGGTGTGATGCTGGACACCGGGATCTTCTCGCTTCCGTTTTTCATCGCTGGCGGTCTGCAGCTTTGTTCAGCGCTGCTGTATGGGCGGTTGTTCCGATCGTTTGATGCACCTTCCAGCACACCAACAGCGTGTACGAGCCAAAACAGTACAGTTAAGGAGTCCTCTCAATGCAAGACATTCGAACACTGCGCATGGGATCCGGTATGGGCGGACACGGCGGGGGAAATCGCTGGCGCATGCAAGAGCTAGCGAAAGGCGAACATTTTGATTGGCCGATCCTGCGCCGCGCACTGCGGTCGTTCGTACCCTATTGGAAGCATGCCATCGTTGTGACCGTTGTGATTCTCGCCACGTCGATTGGCGGCGTGTTACCAGCTTGGTTGACACAGCAAATCATTGATGATGGGATCGACAGGCATCGCTTGTCGGTGGTGATTAGCTACACGTTGGCGTTAATCTTGATTGCAGTAGCGAGCGGCCTGCTGAGTATCCTGCAAACATGGCTGAGCAACCTCATTGCTCAGAACGTCATGGCGGATTATCGCATGTCACTGTTTCGTCATTTGCAACGGCAGACCGTAAGTTTTTTTGCATCCAGGCAGGCAGGTGACTTAGTATCGCACGTCACGAACGACGTCACAGCCATTCAGAATGTCGTTACGACGACACTTGTGGGGTTTGTCAGTAATCTGCTGAGTATCGCAGCTACACTGTTCCTGATGTTCAGCATGAACTGGCGTTTAGCTATTCTTGCTGTCATTGTTGTGCCTGGATTCGTGTTCCCGACTCAACGGGTAGGGAGGTCCAGGCAGAAACTGCAGGGGCAGATTCAGCAATGGCTGTCTAAAATGACTGTACAGTTAAGTGAATCACTCGGCGTGAGCGGTGCACTCCTCATTCGAATCTTTAATCGCCAGCACGCAGAAGAACAGCTGTTCGCAGAATCCAATCAAACCCTTCGAGATTTGCAGGTCCGTCAAGCGCTCGTTGGCCGTTGGCTGTTCATGTGGCTCGGCATGTTCTCGTCAATCGGGCCGGCGTTGCTCTGGGGCTATGGCGGTTGGCTTGTCATTCACCACCAAATCGGGCTCGGTGTCATTGTGGCGTTCACAACGCTGCTGTCTCGCCTCTATGGACCGCTTAGTCAATTAGCTCAACTTCACGTCAGCATTCTTTCTTCGGTGGCACTGTTCCGGCGCATCTTTGGGCTCTTGGACACGGAGCCTGACGTACAGGATGGCCCCGTAGCGATACCGGAGAACAGTGTGGATGGTCAGATTCAACTGGAGCATGTCTGGTTCACGTACAAAATAGAGGGGCGTTGGGCCTTGCAAGACATCTCCCTGACCATCAATCCGGGGGAAACGGTTGCATTGGTGGGACCGAGTGGAGCAGGCAAGACTACGCTGCTGAACTTGATTCCGCGGTTTTCAGATCCATCTGCCGGGCATCTCTACTTGGATGAAATGGATATACAGACGCTAACCCTCACATCGCTAAGATCTCAGATGGGGCTGGTTCCACAAGATCCATTTTTCTTCCATGATACGGTCGCGAATAACTTGCGTCTGGCCAAGGATGACGCAACGATTGAGGAGATGGAGGCTGCCTGTAAAGCGGCGCAAATCCACGATACAATTGCCGGCCTTCCCGAGGGTTATGAGACGACTGTTGGAGAACGAGGTTATCGCCTCTCAGGTGGAGAACGCCAACGTCTGGCAATTGCTCGGGTCATCCTGCAAAGTCCAAAAATTGTGTTGCTGGATGAAGCGACAAGTGCCTTGGATACCGTAATTGAACGAAAAATCCAGGACGCTCTGTCTGCTCTGCTCCATGGCCGAACCGCGCTCGTGATTGCACACCGACTATCCACGATTCTCAAGTCCGACAAGATTGTGGTGATGGAAAAAGGGCGGATTGCAGCCATCGGTACACACCACTCTTTGTTGGAAACGAGTCCTTTGTACAAGCTGCTGTACCAGACGCAGTTTCGCACTGAAGAGCAAATATCCTAGAATAGACAGTACATTTCGGCCAGCGGCATTCGAAAAGCAATCCCTTGCGGGAACGGCGACAGTTTTTCCAGCCAGTGAGATACCTTCGGCGATCCGGTTCTCGTATTTGTTTGTTTGCCTTGTCTATGAGCTGATTCAGCAGTCAAGTACCTTCCTGCTCATTACACTTGGCGTCATCGTTCTCACGGTGATTTACTACCTGCTCGTTTTAAAGAGACGGTGGCCGGACGATGCAATTCTGGAACCAAATGAATCGGAGTCAGATAGAGCGGAATATTCATCTCGAGCGTGAGTCGCCTCGAAGGTGAGGCATGTGGATCGGTATCTGTAACGCAATCATCAGCCGCGCCCTGCATCCGGATTGAGATGCGCGGACGCGGCTTGATGATGCCGAGAACCGATTGAAGGTGATTAGTGAACGCCAGCAGGAACTGGAGCAGGGTCGTAGGTTTGCGAGAGGTCACGAAGGTAAGTGGTGCTCGCCTCTTCCCCAGGGTAATATCCATGTTTGCGCATCCAGCCTGCAATCTCGAATGCGTGACGATTGCACATCGTGAAGGCATCCATCAGAAACTCACGCAACTGAATGTCATCCGCCTCAAATGACGATGAGGCGTATTCCTTGCCATTGCTCTTCAGGCCCAGCAGATGGGCGGTTGCAATACCGCGATCGTCCATCGTCGTGCCGTTTGGATTTGGCGACACAGCAGATGGTGGTTGAGGAGTGCCAGACATCTTTGTAGGAACCGCTGGGACATTCAATTTCTCGGCGCAAGTTCCATTTTTTGCCCATTGTACTTTCATGTTGTAATCCTGAATGTGGGCGTCGAGTTGTTTTTGTAACAGGCCCTTCAATTCTGTGTCTTTCACCTGATTGATGAACATGCCCATGTTATTGATTGTATTGACGCAGCCCATCAACAGATGATTTAACTCGTACGCCTCGTGTGCGCGAAGTGGCATTTAAGATCGCCTCCAAATATGAAGTGGAAAGACGATCTTAATATGATGAATCAGGGGATTTTTATTCCTTGTTCTGTGAAGACCAATGACGATATTGACACATGAATCAACAGTGTGTTATTTTTCAACGCAACTGAAGATCCTCGTTAGGTGAGGCGTCTGTATAAACAAATGCCATTGCCCGGAAACGTCGAAAGACGCCAATGGGTCAACAGGTCTTGCCGGATTAAGGCTTGACTTAACATGGCTGAGCATGGTGCTCTACGTTATACAGTGCTAAAGCTCGACAAGGGGGAGCCTACATTAAAGTTGGAAACCTCCCTGTGGGAGGTTTTTTATTTAGTGCATATTACACAGGAGGGAGGTGCTCGAATGAAGATTGGGTCCACCTTTTACTTGAGTCGTGTACTAGGGAATGTGGTTCATACCAAGGAGAACAAATCGATTGGTCGGCTGAAGGATTTCGTGGTTGATATTGACGCAATACGCCCAAGAGTCATCGCCGCACGCATTAAGCAGGGGAAAGAGATATTGACGATTCCCTTCGAATCACTTCAAATCGAGAAGGTGCATGCGCAATATCGACTCACATGCGTTAAGGTGGAACCGGCGCCAATATACCCTGAGGACTCGACGTTTTTATTGGCTAAGTCCATCTTGGACAAACAGCTGATTGACATCAATGGTCGAAAACTGGTTCGAGTAAACGATATCCGCCTGGCGACTTTATCTGCGGGTACCTTTGTCGTGGCGGTGGATGTTGGCGTTGAAGGGTTGCTACGGCGGCTCGGTGTCGCGAAGCCGACGAAAAAACTGCTCCAGCCATTACATATTTCAATACCGTCCAACCTGTTGTTATGGGACGAAATTGAAGCTGCTGACTTTGGCCAGCGGGGCATTCGATTGTCCAAGGAATCATCCAGATTGGCGACGATGCATCCTTCTGACCTGGCAGACATTTTGGAAGACCTTGATGTACGATCACAACTCGACATGTTTACATCCCTTGATGAAGACACCAAGCTTGACGTGTTGGAAGAGCTTGAGTCGGAAGCTCAGGTTAGCGTTGTTGAACAGCTCAGCGTCTCCGAGGCAGCTTCTATATTGGAACGAATGCCATCGGACGAAGCGGCAGATATCTTGGATGAATTAGATGACAGTCGAGCCACAGAAATCCTGAACGCCATGCAGCCAGAGTCATCAAACGCAATTCAAACGCTGCTTGAATACGAAGAGGATACTGTTGGCAGCCTGATGACTACAGATCACCTGTGTTTCCAAGAAACAGCTACGGCCCAGGAAGTCATAGATCAACTACGGTTAACCAAACCAGAGGCTGATCGCGTTTATTACCTGTATGTTGTGGATGAGGCGCAGCGGCTGAATGGCACAATATCGCTGCGAGACTTAATCATTGCAGAGCCAGATGCTGCACTTAGTACATTTACTGACGAAAACATCATTTTTGTAAAAGATACCGATGATACCGACGTTTTATTCGACCTCGTCGATAAATACAACTTACTGGCTGTTCCGGTCGTCGATCGAGAAGCGAAACTGGTTGGTGTCGTTACCATCAACGATTTGGTGCACAATTTGAAGCGAACCCGCAGGGGAAGATTTTAGGGGGCAACAGCCTACGATGGCATCTCGTAAATCGATGTTTGCACGAATTGCCTTTTTTCTGGCACTCGTCGGACCGGGCATCATTACCGGCAGCGTAGATAACGATGCTGGTGGCATCACGACCTATTCGGTTGCCGGTGCGACGTATGGCTATAACATGATTTGGACGCTGATACCAGCATTTTTTGTGCTGCTGATTGTTCAGGAAATGAATGCACGAATGGGTATCGTTACAGGCAAAGGGCTGGCAGACCTCATTCGTGAAAATGCGGGTGTCAAGATTACCTTTTTCATCTTTATCGGATTGTTGATTGCCGACATCGGCAATACGATGACTGAGTTTGCTGGTGTCGCAGGCAGTATGCAAATATTTGGGGTGACGAAGTACATCGCCGTCCCCATCTCTGCTTTAGCGGTTTGGATTTTGGTCGTCAAGGGTTCGTACAGGTTTGCGGAAAAAATCTTTCTCATTTTTAGCGTCGCCTTATTGTCGTACATTATTTCCGCCTTGGCTGGCAGACCGAACTGGGGGGCAATCGGCGCGGCGACCGTTGCTCCGCACTTCCCTGTAAACCTGAATTCAATATCGCTTATCATTGGTTTGATTGGGACAACCATTGCTCCTTGGATGCAGTTCTACATGCAATCGTCGGTCATTGAAAAGAAATTGCGGATTGAAGACTATACGTACACGATTATCGACGTGATTGTCGGCTGTGTTGCAACGGTGACTGTCGCACTCTTCATCATGATTGCCTGTGGCTCAACACTATTCGTGAAAGGTCATGGTACGACGATTGTAGACGCAAAGGACGCTGCGATGGCGCTGAAGCCGTTAGCAGGAGCGCTCGCTTCAAAGGTATTTGCATTTGGACTCTTTGTGGCATCTATATTTTCTGCGACAATCCTTCCAGTCGCGACTGCGTTCTATGTATGCGAGGCATTTGGATTTGAAGCGGGTATCGAGCGGAAATGGAAAGAGGCGCCTCAATTTTATGTTCTATATACGGCGATTCTAATCATCGGCGCAGGCATCATTCTGATCCCGCACGTTCCTTTAATCACGATTACACTGTGGTCTCAACAGATCAATGGTATTCTGCTGCCTGTCGTGTTGGTTTGTATGATGCTGTTGGTGAACAACAAGGAGATCATGGGGAAATATACCAATAAGAAATGGATGAATATCGTAGGTTGGATCGTGATTGTCGTGCTCGTTCTGTTATCGCTTCTTTTGTTCGTCCTTTCGCTGTAAAGTATGGAAAGCGTTCGCCGAAAGTGTGCTGGCGTCGACGAGTAACGCCGTCCGACGCCAGCCGCTGTCAGTCCTGGCAGATTTCTAGTCTCCAACCGAATGGATCTGCGCCGATTCCATACTGGATTGCCGTCAACGTCTCGTACAGCTGCTTAGTCAGCGGTCCCGTTTGTGAGCCGTTAATAACCATGTGGTTTTCTTTCCACTGCATTTCGCCAATCGGTGATATGCTGACTGCCGTACCTGTGCCGAATGCCTCCGTCAATTTCTCTTGTGTGTACATTTGAAACAGCTCATCGATGGCGATTTTTCGTTCGACGACAGGAATGCCCATGTGTTTGAGCAACTGAATGACTGAGTCTCTTGTAATGCCGCTCAACACGCTGCCGTTCAGCGCAGGGGTGATGACTTCGGTGTCGGTCTTAAAGAAGACGTTCATGCTCCCGACTTCTTCGATATATTTTCGCTCCACACCATCCAGCCACAGTACTTGCGAGAATCCACGCTTCGCCGACCTCTCCTGTGCATTTAACCCGGCTGCGTAATTCCCTGCCGTCTTCGCGGTCCCCATGCCGCCGCGTATTGCGCGAACGTGTTCATCTTCCACATAGATTTTGGTTGGGTTGATGCCCTCTGGATTATAGGCGCCGACTGGCGACAGGATGATGATGAACTGATACGTCTCAGATGGGTGTACGCTTAATGTGGGCTCTGTGGAGATGATAAACGGGCGGATGTAAAGGGCGGTTCCGGGTGAACTTGGAACCCATGCGCGATCGAGTGTCACCAGTTGCTTTACCGCATCCAAAAAGACCTCTTCATCCATCGCTGGAATGCTCAACCGCGCATTGGACAGATTGAGTCTTTCAAAGTTCTTATGCGGGCGAAACAGGTAGATACGCCCTTGTGGCGACCGATAGGCCTTCAACCCTTCGAACACCGCTTGTCCGTAGTGGAGTACTTTTGCAGCAGGGTGCAGCGTCAGGGGCTGAAAGGGGACAATGCGCGGGCGATGCCAGCCTTTGTTTACTTCATAGTCCATCATGAACATATGATCCGTAAAGTACTGGCCAAACCCTA
Organism: uncultured Alicyclobacillaceae bacterium; assembly: GCA_963758235.1. Classification (GTDB taxonomy): domain Bacteria; phylum Bacillota; class Bacilli; order Alicyclobacillales; family Alicyclobacillaceae; genus CAVWUS01. Next base: position 7,917 of record CAVWUS010000037.1, on the reverse strand, counting down.
GTTCGTCATCTGCTGGTCTGCGGCTTTGTGCCGTAGTCTCCGTGGTCTCAATCTGATGTCGCATCTGGCTCATCTCCGTCTCAAACTAGGATGGCATGAAAATATGTACTACAGTATAGTACGGAATGGGCCGCAGTGCGATATGTGAATAAAATCTTCTAACTGTTCTGCAAGCATTTGGTTCAACTCTTCAAGGATGCTTGAGTACAACCTCCAACAGATTCACCTTGTTGTTTCGGATGGCCTTGCGCAATGCAGCTTTAAAATCCTGTAAGCTGTGTCATGGACGTGCTGGCATGCAGGTCTGCTGATATTTTGGGGAGGGAAGGCAGATACATATCGATGGATAGAGGGCCGAATGCGGTCAAGGAACCAAGTATGCCTGCGGTAAACAGACGGCGCGTCGGGCTGGATGCAGCGCCTATATTCGTGTTGAAATCTGAACGCTGTAGTTCGCTCATGCTCCACTCTCCGGAAAATTTTACTTGTGTTAAACAGGATACTACGATAATCAAATGTGTTGATCATTCGTGTAGTATCTTGTATGATTTTATCGAAAATAAAAAGGCCCTCGTATAATGCTGGGAATATGGCCCGGTAGTTTCTACCAAGCAACCGAGAATTGCTTGACTACGAGGCGTTCGGATATATGGGTTCGTGAATTGAGTGACAGTTTTAGGGAGTACCTAGATCTGTGTCGCTCCAATTCATGTTGATCTTTCCTTTCCCATTCAACCAACGTCGGTAGTCACGCGAAAGCTTAGGTGCAACTGCCGGGGTTGGGTTTAATTATGGGGAGGAATGAAGAGCGATGGGAAATGCCTCATCGGATCAAGTGCAAACTGTCCAGAAGGACGGCGCCTTTCAGCTGGAAACCGAAGGAACAGGTATTATTTCGGCTAATAATCGTCATGGAATGCCTCGCGAGTTATTTTTCGTCTGGTTCGCAGCTGTGTTAACCTACACGGGTGTTGTGACGGGACAGTTGTTTACCTCTCTTGGACTTAATGTATGGGAAAGCCTCCTGGTCTCACTCATTTGCTCTCTTTCGTTTGCCGTGTTAGGCTACGCTTCATCCACGGGTTCACGTGCCGGGACGGTTACCTTGACCATCTCCAAAGCGGCATTTGGTGTTCGAGGAAACAAGGTGCCGGCCTTTTTCAGCTGGATCACGGCGGTAGGCTGGGAAGCCGTCACAATGGTACTGACTGTCATGGCGTTGCTTAGTCTGGCTCAATATGCAGGCTTGCCATCAAGCGGTGTCGGGCCAACCATCATTGCACTGATTATTACACTTGTGCTCACGTATACAGTGCCTATTTTCGGACACGGCACGGTCGTTCGCATGCAGCGGATTTTGGCCTATGTGTTGGGCATCTGTGTTGTCATTTTGATCTTCGCTATTCTGCCTCACGTAAATTGGGCTTTTTCGACGCCGGTTAAGGATATGGCTGCGCATGGCACCGTTCCCGACGTTTCTGCTGGCTGCCTCGATTGGTCTAGCCTCTACATTTTATGGCTGGGTTAACTTCGCGGCTGACTATTCACGCTACCTGCCGGTCAAGACACCGACGCGCAAGATGGTAGGGGTCACGTTTGCGGGTGGTGGTATCGCCAGCTTTGTCATGATGGGCGCTGGCATTCTGCTCGGCACCTTTGTCAATGCCTCTGCTTTCTCCAGTAATCCGGTTATGGCAATTGCCAAGGCAGTTCCGTCCTGGGCAGCGATTCCGTTTTTGATTGCTGTCATCGTTGGTGACGTCACAGCGAACTATTTGAATGCATATAGCTCTGGCATGAGCTTTTTGTCCATGGGCATTCGGCTGAAGCGCTACTGGGCCGTTGCACTTGACGGACTGATTTGTACGGCACTCGCTGTATATGCGTTGTTCGTGTCAACAAGTTTTGTGGCGAACTTCCAGAATTTCCTTGATTTGATGATCATCTTCATTGGCCCGTGGGCAGCGATTTATCTGGTTCATCATCGAATGGTCAAAGGTCGTTACGACGCCGCGGGATTATCGCTGAACACTCCTGAATCCGCCTATTGGTTCACTGGGGGCGTCAACTGGAATGCAATGATTGCGTATATCATCGGCATCATTGGTACAGCGTTGACAGCGAATAGCGCCGACTTTATCAGCCCATTGTCAAACGCGTGGTTCGGAGGCGCCGATCTGACTGCGTTCGCAGCCCCGATTGTCACAGGCATTGTATACTACATCTTGGCGCCAAGAGCTAAGATGCAGGCGCTGAGTACACAGCTCGAACGTAGTGCGTGAATCATTGAAGACACGAATGGGCCGCCAGCCTCGAAAGAGGAAGGCGGTCTTTTTTCATCGCAACCACCTGGATGTCTTCGGCGCCATTTCCGTAAATTTATGGAACGGTCAGGCGTTTCCGGCTATAGAGTGGAAATTTGCATGGCGTCTCCATAAAATCACCATATTCTATTCAAACTATGAACACCCCCAAAGAATAGCGATTTGTTAAGGTATTATATATGGATGTAAATCAGCCGCCGCCCAGTATTGGGAAGGCGGATTTTCATGCAGTGCACGTCGTTCGGGGACGGGAATATTGGGGTTCTGGAGGTATGGCAAATTGCAAAAGAAACGGCATTTATATGAAGTGGATTTAATGCGCGCATTTATCATGTTGAGTGTTATATGCGTTCATACACTCGCACGCTATATTGAAATCGAACCAGGCTATGGAACGTCCGCGCTGACAAGACCGCTCCTTGACATGGGGGCTGTCATCACATCCCTGCACTACACAAGAGAAGCTTTCATGTTTATTACGGGACTTGTACTGTTTATTACGTATTACCACAAGCAGTTTAGTCCATGGCAATTTTGGTTTAAGCGTCTGCGTCTAATCGCCGTCCCATACTTGGCATGGAACGTCATCTACATTGTATGGGACAGAATGCATGCGTCGGCAGGGTGGCCTTCACCAGTTTCCTGCATGAGTTTGTCCATAGTGTTCTGTCAGGGAATCAGATGTACCTATACTACGTGCTGGTGACAATTCAACTCTATGTCGTATTTCCGCCATTACTCTATGCGCTGCGCAAGCTGGAACGCTGGCATGTGCATATCTTCATTGGCAGTTTCCTGGTCGAGCTATTCTTTATGTACATGACCAAGTTTGTGCTTTCTCATGTACACCCGGCTTCATTGCCCGGATTTCTGTCCACGCTCGATGCCAATCGCGGAACATTTATTTTGACGTATGAATTCTGGTTCATCGCAGGTGGAATTATCGCCTGCCACTATGACAAGATTCTCGAGTACATGAAAAACCATGCACGAGCGCTGTGGATCACGTTTGGCGCCGCGGTAGCAGTCCTCTACGGCCATTATTTCCTTGACCAACTGGTGCTGCGCGAAGGAAGCAGTCTGTCTCAAACCGTCTTCCAGCCTATCATGGTTCCGTATAGTCTCATTATTACGGCCATTATCTGGTTTGCAGGCGTTAAATGGTCTGGTAGACGACAACGACCAAGCTGGCAGCCGTTCAGTCGGTTCATTAAAGTGGCTTCCGATACGTCCTTTGGCATATTCCTGATTCAACCCTTTCCGCTGTTTGTCATGGAATGGGCAGTGACGCACATGCATGTACCAAGCTGGGTTCACTACAGTTTGATTCCGGTATCCGCCTTGTTTGTCTATTTCTCATCGATGTTGATTGCCTATTTGTTCAGCAAGACCCCGTTCCTGGCGAACTGTATTGGCCGCAAAGCAACGTGGAAGAAGACGAAGGTCACAACTTCCAGCGTGGCGGGCTAAAACGGGAGCAATAGGCATATTGACGATGTAGCCCAACGGTGACCCAGAATCGACTCGATGAGTCTCTCTGGGTCTTTGTTTGCGCCAGTCCGCTTAGCGTATCAGCGTCTTCCCCCTCAGCCCGCGTCCCACCAAATTGGCGCCAATCATCGTTGCCAGCAGGAACAGCACTGGGGCGTAGATCAGCCAGATGTAGGAGATAAACGTATACTGATTGATGATCTCACCGAGAACACCAAACCAGGTGTTGTAGGCGGGGGCTGATCCGGTATAGGGCGGCGGCCAAATTTTAAGCGTGAACGGTACAATGCCAAACTTGTCTGCGATGAAAATATGGAGCGCAGCCAGTTGCACCATGATGGAGAGTACACGTACGAACTCAATAAAAGCATATTCAATAGTGAACTTGGATGAACCAGGATTTCAGGTTGGTGAATAGCGCACCAAGCCTTGTGCGGCCAATGCTTTTCACGCCATACATGAATGTAAAGGTACTCCAGCCTGAAATGGCTTGATAAAAGCTGTAGCTGCCGCGGCCCGCTTCGAGCAGCGCAATGCCTAATATGAAGAGCAGCGCTTGATGGTGGATATCTGCGGCCGTTTCCTTTTGCAATGCATCTACCGAGGAATTCCTTGGATATAGCAGGAGGTAGGCGATATATAGAACCGGCATTGATACCAGGAGTGTGCCGATGAATGAGATGAGTCGTGAGAAGACGTGGGATTATACTACATACGTTATCGTCGCGAGGAGAATGGCCCCAACCATCGTGATGGCTGTTATGATCACGCCGATGAGTATCGTCGGCCAGGTGCCATAGGTAATCAGCGACAGCATGTCGTGGCCGAGATCGTCTGTTCCGAGTGGATGCTTTGGGCTTGGCGGGAAAGGTGGCAGTGTCGCAGGCTCAATTGTTCCGGGATCGACATACTTGGCTGAATAGGGTGTGATCAAGTGCGGAAATGTGCCGACTACCAGTACGGCCAGTAGCATGACGCTGCCAATTACGATGGGAATCTACTGCACGCGTCCGGTCTGACGCGCTTTCGCATTAACTGAATCGACTGGTGCAGTCAGGCGCTTGAGTAAAGCTGCTACAGTTCGAGCGACAAACCATAGAGTGACAACCAACGCGCCAATGACCCAGATGCTGCCAGCCTGGTACTCTGGGACAAAACCACCGAGCATAAACCCTGGCATTTTTACGCCGGAAATCTGTGTCCAATCAGATGCAATTAGTAAGGTAATCAAAGAAGAATTCAGCAAAGATGGCGACTGAAATGACAATTCCGGCAACCACAGGCAGATTGCGAAGAAAGACGGGATAGGCGTTCGGGAGCACATGTCGGTAGAATGCCCTGCGCCGGGATGTGCCTTTCGAAAGTGCAGTGGTGACATATTGCGCAGACTGTTCGTCATTGAGGTAGAGATACAAGACGCGCTGCATGTAGAAACCGACGGCAGGGCCAGAGCGACCGCCGGTACGACGGTATCGATGAAGCTTGGATCATGCGTATCAGGGAAGATTGGCAGTTCAATACCGAAGTGTTCGTAGAGATACAGGACGAGAATGGTCGTGATAATGACATACATATCGTCTGGAACAGATTCTAGCACGGTGAGGATCCCATTTGTAATCCCCTGAGCGATCCGATTGTGGATTTGGATTCGCCAAATCGACAGCAAAAAGCCACCGACTGAACCGAGTGTAGTGGCCAGAAGGACGAGCCGGGCTGAATACCAAATTCCGGGCGGATAGATCTCAAAGTAGTTTTGGAAGATCTCCTTTCCCACAATCGTATGGAACACAAGCGTTACGTTCTCGTTCACAGCACCAATAATTGAAGGGTTTCCACCATAGCATGCAAAGAAGAGAACTACGGCCAGCGCGACAATGTACTCTGCTGCAACACCAGCAAATTTGGACAATCGATCACCTTCAATTTTGACCCGTGATAGGAGATTTGCACAATATTTCTCCTATTCGTTGGAACTCTTACATTCCTCCACGGTCGCTGTACTCGGCAATGGTCAGGCTAAAGTTGAATCAGATTTGAAGTAAAAACTGTATGGTTGGCATAGAGACTTAAGTGCACCCATAGGCGGCGTTGGAGGAGGGGACTGAATATGACACACATACATTGGGAAATCGACTCCGTATGCCCGCAGTGTGGAAACGTGAATCACGTCCGGGTTCGAGAGGGAGAGCGCGTTGTGCGGGTTCACTGCGAACACTGTACGCACGGTTATGAGTACACGCACGTTGTGTACGAACACACTGTGGTTGAAGACTAACTGTATATTCACATTGATACGGCAAGGCAAGTAGCGGTGGATTCATTCCACCGCTATTTTTTTCGAGGTTCAATGTAATAGCCACAAGCGATAGCGAGTACATTGGTGTCTATTCGGCGATGATTGGGTGAATTTTGACAGAATAACCACCAGAATAGTATCTATTGCCTGATTTTTAAGCGGTTGCAGGTACCGAAAGCCTGGATAGTAACTGTCATGGTACTTAATCATCGCGCAGGTTCCGCCACCTGCACCCTAGGGATAACAACCATTGTGGTACTTATGCGGAAAACAGACTTTGTCCAACCAAATCGTTTGAATTCACAGAATAAATGGGGTGGCCGAGGCATAAGGATTTTGGCAGAACGTTGATTCATAGACAGTCGACGGTCGACCGTCTACCATCTACCGTCGCCACGCCGATGATCCGAACAAGGAGACGAAGCTATGACCATTCAGCGGGCACAACCACTGGTTGTACAGGTTTATGAGCACCTACGGTCTGCAATCTTAACCGGCGAACTTGAACCAGGGGAAAAGATCAACGAAACACAGCTCGCGGCGCAGTTGAAAGTAAGCCGAAGTCCTGTCAGGGAAGCGATTCGCTTGTTGACCACAGAGCAGCTGCTGGTCGAAAAGGATGGCATGATTCAAGTCTTTAAGCCAAGTCTGGACGATTTTTTGGAGCTCTATGAAGTACGGCTGACAATTGAACCAGCTGTGGCCGCCAAAGCTGCAGCATGTGAAACGAATCAGGCGGTTATCGCTGTTTTAGCAAAAATCTCGAGGATACACGCGCCTGTTTGGAAGGGGAAGCGTTCGAAAGTGGTTTGATTAAATCACAGCTTCCACCATACAATTTGGAACCTCTCTGGAAACCAGCGGTTTGTACGAATTTTGGATAATATTTCGGATCTGATGCAGTACTACTGTCTCATTGTGCTCGGAATCAATCAGAAGCAGACCAATATCTTACAGGAACATTCGGGAATCTACGAATCCATTGTACTGAACCAGCCAGATGCAGCGCGTCAGCGAATGCTATCGCATATTCAGCGCGATTTGGATGTCATTCAGTCGCAGGCTGGCGTATTACCAGCTTTGCGGTGAGTGAATAGATGCTGTTCTACGGATGAGCGAGCACAGTTGAGGCTCTACGAAAAAAGGGGGTAATCAGATGAGTAGCAAGCTGCAGTCTGGCGCGCTGGTCAGTATCGCCATGCTCGTTGCAAGCGCAGTCTCCGCCTGCGGATCGAGTGGAGGCAATGGAACAGGCAATTCCACGAGTTCGGTTACCACGTCATCGTCGGCTAGCGGCAGTGCTTCTGGCGTACTGAACATTGGCCTGGATGCATCGCCGGCAACGCTTGATCCGATGTTGTCCAGCGCACAGGTCGATCGCGATGTGATGATCAACATCTATGACACGCTCTTTGCTCTCACACCTCAGGGAAAAATTGTTCCGGACTTGGTATCCAGTTATTCCATCTCCAAGGATGGATTGACCTACACGTTCAATTTGCACAAAAACATCAAGTTTACGGATGGGACTCCGTTCAATGCGGCTGCAGTCAAGTTCAATCTCGAACGCGATCTCGGGCCGTCATCTGCCAGACGGTCTGAACTCAGTGCCATCAAGTCGATTGATACAGTGGGTCAATACACAGTGGTTTTGCATTTGTCCGAGCCATACAGTCCATTGCTCGGGGTGCTTACGGATCGGGCGGGGATGATGGTCTCACCTGCAGCTGTCAAGAAAGAAGGTTCAAACTATGCGACGGCACCGGTCGAAAGGTTTCCCCATCTGAATTTAAGTCCGAGGTCACT
>CAVWUS010000036.1:0-40949 GCA_963758235.1 uncultured Alicyclobacillaceae bacterium | reverse complement strand
CCACAGCAACATTATATCAAGATGTTGTATGAGAGTGAGGATTGGTCGATCTCGAGCATTGCTGAGCATATGGGGATTGACTGGCGGACGGCGCATAAGTACGCCACGAAGGATGATTGGAACCAGCCGCTACGAAAGCGGAAGAAGACCTATCCTGTGATGGCCGACCGTACATTGACATTGTTGATACTTGGTTGATGGAGGAGCAGAGTCTGCCCCGCAAGCAACGCTATACGTCCAAACGCATTTACGATCGATTGGACAAGGAGTACGGATTTACGGGTGGACGGCGTACCGGTGGAGGAATACGTCGCCAATCACCGGAAGGAATTGAAGCTGGAGAGAGCTGAGGGCTTTGAGCGGTTGGAGCATCCGGGCGGCGAAGCACAGGTTGACTTTGGAACCGCCTTTGTAGGTAAACCAGGTAAGCTTGTCGAGCGGAAAGTGCTCACACTGTCGCTCCCGTTCAGCAATGCGGCTTTCGTATTCCCGGTTCGCAAGGAGAACACAGAGTGCTTCCTGGAGGCGATGAAACGCATCTTTGAACGGATGGGCGGTGTCCCAAGAAAGATTTGGTTTGATAACCTTTCTGCGGCGGTAGTGCCCATTGCTCGAGATGGGAAGCGAACGTTCACGGACCAGTTCCTACAATTTTCGGCCCACTACCGTTTCGTTCCGGATTTCTTCAATCGGCAGAGCGGGAACGAAAAGGGGAATGTGGAAAACAAGGTCGGTTATGGAAGGCGCAATTGGCTGGTTCCACCACCGGTGTGCAAGACAGACGCAGAGTTGGAGGCCTTGCTGACGGACGCAGCCGAGGCAGATATCGACCGCCCTCACTATGTGAAGAAGGAGCGCATCGTTGATCTGTGGACAGTGGAGAAGCCGAAGTTGCTGGCCATGCCGACGGTACCATTTGAAGTGTATCGACTGGAGACAGCCCGCCTAAACAAGTACCGGGAGCTTCGCTTTGAAACGACCACCTATCCGCTCCCGCAATGTAATGCGCTGGAAACGGTGCTATTGAAGGTGAAGTGGGATGAAATTGAGGTCCTTTCGAACGACGGAGAATACCGTCATCTGGGCACCTTGCCTAGACTCTATACAGAGAAGGCAATCCCTATTGAGTGGCCGGCGGTATTCGACAACTACCGGAGAAAGCCAAAAGCGGTGATCCAGTTGCCAAGTTCCATGGGTAATGCCTGTTCAAGCAGAGTGTGACGGATGGTCTCAAAACCTCCAATCACGAGCGCAGGAACGATGAACAGAGTCCATTTTATACGTGTGGGAGTCATGAAGAACCTCCTGAGAAAACGTGGTTTATGGATGGCAATCACTTTGTATATCATAAGGATAGTCGTTTCTACCAGCAATCAATAGAGCCATTTGGAGGTCGACATGAAAACCTACGAAATCGTGATCGCCGATGACAGTGAACGTGCCCGGAAGGCAGTTCGTATGATACTTGATTCCGACCCTCAGTTTCGAGTGGTTGCCGAAGCTACAAATGGCCAGGAGGCGATCAGCAAGACGCAAGAGTGCATGCCTGACTTGGTGTTGATGGATATCAACATGCCCGTCATGAACGGGTTTGAAGCGACACGCATCATCAAGCAGGAGCTTCCATACGTTCGGGTTGTTATACTCAGTGTGTCTGACGATGCCGCTGACCTTTTTGAAGCCATTCGGCATGGGGCGCAGGGATACCTCGTAAAGAGTCTGCATCCAGCCGATTGGGTCTCATACCTGCACGGAATCCTCGACGGAGAGACACCGGTGTCTCGAAAAATGGCGGAAAAGCTGCTCGCCGAATTCAAGTTTACAGCATCATCAAGAGGACGTCTCTGCGGCGCCAGATGAAAAGCTGACGGCACGTGAGCAGGAAATTCTCGAACTTGTCAGCACCGGGGCAACCAACCGTGAAATCGCTGCAAAACTGTTTATCTCCGAAAACACAGTGAAAAACCATTTGAAAAATATCATGGCGAAACTGCACATCCAAAACCGGGTCCAGTTAGCCACCTACGCACGGGAAAACAGGACGAACAAAGCATGAGGGTGGGACGCCAGAATTCTAGTTTTTAATGATTCGGACACAAGTACCCTGCTCATTCGATTCAATGAATGCGGTCGCACCGATATCGTTCGCACGATTCCGGATGATATCAAGTCCATATTGATTCGCTTGCCGTTGTTCAGGCTGAAATCCCACGCCATCATCGCAGATTGCGAACACCCACTTGGTTCGACTGCCCGGTGATGGCACTTTCGTCAAGTTTACGGATACTGAGGATGCGGACGCATGTTTACGGATGTTCGTGATCGCCTCTTGGAGAATACCGAAGAGTTGTATTTGCTCACGTGGTTTCAAGAAACGAGGCTTCGCAAAAATCTACAGTCCAGCGTACCTCTCCATGGGAAAAGGCATTTTCCAGATACCTCTCAACCCGCTCTCGGAAGTTTATTGTCACTTCGGTATCTTGCCTCAGATTAAAAATGGCCTGACGGACGTTTTCGTCCATCTCCCTGAGCGCTAAAAGAAGTTCATCCCATGATTCGGGGGCGACTGGTTTTTTGAGATTTGTCTGTCGAAGTGACTCGATTTCAACCCCCATGTAGAAGATGGACTGCGCAATCTTATCGTGGAGCTCTCTGGCTAAGCGTTCTCTCTCTTCCAGAATGGCCCGTTTTTCTCGTTCTCGACTGAGTGAACGTTCCGCCTGTTCGAAACGACCAAAAAGGCCCTGCGAAATCAAAGCAATGGAGATTGCCGTCATCCCTGCCATCATCCAATTGCCGGTCTCCAGTGATACGTATGGAATACAGAATGTGTGTCTCAAGTATTCAAACCCAACGACAATGAGTGTTGGAACGAGCAACAATGATATTCTGATACGATTTGATGTCATATCGTCCTCCACAATTGGATCTTTCATTCGACAGCCGAACTCCGATAAAACATGATCGAACATATACTTCTTTACACGACATAGCCCTTTCGGGCTATTTGCCTACGAACATTTGATGGAATAATGGTAGAAGGGCACCTCTGATGCTTGATGGGAGGCGGAGCCAGTGAACATCGCTCTACGATTCATACGCCGTCAGTGGTTGACTTTGTCTGACCGTTGCAACCTTCTTCGGCATCTGCTGTGGTGGTATTACGTTACACGCCCTGAAAGGAATACCTACTCAGAGTCTACCGATGGAAGGCAAGGCGTATAACTTTTCTCTCGTGAATTCGAATGGCAATCGAGTGACACTGGGTGACTCGAGCAGGCAAGGTTAGGCTGGTGGCATTCATTTATACGAGATGCAACGCCAGTTGTCCTGTCGTCACCTCGGAAATGGTCCAGTTGCAAAAAGGTCTGAAGCGCCAAGGGATCATGGGAAACCACGTGGAACTGATTTCGATCACGATGGATCCTACGCATGACACAGAACCCGTGCTTCGGAGCTACGAGAAGGAGTTCGGCGTTGCACCGGTTGGGTGGGAATTTCTTACAGGTACGCAACAAGCGATAGATCAGACACTGAAACAGTATGGGATATATGTCAAGAAGGTAGATGCAACACAGTACGTTCATACCATTGCCGAGTTTCTGATTGATGGACAAGGTAACATTCGCAAAGTGTATGGGTTGGACATTTCAGAAACAAGTACAGAGAATGACATCGAATCCCTTTTACATACAGAATGAAAGTTCGGTAGAAGCACGATTAGCGATCAATGGGCACTCGTTTCAGACGCAATGCGTTAAGGACAACCGAAACGGAGCTGAATGCCATGGCTGCGCCGGCGACAAGTGGGCTGAGTAGCCCCATTGCAGCGACAGGAATCGTGATGCCGTTGTATACCAGGGCCCAAAAGAAACTTTGCCGGATATTGTGAATGGTTGTCCGAGATAGACGAATTGCTTGTACGACTCCTTCGAGATCGGTCCCGATGAGAGCGATATCTGCTGCCTCGATGGTAACATCGGCACCGCTGCCTATGGCAATGCCCACGTCTGCGGTGGCCAACGCTGGTGCGTCGTTCATACCATCTCCTACCATTGCCACTACGTGGCCTTGTTTCTGAAAATGACGAATGACATGCACCTTGTCTTCTGGTGTCAATTCGGCGAGCACATCACGAATCCCAACTTGCCCAGCTATTGCCTGCGCAGCATGGGGATTATCCCCACTCACCATGACCACATCCAGGCCCGATTTGTTTGAGGTCATGTATGGCCTGGCGAGAGGATGCTTTAATGGTATCTGAAACGCCGATAAGTCCTGCAACTTGCCCGTCTACGGCAACGAAGAGCGTAGTCTTGCCTGACTTCTCCCAGTCTTGTTGCTGCCACAAAAGGGATGTTGTGGCGATCCCATGTTCACGCATGGACGCAGCATTACCGATCAGAACTCTGTGACCTTTGACAACTGATTTCACACCTCGGCCTATGTAGGATTGGAAATGGGAAGGCTCAAGAAGACGTACCTGTTGTTTCGCATGCCGAACGACCACTTGTGCCAAGGGATGTTCAGATGCGAGTTCTGCGCTTCCTGCAAGAAATAGCAACTCTCCTTTAGATTTAACCAGTGGATGATTTGCTACCAAAATATCTGTGATCGTTGGTTCTCCGCTTGTAATGGTTCCGGTCTTGTCCATCAAAATCACCCGTGCTTTGTGCAGGGTTTCAAGTTGCTCGCCGCCTTTGAAGAAGATGCCATGCTGTGCAGCTCTCCCTGTCCCCACCATGATAGCCGTTGGCGTCGCAAGGCCAAGTGGACAAGGACACGCTGCTAATAATACAGCGGTTGTGTTCAAAATCGCCTCAGACATTGGGTAGTGAAGTACGAAATACCAGACCACGAAAGTTGCAAGAGACAGACAGATCACAATAGGAACGAAGATCCCACAAATCGTATCCGCTAATCGCTGTACGGGTGCTTTGGAGCCCTGTGCTTCCTCAACCAACCGAATGATTTGACCGAGTGCAGACTCACCGCCAATGCGTGTCGCAACCATTCTTATCGCTCCGTGCTGATTGAGTGTCCCTCCATATACCGAATCGCCGGGTTGTTTGTGTACCGGCAGGATCTCCCCGGTCAACATGGATTCGTCCACACTGGTTTCACCAAAAACGATTTCACCATCCACGGGGATTTTCTCACCTGGCCGGACAATCAGCATGTCGCCGACAGCGACTTCTTCAACCGGGATCTCGACTTCATTGTTGCCAATTAACCGATGCACTTGCTTTACTTGTAATTGCACAAGATTTTGTAAGACCTCTGAAGTACGTGATTTGGCCTTTGCTTCAAGAATTTTGCCGAAAAGGACTAAGGTAATGATGATGGCACTGGTTTCGAAGTAGACATGGTAACCTCCATTCAAAACCATCCAAGCACTGTAGAAATACGCTGCGGAAGTTCCTAGTACAACGAGCACGTCCATATTCGCACTGTGCCCTCTAAGTGATTTGTATGCTCCAACGTAAAAAGCCCAACCGGCTATGAACTGTATCTGCGTAGCCAGTGCCAGTTGTATCCACGGATTGAGAAGCACCTTGGGGATACCAAGCAGACCGAACATACTCAGCATCGTCCAGAAAAAGGGGATGGACAGGGTGAGTGAAAACAAAAACATCTCGATGGTGGGCCATGATTCATCGTCACGTCTACTGTCTGAATCCACAAATACTCTTGCGCCGTAACCAATTCGCTCGATCCGAGAAATGATTTCGTCTACCCTAACTTGCTCTGGCGAAAAGTCGATAGTCGCTCGTTCCATAGCCAAGTTCACGTTCGCATCGAAAATACCCGCTTGTTTTTTGACGACTTTTTCGATCCGAGTGGCGCAGGCTGCGCAATGCATTCCAGTAACCTCAAGTGTAACCTTCTGTTTCGGCATCTGATGAGCGCCTCCAGTCTCCTGAAACAAGCCTGATTGTCCACTCTATTCTATTGACTCTCCATTCAGCAATATGTCTGTCTGAGTGCTTACCCCCAGTCCAGGGAATCAGCCAAAGTGCGAATATAGCTCGTACGGGTCAGAATAGTTCTTCCACTCCCTTTAATATTGTGTCATGTGAGACTCAAAGATGGGTTCTCATGCAACCTAAATCTGGGGGAGGGGATGTTGATTATGGGGAACGGAACCTCGGTCTCGATGAACATGACTCGAGGGGAGACAATGGGACATATGATGTCTCAGGCATATGTCATTTGCCTTTGCAGTCATCATTCTGGCCATTTGCACAGTTCTCGTGTTTCACATTGTGATGACGGTTTGGAGGAAACACAGAGGAATATCCCAAAGAGCGGGACAACATAACATTCTTGCACACTCTCTTTCGATGTCACTGGGATGATCTCCACGATGACCATTTGCACCATTGTTGGAGGCATGTTGATGACTCGGCAATCGGCCGCATTTATTTTTGGTTTCATCGTAGGCGTCGCCGTTGGATTCATCATCAGTCTTCCATTCAGGAACATTGCCATACTGGATGGTTTGGTCGCAGGCGTCATGGGCGGTTTCATGGGCGTGATGCTGGGCGTCATGATACCGACAGCAGGGTTGTATGTTGTTTCCGCCTTACTTGTTGCATTGTTTGCGTTCACATGGATTGTCATGTATTACCGTGTCTATCGTAATCCCAACTTTGATAAACGATTCGCATACACGGAAGGTTCGCCAGATGTGAGATTGCGGGTACTGAGTGATACATACCAATGGTCGATGTGGGGCTGTTCCAAAAGTCATTGTACGGGACTTTTGGGTAGCCCTATTTTGTGGTTCATTTTGGACAACCAAAACCTAATGAGATTCGTACTCTATGCTATCATGCATTCTCATGACGATGTCTTGACAAAAAAATAGCCCTTTCGGGCTAAAGATAACGGGGAGTAAGAGGTTTACCTTGGAATAGGTGGCAACTCATTCACGATCAAAGGATGGTCAGGGGAATGGGACAAGGTATCAGCACTGAAAATAGCAACGTATCGAGTACAGTATCCAACGACGATTTGGCACACTGTTCTCTGGCACGTTCGTGACCGGGCTTGGGATTCTCACGTTTTTGCCGTTTTACATCTGGATTTACAATCTTCAAGCGCAGAACAAGAGTGCAGCCGCCATTGGAATGGCATCCATGCACATGAACAGGATGGGTATCTTTTGGTCGTTTCCTATTCTCCAAGCGGCAGGACTGGCGGCGCTTATCTGGGCATACGTGGGAGTGCTCTTTGGGCTCATAGAATCGGGACGGAGCATATCATGGTTGCCGATGACAAAGGCCCAGACAAACCGGTTGCATCGCCAAATCTCCCTTTTAGTAATCGGGCTCATTCTCGTCCATGCTGTCGCAACAGCCTTTGATGCAATGGGGGACAACTTCATATCGGCCTTTATACCCTGGCAGGAACCATGGAAGGCTGCAATTTTTGGTTATAACCTCGGAATCTTTGCCCTATACCTCGCATTACTGCTCGGTCCGACTTATTACTTGCGTGGGAAACTCGGAGCTCGCTCGTGGCGGTATGCGCACAGGTTCACCTTAATTATCTACATTTTATCTGTATGGCACACCCTGATCCTGGGGCTGGATATCTCGTATTACCATTGGGTTCGACCATTCATGTGGCTTGCTCAGATTCCTCTTCTGGCGCTGTTTATCCGACGACTGTTGCAGCCTGCCAACGCCGGCAAGGCGAGACAGATTTGGGGGAAAGCGATCAGTTATGGACTCGCCACTCTGAGTGGGGCGGCGATCGTTGCGGTTATCGTGATCGTCGCAACCGGAAATTCGGGCTTTATCCAAAACATCTGAGTTAGATAGGCAATGCAGGCTAAGCCTGACGGAAACTCAATAGGTTTACATCGTTGATATGGGCTAGTCTACCGTCTAAGCAAGGAGGTGAGCGTGCTGGTTTCGTTTCGTAATCGCTGGCTGAAATTTGGCTTTTATGGAGTTACAACTTTGTTGCTTGTAGGAATCATTGGCGGGATCACCTATATGATTCGTGCCGGTGGAGGATACACTTGCCGGTTGATGGCCAAGCGACAAACTTTACTGCCACAAATGTGGATGGAAAGACAGTTTCCTTTAACAATCTGGACGGCAAAATTCGATTGGTTACGTTCTTTTATACGCACTGTCCAGGGCCATGTCCATTGGTTGCATTTCGCCTCGAACAGATTCAGGACCAACTCAAGAAAGAAGGTGTTTTCGGAAGCAAAGTTGCAATCGTATCGGTCACATTGGATCCGGAACACGACTACCCTGCCGGTACTGAAGGAATGGGCGGATCGCTATCACCCGGATTTCCAGGGTTGGTATTTTGTCCGACCGAATCCTGACGGATCTTCCACAAATCCTGAAGGCTTGGGGAGTACAGAAACAAGTTGTGCCGGGCACGCGTCTATATTTCACACACGATAAAAACCGAACTAATCGATCAAAACGGTAACATCCGTGCCACATATTCAGGTGATAATCCCAATCCCCAGCAAGTTGAGAGGGACATCAACAGTCTGTTAGCTAGATGGAACTGGCTATAGACACGAGTGGAGGAAGACTATGATTCTGTCGAAGAAAACAACAGTTGTCGGACTTACATCAATGGGCTTTCTTGCTTTGATCTCGGCGGGTATCACGGGCTGTGGGACAAGCAATTCAACGAGCAACCAGTCCACGAATATGTCAATGAGTATGAATTCTACAGGGTCCCAGCAACCCATGGCAAAAGTGAAGATGACTATACCAAAGGAAACGAAAGTCGGAATGAAAAATCAGTTTTCCGTACTGGTTACCCAGCAAGGAAAACCAGTGAATCAGGTGGACGACGTAATGTTTGAAATCTGGCAGGACGTGCCGAACTCCAAGCACGAGATCATTCATGCAAAGCGAACGGGTGACGGAATCTATTCGATTGAATATAGCTTCAAGCAAGTGGGTACATACGACGTGATGTATCACGTTGTGGCGGACGGAAACATGATCATGACCGGGCCTCAAAAAATTTCAGTGACAAAGTAGGCTTGGGCTCTGTTCTCAATGACGCCTACTGAAAGGAGAGAGAAAGTGCTGCGTAAGGTCATTGGCCTCGTAGTGGCTGTGGTGGTCACGATAGTAGGCATAGCTGGATGTGGTTCGTCTGTTCAGACTAAGCAAAATAATGTTCAATCTTCATTTGGCACAGCGTCTGCACCGTCTGACGATACACCCTTGAATTGGCCAGTTCCTGCTTTTAAGGGGATTGATGAAAATGGGAAGCCGTTTGATTCGTCTTCGCTCAAAGGGAAGGTTTGGATTGCCGACGTTTTTTACTCAACTTGTCCGACGGTTTGCCCACCCATTGCGAACAATATGGCACATCTTCAGCAGCAGTTGAAGAAGGACGGACTCGATGTGCAAATCGTTTCTTTCAGCGTCGACCCTCAGAATGAGACACCAGCAACGCTCAAAAAGTTTGGCGAAGAGCATGGAGCGGGCTTTTCCAACTGGCACTTTCTCACAGGTTATAGCTACAAGTGGGTGCAACAATTCTCCCTAGATGCATTCAAAGAGTCGATTAGTCAAACGGGAGGAAAATACTACTCACATACGGTCAATTGGTACTTGGTTAACAAGTCCGGGAAAATTACTCAGTTCTTCGATGGACTGCATCCACCATACAACGACGTTGTCCAGGCAGTGAAGTCCCTGGAATGATCTTGTTAGTTTCGAATCAAAACAAGCATAGAAGGTGAGTATCGATGATGATTTCCCGACGAACCATTCAGACGGTGCTTGGCATCATCTGGTTTATAGACGGGTTGTTACAACTGAAACCGGAAATGTTCACGAAATCGTTCATAGAACAAGTGATTTTGCCTGTGGCTCAAGGGCAACCCGCTTGGATTGGTCATTCCGTAACATGGGCCGCACACGTGATTGAGCCACACATTGGAGTCTACAATGCGATCTTCGCCGCTATTCAACTGCTGATTGGGCTTGGACTCATGTTCAACGTGAAGGTAAAGACGACGCTTACAATCTCCTTCGTTTGGACCCTTATTGTTTGGTGGTTTGGCGAAGGATTCGGTCAGTTGTTGACGGGGCAAGCGCTTATTTTGATGGGGGCGCCGGGTGCAGTGCTCCTTTATGGACTTATTGGATGGTCGATTTGGCCTGACAAAGACACAGATACGCAATCGGGGATTTCTCGTCGAGGAATCAAGATTGCACGCTGGTCCCTCGGTATCCTTTGGATATTCGGTGCTATTTTGCAGTTACAGCCAACGTATCTCACACCAAAGGGCATTGGTGGTATGTTTACTGCTGATTGGATGGCGAGTCTTGTTGGGAACAATGGTGTATCCGTCAGCATCATTCTAGCCGTCATCGAACTCGCAATGGGGCTTGGAATTCTTATGAACCGCAGGGTGCGTCCGTTCATGTGGGCATCTGTCATCCTGTCACTCCTTTTCTGGTGGCTCGGTCAATCGTTCGGGCAAATGTTTACGCCGCTTGGCACGGATCCGAATGCCGGCCCCTTGTTCATTTTACTGACACTCTGTACGTACCCATCACTGTTCACAAGAGGCGAAACAGCACAGAACCGGGATGCGAAGCGTCCGGCTATAATATAGAATCGCCAACATCACGGTGAGCTTCATCAGAGAGGGGATGTTGCCTTCATGAAAACCGCCAACATGTTGCCCGTTGTAGGAGCATGTTTGATTATGGGGATATTCCTGTTTGGGTGTGGTACGTCGGGATCTCCCTCTACTCAGAATACAAATGAGACTCGACAGGTACTCGTAGGCAATCCCTCAACAGGGATACATCTCTTTCAGCAATATTGCTCTAGTTGTCATTCCACTGGAACGGAAACAATCTTTGGACCGGGATTGAAGGGGTTGTTCTCCAAGTCTTCACTTCCGAACGGGCAACCTGTTACTGTTTCCAATGTCGAAGAGTGGATTGAGACCGGTGGAGGGAACATGCCATCCTTCGCCGAACTATCTCCCCAAGACCGTGCGGATCTTGCAGCTTATTTGAAGACACTCAAATGACACTACAACATACGGAGGGTGCTTGAATGCGATGGAAGGTGTGCTTTTTGGCCGTTGTGTGTTCCGGATGGCTGATTGTAGGTTGTGGTACACCATCCTCAACACCTGCTTCGGCATCTAGTGCGGCTCCTGTTCCAGGACGTACCGCACCTGGTTTTTCGCTCCAAGCACTCAACGACGGTGGTAAAACCATTTCACTCAATGATTTGACACACGAAAATAAGCCTATTTTGCTAAATGTATTTGCGTCCTGGTGCGACCCGTGTCGGCAGGAGACACCAGATTTGGTTCGAATGGCTTCCAAGTACGCCGGTAAGATACAGTTTGTTGGCGTAAACATGACGCAAGATGACAGCGCAAGTGATGCAAAAGCGTTTGTCAAGAAATTCGGAATTACGTATCCCGTCCTCCTGGACAAGAACGGCGATTTTATGGACGCATATAATATCTCTGGCTTCCCGACGACGTTCTTGCTGAGTTCGAAAGGAAAAGTCATCAGTATACATGTGGGCTCATTGACCGAGCAGCAGATGCAGGCCATGATTACACAGGCTCTCGGAAACTGATTCCGTAGGACTTGCTTGACATAAAGCACAGACGAACATGCGGATTCGAGAGGAATCATCAAATCGACAATACCAGCCAAAAGCCATTGGTTGACCTGTGTATACTCGCCGAACTTGTCACGGAGCGACCGTGAATTTGAGGATTTCGAACCGAGGAGCCTCGCCTCCACCAACGACTTGCACTTTAATAGCAACATGTGATATGGGCCAGGATTCTGGTCCATATTTCGTTTTATGAGGCTATGCGACACAAGGAATGTCATTGATTACTGTGAATATCCCGATTAAAAGGTTCAATTCCCTCTCGGATTGTCCAGGCAATGAGAATGAATATTTATTCAGCATAGGTGGGTGATGGTGGTTGAGTGTATACTGACAGGTGGAACAAATGGTTTTCGGCTGTACCGTAACTTCAAACCTTATCTCATGATGGAGCGGTTTTTATGCCGTTAGCAGCCTATCCGTATCCGTTCAGCAAGAAATTTGGGTGAGTAGCGGACAAAATTGGGTGTGTCATGGCAACTTCAACTAGCAGATAGTTGATGCCCGAAGACATCGGCTTGTTAAATTAACGGTGGCATGAATTCAACAGCGCCTCCGGTTTGATCCTGAATAATAAACATGCAGTCGGCAATTCCATCCTTACTGCACATAGGGTTAGTGACATAAGACAGGGTCTCATGGCGGATAAAAACGGTGATAGTCCGGAGAGCTCTAAAAGTGTTTACCGATGGTGACATGGTTACAAAACGCTCAAGTAGTTACGCTTCCGGTTCATCATGCAAATAGTCCCTCCTTCTACTTGCAATTTTTCACATTACCCAAACCTAGCCTTGTTCTTCCATTTGAACTTCGTGGATTTAATGGAAAAGTCAACGTGTACTACAGGGGAAATACAGATCCAGAACGCTGGGGATGTCACTTTTTGAAGGTTCCATTCGATCACCATGACTTTGAAGGATTCCCTGTATTTCAGGCGGATATGGAATTCTCCGGTGAAGGCTGCGCTGCTGTTATGGGATGGGTTCAACTTGTAACAGTTCATGATTTTACGACGAACAAACAAAGTGCCAGTGTCGACCAGTCACCTATATTTTGGAAAGCTGACCATCCTTTTTATGAATTTGGCTATAAGGCCGACGTGTTTCGATACCCCTGGTCTAGAATCCCCCACGTTCTAATGAGCGATGGGTAGCATAAACCTTTCTTACATACTGTCCAGATGTCTGCCGGACTAAGGAAGTACGTCCACTCTTGGGAGTAACGTGGGGGTATGAGCTACATCAAGGACACGTGGACATATTGGAACTTAGTATCGGTTCTGAATCTGATTGGCGGGATCATGTTCCGCAATTACAATCGCTGTATCTAAATTGGACATTTCATTCACGTTTTCCCGAAATAAATTCGAACACCATCCCATCAGATTTATTATTGGCATGAAGCGAACGGATTTGTCGATCCATTTTGCTATGTATGTAGAAGGAAGACAAGGGATTGGGAGAGGTGTCAACGAGCAGTCCAAACCTGCAACGAAATCGTCGCAGAACTTGGACTTTGAAGAAACGTCGATGCATCCATGTCTACTGGAGAACGAGTAAGTTTTACTTTTTCATGTTGCACATAAGGGAGCTTCAGTTCAAAAAAGGTCCTCACCCGAATTTGCGTAAAAATCGATGGCTGCCGTAATTTTTACGATCGCCATACCCCGCACACTTATATACTACAGTTGGACAAGCGCACGACCGACAGCTACTATGTTTGTGCAGGCAAGGAGGTCGGAGTGGATGAATACTGTTCAAGAGATGCAGGAGTGGCCGACGAGCAGGATTTTCGAAAGGCTCGCTAAATTTGGTGTAAAGATTGACGAGCGGACGTTTGTGAAAATGGCCGGCAAGTACCATACCCCAACTGGCATAGCGAAGGCGTGGAAACTGAACAAGCTCGCAGATGAAACGGAAGTCGCCCACATGGCGGCTGTTCTTTGGGACAGGCTATGCCCGGATATGTTTCGAGCGAATGAATTTGAGGATTTAGTACAGCAGGGCTACGAGTTAATGGCGAAGCGCAATGACGATCAGCGCAGGCACTTCGCTAGAAAACGCAAGCATCCAGACAAGGTATCTAAGAAAGACGACGCTGCTGCAAAAGAACAGCACGATGAACGAACGGTCAACCTCGTAAGTTTATGGCTGAGGGCTTGGGATTTGATACGCGAGTTGGCGAAGGAACAGTCCATTCGCTCAGCCAACCAACTGAATGACCGTATCCGCAAGCATTCAAAAGATATTGAACTTCCGTCTAATTGGATCCAGGACCTCGAGATGGAACTTGAGAATCTGTCGTGGGCGGAGCGGCCGGCGAACGAAGCGCGATCGGCAAAGGTATTCACAACTCCAAATCATTGGGTGAATGAACGCCTTCGTTATGTACGCGAAGTGATGGCGACGTTGCCGATGTCGGACGAAACGATGATATTCAACATGCGCAGGGATGAGGCTGAGGCGTGTTTCATCCTGGATAATCGTGAAATGGGTGATACCCTCTACGCGAAACTCGTAGAAGATGAGCCGTCGAATCCGTGGGCTTACATTGGGTGGGGCGATATGTACAGCCCTCGGTACTGTGCTTTATCGTGTGGGCCTGACATTCGAGCGGGCCCGAGCAATTTATGAGCGGGGCCTGAATGTCGTCACTGAAGAGCGCGATGAGATTCAGCACCGGATTGCACTGTTGGACGAAGATCATAGCTGAGCAGTAGAAATGGCGTGCGAAGGCTGGCACGCCATTTTGATTCCTGCCATTTGCGTTGCGGCAGGCTAGCTGCGTTGTTTCAATTGCGATTTGATTTCCTCAATCTGCTCAATGTGGCGCTGTTCATGCAGGGCGATGGTCAGCAGCCACTGTTTGGAACTCAGTGGTTCAGAAAGACCGGGTGAGGTACTGGTGGCGATGTGGTATCGAGATCGTCTGGATTGTCGACAGCAGCGAGCATATCGAGCAGCTTTGCGCGCGTGCTGGTCAAGCGCTCGGTCAATTCGGCCATTGTCTTTGGTTGGTCAGATGGCCGTGTCATTTCTGGTGCGGTGACTTTTCGTGATCGGCCCGGCAAGATCTTTTCCAGCGGAAGCGCCCGCGGGACGAATGTCCGCTCCTGCTTAAGACCAAGACGTACAGCTTTGGCGGCACCTGCTTCGACCAACATCACGTGTTCCACGACTTGTGCAACGCTCCAGGCGTCTTCGGCTGGCTTCCAGTTGAGTTCAGCTTCGGTCAGATTGGAGATTGTGTCTAACAAGCGTGATCGCGTATTGTCCAACTGATCTCGAATCTCCATATGGCTCACCTGCTTCCCCGAAATAAAGGTGAACAAACAAGTTGACTTCCGACTTACTTCAGAACCGTCTCGATTTTTTCGAGCACATCCGCCGGCAGCTCGACGCCAGATGCCTTTACATTTTCTATAACCTGTTCCGGACGTGAGGCGCCGACCAGTGCACTGCTCACACCGGGTTTGCGCAGCACCCAAGCGAGCGCCATTTGGGCCAGGCTGTATCCGGCTTCGTTGGCGATTGCTAAAAGGGCTTCCACCTTCGTCATGTATTCGTCGGTGAGGTAGCGCTGCATCGAATTCTGGATTCCCTCTGTTGTGGCGCGGGAATTCGCTGGCAGCGGTGCACCTTTGCGGTATTTGCCTGTCAGGACACCTTGTGCCAGCGGCGACCAAACCACTTGTCCGATACCCGCAGAATCGCAAATCGGCAGGACGGCTGATTCAATATAGCGGTTAAACATGCTGTATTCCGGCTGGCTGGCAGCGAACTTATGTAGGTTCAATTCGCGTTGCAGTCGTAGGCCATCAGCGATTTTTTCGGCCGGCCACTCGCTGAACCCAAGATAGAGGACTTTCCCTTGAGTGACCAGGTCGTCCAGTGCACGCAGCGTTTCTTCTAAATCTGTATTCGGATCGAACCGGTGGCAGTAGAAGATGTCGACATAATCTGTCTTCAATGCCTTGAGGCTCTTTTCAATTTCCGAAAAAATATGTTTGCGGCTGAGTCCGCGATCGTTGACACCATCACCAACTGGCCAGAATGCCTTGGTGGTCAGGACATAGCTGTCACGATTGAAAGATTTGAGCGCGTCTCCCAGCATTTCTTCGGCAGCGTGTGGTGCAGCGCCGTATACGTTCGCGCAGTCGAAATGATTGATGCCTAGTTCATACGCCTGATTGATGCATGCAACGGCCTGCTCCTTTTCCGTGACGGTTCCGTAGGTGAGCCAACTGCCGAGCGCAATTTCAGATACTTTGATGCCACTCTTTCCTAAGCGACGATATTCCATCGACTATCCCTCCGTCAGAACTGCGTTGTTTTGGCTTGAATTAGACAAGCAGCTTATAAATTTGCCTGGACAACTTATTATATCGATGATGCTGGAAAAAATGAAACAATGTCCAATGAATGGTGGTATTCTTTAGATAATTTCATTAATTGTAACGTCAATTCGTTGGAGGTCACATTGTGAAAAAACGTGTATGGGGCTTCCTCCTGGTACTACCGCTTGTATACTTGTCCGGCTGTGGCAGCCAGGACAGCATCTTGAATGAATTGCCTGCCCAGCAACAATCGAACATAACGAAAGCCATTCATTCGGGTGGCAACATGCATCTTCCAACTTGGCTGCCGTTTACGCCGACACATTCCATCGTAGCTACTATGCCAAGTCTGGGTAACGTTCCGACGAATCTGGTTACGTTGTCTCTGTACGACAACTCAGAGCTGATTGTGATTAAATCGCCGTATGAAGCGCTTGCTGTAAACAACCTGCCGAACGCCATCCACTTAAAGAATGGGGTGCCGGCGACTTTTGAAGAGACCGGTACCGCGTCCATTCTGTCATGGGCAAATGGACCGACGCAACAATACACCCTGTATTCGGAAAAGATTGTGAACGGCAACCCGAACGCCATCGATGGTCCAGATCTATCAAAAGCGCAGCTCGAAAAAATCGCGAAGTCAATTCATTAAATAGGACGCGACCCTAGAAATAGCGATCACGTTGCGTTTGCGGCTGCGGACGCGTTGGTTGTCGCGGTGGCTGCGGCCGCTGATTCAGTGGCGGCCGTTGCTGCCTCTGCTGCTGAAGCTTCTCCTGCTGCTCCCGGGCTTTCGCTTTGTTTGCCTGAATGGACAGATAGGCGCGCCAAGCATTTGCTACCAGTAGGCCAATCAACAGATAGGACAGTCCGCCAAAGACGAGATATACGCCAACACTTACGACGGCGGCAAGTACGCTGAAGATGACCTGATCGGACTCTTTGCCGGGTGACGTCGGCGGATCGGTCAGCATGAAAAAGGCCATGAACAGCGCTGCGTTAACCAGCGGCACGCGAAGGGCATCGCCAGGTGTGTATGAGGCATTGCCAACATGGAGCGATGCTGCCAGCGTCATGAGCAAAAAGTATGTGCCAAGATAGGTCAAGACTTGTGGGAACTTATTGATCCGAGCCGTGATAAAGAAGCCGATAATAATGAGTACCGGAATGAAGAATACCGGGATATCTGCGAGATCGCCCCACCAGCTTTGCCCCGTGTGAAAGACAAGCAGCGTGAACAGGAGGGCAAATGCCGCTGGATTGAAGATCGGTTTACGGCCAATTTTGAACAGGTGCTTCGAAGCCACAGCAATCGCCGCCGTGAGCGCGGCGACTTCCCAATGAATCGAATCACTTAAAATGAGGCCGATAATGAGGCCGGTGATCATACCGCCGTCAGGCAACAACCGCTTGTTTTTACGAATTATCCCGACAACCAAATCGATTGCGGAGGCAGTTGCCATTGTGGCGATGATGTTCACGATGCCACCGCGATCGGCAGCGTGAATCAGACCAAACAACATGAGCACCAAGAGGCAGATGAGCACCGTGCCTTTTGGCGTTTTGGCGAATTTCTGAAAAGCACCTTGGCGCTGTGACGGTCGCCCCGTATTGTAGGGGGCGCGTCGGCTATTTTGATATTCAGGCGCGTTCATGCAAATATCGCTCCATTCCTTCTGTCATTGTGACGTTCATGTCGTCTGTAATCAGAAGGCCCTGCAGACCTGCTTCTTCGAGCAGGGACAACGCTTCATTTGGCGGATAGAGAAATGCAGCGGTTGAAAGTGCATCTGCCATCATTGTGAAGGAGCCCACCGCGGTACCGCTTAACAATCCTGCTGCGGATGATTGCGTATGCGCGTCGAGAATGTGATGCACATTCGCGTCGTTCGGACTGCGGCGTTCATACGTGCCGGAAGTGCACACGGCTGCATCGCTGACGGTCAATGTATAAATCGTTCGATTACGCTGGATAGGATGCCGAATCCCCACATCCCACGGTTCACCCTGCGCATTTACGCCCGATACATACAAATCGCCGCCAGCATCGACAACTGAACCGGGAAACTCGAATTCACGCAAATGTCGGGCGGCCAGGTCGACCGCCAATCCTTTTGCAACCGCTCCGAGATCGAGTTTCATCGGCCGGTGCAGGCAGATTGTTTGCTCGGAAGGGGTCCAGTTCAATATCGCGAAACGTGGCGACCGGTGTTGTTTCTACTGGTATATCAACCGTTTCGCCGGTCAGGTAGTGACGGTTAAAGCCAAGTGCTTCCATCCGGGCGCCGACGGTTGGATCAAATCGGCCGTCTGTCCACTTCGCCACTTCAACTGCAAATTGGATGGACTGGAACAGGATGGGGCTGACAGTAACTGGCTTTCCAATCGGTGACTGGATGAGCGAAACAAGCTCACTGTCTGCGTCAAAACGGCTGCAGGCGGATTCAACTGCATGGATGGCTGATATTGCTTGTTCAAAAGCGTGATCGACCACGTCATCAGTAGCACTTGAGACGATTTGCATGCGGACGATGGTACCGAGTACCAGCCATGACTTGTCTCGAATTCGAGCGCTACTTAACTGTTCGGCACTCACTCACTCATCATCCCTTGTAGTTTGGGTTTTGTGCTTTCGCCACTGCCTGCTGAACTGCGCCGTAGAAGTCGTCAGAACTCAATGTCGCGCCAGAGACAATTGGTCCCTGATCGGTCTGATGAGCTACAACGTAACCTGGCAACTGAGCGATATAGTCTTCTGGGTAATGTGTGTAACATCCAGTAATCTGTACGTTCGTTATCTTGTCGTTCTCAATCGTTACTGCGACTTCAACCGTACCAATCTGGTTTGACGCAGCACCGTTGTAGGTACCGTTCAGATACTTGGGCGTGGTGTCGACAGCAGGTTTACTCGGCTTCGATGACGACGTAGAACGGCTGCTTGAAGATGTTGAGCCGCTGGACGTACTCGTGGAATTGGAACCGCTTGTGTGATGCGAAGCAGGTTTCTTGCTGTGATGAGCGGTTGTACTTTTCGTATGGGTTTTGGGCGATCCGGTTGATGAGGCCGTCTGACCTGCGCTGTTTGCAGATGGAGCTGCCGCCATGGCCTGGCCGGAATTTGAAGATATCGCATAGCCGGATGCATAGATCGCTCCAACAGCCAAGGTGCTCAGCACGACAAATTTGGGACTCATCTTACCTGCCACACCAAACGCCTCCTACACAATCTATGGTCAATCATCTGAATCGCTGGATTCAACACCGCTATTGTACGGTGTAAATGTTAAGGACTAGTGGAGAACTTCGTATGGTTATGTGGTGATCGGAAAACTGTAATCGATTTGAGGAGAGTAGATAGCGCTATTTTGACTGAAGGGTACATTTTTGCGCAACGTACCTTTTTGTGAAAATATGTCGTCCAACCTTCGGGCGAACACACTGTCCCTCCAATTTCGTATGGCATAGGGTGCAGCATGGCTGAAGAAGGTTTCTTCATGCTTTAGAATGCCGTGGAAAGGAGGCGTGGAACCATGTGTACAAGAGCGGACTGTATGCGATCGATGGGGCAATGGGTTCGTTTCCAGACACCGTGGGGGATCCATCGTGGCATTGTGATGGATGTCAATCAACGGGCTGTATTGATGCGCGTTCCTCGACAATACGCACCTGTCGGACTCGTAAAGTCAGCACAGTCTGAGGGGCAATCAGACGAACAGCGGCTCGATCTCGCACTGGCCCAGTACGGCTACGGCAGACATGGCTATGGTCGAGGCTGGGGCTACCCAGGCTACTATGGCTGGTGGGGCGGCTGGTGGTGGTGGTGGCTGGCCTTTGCCTGGATCTTTGCGCTGGCCTTCCTTTGGTAGTCGTTGCTGAAAATAACATAGGTCATGGTGAAAACGGGGCGCTGCCCCGTTTTTTACTCTGCACGGCCGATTCGCAGTCGATTTCGCAGATCTGGAAGAAGACGAATTGCATGTCGGATGGACTGAGTGAACGACTTGGTGCCATAGGCAGGCGGGACGGTTACATTGTTGGTGACAATCCGCTTCAGTTCAGTGCGAAATTCTTCATCGGTGGAAGGAACGACTAGAAAACCGCTTGCACCGGATAAAATCGCTTGCAGCGCATCATGATCACGTCCATTGCCAATTAGACCGATGATGTCAGCCGTACAGTGTACTCTCCGGAGTTCTTGAATGATTTGGTGTCCGTTGCACTCTGTTCGAGTCATATCAACGAGCACAATATTAGGCCTATACAGGCGGTATGTAAGCGACAATTCCAACCGGGTGCTTGCGTGGCACACGATTTTATACTCACTGTCAGCAAGTGTCTCCTCGAGGATTGCTCTCATAATCCACGATTCGTTTACAAGCATTATGGTATACATAGAAAAGCCCCCTGTCTTTGTGAGCAAAAAGGACGCAGAGGGGTCGGCTTCGTAACGAGAAGCAAACGGTGCAGCCCGGCGATCGTAGGCACTTATGCCCTTAGACCCGTAGCTTTGCGTCCGTACCTTTCAGTACGTTTGCCCATTGATCGTTCGTTCTATTATATGGCTAAATATTACATAAATCGACAATAGATGCAATAGGTGGCCTGCTATGCTGACGCACATCTTCAGTCAATCCGACTTTCAGATACGTTTTGAATGGGGCATTCAGGGTGTTCGAACCCTTGCGCCCGTGTCTGATGTCATAGTCATTGTAGATGTGCTTTCCTTCTCCACGTGTGTGGACATTGCGGTGTCGAGACAAGCACTCGTTTTTCCGTATCGTTATAAAGACGACTCGGCTGCCGAATATGCCACAGCCGTTCAAGCCGTGCTTGCAGGCAAACGCGGAGAACAGCTGTCGTTGTCGCCAGCGTCACTTTGTTCGCTCGATCCGCACGCTCGCATTGTGCTGCCGTCTCCGAACGGATCGACCTGCACGGTCGAGGCGAAGGCTGCCGGGTGTACGGTGATTGCTGGCTGCTTGCGGAATGCGACTGCAGTGGCTTCGTTTTTGCAACAGAGGCATGGTGGGGCGGTGATCAGCGTGATCGCATGCGGGGAACACTGGGAGACGGGTGAACTCCGCCCAGCCATCGAGGATGTGATTGGGGCGGGCGCGATTCTTGGCCATTTTGAGGAGTCGCGGCTGTCACCTGAGGCGAGGATTGCCGTTGCAGCCTACCACGCGACAATGGGGAACGTAGCAGATGTGTTGCAGAACTGCGGCTCAGGCCGCGAGCTCATCGCGCGTGGATTCCCGGAAGACGTTGACTTGGCGGCTGAAGTGAACGTTAGCCAGACGATTCCAATCCTCCAAGACGGCGCGTACGTACGGGTGCTTCTAAGCTGATAGATGTCAAACCGTGATAACGCCTCTACAATGTGATCCAACCAAGGGCTGCCCTTGTCTTCGTGATAGAATCGAAAGTACAGGCTGCACAGCACGTGTTCTGCATTGGCGCCCGCCAGTGTTTCCTCGCCGTCATTCCCTTCGTCCGGCAAGCGCTGAAAGAACCTGATACCAGCGTCTGCCGATGCCATCCGGACTTATGGACACAGGAGACAAAACAGCATAAAGAGGTTGTCCGAAAAGGTTCACCCGGGGCTACGCCCGGCCTGAACGGTCGCCACTGGACAGGCCCGCCTGCTGCACGTTGCTGTGTCAGCGGGCAAAAATGCTTTGTCACGTACCAAGGACGTACGCTCTGTACGCATTTTTGTCCGCTTCCTTGCACCGTACGGCATCTTACCTTGACCCTTTTCGGACACGCATATAAAGTTTTGTACAGAGGCGGATGTCGCTTTACGCACGCGCATACATATTTGCAAGAGGTGTGGATGATATGACACGACTCGAAGAGATTCTTGATTTTAATGAGAAGTTTGTCGCCAATCGCGAGTACGAGCAGTATCGGACATCCAAGTTTCCGGAAAAGAAGCTCGTCGTACTGTCGTGTATGGATACACGGCTGATTGACCTCCTACCGCGTGCAATGAATCTGCATAACGGCGATGCGAAGATGATCAAAAATGCGGGGGCCGTTGTATCGCACCCGTTCGGCAGTGTCATGCGCAGTATCATCGTCGCACTTTATGAACTTGGCGCGAGGGAAGTCCTGGTTATTGGCCATTATGGTTGCGGCATGGGAAGCATCGATTCACACAGTCTAATCGATAAGTTCGAGGAGAATGGCATTTCACCTGAAGTCATTCAGACGCTCGAGGCTGCCGGTGTAGATCTGCATGGGTGGCTGCAGCGGATTGAGTCTATTCCTGACAGTGTCCGTGCAAGCGTGCAAATGATTCGGTCACATCCGCTGATGCCAAAATGGGCGCGTGTGCATGGCTTGGTCATCGATCCGGAGACAGGCAAACTCGATCTTGTCGTAAACGGCTACGAGGAATAAGCTGGACTTTTCGCGCTGACGCAAAATGGGGCTGTTCCATATCTATGAGCAGGTGATGCCTGCTGGTACAGCCCCTCATTTGTTACGCTTGACCTTGTCCGCTTTTTACCCAGCCTGCGACTTGAATCACACGTTTCGCCTGATGGGCGATGGCGGCCTTGGCTGCGTCATCGATGTCGCCGCTTTCCACTGCCGTCACACTGGTTCCATATGGGTTGCCACCCGCGCCAAACAGTACCTGATCGGTATAACCGGGTGCAACGACGATGGCGCCCCAGTGGTACATGGTTGTATACAAAGCCAGAATCGTCGCTTCCTGCCCACCATGCGGGTTTTGGGCGCTGGACATGGCACTGACAACTTTGTTGACTGTCTTTCCCTGCGCCCACAAACCGCCTAACGTATCGATAAATTGTTTCATCTGTGACGGCACGTTACCAAAGCGTGTCGGAACGCTGAAGAGGAGTGCGTCAGCCCATTCGATATCGTTCGGCGTTGCCGTTGGAACGTCTTTAGTTGCTTCATAATGTGCTTTCCAACCTGCATTGGACGCGATGGCCTCTTCTGGTGCCAGTTCGGGTACTTTCAATACTTTCACTTCCGCACCAGCCGACTTGGCCGCCTCCGCCGCAGCGTTTGCCATTTTGTGATTCGTTCCGTTGAACTATAGTAAATTATAGTCAACTTTACGTTTGCCACTTGCTTCATCGCCTCCAGGGGACTTTGTCATGCAAGCGATAGGTTTTCCTCATGTGTCAAATCCATACTGGTTCAGTCACGCGGATTTCGAAACAAATCGCGACAGTAGATTCGTGGAAGGGGTGTAGCATGACCTATCGGTTCGATCACGTCGTTCACGCGGTACATCGTCCGGAAGATGCGGCTCTACAAATGCGCCAAGCCGGGATTCATACGGTGAACGGTGGACGTCATTCGAGCGGCGGCACATACAACGCGCTCGCCTACTTCGGGCTTAGCTACATCGAATGGCTTGGCATCTATGATACGATGGCAGCTAAAACGCCGACACCAAATGCACTGCCACGGCAGGTTGCTGCTACACTTCAATCCGGTCCTGGGTTGATGCGGATCGCGCTACGCACCAATGATTTACAAGAGACAGCCCAGCATCTAACGGCAGCCGGGATCTCGTTCACAGGTCCTGTACGCCTCGGACGGATTCGCCCTGATGGCAAGGAGATCGCCTGGACGCTGCTCTTCCCTGAGGGAACATACAACCAGCTGCTGTATCCATTTTTCATACAGTGGGATGAATCGGACGAGCAGAGAAGAGCGGATTTAGAGGCGAACGGGAGTATCGCCGCGCATGACTTCGGTCAGCTGCGTCTCGCAGAAGTAGGTTTTGCCGTACGCGATCTCGATGAGACCATTGCAGCCTGGTCAAATCTGCTGCGCCAGGAACCGCGGCCAGCTGTACGGGATCAATCATTTGATCTGTACAAATGTTCCTTTCAGCTTCCGAACGTTTCGCTCAGTTTTTACGCTGCAGGCAGCAACGACCGTATTACTGATCTGCTCCGCCAGCGGGGAGAACATCCGTTTTATGTTCGCTTCGTCGGTGATGTACCTGAGGCGCGAGATGTTCATGTCGCTGGCGGATGGTATCGTATTGAACCAGAAACATAAACACGGGAAACTAGGTTTTTAAATGGAAGTTGACGCAGTGGCTGGCAACTCGGTTTGCCGACCTTTGCCATAATGATATTCGATGGGGCCGCTGCCAAAGTCCTTCATCATATCCTGTGCAAACAGACGCCCAGCCAACCGATGACCCGCTCCATTGGGATGCCAACTGTTTCCG
Source organism: uncultured Alicyclobacillaceae bacterium (assembly GCA_963758235.1). Taxonomy (GTDB): domain Bacteria; phylum Bacillota; class Bacilli; order Alicyclobacillales; family Alicyclobacillaceae; genus CAVWUS01. The sequence continues at coordinate 16,728 of CAVWUS010000036.1, read as the reverse complement.
ACATACGGACGGACAGTTTCACCGTGTGATACCAAATATTGTTGCATCTGTGCATACAGGTTGATGTCCGTCACGTTTGGATTGTGGAATGAATCGCCGACCTGAAATTCAGCCTGAATAAACTGGTTTACCCTGCGATGATCGGTCGTCTCCAACAGCTTTGTAACCGGTGGCGTGACAATCAGGACGGCCGCATGGGCAGCCAGCGCCTGTGCGATTTCAGTATGGATCGATCGGTCAAACGTCGGGATCGTGTCACGATAGCGGCTGCTCATGTCGTTTTCCAGACCCCAGGACAGAACCACGACTTGCGGCCTGTCGTGTATTAGCCAGCGCTGGTACGCGCCAGGGTAGACTTTATTCAGATGAGCCGCTGTAAATCCAGGGATGGCATGATTGATGTAGTTGTAATGAATCCCTGTTTCCCGACTGCGAATGGCGAATCCGCGCCGAAGATAGGAGTCATTATGCGGATCCATCCAGCCATATGCCATTGATCCCCCAACGACGCATACGGTCTCGGAACGGGTCGTATCGGTAATCGGGGCAGCCACAGCGGCAGGTGTATGCATGAACTGTGTATCTGGTGTCTCATCCACATGGTGGTTGGAACCGAACAATACCAGGTATTCCGGCAACCATGCCAGTTGCCAGCACCAAACCAATGATAGCAGCCGCAGAGGATCGCAATCGCCTCATAAGGGGTACCTCCGGAAGTTGTTTCATTTGAGATCTTCCAGATACATGCAACAGGTTATTTTGATTTTACCCTTATATTTGCAGACGATCTTCAAAATAACATCAGTGGTCCGTTTGCTATCCGTTGACGACGGTTCCGCCGTTGATATGGAGCATTTGTCCGGTCATATAGGAACTGTCTTCTGACGCTAGGTAGACATAGGCTGGTGCCAGCTCGAACGGTTGTCCCGCGCGCTTCATCGGTGTTGTACTGCCGAAAGTCGACACGTCGTCAGCTGAAAAGGTGGAAGGAATGAGCGGCGTCCAAATGGGACCTGGCGCGACGCCGTTGACCCGGATTCCGCGGCCAACCAGGTTCTGCGAGAGCGATCGCGTAAATGTAACGATTGCCCCTTTCGTGGCGCTGTAATCAATCAGTTGTTCGTGCCCTTCGTAGGCTGTAATCGAGGCTGTATTAATGATAACCGATCCCGAAGACATGTGCGGCAGCGCCGCCTTCGCCATATAAAAGTAACCGAATACGTTCGTTCGGAACGTTCGTTCCAGCTGCTGGGCAGTAATGTCTTCCAGCTTGGCTTGGGGGTGCTGTTCCGCAGCGTTGTTGACCAGGATATCCAGTTTGTGAAAGGTAGCGACTGTCTCCGCCATCACGTTCTTGCAAAATGACTCGTCCCCGACATCTCCCGCGATGCACCGAACCGTACGACCGAGAGATTCAATGGCTTGTTGCGTTGCTTTGGCATCGTCATGTTCATTCAGGTAGACCAGTACGACATCTGCGTCTTCTTTCGCAAACGCAATAGCGACGGCGCGTCCGATGCCGCTGTCACCACCTGTGATGACGGCTGTCTTGCCAGCCAGTTTGCCACTGCCGCGATAGTTTTGGTTATCTGCAAGCGGCAGTGGATTCATGTCAGCTTCAAGGCCTGGCTGACGGTTCTGGTGTTGTGGTGGAAACGTCTGTTTCGGTTGGTTCTGACTCATGTTGACGCACTCCTGACTGGCGTTTTGGATGTTGCTAAATTTGCTACGATATATGGTTTCCGTACAGCGCTTGTTCATCCAAGGGAATCGCGACTTCGTGGCAATTGCCGTCGGTACCTGCCGAAAGTTGACGGAATGCAGGGCAGTCGTTATGTTTACCTATGAAAGTGCATCATGGAGAGGGTCGAGTGCCGCATGTGGAACCAAGAAATGACGTTTACTGAATGGGCAGATCTATACGGAATCGCGTTGTTGGCTGCCGACCCGATTGATTTGATGACGGAAGACGGACAGCCACGCCTGATGACTTATACTGAATTTGAACAGCGCGTAATGAATCTTATGGCAAGACGTCGTCCGTTGCAGCAGATTCAACAGGCTCGGCAGACGCAACCGTTGCGGAATGCTCCAAAGAGCAAACGGCGCGTTCGATTGAGTCAACCTGGACGCGCACTGCCTAAGGTCTCATACCGTAGAGTGATTCCAATGCTGATGTGGGTAACCATCCCAGCCGCTGCATATCTGGTGATTACACTTCTGCTGCGTGTGATTAAACGTTTCTTCAACATTCACTGGCTGGTGTCCCTTTGTATTTTATTGGTCGATGCAGCCATTCTTGTCATCCAACCAGTTGCTGCGCTTTTTGCTGGTTCCGGGTTTTGTCTGGTATCACCTGTTGAATGCGCTTTACGGGTTCTGGGAGCGTACCTGGGCAATTGGACAACAGCGCTTACTTCATCGGTCGCTCAACCTAGTCAACGCCCACCCATTGTTTTCCGCCATCACTGTCGGGGGATCGCCGCTGTCACTTTATTTTGGGTTATCACAGGCGATTGTCAGTAGCTTGTTCTGGGCGACGTTGATCCTCTTTACCAAAGAGCTGATTGTTTCCTTGCGCCGCACAAACAAGAACGAAATGAACCCGGAATGGCAGGGAACGAACACGCATTGACTATCATTCTGAAATTGATTAGGATGCAATTTACGCCTTCAGCGTAAGCAAATCGACGGGTGAGGGAGTTCATTAAATGCAAAAGACGACAAACCGCAGAATGGTCACCGTGGCCATGCTGGTGGCCGTATTGCTGGTTGCCATCGACGTCACCGTTGTCAGTACGGCGATGCCAAAAATCGTCGGCGATCTGAAAGGGCTTAGCCTATACAGTTGGGTCTTTGCCATCTATACGCTGACGACATGTGTTTCCACTCCGATTTATGGGAAATTGTCCGATTTATTTGGACGCAAGGTCGTTTTTGCGATTGGCGTCATTCTGTTTCTCATTGGATCCGCTGCCTCCGGTGCAGCGCAAACGATGACACAGCTCGTCTGGTTCCGTGCCTTCCAGGGCCTCGGGGCAGGTGCCGTGATGCCGGTCACGTTCACCATCATCGGCGATTTGTTCCCTGGTGAGCAGCGTGCGCGCATGCAGGGTGTATTCAGTTCCGTATGGGGAATTGCAGGCCTGATTGGTCCGCTTGTTGGCGGCCTGTTTGTCGATCATGTGTCCTGGCGCTGGATTTTTTACATCAATGTACCAGTTGGGATTATCGCCCTCATCCTCGTGTTCCTGTTTTTGCACGAAAACTTCGAGCGCAAATCCAAACAGATTGATTACTTTGGTGCAATCACGTTTACCATTGCGATTTCGTCTTTGTTATACGCGCTGCTCAACGGCGGACAAAAATACGCCTGGAATTCCGCCACAATTATTGGCCTGTTCGTGGCAGCAGTCATTTTCCTGGCGCTGTTTCTTGTTATTGAAGCCAAATCAAAGGAACCGATGCTGCCGCTTTCCCTATTCGGTATCCCTGCAATCGGCGTATCCAACCTGATTGCGTTTGTTTGCTCGTTTGTCCTGATGGGTGCAAACGTGTATCTGCCGATGTGGATCCAGGACATCCTCGGGCATTCTGCAACGAGTTCCGGCTTAACGTTGATGCCCATGTCGATTGCCTGGCCAATTGGCGCGACGCTTGCCGGTCGCTTTATGTACCGGATAGGTTCCAAGTTGACGACCGTGATTGGAACGATACTTGTCATCGCAGGTACAAGCTGGCTGCTGGCAGTCAACTTGACGTCGCCTTATTGGTACTTTGTCGGCATCATGGTAGTACTCGGACTTGGCATGGGGTATACAGTCACACCCACCACGGTCATGGTACAAACGGCGGTTGGCTGGCAGATGCGTGGCGCCGCGACCGGATCGAACACGTTTATGCGGTCACTTGGACAGACAGTCGGCGTAACGGTTTTCGGCAGCGTGTTTAACAGTGTGATTACCCGTTATGCGAGCGGGCACTTCCAGGGTACGGGGAATACGGCCAACATCGGAAATCTTATCAGCGCTGCAACATCAGGCAGTGTCAAGATTCCACCGTCCATGGTGCAAATGATTCAAGACGTATTGTCACACGGTTTACACGTCGTGTTTGAAGTGACGTTTGCCATGGCCATCATAACGTTTATCGTGGCGATCTTTCTGCCGCGGCATAAAAAAGTTCTGCAACAGCAGCAAACAGTTCAGGGCTGATATATATTTAGAGAGGACTGCGAGGCGATGCGGATGTCGCCTTGCAGTCCTTTTGTTTACCAGTACCAGCCGCCAGCTAAAGCGCCAAGCGTCAGTCCAGTTAAGGCGCCAAAACCAAAATATGCGGCTGGGGAATAGACAAGATCGAGCGTACTCTCTGCTGACCGGTTGTCGGCAACGGTAATGGAAGTTGTATCGTGTGTACCAGAAACAAGCGCGCGCGGCTGAATTACATAGATGCCGTGTGGGGCAACGGAGTCAAGCACGCCGCAGTAAACGCGACCATTGACGTGGTACACATTCACGGGTCGGCCGACCAGTGGCTGCGCGACAGGATATAGTGGATGGTACATGATTGTTTTCCCTCCTTTAATTCATGGTTCGCTCCATCTTATGAACTGGGACAACGTCCCGGACGGGCGTTCACCCCCTGTTGGCATGCCTAACACTGCCGGTAGAACTTCAATTTCACTTGTTCAATATTCCCCGCTTGATTACACTGGGGAAAGACCACTAGGGAAGGAACGGATCACGTATGGCTTATGATTTCGATAGGGTCATCAATCGCTGGCAGACGTCATCTGTCAAATGGGATGGCATGGTAAAGCGCTATGGAACGCGTGAGGCGACGCCAATGTGGGTGGCGGACATGGATTTTCAATCTCCGCCTGAAGTTATAGAAGCTTTGAAAAAACGCGCTGAACATGGCGTTTATGGTTATACCGTTCAATCAGAGGAATTTAATGGCGCGATCGTCCAATGGATGGCAAAACGCCATGGATTCGCGATTGATGCCAACTGGATCGTTCACACGCCGGGCGTGGTCGCAGGACTCAGCTTCATCGTTGAAGCGCTGACTGAACCTGGGGATAAGGTCATCATCCAGCCACCGGTCTATCATCCATTTCAGCATGTGTTGCAAGAGCATGGCCGTACGATTGTGGAGAACCAGCTGCTGTTTGACGGCGAGCAGTATACCATTGACTTTGACGATCTCGAAGAAAAGGCGAAAGGCGCCAAAATGCTGATTCTGTGCAGCCCGCACAACCCGGTAGGCCGCGTCTGGACACGGGAAGAACTGACACGACTGGGCGATATCTGTCTTCACAACGGCGTGTTTGTGATTGCGGACGAGATCCACTCCGATCTCATCTATCAACCCTACCAGCACACACCGTTTGCTTCGATTTCGGAAGCGTTTGCGGATAACAGCATCACTTGTATCGCACCCAGCAAAACATTTAACCTGGCGGGCCTGAATACCGCAATCTTACTGATTCCGAACACAAAGCTTCGGCATCGTGTGCAGAGCACCTTAGGAAAACACCATGTCGGTGGTTTGAATGTATTTGGCGCCACCGCGCTTGAAGCCGCTTATAAACATGGCGCCAACTGGCTCGATGAACTGCTCGTCTACCTGAAAGAAAACGTCGCTTATTTGACCGATTACCTGAGGACGCATGCGCCGCAGATCAAGGTCGTTCAGCCGCAGGGCACCTACCTTGTCTGGCTGGACTGTCGTGAGCTGGGGCTTGAGGCGAAGGAACTCGATGAATTCATGTTGAAAAAAGGCAAACTTGCCCTGAACGATGGACGAATGTTTGGATCCGGTGGAGAAGGTTTTCAGCGCATGAACATTGGCTGCCCGCGCGCCCTCTTGAAGCAGGGGCTCGAGACACTGGCAGCAGCCGTGCAGAGCCTTTGAGCACGCCTGAGAATGGATTACAGCTCGGCTGTCCCGGAGCAGAGAATGGGACAGCCTTTTGCTTATTGCACCCAGTTCAATACCTCGTCCGGATCGGCAATCAGTCGGCCATAGTACTTGAGTGCCCGGAAATTATGAATTTCCCGGCATACTTTCGCCATATTACGGAGGATTTCGCGCTCGCTGATGTCATCCGGCGACCAGTAGTAAATATCCATTGTGTATGGCGTTCCGTCCTCATCCGATCGCGTATATTCGATGTGCTCCGCCTTCCGAAAACCATTTCGCTCATAAAATCGGATGCGCTTCACCGTATCCTTTTCTTCCGCATTCGGCGGCTCTACTTCGAGGATAATCGGCTTGCCTCTGCTTTTGAAATGGTCAATCACTTTTGTCCCGGTACCTTTTCCTCGTGTGTGTGGATTCACCAGTAAATAATCGATGAAAATGAAATCGTTGAATTCAGCATACGTTACAATGAAATCGTTCGTTTCGTGGATTTTATAGGCCGTATGATGCGCCTGCAGCGCCTTCATTTGACCTGCTGGTTTCATTTCATGCTCAGGGAAATATGTAGACAGTTTGTCATACCAATCCACTGTGAGCAGCTCCTCTCCGCATGATTGTTCATCGCCAGCGCAAAGATTGCAGCGTTCGACTTAATGTGCTGCGCAGCAGGACGAATGATACGGTATGATGTACGATGTAGGCCTGAACTGAACTTTCTACAAAATGGGGGGTCCATATGACGCGTTCGTTCGCGGAAAACATGCAGAAGTACGCTGAACTGGTTGTCAAGCTCGGTGTGAACATTCAGCCGGGGCAAGATCTCGTTATTTCGGTCGATACTGGTTTGGAAGAGGTCGTACATACGATTATTCGTGCCGCCTATGAGGCAGGTGCGCGGAATGTGTATGTGGACTGGCGCGATCCGCACGTCGATCTGCTGCGTTTTCTGCACGCCCCGGATGAGGCGTTTGAAGCGTCAGCGTATCCTGCGTGGAAAGCAAAGGATCATGCGGAACACGCGGAACGCGGTGCTGCCTTCCTGAACATTTTTGCACCCAACCCAGATATCTTCAGCCAGGCAGATCCAGCGCGTGTGGCTGCATGGCGCAAGGCTGCCGCTGAAGCGAGCTTTCCCTATCAGCACTACACAATAAACGGCGAGGTCAGCTGGACCATCATGTCCGTACCGACGCCGGTCTGGGCTGCCAAACTGTTTCCAGAACTGTCGGCTGAGAATGCAGTGGAGAAACTGTGGGCGCTGATTTTCAAAACAACGCGCGTCAACCTGGATAATCCCGTAGAAGCCTGGCACCAGCACATAGACAATTTGGGGCGGCGCGCAAAATGGCTGAACGACATGAACTTTAAAACACTGCATTATACTGGCCCTGGAACGGATCTCGAGGTCGACCTGCCGGCTGTGCACAGCTGGATCTTCGCACAGTTTCACAATCAGAATGGGGTTCCGTTCATCCCGAACATGCCGACGGAAGAAGTTTTCACAACACCGGCACGTTCTGGCGTGCGAGGTACGGTCACAAGCACGAAGCCACTCAATTACAACGGTGTAATGATTGAAAACTTCAGCCTCATCTTTGAAAACGGCGAAGTAATGAAATTCACCGCTGAGAAGGGTTATGATGCGCTCAAGAATCTGCTCCAGACCGATGAAGGTGCGAAGCGATTGGGCGAAATTGCGCTGGTTCCACATGATTCACCCATCTCAAACTCAAATGTAATTTTCTTTAACACTCTGTTTGATGAAAATGCGTCCTGTCACATCGCGCTCGGCGCCTCGATTCCAATCACCGTCAAAGACGGTGTCAAGCTGAATCAGGAGAACATGGTGGAATACGGATTTAACCAGAGTATGACACACGTGGATTTCATGATTGGTTCCGCAGAGCTGAATATTGACGGCATCACTGAATCTGGCGAACGTGTCGCTGTTTTCCGCAACGGCAACTGGGCATAGTTTGCCTTTGTTTGATGGTGCCGCCCATGGACGAATACCGCTTCCGCTAAACGGCTAAGGCCATACGCTGTAAGGCCGGGACTGCGAGCACAGCCTTGCAGATGCCGACCGGCGGGGGGAGGCGCTTGAAGGTGATTACGCGTCAGCATGTCATGCCTTACATTGGCCAGCGTGTCGTGGTGCGTACGAACGACGGGGCCATACACCATGGCATTCTCCATTCCTGCGATGGAAATGGCATCTACTTACGTTCCATCGGCAACGGCGTGAGGATGGTAAATACGGATCGTGCCGAGCAATCCGTATCGCTGCTGCACGAGCTGCCGCAGAATACAGAGATTACTGAGGCGTGGTGGCCGTTTTTCTTCTTACCATGGCTGGCTATCGCCGCATTCTGGCCTTGGGCCTGGTGGTGGTAATCAAAGAGTCAGGAATAGGGGGCATCTTGCAGCCGGTGGCGGTTCGCTGCAGGATGGCCCATATTTTATGATAAAATAAGGTTTTCAAATGGAGAAATGAGGTGAACAGTGTGGCGCGAATGAAAGCAGTTGGTGCGTTTCAGTCACTTCCAGTGACACACGAACGCGCCCTCGTCGATGTTGAAGTCGAAGTGCCGGAACCCGTCGGTCGCGAACTGCTGGTTGAGGTGAAAGCTATTTCTGTGAACCCAATCGACACCAAGATGCGGATGCGTATTCAAGGGGAACAGAAAGAACCTGTCATCCTCGGTTGGGATGTTGCTGGTGTGGTGCACTCGGTCGAACCGGACTGTCGCTGGTTTCAGCCTGGTGATGAAGTCTATTACGCAGGCACCAATCAGAAACCTGGCGCCAATTCAGAATGGCATGTGGTCGACGAGCGGCTGGTTGGACATAAGCCGACGGGGCTCACTTTCGCAGAGGCGGCTGCCATGCCACTGACGGGTGTGACAGCTTGGGAGGCATTGTTTGACCGGATGCGCATCCCGTTTGATCCCAGCCGTAACCAGGGCAAGACCATTCTGGTGATTGGCGCCGCGGGCGGTGTCGGCACAATTGCGCTGCAGCTGGCGAAGCGGGCTGGCCTCACGGTGATTGGTACCGCATCACGGCCCGAAACCACCGCGGCGGCGAAGAAGTTTGATGCCGACTACGTGATCAGCCATTATGATTCCATTCGCGAGCAGCTTGAAAAGCTGACGTTCGCGACGGTCGACTATATCCTCTGCCTGAATAATACGGACGAACACTGGGCGGCAATGGCGGACGTGATTGCGCCGCAGGGAACCATCTGTTCGATTGTAGACAATCGTGATCCGCTCAATCTCGCACTGCTCAAACCAAAAAGTGTGACGTTTGTGTGGGAGTTTATGTTTACGCGCTCTGCGTACCAGACGGCGGATATGCTGCGCCAACGCGAAATTCTGGAGGCGATGCGCGGCATGTTTGAAAGTGGCCAGCTGCAGAGTACCCTGGCTGAGGTGATTACGCCAATCCATGCAGAGAATCTGCGTCAGGCGCACGCGGCACTGGAGAGCGGGCGTACGATTGGGAAAATTGTGCTGGAAGGTTGGCAACGATGAGACTGTCTGAGACAGACGCCTATGTCACCTGTATTGGCGGTGCCAACGTCGATCGCAAGATTCAGTCGCTGGCACCGCTTCAACTTGGTACATCCAACCCGGCGTCCGTGACTGAGACACACGGCGGCGTGGCCAGAAACATCGCTGAGAATCTTGGTCGGCTTGGTGCTCGACCGCGACTCGTCACGCTGGTCGGCGACGACGCTCCCGGAAATCAGCTGCTTGCTGCCTGCCGGAATGCCGGGATTGATGTGACGAATGCGATTCAAACGAACGAATGGAACACGGGTACATATACAGCGGTGCTCGACGTAAACGGCGAGATGACGGTAGCGTTGGCCGACATGGCACTCTACGACGCGCTGTCAATCGATTCCATTGCGGCGCGCTGGGATGTCATCGCTTCTTCCCGCCTGCTCATCATCGATACGAATCCGCCTGCCGAGACGCTCGCGTACATCCTGCAGCGCGCGTATCAAGAACAGCTGCCGGTCTGTGTCACGCCCGTCTCCAGTCCCAAGGTCAAACGACTGCCTGCTGATTTACGGGGTGTGTGGCTGCTTGTCGCTAATTTGGACGAGTTGGCTGCATTGACAAATCGTGATCGTGTGGAAACCGAACAGGAGATTGCCGCAGCAGCCGCAGCGTGTATGGCACGTGGATGCGAGCGCGTCGTCGTCACGATGGGTCAGCGTGGCTGCTGCTACTTTCAGAAAGACGGCAGGCCAGGACAGATACAGGCGGAACCGGTCAGCGTCGTCGACGTCACCGGTGCAGGGGACGCATTCGTAGCCGGAGTAACGTATGCACTGGCCGCTGGGCCCGATTTGGCTGCCGCCTGCGCGTTTGGCACGCGCTGCTCGCGTGCAGCACTGGCCACGAAGGAGACGGTATCGCATGATATCAATCCGGAAGTGGGCAAACTTTGGCTCGACGAGATTGCAAAGGAGCATCCTTAGATGACAGATATGAAGAAATATATGGAGATTCAAGAGGAAGTCGCTGACGCACTCAATACAGGAAAACCAGTGGTTGCGCTGGAATCGACGATTATTTCACACGGCATGCCCTATCCGGTTAATGTTCAGACTGCACGCGAGGTCGAGGCGATTGTCAGGGAAGAGGGAGCTGTCCCGGCTACGATTGCCATTCTCGGCGGACGGATTCAGATTGGGCTGAACGATGAGCATCTCGAGTACCTCGGCCGACCAGAGAATCGTGACAGCATCGCAAAAGTCAGCCGTCGCGACTTGGCGTACGTGCTGTCGCACGGTCAAAATGGTGCAACAACCGTGGCGGCCACCATGATCTGCGCGCAGATGGCTGGCATCGAGGTGTTTGTCACTGGCGGCATCGGTGGTGTTCACCGCGGTGCGGAACAGACAATGGATATCTCGAGCCGACCTCACCGAACTTGCGCAAACGAATGTGGCTGTCGTCTGCGCCGGGGCGAAGTCTATCCTCGATCTTGGCTTGACGCTCGAATACCTGGAGACACACGGTGTACCCGTCGCCGGCTACAAAACGCAACACTTCCCCGCGTTTTACGCTCGCACCAGCGGGTATCAGGCTAATTTCATGTTGAATGATCCCGCTGAGGCCGCCGAGTTCATCCGCACTAAATGGAATCTCGGCCTGAACGGCGGTGTGCTGATTGCTAATCCGGTACCAGAGGAAGACGCGTTTGCAGCCAATGAAATTGAAAATGTCATCGTCCGTGCACTCGCGGACGCGGAGCAACGGCACATTCGCGGCAAGGATGTCACGCCGTTTCTGCTCGATCGCGTAAAAGAACTGACAGGCGGCAAGAGCCTCGATACGAATGTGGCGCTGGTCAAGCACAACGCCCGCGTCGGCACGGCCATCGCCGTCGAATTGGCGAAGCGGAAGGGGAAGTGACCCTAGTCGGGGACTATCTGACGGCAGCGAGAAAACCGGCGAGGCCATCAGGGAGAAGCATCCGCGGGGGCAGGCGAAGCAAAGCAGTCTAGCTCCGCCATAGCGATGATTACTTGGCATAAACAGTTACGCTTCGAGGCGGGCTGACTTGATTGACTTCACTTCCGTCATGAGGGGGTGAAGCCTAGATTGACAGTGTTCCAAGCGTTGTCCCTCATGATTAGCTTTGGTGCGCTTATTGTGGCCTTACTATCGGAGGGAAGGAGGAAATAAGCAGTATGATGAGATGGCGGCCGTGCGCTGCTTATCACTGCCGCTGTCGTGAGCCTGGTGCCGCGACTTTGCACTGTCAAATGAACGAACAGGCGGCTCGTCTCTGTTTTGATCGGCCTGCCTGGGTAATCCGCACTCGAAGCCAGCCCCCAACGGGGCAGCTGTTTATGCATGGGGGCTATGCCTCGGCAGTAGCGACTGCTGAGGCATAGCCTTTTTGGGGGCACTGGGCGTCGTGCGATGATCTTAAGGAAGGTGATCTCCCTAGCCCAGCGTGAAGTGACCGTACCGGGTCGAACCCTGAATCAGGCCCAGCTAAGGTGTGAGGTGCGCCCAAGAAATTCCCAACGCTACCAAAAGAAAGGGCTGCCCCCATTTGGGACAGCCCCTCGATTACGGACTTACAAACTGGAGGTTGTCAGGGAGATGCGAGCACGACTACCGCAGACTTAGGCTTCCTCTGCAGGCCGAGTATATGCGTCGAATTTGACTTCTTCCTGTATCTTTTGAATCTGCAGGTTTTCATCGCCGGGCATGAGTGGCTTGCCATGGCGCAGGACGTAGCGAAGCCAGGAGCCTGCGAACCAGGAAGTTACCAGCGCCAACATGACGAGGATTGCGAAGAAGTTTTGATTGATAATCCCGAGCGAGTAAGCCGTTGACGATAGCACAATGCCGGGGCCGCCGCGGGCATTCATTGCAGCTGCGAAATTGGCGCTGGTCAGTTTGTCGGTCTTAATCAACCGGCAGGTGAAGTAGACGACGACACTCTGCACGATTGTGGCAAAAATCAGGTAGAGAATGAAGAATCCGATACTGAAGTTGGTGGCAAGATTGAGGTTTAACCCGACAATCGCGAAATAGAGTGGTATGAAATAAGCGAAGGCAATTTCCCCAATGCCTTTTTCCAACTTTTTAAATAAGGGTTCAGGTAGCGCAAACTTGGTGGCGACGCCGGCGAGCAGCGATCCGTACATGACGTCGACCTGCAGATAGCCAGCGATATCCGCCAGTGCGAACAAGATGAGCAAGAAGTAGCCAAGGAACGAAGCACGGAACATCCAGTTTGCGCGCTTGCTGGTAATCCGCTTAAGCCCCCATGGAATGATCGCGATGCAGACAATCAGGAAGGCGAATGTCACGACGAGGCTCTTCGAGACGACCCAGGCGGAGATTGTTCCGTGGCTGCCCCCTGCGACGATGCCAGATGCGATGGCAAGCGCTACCCACAAGATGAGGTCGTGAACACCGGCAATCGCGACAATCACTTTCGCGAAGCGTGAGTGCATGATACCAAGATCAGAGAAAATCTTGGAAATAACTGGGATGGATGTGACTGCAATCGAAATTGCGACGATGATTTTAATTGCGGTCACGTTGTTGTCTGGACCAAGGAATTGGTGCAGATTGAACACGTAGGTTGACAGCCAGCCGATGATGAACGGGATCACGGTCGATCCGATAATAATGGCAATCCCCGTCTTTACATCTGACTTTGCGAAGCGTGACTGGAACTTGAGCCCGGCTGTATACAGCAGCAGAATTTCACCGAGGTAGTAGATCAGCCCGTATAGGCTGCCCTCTGTTGAAAAACCTTGAAACAGCCAGTGAAACGCACTTGGAAAGAAAAATCCGAGACATGTTGGCCCGAGCAAAAGGCCACCTGCAACTTCCCCAATGACTCGAGGAATTGCCAGTCGCTCCGCGATGTAGCCGAGCAGATTGGCACAGCCGAGCAACAGTACCATGCTCAGCAAGAACCGAGACAAATCCGCACTCGCCAAACTAAACATTATTGTTCCCCTTTCCTAAGTGTCCCTGCCTGGCCTGATTCAGCGAGGCATTGTGGGATACCCTATTACGGACAATGGGGAAGCGTCCACGGCAGTTGTCCTGCCCTGGACATACATGGAGACGGAATACGGACGAAATTCCGCTTTTGTCCTTATTTCACTGTGAATTTATTCAATTGAAAAAGGCTCCTACGGCGAGTTGTACCGTAGGAGCCATTATCCTTCAAGAACCGCCTTGAGGCTGACGATTGATGTTCAAGGAACTTTGCATAGGTGAGCTCCATCACCTGTCGTTTCAATTGGTTGCTACAGTCTAAGCATGCCTTCCGACCGTGGACACGGACAAAAGCGGAATTTTGTCATTTGGGACGAAGTCGCGGCTGCTGGTCAGTCGAAGCGTCGAATCGCTGGCACCAGCAGGGTGACGAGCGCAATGAGCACGTTGATGACGGCGAGTCCAATGTACGTGGGGATGCCGCCAACCGTCTGTGCCAGCCACCCAGTGAGCAAGTAGCCGATGGGCATTAACGCAAAGGAACCAAAGAAATCGATACTCGCGACACGGCCAAACGCTTCTTCCGGGCCAGTTCCTGCAGACTGCCTTCCCAGATGACTGCAAACGTCATGACGCCTGCGCCAGAGATCGCAGCGAGGAGCATCAACACCAGAATGCTCGGTGTAAACGCCATGCAGAGCAGGGCGATTCCCCAGATGCCAACACCGATGTAGGCAATTGGGCCGCGGTGATGCCAGCGTGATCGCGATCCCATCACGACAGCCGCCAGGATTGAACCAACCGCCGTTGCAGAGGTGACGAGGCCGTAGTCGTAGGCTGGATCGTGCAGGTGCAGCTTAATCAGCCACGGCAGCAAGACGGCCGTAATGCCACCCGCACAGAGGTTGGCGAACGAAAAGGCGGCAACGGTGATCCACAGCCACGGATGCTTGAACAGCTCACGTGCGCCGCCCGATAGATCGTACAGGAAGTTCCTTAGGGCGGAACGTGATGCAGCTGGTGTGGCACCGGGCCGTGAGGCCGCTGCGGGCACATCGGGATCGGCCTCCAGTGGAAGCCGATTCGGTTTTACGAAAACCAACGAAATAATCGACACAATGAAGGTCAATGCGTCTGCAACCAGCCCAATGGTCGCGGACGCCAAGCTCATGAGGACGCCGCCGAGCGAGGGGCCGAGCAGGCGGACGCCCTCCGAGCTGATCTGCGTCAGTGAGTTTGCCGCATTGCGGATGTCTGGTGTAAAGACTTGCGCACGAACGGCCGAATATGCGGGATTGAAGAGCCCTGCCATCGCGCCGTAGACGACAGCGAAACCGTAAATGGTACCAAGTCTGACGCGTCCGAGGTACGACAGCAAGGCAAACAAGCCAGCGTCCAGCTGCCAAGCCTGCAGTTTCCTGCGCGATCGACGGAGGGTAGCTTTCACGGCTGACTCAGTAGACCCCAGCCGAACAGCGGTTTCCTTTGCCGTCAGCATATAGACGTCATGCAGCAGGAGTGCCGTACGCTCGAGCGGTGTCAGTTCGGTAAGCAGTACATGAAAGGCCGCCTCAATATCTGTCTTCGCGAGATGCATACTCTCCGGGCTGTCAGCTGTGTCTCGTTTCGCGCCCCCATCCACTGCCCAGGCGAGCGTATCGCCTGTTGGCTCTTCGCGTCGGCTGGCGTTGCGCTCGTGATCGATCCAAAGATCGACGCAAATAGGCGTCTGGGTTTGCATGTGTCGTTCTCCCAGAGACGACAGGCAATGCTTGTAACAGGGTCTGCTGCAGCAGATCTTCAGCGTCATTGGACGCCTTTTGGGCCGTCAGGTGACGGCAGTATGACAACAGTGTGGCCGGCCACTGGTTCCTCATTACGTTCCACCTCTTTCATCTCGCGTCCGCGAGGATCTTCTCCGGATATCTATATAAACGAATGAAATGGCCAAATCGATACCCTCATCATATCCCAGGTACCGAATTCAGGCACCCAATTTACGTATGAAACACTGGATATCGGTGACAATAACTCCAGTCATTACGACCTTGGCGTCGATGGGTCTGAAGGGTGTGGTGAATTACGAATCGGAAGACGAGAAACGTGGCCATCGCTACGGTCATCATTGTCTTGGTAGCTCTGATGATTTTGTTCTGGGAGTTTCGAGTGTACAGTATGTTCTCCTTTCCGCGGTAAGGCGCTCGGGTGCCACTGGAGGTGACGAAAAGAAAAGATGATACATGAAGGAAAGTTTCATTACGCGGACGAGAAAACACGTCTACGCTCGAACCGCAAGTGGCTGTGGGCAATGCCCTTTCTAATGACAGTGCTCACGGGGTGCGCGCCTGCAGTAGTCATGTTTCATCCAGATGGACCGGTCAGTCGGGTCGAAATGCGACTCATTATTACGTCGATGATTCTCATTGCCATTATCGTCATGCCTGTGCTGGTACTCGTCTGGTATATCGTCTACAGGTATCGCGACAGGCCGGGCAATACAGCGCCATACGATCCCGAATGGGCAGAAAGCGGCACCCTGGAAGTCATCTGGTGGGTTGTACCGATTATCATCATCGGCATTCTTGGCACATTTACAGTGCGGGATACGTACGCTTTGACCCGTCCGCCGGAGCCGACAGCAAGGCCGCTCACAATTGAAGTCACCTCACTGGACTGGAAATGGGTATTTCAGTATCCACAACAGAAAATTTCCACCGTTAATTACTGCGAGATTCCCGCGAACCAACCTGTGCAGTTCGTGTTGACTGCAGATTCACCGCTCAATAGCTTCTGGGTACCTGAGCTTGGCGGCCAGGAATACGCGATGCCAGGTATGGCCATGCGGCTGTGGCTGCAAGCAGACCATCCGGGTACATACCAAGGCCGCAGCGCAAACTTTTCGGGTAAAGGTTTTGCCCACATGAGCTTTGATGTCGTGGCTGCAAACAAGACTTCCTTTGACGCTTGGGTATCCAATGTGAAGAAAACGGCACCTGTCCTGACCAAGAATGGTTATCAGGAACTTCGGAAACCGAGTGTGGTCGGCCGTAAAACCTATTCCTCGTATCCTCTGGATATTTTCCAGAACACCATCATGAGTGAAGGCGGAATGATGAGTATGCGTCACGATAAAACAGTCCTTCACTCGCTTTACTAAGGAAGCGAAGAGGGGGAACTCATGACTGTGCCCAATCTCAACCATCCGCTCGGGTTCTTCGTCACGGGCGATCCGATGATCTACGCCTCGGATGTGCTGATCTTCTTGACAAGCGTCGGCATCATCTTCGTCCTCACGTACTTCAAA
>CAVWUS010000035.1:0-30127 GCA_963758235.1 uncultured Alicyclobacillaceae bacterium | reverse complement strand
CATAAATTCGAAGTTATTCACGTCCAGCAAGGAGGATCCTCCCTTTCGCCTTACTCGTTGTACCCGTCAAGCCAAGGCAGGCGGCGCTGCGGCCGCCTGTCTGCTCAGTCGCCAACTTCGCGCATTTCGAGGTTGAGGTTCAGCTTTTCGCCTGCTTCTTCCTCATCATCGCTTTCCTTCATAATGATTTCCTGCTCGTCTTCGCTCAGAATTTTGACATCCATGCCAAGACTCTGCAGTTCCTTAATCAGAACCTTGAAGGACTCCGGCACACCCGGCTCCGGTACATTTTCACCCTTGACGATGGCTTCGTACGTTTTGACGCGGCCGACGACATCGTCAGACTTCACCGTCAAAATTTCCTGCAAGGTATACGCTGCACCGTAGGCTTCAAGTGCCCAGACTTCCATCTCACCGAACCGCTGTCCACCGAACTGCGCTTTACCACCGAGCGGCTGCTGCGTGACCAGCGAGTATGGGCCGGTTGAACGCGCATGAATCTTGTCGTCAACCAAGTGATGGAGTTTGAGCATATAGACATAGCCAACAGTGACGCGGTTGTCGAACGGTTCGCCCGTGCGGCCGTCATACAGCTGCTGCTTACCGTCGCGCGGGAACCCGGCTTCTTCAAGTGTGTCAAATACGTCTTCTGCATGCGCACCGTCGAAGACTGGTGTCGCAATGCGGATGCCGAGCGCTTTTGCCGCCATACCCAGATGTGTTTCGAGCACCTGCCCAATATTCATTCGCGACGGAACGCCCAGTGGGTTCAATACGATTTCAACCGGTGTTCCATCTTCCATGAACGGCATGTCTTCTTCCGGCAGAATACGCGCAACGACACCTTTGTTTCCGTGGCGGCCAGCCATCTTGTCACCTTCAGAAATCTTGCGTTTCTGAGCGATGTACACGCGCACCAACTGGTTGACGCCGGCCGGCAGTTCGTCACCATTGTCACGCGTGAAGACTTTGACATCGACCACAATACCTGCGCCACCATGCGGCACACGCAGTGAGGTATCGCGGACTTCACGGGCTTTTTCGCCGAAGATGGCGTGCAGAAGGCGTTCCTCCGCAGTCAGTTCGGTGACGCCCTTTGGTGTTACTTTACCGACGAGGATGTCACCTGTCCGGATTTCTGCACCAATGCGAATGATGCCGCGTTCATCCAGATTCTTGAGCGCATCTTCGCCGACATTCGGAATATCTCTCGTAATCTCTTCCGGCCGAGTTTCGTGTCACGGGCTTCCAGCTCGTATTCCTCAATATGAATCGAGGTGTAAATGTCCTCTTTCGCCACTTTTTCAGACAAAAGAATGGCATCCTCGTAGTTATAGCCTTCCCACGTCATAAACGCGACCAGCACGTTGCGCCCTAGAGCCAGTTCGCCCATGTCCGTTGCGGTGCTCATCCGCCAGGATATCACCCTTTTGAACAACCTGACCTTCGCGCACAATCGGACGCTGGTTCACGCACGTGTTTTGGTTGGAGCGCGTAAACTTCTGCAGACGGTACTTGTCGAGATCGCCCTTTACAGTACGGCCGTCAACCTGCTGTTCTGGACGAACCCAGATCTCACGCGCCGTGACACGTTCGACCACACCACCGCGTTTGGCCACAACACATACACCTGAGTCCTTCGCGCTCTGGTGTTCCATACCTGTACCAACATAAGGGGCATCGGTTACCATCAGCGGTACAGCCTGGCGCTGCATGTTCGATCCCATCAGCGCGCGGTTGGCGTCGTCGTTTTCCAAAAACGGAATGAGCGCCGTCGCGACCGAAACGACCTGTTTCGGCGAAACATCCATGTAGTCAATCCGTTGCCACGGCACCGTCAAAACTTCCTCACGGAAGCGCGCGACGATTTCATCGCTTTTGAAGTGACCATCTTCAGTCAATTCCGCGTTCGCCTGCGCAATGACATAGTTTTCTTCCTCATCCGCGGTCAAGTAGTCGATATGGTCTGTGACGACACCCGTGTCAGGATCGACTTTGCGATACGGCGTCTCAATAAATCCGTACTCGTTGATCCGCGCGTAGCTCGAGAGCGAGTTGATCAGACCGATGTTCGGTCCTTCCGGCGTCTCAATCGGACACATACGGCCATAGTGAGAATAGTGCACGTCTCGCACTTCGAAACCTGCGCGTTCACGAGTCAAACCGCCAGGCCCAAGCGCCGAAAGTCGACGCTTGTGCGTCAGTTCTGCCAGTGGGTTCGTCTGGTCCATAAACTGCGACAGCTGACTGGAGCCAAAGAATTCTTTGATCGCAGCGATAACCGGACGAATATTAATAAGCGCCTGCGGCGTAATTGCACTGGCATCCTGAATCGACATACGTTCACGCACGACGCGTTCCATACGGGACAAGCCAATGCGGAACTGATTCTGCAGCAATTCACCGACGGAACGAAGGCGACGGTTGCCCAGATGATCGATATCATCTGTTGAGCCGACGCCGTGAAGCAGATTGAAGAAATAGCTGACCGCTGACAGTATATCCGCGGGCAGAATATGCTTCACATGCCGATCGATATCGCCGTTGCCGATGACGTTCAAGATGCGGCCGTCTTCAGTCGGCGAGAAAATCCGCACCATCTGCAGAGCAATGTTGTCATCTTCGAGCAACTCCGGTGTCGCGCGGAGGTTGAGGCGACCGACGTTGCCATCCAGGTAAGGCAAAATCTTGTCGAGCAAACGACGATCAATCACTTGCCCAGCTTCAGCAATGATTTCACCACTGTCTGCGTCGACAAGGGTCTCTGCGAGACGCTGGTTCAGCAAGCGGTTCTTCAGATGCAGTTTCTTATTGATCTTGTAACGGCCTACATTGGCCAAATCATATCGTTTAGGGTCAAAGAAGCGCGACGCCAGCAGAGCACGCGCGTTTTCTACTGTCGGCGGCTCACCAGGACGCAGACGCTCGTAAATCTCAATCAAAGCACGCTCGGTCGAATCGGTCGTGTCTTTATCGAGCGTGTTTTGGAGATACTCATCTTCGCCCACCAAGTTGATGATTTCCTGATCTGAGCCAAGCCCGAGCGCACGCAACAGCACAGTAATCGGCAGTTTGCGCGTCCGGTCAATGCGAACGTAGACGATGTCCTTCGCGTCTGTCTCGAATTCCAGCCAAGCACCACGGTTCGGAATCACGGTCGCCGCAAAGGTACGCTTGCCGTTCTTATCAATCTTGGAGTTAAAGTAGACGCTCGGCGAACGAACCAACTGGCTAACAATGACACGTTCAGCGCCATTGATAATGAAGGTGCCAGTCTCCGTCATCAGCGGGAAGTCGCCCATGAACACTTCCTGCTCCTTGACTTCCCCCGTCTCCTTATTCAGAAGTCGGACCTTCACGCGCAGTGGAGCTGCGTATGTGACGTCCCGTTCTTTCGACTCGTCGACGTCGTATTTTGGTTCGCCCAAGCTATAGTCGATAAACTCGAGCACAAGGTTCCCTGTGAAATCCTGAATCGGTGAAATGTCAGCAAACATTTCCCGCAATCCTTCTTCAAGAAACCACTGGTAGGACCTCTGCTGGATTTCAATCAAGTTTGGCAAATCCAGCACTTCATGGATACGCGCGTAAGAACGCCGCTCACGCCACCCATATTTGACCATGTGTCCCTGCAAAGCCGTCACCCCTCATGCCGAATTCGAATAACAATGTTGCGAGGATGTCCAACGAGCGTGAACAACCATCCGGACAAAACAAAAATAAAATGAGGTCGATTGCAACCACATTTTAAGAATCGAGAGGTATATTCACCTATCGCCGAATTGTCCGATTTTTGTTCAACCCCCGTCCAACCGAGCAAGTTTGCATTGAATGATTATATCACCGTCAGAATATCGTGTCAAATAATTTATTTCAAACAACGAAAAACGTGATAGCCGCCGCTTCTCTCAACACAATCCACCATTGTGAACAGTGTTTCCAGATGTGCCCTCGCGCTGTTTGCCCCTTGCTTCTTCTGAATGACAATCCACAGCGAAGCACCGGCTCGGAGATGAAGATGAGATTCTTCAAACAACCGATAGATGACCGCCTTCCCTGTTCGAATCGGCGGATTCAAAATGATGGCATCAGCCACAAGATCCTCGACTTCGCGAAAGCCATCGCTCAGCACAATTCGCGTCCGATCTG
This sequence comes from uncultured Alicyclobacillaceae bacterium, assembly GCA_963758235.1. Lineage (GTDB taxonomy): Bacteria > Bacillota > Bacilli > Alicyclobacillales > Alicyclobacillaceae > CAVWUS01. The sequence goes on along the minus strand of CAVWUS010000035.1, from coordinate 25,978 downwards.
AGAGTTGTCGTACATTTTCAGCAGCCAGCGCGAGTGCACGCTCATTGACATCAATCAGCGTCCAGCGGCTGTCCGGATAGAGGCGCCCAAGAAAGGCCGTAACCGGTCCATAGCCACAGCCGAGATCGACCACTTCGGCATGCTCCGGCAATTCGACTGCGTTGATGAGGACGCGTGTACCAAAGTCGAGCTGATTTTTGGAGAACACACCGCGATCCGTCGTGAGCATCAGTTCGATCCCTTTGATTTTCGCCCGAATGGTTTGGCGTCTCTCCGGGGAACCGGGCGACGCCGTCCAATAATGCTCAGCCAACTTCATCACCTCATCGGCACAGATCAAGTACCCCGACCGTTACCTCAGACAAGAAAACGCCCATGGACGACCAGTCCAGTGGGCGTTTCCGGAAACTCTGCTTACTTGATTTCGACGGTTGCGCCAGCTTCTTCGAGCTTCGCCTTGATGGACTCAGCTTCTTCCTTGGCGACCTTTTCTTTGATTGGTTTCGGAGCGTTGTCAACCAGGTCCTTGGCTTCTTTCAGGCCGAGACCGGTAACTTCACGTACGACTTTGATAACGCCAATCTTGGATGCGCCAGCGTTCGCCAAAATGACGTCAAATTCTGTCTGCTCGGCTGCTTCATCTGCGCTGGCTGCGGCACCGCCGACGACGGCAACTGGAGCAGCAGCGGTTACGCCAAATTCTTCTTCGATAGCCTTGACCAAATCGTTCAGTTCGAGCACAGTCATGCTCTTCAGAGCTTCAATGAATTCCTCTTTCGTCAAAGAAAACGCCTCCTAATATCGTAGTAAGGGTGTGAAACCCCATTTATTCAGCAGCTGGTGACTCCTGCTGTTCAGCAATCTGCTTAACCGCATAAGCCAAGTTCCGTACCGGGGCCTGCATGACAGACAACAGCATAGAAAGCAGTCCCTCGCGGCTCGGCAGGCTGGCCAGGCTTTCAACTTCCTTTGCATCGACCGTACGGCCTTCGACGACGCCGCCTTTCAGTTCAAGCGCCTTGTTTTTCTTGGCGAAATCAAACAGCACTTTCGCAGGTGCCACTGCATCGTCGTACGAAAATGCAATTGCTGAAGGTCCCGTCAGATATTGCTGCAAACCGGTCAAATCGGCAGCCTCAGCTGCACGGCGTGTCATTGTGTTCTTGAGAACCTTGTAATCAACGCCCGCCTCACGCAGCTTACTGCGCAGTTCAGTCGCCTGCGCGACATTCAAGCCGCGGTAGTCCGTAACGATGATTGCTTTGCTGCGTTGAAACTGCTCAACCAATTCAGCAACCAATTGAGCCTTTTCTTCACGAACGCCCATCTTGATGGACACCTCCTCTGACAAAAAATCCTGAACGAACCGGCCATTCGAATACGAATCAAAAGCGCCTCCGCAGACACGGAGGCGCGATATTCATCAGAACTCGAATCGCGAACCTCGGTAGGCGGCACACCATTATCCGCTATTGCGGACCTACTGTCTACGGCTCATTCAATTATGAAAATCTGTGTTCAAGTCTATTAGCTAACCGCACCCATGTCAAGACATGAATACGACGAGCTCAGCTTATTCAGCCGCTCCCGAGAGACGCTGCGCATTCACGCGAACGCCCGGGCCCATTGTACTTGAAACAGAGACATTCCGGAAGTATTGACCTTTGGCAGACGCCGGCTTGGCCTTCTGCAACGCATCAAGCAGCGTGAAGAAATTGTCCAGCAGCTGCTGCGGTTCGAAGGAAGCTTTACCGATGGGCACGTGGACGTTGCCATCGCGATCGAGCCGGTATTCAATTTTACCAGCTTTGATTTCTTCTACCGCGCGCGCCACATCAAACGTAACGGTACCGGTTTTCGGGTTCGGCATCAGGCCTTTGGGACCGAGCACGCGGCCCAAACGACCGACAGCACCCATCATGTCCGGCGTCGCAACGACGACGTCAAAATCCAGCCAGCCGGAGCTGATCTTCTGAATGTAATCGTCGTCACCAACGAAATCCGCTCCAGCCGCTACGGCTTCTTTCGCCTTATCGCCCTTCGCGAAAACCAGCACGCGAGCTGTCTTGCCAGTACCGTGCGGCAATACGACAGCACCTCGAATTTGTTGGTCCTGTTTCTTCGGATCAACACCCAAACGCACCGCCGCCTCGACAGTCTCGTCAAACTTTGCTGTTGCCAGCTGCTTCACGAGCTCAACCGCTTCACGCGGTTCGTACGTCTTGGAACGGTCGACCTTACCTAACACTTCATTAAAACGTTTTGAATTGCGAGCCATGTTTTCACCTCCATGTGGTCACGCGGTACATGACCTCCCACAAGGGGGGCATCTCATCGTGACATGATCAGCAAACCCAATCCGGGCCGTTAGTCTTCAATCAAAATGCCCATGCTGCGCGCGGTACCTTCGACCATGCGCATTGCCGCTTCTACTGAAGCTGCATTCAAATCAGGCATTTTCTGCTCAGCGATTTCACGCACCTTCGCGCGTTTCACCGTGGCAACTTTCTTCTTGTTCGGTTCAGATGAACCAGACTCAATGCCTGCTGCCTTCTTTAACAAGACGGCTGCCGGCGGGGTCTTCAGATCAAAGGTATAGGAACGGTCTTCATACACATACAGAACAACCGGAATGACCAGACCGACCTGATCTGCTGTACGGGCATTGAATTCTTTACAGAATCCCATGATATTGCCAACCTGAGCTTGACCAAGCGCTGGTCCAACCGGTGGCGCCGGGGTGGCCTTACCCGCAGCAATCTGCAGTTTTACGACCTTGATGATTTTCTTCGGCAACACGTCCACCTCCTTCGCCTCATGATGTGGTAAAGCGGGCAAAAGCCCTCCCACTTGCAGAACCGCGTCCACAGACACAGATCCCACATCAATATGGACGCCTCACTCAAGGCAAGACGCCACAGAAACGGACAGGCAAAGCCCATCCAAGTTCTGCCTCAATTTGTCACAGGGCTGCTCAGGTGAGTTTTTCAACCTGCCCAAAATCCAGTTCAAGCGGCGTATCTCGACCAAACATGGAAACCAAGACGCGGAGTTTTTCCTGATCTGTATTGATCTCTTCCACAGTCCCAATCAAGTCCGTAAACGGGCCATAGGTAATGCGAACCGCTTCGCCCACTGCGTAATCGACTCGAGCCTTGACCTCTTCATTCCCCATCTGCGCAAGGATAGAGCGAACTTCCTGCGGCAACAGCGGAACAGGCTTTGAGCCCCCGCCAGAGGAACCCACGAATCCTGTAACCCCAGGCGTATTGCGCACGACGTACCAAGAGTCATCGGTCATAATCATCTCGACCAATACATAGCCGGGGAAGACCTTTTTTTGCACAAGTTTCTTCTTGCCGTTTTTAATCTCCAACTCATCTTCAGTCGGAACGACGATGCGGAAGATTTTATCCTCCATGGACATCGTTTGCACACGGCTTTCAAGATTGTGCTTTACTTTGTTCTCATAACCCGAGTAGGTGTGAATGACAAACCACTGTTTTTCGAGCGTTTCCATATTGAGGGCGGCAGCCCCGCACCCCCTACATCAGTCGATTCCCGCGCCGAGCGCGTCCTGCTTGAACGAGTTATTCATGAATACCCAAAAGCCCGATGGCGGCATGAACACCTTCATCGAACACAAAGACAAGGAAGCCCATGACTAAACAAGTAATCAGAGCGGCAGCCGTATAGTTGATCAGCTCTTTTCGGCGCGGCCAGCGAACTCGTTTCAGCTCCTGGACAGATTCACGAAAAAAGGCAGCCACCCCTGTACGGTGCTGTCTCCGCTGCTCATTGTCAGGCGTGTCGTTCCCTGTCGTTGCCTTCAAATCGGCCATCTCCTCGACCCCTCTCCTCAAAACGGATTAGCGGGTCTCCCGGTGAATCGTCTGCGCGTTGCAATAACGGCAGAACTTTTTCAGTTCCAGACGATCCGGGTCATTCTTCTTGTTCTTTGTCGTCGTATAGTTACGCTGCTTGCAATCTGTGCAAGCGAGTGTGATAATAACGCGCACTGTAAGGCACCTCCCTCTCGGGCAACTTCAGCGTCTGAAACAGACGCACCGAAAGACAAGCGCCCGTGCAGACCTAAATAACATTAGCACAGGCGCAGTATGGATGTCAATTCGGTTTAGAAACATTAAGCGTAGATGTTGCGGCAGGCTAGGTATCGTTCCAACTTCCGTTTTACGCGTTGGAGGGCGTTGTCGATCGACTTCACATGACGATCGAGATCGACTGCAATCTCCTGATATGACCGACCGTCAAGATAGAGCATCAGAACTTTGCGCTCGAGATCGCTCAGCAGTTCTGACATCGTAAGTTCTATGTCGTCGAATTCTTCCTGATGGATGACCAGTTCTTCGGGGTCAGACAACCGAGCGGTACAGATGACATCGAGCAATGTACGATCTGAATCTTCGTCATATATCGGTTTATCGAGTGAGACATACGAGTTTAAGGGAATGTGCTTTTGGCGAGTTGCTGTTTTAATCGCGGTAATAATCTGCCGCGTAATGCAAAGTTCCGCAAAAGCCTTAAACGAGGCGAGCTTTTCCTCACGGAAGTCACGAATGGATTTGTAAAGGCCTATCATGCCTTCCTGTACAATATCTTCGCGATCGGCTCCAATCAAAAAGTAAGAGCGGGCTTTGGCGCGCACAAAATTACGGTACTTGTGAATCAAAAACTCCAACGCCTGGTTGTCGCCCAAATGCACAGCTTCAACCAATTCTTCATCTGTACGCTCGTCCAAAAGAACGGGTACCGCGCCATCTACCTGCGTCGTCAAATAAACCACCCCGGCTGTCAGGTTGACGCCATTATACATTATGTAATCTACGTTTATCAATGCTAGATTTACACATTCTTCGCCAATTTTCGATAAAATCCGTTAATTATTCCCGATGTTCATATTTTTTACGAGTTGGATCGCGCTAGGAACGCATTCTCTGTCGAACAATTTCATACAACAGGACACCTGTCGCAACCGAAGCATTCAGGCTCTGCAACTGGCCTAGCATCGGCAGTTTTACGAGGAAATCACAATGCTCCTTGACGAGGCGTGTCAATCCCTGGCCCTCGGCGCCAATTACGAGTGCCGTCGGACCAGTATAATCAACTTCTGTATACGGAGTTGCCCTCTCAACGTCAGTGCCGACAATCCAATAGCCGTTGTCTTTCAATTCCTCAATCGCCTGAACGAGGTTGTTGACGCGGGCTACCGGAACGTATTCGATGGCTCCCGCGGAAGCCTTCGCAACCGTATGAGTCAGAGCGACGGACCGCCGTTTCGGCAGCACCACCCCTTGAACGCCTGTAGCTTCGCTGCTCCGCAAAATGGCGCCGAGATTGTGCGGATCGTTGACCTCATCCAGGAGCACGACCAGCGGCGACTGCCCGGTATTGCGCGAGATCACCTCATCCAGCTCCACGTACTCGCGCGCGGCAACAGACAGCGCAACCCCTTGATGCCCCTGACCGGCAAGCCGATCGAGCGACGTTCGCGGCACGCGCGAAATCGGAATACGCGCGTCTTTTGCCCGCTCGATGATCTCGATAAGGCTGCCGCCTTCTGAGCCTTCGCTGATCAGGAGCTTATTCATGGGACGGCCTGCCTTGAGTGCTTCCAGGACTGGCCGCCGCCCCGCTATAATCCCTTCAGTTTCCGTCATTTCCCCGCCTCCTGCTCGTCCACCAGCTGCAAAGCATGCGCACATAATGCCTCCAACCGCTGCCGCTCCCCCGCGCCATATAAGTAGCCCAGGAGCGACTCAAAGCCGGTCGCATGCCGGTATTCAAGGACATCCGCGTTTTTTCGCGTATGCCCAGGCTTGGCGTTGCGTCCGGCCAACAGCACTCTCAGTTCTGAATCCGTCAGTTCATCTTTCAGATGCTCCACCAGCCAGGCCTGCGTCTTCGCTCGTGCATAGCGGCTTGAACGACGATGCAGCTCATCTGGTTTGCGCACGCCTGAAGCGAGCACATGATTGCGTACTGCAATCTCCCAGACGGCATCGCCGATGAATGCCAAGCCAAGCGACGTGACCTCGCGAACCGGCCATCCCGGCGTCAGGAACGTGTCCATCTGGTCCCCTGAGGCGTATCTTCAAGAATGACGCCGCGCTTTTGCAATTCAGCCCGGATTCGATCCGCTTCTGCAAAGTCCTTGCGCGCTCGCGCCTCATTTCGCGCCTCAATCTCCGCGAGGATATCTGCCTCAAGCAGCTGACCCTGCCGCTCTGGTTCAATGCCTAGTACGCCCATCAGTTCCTCAATCAGCCCCCGCCAGAGATCCAACCCTGTCGGCGTCACCGTATCCTTCGCAAGATAAATATTGGCCAGTCTGACCCCTTCGAATACTGCCGCAAGCCCATCCGCAGTATTAAAGTCATCATCCATCGCATCCACAAAGGTGCTCTGCGAACTGCGGCGACCTGCTCTGCGACGTCTGCGCGATCGTCTGGCAGCGCAGACACAAGGTAGTGCGGCGACTGTACCAAACCGTCATGACGGTACGCGATGTTTGTCAGTGCGCGATCGATTCGTTCGAGCGACTGCTCAGCCTGATACATCGCGTCCTCCGTATAGTTCAGTGGATGACGGTACTGCGTTGCCAACAGGAACAGACGCACGGCCCGCGAGCTTGCCGTTCCCGCAGCAGATCATTCGTCATAATGAAATTCCCGAGCGACTTCGACATCTTCTCGCCATTGATGTTGAGTGTCCCATTGTGCATCCAATAGCGGGCGAATGTGTGATGCGTATGCGCTTCGCTCTGCGCGATCTCGTTTTCGTGATGCGGAAACAGCAAATCACGTCCGCCAGCGTGAATGTCGATTTCATCGCCAAGGTATTTTTCGTTCATCACGGAGCACTCAATGTGCCAGCCGGGTCGTCCCGGTCCCCACGGACTCGGCCACGATTCTTCCCCTGGTTTGGCTGCCTTCCACAACGCAAAATCGGTCGGATCGTCTTTTTCTTCGTTCACGTCAATGCGAAAACCAGCACGCATTTCTTCCACCGACTGCCCAGATAGTTTTCCGTACTCCGGGAAAGACGATGTATCAAAATACACATCGCCGCCAGCCGGATAGGCATGCCCCTTGTCAATCAAATCCTGAATGAAAGCGATAATTTCCGGAATGCATTCCGTGACCCGCGGATGAACGGTAGCCGGTCTCACGTTCAGTGCCTTTGCATCTTCAAAGTAGGCATCAATATACATATCCGCTACTGCCCGCACACCAATCTCAATTCATTGGCGCGAGCGATAATTTTGTCGTCTACATCCGTGAAGTTCTGCACGAAGCGAACATCGTAGCCACGATATTCGAGGTAACGCCGAACCGTATCAAAGACCACGAACATCCGGGCATTGCCAATGTGAAACCGGTTGTACACGGTTGGGCCGCAGGCATAGAATCGAACCTTGCCAGGTTCAATGGTCTCCAGCGTCTCTTTTCGTCTGGTCATACTGTTATACAACCGAATCGTCATCCGCCGAACCCCCGTTTTCTGTCCAATTTACACAAGTTTAAGCGCCTTTTGAAGTCTCGCCTTCACCCAGGCCTTTGGCAGCAGGGCAACCGTTTGCTGCAAGTCCGGACCATGCACGGCACCTGTGAGTGCAGCGCGAACAGGCATATAGAGTGCCTTTCCTTTCACGTTCAACTCTTTCTGAATCTGACGAAAGCGCTCGCGGCTGCTGTCTGCATCCCATACAGTCGCTTCGTCTACTAGCTGCAGATACCGTTCAATGACTTCAGGCGATCCCGCCTGTGCAATCATTTCCTTGGCTTCATCGGAATACGCCACTGCCTCTGTGAAGAAACTCTCTGCCAGCGGCCAAAACTCCGCAACACAGGACAACTGCTCCTGATAAAGTCCGACCAACTGCTGCAGCCACGCTTTACCCATTCCTTCCGGCAAAGCAATTCCGTTCGCCTCCAGCGTGGCCGCAACCTGTGCAGTCAGTTCAGCCGTATCCATCTTTTTCATGTATTGTCCTGCCATCCACTTCAGTTTATCGACGTCGAAGATGGCACCGCTCTTGTTGACGCGATCAAAGTCGAACTTCTCCGCAATCTCCGTGAGCGACATCAGCTCTTCTTCACCACCTGGCGACCAGCCAAGCAGTGCGAGAAAGTTCACAATCGCTTCGGGCGGATAGCCTTGTTCCCGGTAAGCGTCAACTGGAAGCACATTCGGATCGCGCTTGCTCAGCTTTTTCCGATCTTGATTCAACACCTGCGGCAAATGTGCAAATTGTGGCAGCGGCAGGCCCAGCGCTTCAAAAATCATCATCTGCCGTGGCGTGTTGGACAAATGTTCTTCGCCGCGAATGACGTGCGTGATCTCCATCAGCGCATCGTCAATCACGACTTGGAAATTATACGTTGGAATCCCGTTTTGCTTGACAATCACGAAATCTCCAATGTCGTCTGATTCAAAGGAGACCGTTCCTCGTACAAGATCGTCAAACGCGTATACACGGCCCGCCGGCACTGCAAACCGCCAGCTATGGGCTTCCCCTGCTGCGATGCGCTGCTCCCGCTCGGCCTTTGAGAGATGACGGCAGCGGCCGCTGTAGCGCGGTGCCTGCCCCTTTGCGATGGCCTGTTCGCGATCTGCCTCCAGCATTTCCGGACTACAAAAACACGGATACGCGAACTCCGCCTCAGCCAATTCAGCCAGATCGATCGCGATAGATGGGCAGCCGCTCCGTACACCGGTACGGTGCATGTGGACCGCCGATGTCTGGACCTTCCACCCAGTCAATCCCCAGCCAGCGAAAGCCCTTTATCATTTCCGCTTCCGCTCCTGGGACATTGCGTTCCAAATCCGTATCTTCAAATCTCAGAATAAATTCACCGTTGTTATGCCTCGCATACAGATAATTGAACAGTGCCGTCCGGACACCGCCGATATGCAAGCGCCCGGTCGGACTGGGTGCGTAACGAACTCGTACTGTCACTCTTGGTTTCCTCCTTCAAACCTGCAACTATGACTGTAATTCAGGCTCCAGCAGAACGACAGCCTGCGCGGCAATGCCCTCCTTCTTACCAACGAAGCCGAGCCCCTCCATGGTGGTTGCCTTCACGGAAATGCGATCAAGTGCACAATCGAACAGTTCTGCCATGCGCGATCGCATACGTGTTATGTACGGAGCCAGCTTTGGCTGTTCACAAAAACCATAACATCCAGATTCCCCATCCGGTACCCGCAGGTCCGAGCAAGCGTCCATACGTGTGCAGCTAATTGACCGCTGTCTGCACCTCGATACCGTTCATCGGTATTCGGAAAATGCTGGCCGATATCACCTTTTGCCAGCGCCCCCAGGACAGCATCCATCACAGCGTGAAGAATGACATCCGCATCCGAATGACCAACGAGTCCATGGGAATGCGGGATCTGTATCCCGCCTAAAACCAATGGGCGTCCAGCAGCCAACTCGTGAACATCAAAGCCGAGACCTATGCGCATCTCTCAAACGCTCCTTTTCCCAGGCTCGAAAAAAAGACCGGCAGAAGGCCGGTCTCATCTTCTCACAAATCTCGTCCAATTAAAGTCCGCAATCGGGAATTGCATCTTCATGCAACCACTACAGCGCTTTTTCAAGCAGCTTCGGCTTTGCAAATATCATCCGGCCCGCTGACGTCTGAAGGACACTCGTCACCAGCACAGTCAGTTTGCCGCCGATATATTCACGACCGTTTTCAATTACAATCATGGTGCCATCATCCAAGTAGGCGACCCCTTGATTGTACTCCTTGCCGTCCTTGATGACCTGCACGTTCATCTCTTCACCTGGCAGCACGACCGGCTTCAATGCGTTGGCGAGGTCATTGATGTTCAATACGGCGACTTGCTGCAGTTCACACACCTTGTTCAAATTGAAATCGTTCGTCACGACCTTACCGGACATCTGCTTTGCCAGACGAACCAAGCTTACTGTCTACTTCGGCGATATCGTCGAAGTCAATCTCGATGACCTGAACTTTGACCTTCAAGTTCTTTTCGGATCCGATTCAAAACGTCAAGCCCGCGCCGGCCTCGATTCCGTTTGAGCACATCGGATGAATCTGCAATGTGCTGCAGTTCTTCGAGGACAAACGACGGGATAACGAGCACACCGTCCAAAAAGCCGGTTTCCACCAAGTCCGCAATTCGCCCGTCAATGATGACGCTGGTGTCGAGCAGTTTGGCCTCACCAGGCTTCATAGGCCTGCTTTTTGTCTTTATCCTTGTCTTTGTCCTTATCTTTGTCTTTCGCCATCAGCTTGCCCGCGAACAACGTTGCGAGGTCTTCACGTTTCGTAAAGCCGATGCGCAGTCCTAGGTAAGCCAGCAGGACCATCACAAAAAATTGAACGGCTGCGCCCACCACAGGTATTTCACGGATAGCCGCTGACAATAGATACGCTACCAGCAGGCCAATGACCATTCCGATCGTTCCACCGACAATGTCCGCCAACGGTGCCTTCAACAGTTTTTCTTCCGTCCAGCGGATCAACGCAGTCAGATAATTTGCCAGCCAAATTGTAGCGATAACTAATAAGCTGCCACCAATGAGTGCACCAAACCAACGCGAAGTAAACGGCGCATAATGAAGGGAGAATGCATGCGCGAATAAGTCCGGGCCAAACGTATAGCCAAGCACCACCCCGATTACTGCAAAGAATAAGTTAACGATTCGTTTGATCATGTGTCTGTCACCTCCTGAAATATTATGGTCAAAAATGCCTCCAGGGAAACCCTGCATCCTGAATTGACTGGCAAATTTTTTTGTTCCAACGGTAAAGTCAATGTTTTGGGGTAGTGCTTCCAGTGTAACACCGAGGCTCTTTGCAGTCAAAAATTGAAAAGACAGCTGGCCGCTCTGCCAACTGTGCCTACTGTCACCGTGAATGAGTAGAAAACAGTTTTATTTTACGCTTTCTTCAAGCCGCTCTGCTTCTAGTTCGAGATTGCGGTGATGACGCCGTCCGTTTGACTGCGCGTCCGATACCAAACACAGCATAGAGTGCAAGCGGAATAAAGATGATACGGTTGGTTGCGTCCGGATGAAACCGCACCACCAGATAGATGCAGGCGGTCAACAATGGGACTACAACGATGGCGGAACGTGGAAAGGCAACCTTTTTGAAATTCGGATAGCGTGCTGAGCTGACCATTAACAGCGACGAGACAGATCATGCCTGTTGGCAGGATGACCGTCGATGGTGTCAGTAAATTGTAATAAAGCGCCATCGTAGCCAGAATGCCGCCTGCTGCCGTGATTGGCAGGCCGACAAAATAGTTGCTCGTTTTCTTTTGTACGTTGAAACGGGCAAGCCGAAGTGCGCCGCACACGGGAAAGAACAAGGCGACAAACAGACCCATCCAGCCCAAACGGTGCAGGATGACGACGTACATGATCGCCGCTGGCGCTACACCAAAGGTCACGATGTCGGACAGTGAATCCAGCTCCTTGCCAAAGGCACTTTCTACGCGCAGCGCGCGTGCCACTCGCCCATCCAGACCGTCGAACGACCATACCGACCAGCACCAACAGTGCAGCTTGCGACGTATGATGCGTAAAAGATTCAAATAAAGCCAGCAAACCGAGAACCAAATTACTGACCGTCAACAGGCTTGGCAACGTCTTCAAAAGTGAACTCAACGCCGTACCCCCGATGTACCACAAACCCCGACAACCTCTAGCTGCGTATCCGACAAGGTTTTTTAGGCAAGATGTCGTACGAGTTCTTGATCCTATGTCAGACGACTGTTAGATATGGCGATCGATGAACACTTGTTCCTGAATCCTCTTCAAACCATCTCGAATGGTTCGAGCCCGAATGGTACCAATACCTTCAACCGCGTCTAATTCATCAATCGAAGCAGACAATATATTGGTGATGGTTTCAAACTGTTCAACCAAGTTCTCAATGACCGGCTGGGGCAGCCGCGCGATCTTGTGCAGAATGCGGTAGCCGCGCGAATTGACTGGCTCATCATCTGCATTTGCTGTGTACGATATCCTAGGATCTTTGCCAGTACACCGCCGTCCAACAGTTCCTCGGAACTGAGCGCGTGCACTTGCATCAAAACCTGGTGCGGTGTCCGATCAGAATCCAGGATCGCGTAGTCTTTCACCAAAAGATAAGCTTCTTCGTCTACACGGGCAACCAAGTTCTTCGAGCTGCATTGAGATGAGCCGACCTTCGTCACCCAGTTCAGTAATGTAGCGGCGAATTTCAGACTTAATCCGCAGCACCATTTCAAACCGCTGCAAGACCATGGTCACTTCCTGCAACGTGACCAGTTCTTCAAACTCCAGGGCGCTCAAGTTCGTCAGCGCTTGATCCAGGACGGCCTTATACTTCTCGAGCGTCTGCATCGCCTGATTCGCTTTTGTCAGAATGACGCCGATGTCTCTGCAGCGCATACTTGAACGTACCCTGATACAGCGTGATCACGTTTCGCCGCTGGGAGATACAGACCACCAAACGCCCTGTCTGCTTCGCCACGCGCTCTGCCGTACGGTGCCTGGTCCCTGTTTCAGAAGTCGGCAGCGTGTGATCCGGATTGAAATTGGCGTTCGCATACATGATACGCTTCAGGTCTTCACTGATGATAATGGCGCCATCCATTTTCGCCAGTTCATACAGCCTGGATGCAGTCAGATCGCATTGAATGGAAAAACCGCCATCCATCAGCTGCAGCACATCATCTGAAGCGCCAACCACAATTAGGCCACCGGTTTTCGCGCGCAGAATGTTCTCCATGCCTTCGCGCAAGCGTTGACCCTGGCGCGACCATACGAAGAATTTTGGTCACAGTTGTCTCCTTCTTTTCTTCCCGCATGCGCTCCACCCTTACAGTGCCGGGTCCGAAAGGGGTCAGGGTAAGAGTGCCTTCGGACAACCTTTTACAAAGCCAAATCCAGTGCTTCCATCAGTGTATGAATACCAATGACTTCAATATCCGTCTTGAGCGTTTCTGTTAGGCTGCGTGCAGGTACAATACAGCGTCGAAAGCCTAGTTTCGCTGCCTCCCGAATCCGCTGTTCAAGCCTAGATACGGATCGAACTTCACCAGTCAAGCCGATTTCTCCCATAAACACATCGCCAGTTGCCAGTGGCCGATCACGATAGCTCGATGCCAGTGCCATTGCAATTCCGAGATCGATTGCGGGTTCATCCACACGCACGCCACCGGCCAGATTCACGTACGCATCTGACGCCTGTAGGCGCATCCCTAGTCGCCGTTCGAGCACTGCCAAAATCAAGCTCACACGGTTGTAATCAGCGCCAGTTGCCATCCGCCGCGGAGTACCAAAACTCGTGGGCGCAACCAGTGCCTGCACTTCGAGCAGTAACGGACGCGATCCTTCCATCGCAGTGACGACAGCCGATCCCGGAGATTGCTCGGAACGTTCCGAGAGAAACATTTCGGAGGGATTTGCCACTTCCTGCAAGCCGAGCTGCCGCATATCAAAAATGGCGATCTCGTTGGTCGATCCAAAGCGGTTTTTGACAGCCCTCAATACCCTATAAGTATGATGTCGTTCCCCTTCAAAGTAAAGAACGGCATCGACCATATGCTCCAGCATTCTCGGTCCGGCCAGGTTCCCATCCTTGGTTACGTGGCCGACGATAAACGTGGCGATTTGCAGCGACTTTGCCATGCGAAGCAGCTGCGACGTACACTCCCGGACCTGACCAACGCTGCCAGGTGCGGAGTTGAGTCCAGGTATATAGACTGTTTGAATGGAGTCGACAATCAAGAAGTCGGGCGGCTGCTGCTGGATTAGCGACAGCGAGGCATCGAGATCGGTCTCAGCCAGCACAAACAGATTTTCGTGCACGGTACCGAGCCGTTCTGCCCGCAGCCGCAGCTGGCTCGCCGACTCTTCACCGGACAGGTACAGCACCCGACGTCCGGCAGCCGCAATCTCGTGTGAGATTTGCAACAGCAGTGTCGATTTGCCGATACCGGGATCGCCCCCGAGCAAGATCAGCGAACCTGGCACCACACCGCCGCCGAGTACACGATTGGTTTCCTGAAAGCCGCAGCTGAATCTCGACTCCGACTGAGACGGAATCTCGCGAATGGCCATCACCTTGGCCGGCCCTGTCTGCAACCGTATATGCCCAGTCGTCTTGGCCGCCGTCTCTACTTCTTCCACCATGCTGTTCCAGGCATTGCAGCCCGGACAGCGCCCCGTCCACTTAACGGTTTCGTAACCACATTCCTGACAGACGAACTTTGTCTTGATTTTGGCCATGCGATCCCGCTCCTCACTCCATCCCATGATACAAGATTCGCTGTTGGTTGCCTATCACGCGGAGAGTGTGGGGTGGTTGAAGTGGTAGCGTGTATGCGGATCGGGGGGCGGCGGCTGGTGGCGCTGGTGGCGTAGCGGTCGATTGGATCGCTATGATACCCACCCCATCAGACTTGACGTGGAAATATGGATCGAAAGGATTCCTAAGACGCCGGAAAACACATGGGCGTTGTCCGACTAAGGAATGCGATCTACCTTAGCCATGAGCCGCTCGGCGAATTTCCGGATTCTAAGGAAGGTAACCTACCTTACCTTTTGGCCTCATGGCGACTAAAGCGATCTCTATAATACGAAACCCGCCGGCTGCCTGCCGGCGGGTCTCCATCTAATATTTTAATAACGTGGAGGAAACGTGCTTAATCACATGCTTGGCGCTATATGCCGTACACCACTACCGTACCCCACTACCGTGCGCCATTGCCAAGCCCCAACGCTCCGACTCGATCAAGTCGTCGGCGAAGACGGGGTCGCCGAGCTCACTTTCAGTTCCTTGCCGTCGAGGCCGATGACGACGCGATCGCCCTTCTTAATCGTGCCGGTGAGAAGTGCCTCGGACAGCTTATCTTCGATATGACGCTGTATGGCGCGTTTGAGCGGGCGCGCACCGTACTGCGGATCAAAGCCCTCTTTGGCGAGGAATGCTTTGGCTTCCGGAGTCAGCGTAAACTCGACATCCTGTTCGCGCAGGCGCTTCTGCAGATCGCCAATCATCAGTTCGACGATTTCGCCAATCTGCGATTCGTCGAGTGAATGGAAGACGATGATCTCGTCGATACGGTTTAAAAACTCCGGCCGAAATGTCTTCTTCAGTTCATCCATCACGTTGGCCTTCATGTCTTCGTATTCGCGTGCGGTATCTGGCTTGAATCCGAGCGATCCACCCTTACGGATCATCTCCGCACCGACATTTGAAGTCATGATGATGACCGTGTTGCGGAAATCGACCACGCGGCCCTTCCCGTCTGTCAAACGTCCATCGTCCAGTACCTGCAGCAGAATGTTGAACACTTCCGGATGTGCCTTTTCCACTTCATCGAGCAGGACTACGGAATACGGTTTGCGCCGCACCTTTTCCGTCAGCTGACCGCCCTCTTCGTAGCCGACGTAGCCCGGAGGGGAACCAACCAAACGAGACGTCGCATGCCGTTCCATGAATTCCGACATGTCGATGCGGATCATCGCATCTTCGTCGCCGAACATGGCATCTGCCAGCGCACGGGCTAGTTCGGTCTTGCCGACACCGGTTGGGCCGAGGAAGATGAACGACCCAATTGGGCGCTTCGGATCCTTCAAGCCTGCCCTGGCACGGCGAATCGCGCGGGAGACAGCAGTGACCGCTTCACCCTGGCCTATCACGCGCCCATGCAGCACCTGTTCGAGGTTCATCAGGCGCTCAGATTCTTCCTGTGCCAGCTGTTTGACCGGAACCCCAGTCCAGACCGCCACGATGTGCGCAATGTCGTCTGCTGTGACCTTGACTTCGTGATCGTCCTGTGTTTGCTTCCACCGTTCCTTGAGCGTCTCGAGTTCCTGTTTCAGTTTCTGCTCCTGATCGCGGAGGGCAGCTGCCTTTTCAAACTCCTGTCCCTGTACGGCTGCATCTTTCTCGTTGCGCACCTTTTCCAGACGCTGCTCCAGTTCCTTCAAGTCTGGCGGTGCCGTGTGCGTCCGCAATCTTACGCGCGATCCCGCTTCGTCAATCAAGTCGATTGCCTTGTCCGGCAGGAAACGGTCAGTAATGTAGCGATCGGACAAGCGAACAGCCGCTTCCACCGCTTCATCAGTAATCTTGACGCGGTGGTGTGCTTCATAGCGATCGCGTAGGCCGCGCAGAATCTGAATCGCTTCGTCCGCCGTCGGCTGGTCGACCGTGATTGGCTGGAAGCGCCGTTCGAGGGCAGCGTCCTTTTCGATGTGCTTGCGGTATTCGTCGAGCGTCGTCGCGCCGATGCACTGCAGTTCGCCGCGAGCGAGCGCTGGTTTCAGGATGTTCGATGCATCGATTGCACCTTCTGCGCCGCCGGCGCCAATCAAGGTGTGCAATTCATCGATGAACAGAATCACGTTTCCGGCAACTCGGATTTCTTCCATGATTTTTTTCAGGCGATCCTCAAATTCACCGCGATACTTCGTACCGGCGACGACCGTTCCCATGTCCAGCACCATGACGCGTTTGTTGCGCAGGGTCTCAGGGATATCGCCAGTGACGATGCGTTGTGCCAGACCTTCAGCGATGGCCGTCTTACCGACGCCAGGTTCACCAATCAGCACCGGGTTGTTCTTTGTCCGGCGCGACAGCACCTGGATGACGCGTTCAATTTCTTGGCTGCGGCCAATGACCGGATCGAGCTTGCCGTCACGGGCCATCTGTGTCAAATCGCGCGCCAGCGAGTCGAGCGTCGGAGTGCCAGCACCTGATTCTTTATCTTGGGCTGCTTCCGAAATGTCTCCACCAAGCAACTGCAGCACCTGTTGACGCGCCTTGCTCAAGCTGACACCGAGATTGCCGAGCACGCGAGCGGCGACCCCTTCTCCTTCACGAATCAATCCCAGCAGAATGTGTTCGGTACCGACGTATGTGTGGTTGAGTTTGCGCGCTTCATCTATGGATAGTTCGATGACTTTCTTGGCGCGTGGCGTATACGTCATTGCACTCGCCTGACTTTGACCGGCGCCGATAATTTTTTCGACTTCTGACTGAACCTTTTCCGCGCTCACGCCAAGGCTGATCAGTGCCTTGGCCGCTATGCTCTCACCTTCGCGCGCCAGACCGAGTAAAATGTGTTCTGTGCCTACCCCCGGGTGGTGCAGCCGGGTGGCTTCTTCCTGTGCCAATGCCAAAACCTTCTGAGCGCGTTCCGTAAATCGTGCGTACATGGTTATCGCACCTCCGAATCGTTGAGTCTCAGCCGTTCCCGAATGAGCGCGGCTCGTCGAATGTCTCTTTCCCCTGGATTCAACTCTTGGCTGGATATCTTTTGTAAAAACGCTGGTTGAGTGAGGACCATCAGTTCCTTCAGAATACCAGCGGAAACGCCGTGAATCATGCCGAGATCGATACCCAACCGAACATCAGAGCAGCGCTCCAACGCCTCACGGGAATCCATCTTGCGCGCGTAGGCCAGAATGCCAAACGATCGGCAGACGCGATCTTCCAAAGCATCTCGATTGTTTTCTTTGAGCGCCTGGCGGGCGTTTCGTTCGTGATCGATCAGCTGCAAAACGATTGTTTTCAGATTTTGAATGATCTCTTCTTCAGATTCGCCAAGGGTGACCTGATTCGATACCTGAAACAGGTTACCGGCTGATTCGCTTCCTTCGCCATACATGCCGCGAACCGCCAGTCCGACCTGCGAGACCGCACTCAACATCCGGTTAATTTGCCCGGATAAAACCAATCCTGGCAGATGCATCATGACCGAAGCGCGAATGCCCGTGCCGACATTTGTCGGGCAGGCTGTGAGATAGCCGAGCCGGTCGTCGAACGCGTACGAGATGGTTTTTTCGAGTGCATCATCGATCTCGTTCGCCAGCTTCCAAGCTTCCTCTAAACGCAGCCCAGGCATAATACACTGAATGCGAAGATGGTCTTCTTCGTTCACCATGATGCTGACTACTTCGTCGCTTCTCAGCGCGACCGCACCCGACCGCGACTGATCGGCCAGCTCCTTGCTGATTAAATGCTTTTCAACCAGCACATGGCGGTCAATCTCCGACATCTGGTTCGTCCGAGCCAGTTCAAATTCTCCCAGCGACCGAAACGCCGATCCTTCCAGCGCCTGCTGCACAGCAGTAATCACCTGGTTTGCATGCGTGTCCGTCTGCAACAGAGGGAACGGCAGACCTTGGAAGTTACGGGCGATCCGAATGCGGCTGGTTAGAATAATGTCATCTTCCGGGCCTCCGTCTTTCATCCAATGACTCATGGCCCGTTCCAGAAAGTCACTCAACGACATCGCGCATCCCCCTATTCGTCCACGCGTGTTTCCAAGTCACGTATTTGATCGCGTAGTTGCGCAGCACGCTCAAACTGCTCCAGCTCTACAGCCTGCCGCAGTTCTCGCCGCAGCCGTTCCAGATTTTTTTGCAGTTTGACCCGCTCACCCGATCGCGAAGGAATCTTGCCGGTATGCGTGCTCCCCGTCTGAATCCGCCGCAGCAGCGGCTCGAGACGTGCAGCGAAACTCTCATAACAATGAGGACAACCAAAACGACCAAGTTTCGTAAACTGTGTATAGGTCATTCCGCAAACATCGCACTTCGCGGCAACAGTGGCTGGTACCGTAAACCCAGGTGAAGATTCCATGTTGAGCAGTCCACCCAGCAGCTGGTTGAACGGAAATCCGCTTACACCGGAGCCAAACAGCTGACCCTGCTCTTTGGCACAGACCTCGCATAGATGGTAAGCGCTCTTTTCTCCACCAACGATCTTTGTAAAAAAGACGGTGGCTTGCCGTTCATGACATCGTTCGCATAACACAGGCCATACCTCCTACCTGATTTGCACCAGGCTCATCCGTTTTCACTATATGCAGAAAGATTGGCGAGCACCTGCGCCAACAGACGCGCGCGCAGTTCATCGCGAATGGGAAGTTCCAGCCGCAGCACATCGCGACAAACAGCCGCTTTGAGCAGAACGAGTTCGCGCTCAGTCAGCAGTTCTTCGCGGTACAGCCGCTCGATGAGCCCCTCCGCTTCACGCTGGGACAGCCGCTCTCCAATCGATCTTGCTACTTCCATCAACGGTCTATTTTGACCAAGTGATACCCTGCGAATTCGAATATAGCCACCACCACCGCGCTTAGATTCCACGATATAACCGTGATCGATTGAAAAGCGCGTTGAGATGACATAGTTGATCTGCGATGGAACACATTGAAACACGTCAGCCAGCTCACTGCGCTGGACTTCGACCATGCCGCCTGGGCTTTGATCCAAGATACGCTTCAAGTGTTGTTCAATGATATCTGAAATGTTGTTCGCCAACCGACGTCCCCCCATCTACCACACGTGACCCGCCACCGTATGTTTGCACAGTGCGCATTCAGTCACGGGACCAACGTGTAGATATTATTTCAAATTACCCATAAACGGGCATCATATCGTTTGCAACGGCTCCGTTGCTGTTTGGTGTGTGCTATTTATGCCGTGTTGCGCTTTGATTTTATGACGCTTTGACTGTATGACGCTTTAACCTTCACGGCGTTTTGACTTTGACTAATCTTGACTATATTATAGCGTCTGCTCACGCTAATGCAAGCTGAATACTGGGTTCGTTTCACCCAATTTGCTTAGACTAGTGCGGATCACCATAAAAACCTACCGACTGGTCGTTGACCTGCAAATACATACAAAGATAAACTTCTGCATAAAGGAACATTTTCATGCAGTTGAACTCTGCCCGCGAAAGGTTGACAAAGTCATGCCCTCCAATAAACAAGCTGAAATTGCGCTCGCCGCAGTAAAATTATTTGAACAAAAAGGGTATCATGCGACGTCCGTACAGGATATCGCGGATGAAGTAGGCCTGCAGAAGGGCAGTTTGTATCACTACATCCACTCCAAAGAGGATCTGCTGCTACACATCGCTCATCAGGCGATAGCCGAGTTCAACCAGCGACTTGAAGCCGTACTGGCCGAAGATATCCCTGCAGAGCAGAAAATTATCAAAGCGATTGAGAACCATTTAACGGTCTCCATCTCGAACCTCCAAACCACCACTGTCCTGCTGCGAGAAGCCTTTTCTCTCGGCGAAAGCCCGCATCAGGTTATCCAGGAGCTCACCGATCGCTACCTGGAATTATGGACACAGATTCTAACCGACGGGCAAGCAACTGGAGAATTCCGGCCAACTGAACCTAAAATTACAGCGCTCGCCCTGCTCGGTGCCTGTAACTGGGTCTATCGCTGGTACCAACCTGGAGGCCCGATGACGGCCGAGCAGGTAGCCTCCGTCTTTAGCCAACTCTTCCTCCACGGCCTCATGAAGTAGGCCGTGATGGGGAATTGGGGGCACGAGTTGCTGCGCAAGCCTGGACGTGGGTTGTGACCTAGACCGGTGAGGCCGAGTTTGGCGGCGGCATCGGTGGGGGCGTCGGCGCAGCTGGCCTGAACTTGGGCTCCCGACGGTCGCCCGCCGACAGAATAACGCTTTCCCGCAGACCTTATTTTGTTCCGGCAGCCTTGCTTTTGGCGGATAAGACGTTGCTGGATCGTTATTCGGCCAGTTATCAACTTGCCGGTTCCGCATCTACCGGAATAAGATTTTGGGACAACCTTATCCTCGGTCCCGCACCTGCCCCGGATTCAAATAGCGCGTTCAGACAGCCTTATTTGTCGGAGCCTTGCATACGGTCTTCTCATAGCGGCCCAGAACAGCTTATTGTGCTGTTTCAAGGTTAGTCCCGCACATTAAGCTGCTCAGAACCGCTTAAACTCCCAAAACACATGTCCATTCGCACGCTAAACGGCGCTTAAGCCATCGGGAACCGTTTATTTACGACACACACGACCCATTTTGAGCGAATAAGCTGCTCTACGCTGTTATTTCACCATGGATACAACTCACCATGCATAACGAAAAAGCCCAGTGCAAATGCACTGGGCTTTCTCTGCTCATGCCTGGCAACGTCCTACTTTCCCAGGAGCTCGCGCTCCAAGTATCATCGGCGCTGGAGGTCTTCACGGTCGTGTTCGGGATGGGAACGCGTGTTTCCCCTCCGCCATAGTCACCAGACTGGATAAAGGGTATTGCACTCCACTTCTGCGTTTACACGAGCCGTTCCGTGCAACGCCCTTTATCCTCGGTTATCTC
Source organism: uncultured Alicyclobacillaceae bacterium (assembly GCA_963758235.1). Taxonomy (GTDB): domain Bacteria; phylum Bacillota; class Bacilli; order Alicyclobacillales; family Alicyclobacillaceae; genus CAVWUS01. The sequence goes on along the minus strand of CAVWUS010000035.1, from coordinate 4,826 downwards.
ACTTGTAACTCAGGTGTTTACCTGACTCACAAGGTAGATACCTTGGAAACTGAATGCGAGTGTCATCTCTCCTGTCAACCAGGGTATGCCCTGGTGAAGCCCTCGACCGATTCGTATCCGTCTGCTCCACACATCGCTGTGCTTCCACACCGGACCGATCTACCTCGTCTTCTTCAAGGGGTCTTACTCCATTGCTGGATGGGATACGTCATCTTGAGGGGGGCTTCGCGCTTAGATGCTTTCAGCGCTTATCCCTTCCCGACTTAGCTACCCAGCTGTGCTCCTGGCGGAACAACTGGGACACCAGCGGTCAGTTCATCCCGGTCCTCTCGTACTAAGGACGATTCCTCTCACGTATCCTGCGCCCGCGGCAGATAGGGACCGAACTGTCTCACGACGTTCTGAACCCAGCTCGCGTACCGCTTTAATGGGCGAACAGCCCAACCCTTGGGACCGACTACAGCCCCAGGATGCGATGAGCCGACATCGAGGTGCCAAACCTCCCCGTCGATGTGGACTCTTGGGGGAGATCAGCCTGTTATCCCCGGGGTAGCTTTTATCCGTTGAGCGACGGCCCTTCCACTCGGTGCCGCCGGGTCACTAAGCCCGACTTTCGTCCCTGCTCGACCTGTCCGTCTCGCAGTCAAGCTCCCTTTTGCCTTTACACGCTTCGCGCGATTTCCATCCGCGCTGAGGGAACCTTTGGGCGCCTCCGTTACCTTTTAGGAGGCGACCGCCCCAGTCAAACTGCCCACCTGACACGGTCCCCACACCAGTTTCATGGTGCCAGGTTAGAAGACAGGCATCTCAAGGGTGGTATCCCAAGGGTGACTCCACCGAGGCTGGCGCCCCAGCTTCTCTGTCTCCCACCTATCCTGTACATGAGATACCCATCTTCAATATCAAGTTGCAGTCAAGCTCCACGGGGTCTTTCCGTCTAGCCGCGGGTAACCTGCATCTTCACAGGTATTACAATTTCACCGGGTCTCTCGTTGAGACAGCGCCCAAGTCGTTACGCCTTTCGTGCGGGTCAGAACTTACCTGACAAGGAATTTCGCTACCTTAGGACCGTTATAGTTACGGCCGCCGTTTACTGGGGCTTCAATTCGGAGCTTCGCCTTTCGGCTAACCCCTCCTCTTAACCTTCCAGCACCGGGCAGGCGTCAGCCCCTATACGTCGCCTTTCGGCTTAGCAGAGACCTGTGTTTTTGATAAACAGTCGCTTGGGCCTTTTCACTGCGGCTCTTTCGAGCGCCCCTTCTCCCGAAGTTACGGGGCCATTTTGCCGAGTTCCTTAACGAGAGTTCTCCCGCGCGCCTTCGTGTTCTCCACGCGCCCACCTGTGTCGGTTTGCGGTACGGGCACTCCTTTGCTCACTAGAGGCTTTTCTCGGCAGTGTGATTCGCGGGACTTCGGTACTTTGCTTCCCTCCCCATCACAGCTCATGCCCAGGTGCACGGATTTGCCTATGCACCACACTCGCTGCTTGGACGGCCTCTTCCATCCGGCCGCTTCCCTGAACCTCCTGCGTCACCCCATCGCTCAAACGCTCGGGAGTGGTACTGGAATTTCCACCAGTTGTCCTTCGACTACGCCTTTCGGCCTCGCCTTAGGTCCCGACTAACCCTGGGCGGACGATCCTTCCCCAGGAACCCTTGGGCTTTCGGCGGACAAGATTCTCACTTGTCTTTTCGCTACTTATACCGGCATTCTCACTTCCATGCGCTCCACCATACCTTCCGGTACAGCTTCTCCGCCCATGGAACGCTCCCCTACCACGCATGTTTAACACGCATCCAAAGCTTCGGTGTCCAGTTTAGCCCCGTTACATTTTCCGCGCAGCGCCACTCGACCAGTGAGCTATTACGCACTCTTTGAATGGTGGCTGCTTCTAAGCCAACATCCTGGTTGTCTGTGCAACGCCACATCGTTTCCCACTGAACTGGTACTTTGGGACCTTAGCTGTTGGTCTGGGCTGTTTCCCTTTTGACCACGGATCTTAGCACTCGTAGTCTGACTGCCAGGGTCGATATTGCGGCATTCGGAGTTTGACTGAGCTTGGTAACCCTGGTCGGGCCCCGCACCCAATCAGTGCTCTACCTCCGCAACTCATCCCCTGACGCTAGCCCTAAAGCTATTTCGGGGAGAACCAGCTATCTCCGAGTTCGATTGGAATTTCTCCCCTACCCCCAGCTCATCCCCTGGCTTTTCAACGCCAGTGGGTTCGGGCCTCCATGCGGTGTTACCCGCACTTCACCCTGGCCAGGGGTAGATCACCCGGTTTCGGGTCGATGACAACCAACTATTCGCCCTCTTCAGACTCGCTTTCGCTTCGGCTCCGGTCTCCACCTTAACCTCGCTGGTCATCATCACTCGCCGGTTCATTCTACAAAAGGCACGCCGTCACATGTCATGCATGCTTCGACTGATTGTAGGCACACGGTTTCAGGTTCTATTTCACTCCGCTCCCGCGGTGCTTTTCACCTTTCCCTCACGGTACTATCCGCTATCGGTCGCTAGGGAGTATTTAGCCTTAGGAGGTGGTCCTCCCAGATTCCCACGGGGTTCCTCGTGTCCCGCGGTACTTGGGGTCTTGCGACAAAGTCGCCACTGCTTCGAATACGGGGCTCTCACCCTCTTTGGCCGGCCTTCCCATGCCGTTCTTCTACAGTGTTGTTTTCTTACTTCGCGGCCAGTTTTGCAGCCTGGCCTACGCAAGCCCCGCTACCCCGTCTACGCAACCCCTGCAAGGTCTCTCGCGTATCCGGTTTAGGCTCTTCCGCTTTCGCTCGCCACTACTGACGGAATCACGTTTGTTTTCTCTTCCTCGGGGTACTGAGATGTTTCAGTTCTCCCGGTTGCCTCACCTGCACCTATGTATTCAGTGCAGTGTACCAGCCCATCACGACTGGTGGGTTCCCCCATTCGGACACCCACGGATCAAAGCTCGCTTACAGCTCCCCGTGGCATTTCGGTGTTCGCCCCGTCCTTCGTCGGCTCCTAGCGCCTAGGCATCCTCCGTGCGCCCTTTCTACCTTCACCTGTGTCAGGCATTACGCCCGATACATAGTTACCCTAAAAAGTTTACAGGAGATTAACTCGCTATCCAGTTTCCAAGGTACCTGATGCTCGATTGCCTTCGCATGGCTGTGTCGCTTCGCTTCACTCGGAAGACTCACGTACCAAACGTACGCTCCCCTCCTCGTTCAGCTTGCTCCTTGCCCTGCTCGGCACTCAAGCCTCAGGGGGTTGGCTGCTTTCACAGCTACTTCCCCGTTTGAGTTCACCTAAAGCCCGAAGGCTCCTTGGCTCCCTCAAAACTAAACACAACAGAGAGACGCGCCTGACGCACAAATCCACTTCGCATGACTTTGTCGCTGCAACTCACTCGGAAGGCTCACGTACCAAACGTACGCTTCCCTCCTCGTTCGTTTTGCTCCTCGTCCTGCTCGTGTCTCGTCCGTCAACATCTTACTTTGAGGTCTTCGCCTCAACTTCTCCGTAGAAAGGAGGTGATCCAGCCGCACCTTCCGATACGGCTACCTTGTTACGACTTCACCCCAATCGTCAGCCCCACCTTCGGCGGCTGGCTCCCTTGCGGGTTACCCCACCGACTTCGGGTGTTGCCAACTCTCGTGGTGTGACGGGCGGTGTGTACAAGGCCCGGGAACGGATTCACCGCGGCATGCTGATCCGCGATTACTAGCAATTCCAGCTTCATGCAGGCGGGTTGCAGCCTGCAATCCGAACTGAGAGCGGTTTTCAGGGTTTTGCTCCACCTCGCGGTCTCGCTTCCCGTTGTGCCGCCCATTGTAGCACGTGTGTCGCCCAGGACATAAAGGGCATGATGATTTGACGTCATCCCCACCTTCCTCCGACTTGCGCCGGCAGTCACCTGTGAGTCCCCGGCTTTACCCGCTGGTAACACAGATCAAGGGTTGCGCTCGTTGCGGGACTTAACCCAACATCTCACGACACGAGCTGACGACAACCATGCACCACCTGTCTCCCCTGCCCCGAAGGGAAGGTACATCTCTGTACCGGTCAGGGGGATGTCAAGCCCTGGTAAGGTTCTTCGCGTTGCTTCGAATTAAACCACATGCTCCACTGCTTGTGCCTCCCCCGTCAATTCCTTTGAGTTTCAGTCTTGCGACCGTACTCCCCAGGCGGAGTGCTTATTGGGTTTCCTTCGGCACTGAGGGCGGTAACCCCCAACACCTAGCACTCATCGTTTACGGCGTGGACTACCAGGGTATCTAATCCTGTTTGCTCCCCACGCTTTCGTGCCTCAGCGTCAGTCACTGTCCAGCAAGGCGCCTTCGCCACTGGTATTCCTCCACATATCTACGCATTTCACCGCTACACGTGGAATTCCCCTTGCCTCTCCAGCACTCAAGTTCTGCAGTTTCCAAGGCATTCTCATGGTTGAGCCATGAACTTTCACCCCAGACTTACAAAACCGCCTACGCACGCTTTACGCCCAGTGATTCCGGACAACGCTCGCCCCCTACGTATTACCGCGGCTGCTGGCACGTAGTTAGCCGGGGCTTCCTCTCCCGGTACCGTCTCGATGGGAGCATTCCCTCTCCCATCCGCTCTTCCCGAGTGACTGAGCTTTACAACCCGAAGGCCTTCTTCGCTCACGCGGCGTTGCTCCGTCAGGCTTTCGCCCATTGCGGAAGATTCCCTACTGCTGCCTCCCGTAGGAGTCTGGGCCGTGTCTCAGTCCCAGTGTGGCCGGTCACCCTCTCAGGTCGGCTACGCATCGTCGCCTTGGTGAGCCGTTACCTCACCAACTAGCTAATGCGCCGCGGGCTCCTCTCTCA
>CAVWUS010000034.1:0-9764 GCA_963758235.1 uncultured Alicyclobacillaceae bacterium | reverse complement strand
GAGGCGTAAAGTAAAAAAAGTCGACGCCTTCAGCCTTTGCAACCGCATTGAAGGCGTACAGCTTTTGAATCTTATCCGGATTTTTGCGTGTGTGAAAATAGCCAATCCGAATGTTGTCCATGCCTTGTCACTTCCCCTTAAGCACGAATTGAATTTCCTGTGCAGCTCGAACAGCTGCATCTTTGGCAGCATCCAACGAATCGTCGTTTGCGGCGATCACGTATGCATAGCGATGCCCCATCGATTCAGGGCGATGGATGCGCTGGCCGCGCCTGCGGTTGATAAAGACTTCTTTAACATCAAGTACCTGATATGCCCTGTTCTTCCCGATCACCCGTTCGAGGATCCCAGACTTAGGAGAGGTCACAAATTGCGTGTAAACATGTCGCTGGTACTTGGGTGTGACATCCGGCTCGTCACCTAATATCAGTTTCAGTATCTCCTCGACATAGTTAGTACCGTAGGCAATTTGAATCATTCGGTTCATCGCGCCGCCCGAAATTCAGGGGATTGATTTCAATGAGCTTCCAATCACCGTTTGTATCCTGCCTCAGCTCCAAGTGAAATGTTCCGGTTTCCATTCCAAGCGTTTGCACAATCTCTTCCACGGCCCCCATAATGCTCTCCCGAAATTCGTCGGCAGGATCAATGAGGACAGCGTAACCGTCGACAATCATGTACCCTCTCCGGTTCAGCATGTGCTGCTTGATAATTGCGACCGGCGTGATGACGCCCTCGTTGGCCAGAACCTCCACCAAGTACTGTGGTCCCGGGAGATATTGCTCAATCAATAGTTTCTTTGATGGAAAGCGAGATCGAAACAACGCCAGCCGATTTTCAAACTGTTTGCGATCCAGTGCTCGGCGCACGTCTTTCGATCCGGTTGAATCCAGGGCAGCCGATGACAACAGGTAGGTACTTCAACATGGACGCTATAATCTCACTCGAATAGTCATCCGGATAACAGATCTGAAACGCTGGGTTATACGATGTATGTCTCAATGCTTTGCGGGTCTGTATCTTGTCTTCCATAGCCTCCACGGCTGACAAAGTCAAACGGTTTAAGCCAAACTCCTCTGCGAGGGCAGCGGCCAGTGAGACGAGCGGATCCATCAAGCTGACAATCCCCTCAATCCACATCCCTTCTGATTCAAGCGACCGAATGATGCCTTTCAACAATTCGTAGTCCCATTTTTCGACGTAGATCATCCGATGGACATCCGGAAATTGTTGTTGATCCCGAACAAATGATCGGCGGTCGGTTAGAACAACCGTGTTTAATTTAAGACGTTTGGCTGCTGCCGTAACAGCCTCACGGAGTGATCCGCTTCGCTTCATGCCTAAAAAGACAATCGTACGCACCGCCATCCCCCCTCGTCACCGCACTCTATGTACGGCACATATTGGAGAAGCGGTGCATTCGCCCCATCGTTTTTACAATACGGGCTTATCCGGCCACATTTGTACGCTGGACAAAACATGAGGCGGCAGGTGAGACACGTCCAGTACGCTCTCAACCACGCGGCTAAAGTGTGCCTCCCACGTCGCTCTGAAAGGCACATACACCCACCCTGCTTTATCCAATTCAGGAAAAATGGTCAGAGCCGGTGCATTTGCTTGGTTTTGCAATGGATGGGTGTAAACCCATACGAGATCCGCTCGATCACAGGCGGGATACACGTCGAGGCGAGCTCTGGCAGGAATGGGTTTACCCGTACGATTGGCGGGAACATGTGTGCAAATACCAAGATCATTAAACCGCCATCCATGGTATGGGCAAATTAAATGTGATTCCTGCACAGTGCCTAGGGACAATCACATTCCCGATGTGGGCAGTAGGCGTTAAACACGTGTGGATTCCCATGGTCATCACGGTACAATACAAAGTCGATCCCATGAACGGTCAGCCTTATCGGTTCGCATGACAGTTCCAATGAAGGAAGAACAGCATACCAGGCTTTGCGAATCATCGATGCTTCACCTCGATCATGGGGTCGCGTACGGTTGCATGGTTGCATGATCGTATGCATCTGTTCACTCTGATTCGCCAAGCGATTGTACCCAATCGGATACCCTTCGCTTCATCGCTAATTTCGTCAATGAAAGCAAACCATAACAGCCATCCCGCCGCCAGGCATGCGCTGGCGGCGCGGTATAGACGCAAGGTCAGTGCTTCTGATAATTCACTTCGTCCTTTATTTCCGCTCTGAACCCTTCAGTGGCACGTTCGCGGCGTTCATTTTTTTCTTCAATGTCATGCTTATCCTGCGCACTCATCTCATCCCCATGCGCCTTAACAAAATCCTCGGCCTCACGCAGGTTGGCCATCGTATTGTCGATGGAACGCTGCAGTTTTTCCACGTTATCTGAGCAATCGTCTGGGTTTGGCATATACATACCCCTTTCGCGAATTCATGTCTTTGTGCTCTGCCAGGCACATCCCCAGCGCATTTGTAAAACCGCCCCGGACTGGCTTATTCTTTCGGTTCCCCTGGAACCGGGATCGTTTTAACTTGCTGGGAATCAGATGCATCCCCCAAGAAGCCGAGGTTCCAATTCTGTTCAATGGTGCGCAGCAAAGAATAGTGATCGGCCTAAGTATTGAGCGTGAAATGGTGCATGTCAGCATTGCAATCATAATGAGCGCGACATTTCCACCACCGTACGCACCACCCGGCCAGTCATACCCATCCACATTGCCCGCCGGAACGACTGGCGCATCCGGACCGGGAGCTGTAAAGGTCTGTAATCTGAGGGCGTTACGAACCCAGAAGGATACCCCGCTTCATCCCAGGTGATGTAAATGACCGATTTACTCGTCTTCCAGCTCTTCGAGTTCATAATTTCCTGTACAGTATTTTTTACAAAGTTATCGCCGGCATTGAACAGAAACTGCTGTGTCTTTGTGTATGGAGGCTGCCCGTGCATGTCATCAATCATATTCGGCGTAATGAACGCGAAATTTGGAACCTTGTTATCCTTCAGGTCCGTCCGCAGTTGGGTAAATGGAACGATGTTTTTCTCACGTTTTGGCTTATCCGCAATGTCTGTCATCAGCTGAAATGGATTATGTTTGATGGCATACAGGGCGTTTGAGGGGGGTGTCGATGGCGAGGTGCCCGCAGGCTCAATGTCTGGATACCAATACCCTTTGAAGCCAGGGCTTGGCATGCTCTCCATATAGCCTTTCCAGGTTAACTTATGAGCTTCCAATTGGTCTATAAGGTTCGTGTGGTCAAATGTCTGCGTCGGATCATCACTGTTGCCTGCTGCGTCTGTGCATGCGCCGTACTATGTGAAGATGCAGCATATGCAGGCAGCGAAGTTGTACCGAAAACTAAAGCAGCGAGTCCAACCGCAACCCTTCGAATAACAACCATTGTGGTACTTATGTGATCCATGCGGATCAATCTGAAACGCCCCGGATAGGTGTACAATCGGACGGGCATCCGCACATATAGGTACATATCCCCCGTCAAATGTCCTGTGGAATTCCTCATCTTGCACGTACCGTGTTATAAGGCGTAGCCGGCCGACGTGCGACATCGAATGTAGGGGGTAAACACTGTGTCAGATATCAAGCAGGAATCCCTGTCTGACAAGACCATTTGGGGGATGCAACAGGTCATTGACCGGGCACTGCGTTACGTCCAGGGCTTCGAAAAAACAGTGGTCACTGGCGCTGTTCGGGCACTTTACCCAAGAGTCGAGAGCCGCATTCGGCAGACGTCCGAGGAAGAACTGCGAACAGAACTACGTTATTTACACGGACTATTAGAATCAATACTTGACGAACCATCCAAGAAACAATTGAAATCGAAGCCAAAGCGCCGACGCAAATCACACTGAAAGGCGCTGGTGTTACAGCAGCCACCATCACCCTAAGCAGTTGAAACTGTGCCCTGCTCTTGCGCGCGCAAATGGGGCTGTCCCAAAAGGGTCGAGCTAAATCAGAAAGTCCCAAAATTTTAACGAGAAAGCCTCCAAATCCACTGTTAAGGTGGAGATGGAGGCTTTTTATGCTGTTGAATTATTAGCCAAAGTGGGGCTCCAAAAATCAAAAATTGACTTTTGGGATACCCCCATTTGGCTGGTATGTGATCCATCTTCTTTTATGTGCAATGGTAGGTTATTGGCGGAAGCGGCGTTTTCTGATATTCACGCCCTCGCCTGGCAACCCTCACTCAGCTCGTACCACCCGCTTGGCTGAGCGCAGCAATCAAGTTCTCGCCATTCGGGCTGCCAAGGCCAGTGCAGGCGTCCCAGCCTGGGCCTGCCTGATAGACATCGCCCGTTCCACTTATATCGTTGTTTCCACTCGTGATATCTCGAAAAGCGTTGGAACTACTTGGAGTGCTGTATAAAATCGGGTTAACAAAGCCCACTGGGTGGCCAATGGTTTGATTCGCGATTGCGATCAAGCCTGCCCATAGGGGCGCTACAGCACTTGTTCCCCCAATTGCCAACTGCTGACCGTCGACAAGCACTTGGTAACCTGTCACCGGGTCGGCATCGCCTGCCACATCTGGTACACCACGACCAATTCGCCCCCCGGGGTTTGCTGACGGCGGAACTTGTGCATTCGCTTGCCAGCTGGGCAAGGCAAAGACATCACTTACGCCGCCGCCCGTAGCCCCGCCGCCCGCCCCATCATTCCACACGGTTTCGTTTATAATCGAGCTTCCCGATCCCGTTAGCCGGGTCCCCGCCGCAAGCAAGTGCATATGGCGAGGAAGCCGGGAAATCCACGTGATAGCTGCCATCGTTGACGCCATCGGTCGATCCGTTATCTCCCGCCGCACAACAAACCGTTATACCAAGCGCGGCAGCATTCTGCAAGGCACTGTTTATCGACTGCAGCGCTTGGGCTGTCCACGAACTTTCAGGTCCGCCCCAACTGATAGAAATCACCGAGGGTTTATTGGTTTGGTCGTGCGTCGCGGTGGTGATTGCATTGAGAAAACCAGCATCGGTGTTCGGTGCAAAGTAGACAACAATGCGAGCGCCCGGTGCAACCGCTCCAACGACTTCAATATCGAGATCGACTTCCCCATCCGGTCCGTTCACACTGCCTGTGGGTTGATTGCGCCCCCCATCCACCGATACGGCGGTGATGGCCGGAGACGGTACACCAAGATTGGCGAAGTACTGGTCAAGATTAGCGGAACTGTAACCACCGCCCAGCTCAATGATGGCGATGCATTGATCCTTGCAATTTACGTTCGTTGGAAAATGATAAAGCTGCGCTACTTGGGGCGGAGTATAGGACGTCTCGGCTGCTGACGAACGTAATAATTCAGTTTGTTCTTGGCGGATACGGAAATGTGGGCGAGCGAGTGGACGGTTGTCGAGGCCGAGGCACCGCGGTAACAGCCTCACTTAAGTGGACTGGCACATGAACCGATCCCGCATGGCTATGATAGCTGAAATCCGGGTGTTCATAATTCTTCAGCTCGACACTGAAGGCATTGTTCAAAGCCGCTGCCGTACCCGACAGAACCATCGTCGCAGCAGCCGAATCGAACCGTTCAACGGCCAGGCCGTATTCTTTCGCAAATTCTTGTACTGCTTTAATATCCTTGGGATCGGCTCCGTGCGTTGTGGCAAATTCATCATGCGACATGAACATTCTCTGCGCAGGGGGGATCCTGCTCGCTTCCTCAACGCTGCGAGTCAAGTCCGAAAGGGAACGACGTCTCAACACGACGGTCACGGCGATTCTTTGACTGGAATCGGTTGGCCCAACGATTGCTGCGCCAGGCATAACGGTCGGTTCACTTCCGACAATGGGTACACGATTGAAAAACACATTCTTGTCCATCCACATCATCCTCCTCTTTCGGATAGGGTCAAGAGAAGCGCGACGGTTGTACAAGCTATCATAACATAGGCAATTCCAGAATTAATTGAAAATTGGTTATCACGCCCTTGTCAGTGTTTGAGTGAATGTTGAAATACCCTTGGTATGATAAAGCGCGTACAATGTACTATCCCTGTTCTTTCGAACGGATTCGCATATAATCCAGGCCAAAAAGGTGGCTTTATGATCGATGTTTATGCATTTCGTAAACCAGTATGGTTACATCGGCCTCTTTATCGGTTTGATGCTGGAATATTTCATTCTCGTGGTCGCCAGGCGAGACGCTATTGATTACAGTCGGTATCGCCGCCCGCAGCGATACCACGCACTTTCAGTTGCTCCCACTCGTCCTCGTCACTGGCCTCGGGACGTTTACCGGAGCAATGCTATCCTATGGTGTAGGTCGGTGGTTTGGCCAGCCCCGTACTCGAGAAATATGGGAAGTACGTCTTTCTGACGCCTGCCCGCTTGGAACAAAGTGAAGCAATGTTCGAGCGTTTCAGCTGGGTAACCCTACTGATTTCACGTTACATCGCCGTTGTTCGGGATATCCTCCCGTATATCACGGGCATACAAAGGATGCGCCTGCGTACTTACGTCCCACTGATGTTGGCGGGATCGTTGCTCTGGTCGGCCACTTTCATTTATTTGGGCGGATTGCTCGATCATCTGTTCAAGCTGTTGGAGGCTGACTGGAAGCAAGAATTGGTACCGGCGATTGTCATGGTGATCGCCCTCGCTGCGGGGTACTGGGTGCTTCACCGAAAGCTGAGAAGCCTGGCGAGATCGCCCAGGCAAAAAGGCACTGGCCTCCAGTCCAACGAAGCAAGCGATTGTATGCACCAGGGATAAAAGCCAGGTGCGGCGAGGATGCGCTTTCGGATGTCGCATCAACAGGCGCAGGGTCTTCATTGCCCCTGGCTTCCTCTACCGCTTCCCATCCCTCTTTAATCACGTAGTACACAAGTCCCAATGCCGCGATGGAATCAATCCACCACCAACCGAGCAATGCGGTGAACGCGACACCTGCCAACAGAATCCACGCCATGTATGCGCAGACCATAATTGACACCATTTCGAACCGAAACTGCGATCAGCCGGAGCAGCCATGAACTGGTCAACTCCTGTTGCTCGGGACTGACGCAAAACCGGATCGTCCCGAGGAACGACGAAGAGAAAAAACGAATCCACGGTTTTAGCACCAAGGAAGTGCTCATTGCCATGACCCTGGCGGGGGTAATCAATCTTTCGATGATGTATATGGCGGCATCGGTGTTCTACGGGACCGGCCACACAAACATCGCCGACATTCAAACAGCCTATAAAACCCTGACACCGTTTCTCGGTTCATCCGCGGCAGCTATGTTCCTCACATCTCTTTTGGCATCCGGGTTCTCCAGCTCCGCTGTTGGTACCATGGCAGGGCAAGTCATCATGCAAGGGTTTGTCGGATTCACCATACCAGTGTGGATTCGGCGCGTCGTAACCATGTTACCTACGGTCATCATTGTTGCACTTGGCATAAATCCTACACAGACGCTGGTCATTAGTTAGTGGCGCCTGAAAAAGTCCCATCTGGCACCCCATCGGGCGGAGGTAAACTCAAACGACGACTTTTTCAGGGGCCACTAGTTAGAACTGCACGTTCATGCAAAAACGATCTCGGCGACGCCCCGGTGTTATTATCTGTGGCATATTTGTACCTAAGCCCTTAAGTTTAGAAATCCTTGGCTCCATCTGAATTTCATTTGTAGACAAAATCGACGGCACATCTAGGCGTCGTGGAGAAACGAGAAAGTTTACCTCATTTGTAGAAGAATAATTCCTATAGTTACCACTATAGTATAAATGCCGGTCATCAAGCTTATTTTCTCCAAGTCACGGAACAACAGTTTAGATATGATGGTCACTGCAATCGGTTCTATACCGAGTATCATAGCGACCTCCCAAACCGGAACCGTCCTTACTGAGACAAAGAAAAGCAGTACGCCAGCCGCGGAACAGAAACCAGCTGCGATGATGTAAGGATTCAAAGCCTTTATATATTGAGCTAAATATTTTCGTAACCGCCCTGAAAGCGCGAGCAATATGACATAAAAAAGTAATGCCGCCAAAAGATCTATCGCTGCTGCAATGGTTGGGACAATGAGTGGCGTCGTACCAAGTTTACGCACGAAATGACCCGATCCTTGAAGTAACGCGCCTACTAAACCGAATATTACTCCTTGTTTTACCGTTGAACGGTCTTGCACAACTAGCCTTTCAAGAATCAAAAGACAAATACCACAGATAAGTAAGAGTAGCCCCATAACGTCGGTAACGTGGAACGTTTCACGTAGGATTAATACCGCAAGAACTAAAGTTACTAAGGTCTCTAAACTACCTACTACGATGCCTCGCGTTGCACCTAAGCGATGAATCGCGGCATAGACCGACAATCTCCCAAATAATGTCCCAATTATTCCGGAAAGAGCGGCAAACCCGTACCCGATTAGTTGATCCTTGGTTGCAAAGCCAGAGAAGACTTTCGATCCGTGGGATTGTATTACAAACTCAGCACCGACCCCAAGAGTCACGAACCCAATAACTAACACAGCTAAGAGACCATTATCTTCGATGTCGGACTTGACTTGTCCCTTATGTAAAAACACATACGAGAACGAATAACAGATGACCGAAAGGATTGCGGCAAATACTCCAGACATATGTACTCTCCTTAATACAAAAGCTCGTACTGATAAATATGTCTGAAAGACGTCGAAAAGCACCGCGTGTGAAGTTTATCTGATAGCCCAATTCACCAATGAGCACGGCTAAGTCCTCTATATCTGTCATTTCGAAAGGTGGCACATGTAGTGGCATATGGATCTCCTCAATCCATCCAATCTACCGTAATGTTCAATGAACAACCTTAATGGATATTCAGTCCAAGTAATGTAGTCGACGGCAACTGTCTACATCCCATGCAAGACTCCAGGCGATGATGGTCGCACTGTCAGTCCCTTGTGTCATCTGAACGGTTTCCAGGACATTTCGAACTCCGTCACTGTATGTCTGAATGGTTTTACTCCCGTACTATAGCAAGGAACGGAAACTCCCCCTATATAGGTAAGACGCAAGTATTTTAAATTTGTAACGTACTTGTTAAATATTCCTGCCCCTAAGCCCTAGCGAAAGCGACTAAGGGGCTGTCCCAAAAGGGTCGCGCTAAATCAGCCAGTCCCAAAATTTCAATGAGAAAGCCTCCAAATCCACTGTTAGGGTGGAGATGGAGGCTTTGTATACTGATGAGTTATTAGCCAAAGTGGGGATCCGAAAATCAAAAATTGGCTTTTGGGACAGCCACACGGTTAATGGCTTAATGATTTACGCGCCACTAATTTCAAGATAGGTTTCGTCTGCGCCTGATGTAAAACAGAAACATAAAACCGAATGACACACCGAACATGCACCCGTCGAAAAAATCGGGTACTTTGTTGATGAAGATTAATGCCAAGCCGAAGAAAATTAAAGAACATGTGATGAAACTAGCAGTAAGGATTTGACGCATAAATCCACCGCCCTAAACATTTCGGAAATATTTTACAACATATTTGTGAATAGCAGAGAAAACTGTAATGAGTATTTTTGATTACCTGACCTAAACATAGCAACGGTACCTACGCTACTGCACATAGGCCCCCTTAAGTGCAAGTAGATTTGGAAACAGATTAACTTGTATGGAAAAATAAGGCACACCACTCTAACGGCATACTCACCCCTATATGTCGTCATCGACGAAAATACATGCTGTTTTTTATGATACGGTTCATGGCGCAAAGAATTGAGGATTTTGCAGAATAGCAATTACGAACAGAGGAACCACCATATATAGCGTTCAAAGATTGTAAAAACCACTATATGA
>CAVWUS010000033.1:0-91480 GCA_963758235.1 uncultured Alicyclobacillaceae bacterium | reverse complement strand
GAGATTTTCGGGGCTGTCGTTCTTCCTGAATGCTTTCAGATGCTGATTATCGGCCTACTTGGGCCGCTCTCCTTAGATTGTGGGTCATGATTCCGTATCCAACCCATGCCGATGTGCCTGAGTGCCCTCGGAATCGGCTGCGACCCAGTCCGTATTTTTGTTTCAGAAGCGATATCTTGGCTTCGCCACCAGCTCTGAATCTTTGCAAGTTCTTGTACCAGTGCTCCTGCTCCAACTCCGCTCTTGCCTTGCTCTTTTTACCTCGAAATGGGGTGCTCACATACTGAATACCGAATTCTTCTTGCAACACCCGTTCATTCTTGCGGCTGCTGAATCCTCGGTCCGCCGCAACTGCATGAGGCGCTGAACCAAATACCTCTTGATGATGCTGCACAGCCGGGACGAGCAGGTCGTCATCGGGATGGATTGCCTGTATAGACGGCGTACCCGGTCACGAACCCACTCTCTGTCTCATCGATTCGGACCTTGTAACCAAACTCAACCTTCTTTGCGAGTTTGCCTTTTTTGATTGGCCGAGCTTCGGGGTCATGAATGCTGATGATACGATCCGGGATGATTCGATTTCCGCTGATGACTTGTTTGGCTTGGTCGAGTAGTTGCTTCGTCTTATCCACAAGGGATTGGAGCTTTTGTTCCTGCGCCTCTACAGATAGCTTCTTCGTTCGCTGCAGCTTCTCAATCACTAACTCTGCCTGTTGCAGCACATTTTGCGTGATATCCACAACGTCCTGAGTGATTTGGTTGACTTCATCCCAGGACTTGCTCATCCGTCGACGCAGCACCTTTGTAAACGACAGAACCTTTTTCTTTACGGCATCTGTTTGATCAACGAAACCCTCTGTGGCGTGAGACGCCAGTTTGCGGATGCGGTTAACCGTCCCGGTGATGGCACGAACGCCGTCCTGCAAAAGAGTTGCGTCTGTTGGGTGATGAATGTCCGATTCGACCACTGTGGTATCCGTACGAAACTTGCGATGCCTGATGACCTTCTGCTCACTTAACTTCTTAACCAACAGTTCATTCAATTGCTCGACGGTACCCTCGCCATAACGCTTTCTGGCCTTGATGAGTGTACTGGCGTCCGGCACTTTCTCGTCAATTGCAATGTGGCAGAAGCGGCGCCATGCAATGCTGTCGCTGACTTCCTGAACAAGCGTTTTGTACCCCAACTGGTAGCGGAACTTAAGGTACATGAGACGCAAGTATGTTTGTACCGGGATCGTTGGGCGTCCCATGGACGAATTAAAGTTCTCAAGGAACGGGAGCATGAACCGTTCGTCATTTAAGATTTGATCCACATACTCCAGTTCCGTCGGCAGACTGAGCAATGGTCCTGGCAGGATGGCATCCCAAAGTGTCGTCTGATTTTGATGAGTCCGCAGCATTTTCTAATACCCCTTAACAGGAATCCTATGGTGCCATGCCGAACCCGTAAGCAAAAGGAATTCGCATGTACCTCGGGTGATTTTGTGATTGTCTGGACAACAACCACTTCACCACTAGAACTTGCGATTCCTTTTTTATTGCCTCAAACGACGACTTTTTCAGGGGCCACTAAATAGCCGCCGACGAGCGGACCCACGGATGCGCCGACATTAATGGCCCAGTAGCGCAGTCCAAAGACTTCTAATCGCTTGTCCGGTGGGGTAGTACGCATCCGCCGCATTGCACGCCCCTCCCAGCTCTTCGTCACAGTATGACATACGCGTTGTGCGGCAACTGGATTTGAAAATTCCGACTCTTCGGGAGGGGATGATGGGGGGTGCGTACGGCTGTGACGGCGCGGCTCGACGGGCGCCGTTTGTGATCGAATCGATCGCTATCGCGGTGATGTTGGCGCTATACCAGGCCCACCTAAGGAAGGTTACCTTCCCTAACTTCTCGAATCTCACCGTTTTGCCCGGACCTAAGGTAACTTACCTTCCTTAGGCAGCTGCAAAAGCGGGCACATCAAAGTATTTAAATAAGGCGATCCCGATGCCCGTGACGGGCGCGGCCTGAACACCCTAACGGTCCCACCGCCCACGCCGCCTTCCCGCAATAACGTGCATCCCAGGGCGCACTAACGTAAAGGATACGCCGACAGCGTATCCTGACGATTCTTGTATCATGATCGGATCAACTCATGGCCTTAAGCTGGGCGATGCCAGGTGAGGAGCGACTCGAGTTCGGTGTCGAGGAAGGCACCATCCTGCGCGATGAGCACGCTGTGCGCGCCTGTGCGGCGGAATGCCAGGCGGCGGCTGGCGTCATTTGTTACCACGATGATATTTGGAATGCCTGCATCGCGGAGCGACTGCAGAATGAGCGCGGTTCGGACAAAATCATCGCCGTCGAGTACAAGCGCCACGTCAAAGCCAGCAGCGGCGACCTGGGCACTGACGTCAGTACGTGTACCGGCTGTCGCCAGCAGTGATTTGGCGCCGTAGCGGCGCATGAGTTTGCGATGATCGTGATCAAAACAATCAAGCACACGGACCAGATGACCCGCGTCTTTTAGATAGCGAAAGTATGGAATGCCGGTCTTTTCGAAGGCCGCCAACAACACACTGCGCATGGCTTTCATCCTCCTGAACGCCGTACATGATAGCGCTTACATGGATGATTATACACGATTATCCTCTGAAATGAAAGGTATGCTGCCTGGTCATTTCTGCCTAATTTCTATGCTTCAGTCAGCGCTTGTGTCAGCCCAGCGCGTAAAGACTGGCCATACTCGTAGACAATTGTCCTCGCTTCAGCGGCATTGCCCGCAGTCACCGCATCATAGAGCTGGCGGCAGACCTGTTTGCTTTGCTGGGATGATGGATCGCGATGCAAACGCAGCGTACTGCGCAGCGCTTCCTGCATGACCCGCAGGCTATTTTCGAACAATGCGTTGCCTGACGTCATGGCAAGCTCCATGTAGAACGCAAGCTCTGAGGCGATAAGCTCTTCTCCGTAAGGATGCGCACATTCCACCGCGAACAGCGCTTGGGCGAGGTTGTTCTGGGCTTCGTCCTCTTCCTGCTTGGCAATCGTCTCCGCCGCAGCCGAAGCGATACCGGCCAGTATTGCGACGAGCAGTTCCACCAACTGCAGGATGTCACCGCGACTCAGCAAGATAGCCGCTTCAAGCGGCTCCATCCACATTTCCAATGCAGCCGTACGTACATAAATTCCATTGCCATGCCGAAACTCTACCAGCCCTTGGCCGCGGAGCGTCCCTAACGCCTCGCGAACGGTGGCGCGGCTGCAGCCAAACTGTTCGGCCAGTTCTGCCAAAGGAGGAAGTCTATCGCCAGGACGCAGGTCACCCGTTTCAATTGCAGATCGGATCTGTTGAGCAATTTTGACATAAAGTTTCCGCGTGTTGTATGCCTGAACTTCCACAGGGACACCTCGTTCCATCGCAGTCAATTTCGACAAAACGAGGCATATCCCTGCAGAAGCCTGTTGGACTGTGGCTGTCGGCCAATCGAGCTTACCGCACGACGACGTTCAGCAATCGACCTGGCACATAAATCGTCTTGATAATCTGTTTGCCATCAACGAACGATGCAACGTCTGACATCGCCTTCGCGGCTTCGACAACATCCGCTTCAGCCGCATCCTGCGCCACCATCATCCGGCCGCGCACACGACCATTGACCTGAATCGCGATTTCCACTTCGTCGTCCTGCAGCCATGCTTCATCGAACGTCGGCCAGGACGCGTCAAAGACGGAATTCGTCTTACCAAGCACATGCCACATCTCTTCGCCGAGGTGTGGTGCAAACGGTGCGATCGTAATCGCCATCGTCTCCAACGTGGCATGTCGAGACCATCTGCCGCCTCAGCCGACAGCGCGTTCGTCCACTCCATAAAGGCGCTGACCGCCGTATTCAAGCGGAATCCGTCCATTCGCTCGGTCAGGGTAGCGACAAATCGATGGCGCAGTTTCGTCAGTGAATCGCGTGGGCCGCAGGTGCGATCGACACTTCCCGCGAACAGGCGGAAATACCGCTGCAGAAAGCGGACTACGCCTTCGAGGCCGTTCGTGTTCCACTCAGCGTCATCTTCCGGCGGACCGACGAACAGTTCATACATGCGCAGTGCATCCACGCCGTATTGTTCGATGATGTCGTCCGGGCGTCACCACATTGCCTTTCGACTTGCTCATCTTTGCGCCGTTCAGCGTCATCATGCCTTGGTTGAACAGATGCTGGAACGGTTCGTCGAAGTCGATCAGGCCGAGATCGTGGATCACTTTGGTAAAGAACCGCGCGTACAGCAGATGAAGTACAGCGTGCTCGACGCCGCCAATGTACATGTCGACCGGCAGCCATTTATCCGCTTTGTCTTTGGCAAACGGCGCCTTGTCGTTGTTCGGATCGGCATAGCGCAAGAAGTACCAGCTCGATCCAGCCCACTGTGGCATCGTATCGGTCTCGCGGCGCGCGGGTCCGCCGCACTTGGGACAGGTGGTGTGCACGAACGATTCAATCGCCGCGAGCGGCGATTCACCTGTACCGGTCGGCTCATAGCGCTCCACATCCGGCAGCCGTACCGGCAGTTCCTCTTCCGGCACCGGCACTGTGTACCGCATTTGTCGCAGTAGATGATCGGAATCGGCTCGCCCCAGTACCGCTGACGGGCAAACACCCAGTCGCGCATCCGGTAGTTGACCGTGGACTCACCGCGTCCCATCTCTGTCAGACGTGCGACGACCGCCTTTTTGCCTTCTCGTACGGATAGGCCGTCGAGATCGCCAGAGTTGACCAGCGTACCCGGGACCCGTGTAGAGACCTTCGACTGTACTGCCATCCTCCGGCTGAATCACCTGCACGATTGGCAGTCCAAATGCCTTCGCGAACTCGTAGTCGCGTTCATCGTGCGCAGGTACCGCCATGATGGCGCCGGTACCGTAGTCCATCAGCACGTAGTCGGCGATCCAGATCGGCAGTTGCTTGTCCGGTAAACGGATGCATGACGTAAGCGCCCGTGAACACGCCGGTCTTCGTTTTGTCCGACGACCTGCGCGATCGATAGTCGATTTTTTCAGCGTCTTCCGCAACGTACTGTCTCGACTGCCGCTTTCTGCTCCGGCATCGTGATGTCGTTCAACCAGCGGATGCTCCGGCGCCAGCACCATGTAGGTTGCGCCGTAGATCGTATCCGGCCGGGTCGAGAACACTTCAATCTCTGCGTCCTCATGACCCGTCACCTGAAAACGAATGCGTGGCACCTTCGCTGCGGCCAATCCAGGCGCGCTGCATGCGTTTGACTTTGTCCGGCCAGTCGAGTCCGTCGAGATCGTCCAGCAGACGGTCCGCATAAGCCGTGATTTTCAGCATCCACTGGTTCATTTCGCGTCTTGCGTCACTTCCGTGCCGCAGCGATCGCACTTGCCGTCCACCACTTCTTCATTGGCAAGTCCGGTCTTGCAGCTCGGACACCAGTTGATGGGCATCTTTTTACGATAGGCGAGACCGCGTTCGAACATCTTCGTGAAAAAGTACTGCGTCCACTTATAGAAGCCTGGATCGCTCGTGTTAACTTCGCGATCCCAATCGTACATCGCACCGATTTCCTCCAGCTGCCGCTTAAAGTTGGCGACATTTTCGGCCGTCGAGACGGCTGGATGAACGCCCGTGCTGAATCGCGTAGTTTTCTGCCGGCAGGCCAAATGCATCCCAGCCCATTGGATGCAGCACCTCGATAGCCCTGCAGCGTCTTGTAGCGGCTCCAGACGTCGGAGATGGTATACCCGCGCCAGTGGCCGACGTGCAGACCGCTGCCAGACGGATACGGGAACATGTCGAGGCAATAGTACTTCGGACGATGATCCCCTTCACGGCCAGCAGTCAGAGCCGCCGGTTTCGGCGCTGCTTTCCATTTCTGTTCGATCTCTCTCGCACGATATTCCATCGTGACCCTCCTCTTTGTAGAAAACCAGTTGCATCGAGTCTGGCAAAGCAGAGTTCTGTGAACTTGTCGAACAACCAGTTACTTTCGGGTTCGACCAAGTTCACAGGTAAGATGCGAGCCAGACGATGATGAGGAACGAAAATCGCGCGGAGCGTACGAGACAGGTACGTGAGCACGAATTTTCGTGACGAATCGAGTCTGGCAAAGCAGAGTTCTGTGAACTTGTCGAACAACCAATAAAGCCTCTCGTCCCAAGGATCAGGACGAGAGGCTCTAAGCTTATACTCCCGCGGTACCACCTAATTTGAACGCGCTGCAGATTGCATCAGCACGCTCCGCTCAATCCGTTAACGCCGGCCACGTTTCAGCTTACTGACACGTGTACCGCGACAGCGCACTGCGTTCAGCTGAAAACCTCAGGAATGAGTTCGTCTGACATATTCAACCGGTTCGCACCAACCACCGGCTCTCTGGATGAATCCGGCCAGACTACTGATTTCCGTCACAGGTTCATGTAAATTTGCGACTGATTATAGCGCCGATTACCGCAGTGGTCAAGAAAATACCAAGAAACTCCGCGCTTGATTCAGCCTTCAACGGCGCGAAGACTGCAGTACGCCGAGCAGCCGCAAGATGAACAGGAACAGGTTCAGGATATCTAGGTAAAGCGACAGCACAACCCACGGCACCATTTCTGTCGTGACGCCGTAACGCGCGATGCGGTTGACGTCAAACAGAATATAGCCGATGAAG
Organism: uncultured Alicyclobacillaceae bacterium; assembly: GCA_963758235.1. Classification (GTDB taxonomy): domain Bacteria; phylum Bacillota; class Bacilli; order Alicyclobacillales; family Alicyclobacillaceae; genus CAVWUS01. The sequence continues at coordinate 84,817 of CAVWUS010000033.1, read as the reverse complement.
ATGGCTACGCCGAGCAGACTGTAGGTCAAATCCATCACCGTCGAAAAACCGGTGAAGATGGAAACAATGCCCATCAGTACAATTGCGATCAGTCCGACAAACAGAAAGCCGCCGAGAAACGAGAAATCCATCGACGTCTGTGAGGCGACGATCGCGGCAACCAGGAACGCTGCAGCTGTAACGCCGGCAGCTTCAAGTACCAACATGCCGCCAAGCTGCGCAGTGTAGTACTGGATGATGGGGAACAGCGTGATCCCGGAAATAAACGTGAAAGTCATGACAAACGGCATACCCATGCTGCGGCGACGCTGCATGAACATAGCGACCACAATCATGACGATTTCCACAATCATCAACAGTTCAATCAGACCGTACGGAATATACTGACCGATGTACAGCCCGATGAACGCAGTTAACAGGCTCAGAAACAAGCCGGTGAATACCTTGCCAAGCAGTGTGTTTCGGGACAGTACAGCTTCATGCATCGATTCTTCACCTCTCTAGACCAAGAATGCGTGTCCGGTTATCACTATTATTATACGCCTAGTGACGATTGTAAGCCTAATGGAGCAAACTTTATTGAATCGTGATTTGATTATACGACATTTCACAGTGACAAGGAAGGTGATGATTCTTAAAACCGTCTGAGCCAACCGGGACTGCCTAATGTGACCACGGCTGTAGCCGACCTAAGGAAGGTGATATTCCCTAATTATGTCCGTCCACATCCCTTTTATTAGAAATAGGGAAGATTTACGATCCCTTCGATCGCTATTCCGGCCCGGCACCTCGTCTCACGGGCACCATTACGATCGATTCGATCGCTATCCCTGCCCGGCATCTCATCCCGCCGCCTCACTAACGCTCCTTTCGATCACTACGCAATCCAGTCACCCTTAATTTCGTGTCGGCGAATCGAAGTGCCGGGACAAGAGTTTGTCGTAGACGCGCGGCAAAGCGAGTTTGGCGAACGCAGCTTCGTCCGCCCACACACAGCCTGCCGGCGCTTCAGCGGACTGGGGCGGCTCCCAGCTGACCGGGCGGAACACGCGCACATCCCACTCCAGGTGCGTGAAAATATGTTTCAGCCGCGCGATTTCGGCAAAGCGCCGCGCCTCTCGTACCTCTCGCGCCTCTCGCGCCGCATCAGTCCGGTCCTCAGCAGCCTGTACCTCGACACCTGCCTCGTCGCAAGCCTTTCCTTCGCTCCACGCGGCCCCGAAGAGCTGCTGCAGCCGGCGATCCGCAGCTGCCGCGAGCGGTTCCCCCGCCACTCCCTCGGCGATCTCGATCGACGGCAGCTGCCACATATCGGCGAGCAGGCCATCGCGCGGTCGCTGCTCCAACAAAATCCTGCCCTCGTGGTCGCACCATAGCGCGACCACTGTTACGCGCCGCCGCTGAACCTTGGGCTTTTTGACCGGCAGTTCCTTGGTCCGGCCCGCTGCAAAGGCTGCACATCCAGGCTGCAACGGGCATGCGGCGCAGTTCGGATCGCGCGGTACGCAGACGAGCGCCCCCAATTCCATCAGCGCCTGAGTCAGCTCACTCGGCGGCACTTCAGTGAGCCATGCCGCTGTCTCGTCGGTGATGCGTCGTTTGACCGCCGGATCGGTGATCGGGCGATCAATGGCCAGATACCTCGACATCACGCGCAGCACATTGCCATCCACAGCGGGTACTGGCTGATCGAAGGCAATGCTCATGACCGCACCGGTCGTATACGGCCCAACGCCAGGTAGTGCGGCAAACGCTTCAGGCGACGATGGTACTTCACCGCCGTGTTCCCTGACGACCGTCTGAGCCGCACGCTGCAGGTTGCGTGCGCGCGAGTAGTAGCCAAGTCCCTGCCAACGCTTCAATACGTCCGCCTCATCTGCCGCGGCCAAGTCACGAATCGTTGGATAGGCATTGAGAAACGAATGGTAGTACGGGATCACGGTGTCTACCCGAGTCTGCTGCAGCATGGTCTCACTGAGCCAGACGGCGTACGGATCGCGTGTGCGTCGCCACGGCAGATCGCGCCGATGTTCGCGGTACCAGGCCGTCAGTGCCTGCGGCGCCGCAAAGGACGTTGCAGCGGTCATCATTCAGCACTCCCCGCAGCCAATCCTACAAACGTCAATTTGGCGTCATCCACTACTACCGCGGCCTCACCCGCTGCGACCGCTGCCGACAGACAGGCAGAAATCGGTGTGCGGACGAGCGCGTATGGACCAGCGCCTTTTGGCGCAACCGAAAAGTGTTTGCAGACAGCAGCGACAACGTCGTCTAGCCCTTTCGGACCGGCAGCCAGCGTTTGCAGCGTCTGTCTGTAGATTTCTTGCAGCCGATCGCGAAAGTACGCCACGGCAGCCCTCGGTTCTTGAGTCGGCTGCCCGTGTCCTGGCACCCACCAGTTCGCCGCGACCAGTGGTACCTGATCGGCAGAAACTACTGTCGCTGCCCAATCGACAAAGTACGGGATCCCATGCTTGTCGACGACAGCGGGATCGAAGTAGCTGTCTGCGGCAAATAACACACCATCTACCAGGATGGCTACTTGCCCCTGCGCATGGCCGAACATCGGCAGAGCCTGAAAAGTAGTCCCACCGATTTCAAGTGCTGCATCCGCCGCGAATTCGTGATCGACTCTTGACGGCGAAGCCAGCAAAAATTTCGACTGCATCTCTGGCAGCGGTTTGGCGCCATGCCACAAATACTCCGGCTCGAATTGGGGCCGGCGAATGACTGCAGCTTCGCCCTCAGGCGCGTAGACCTGCAGTTCGAAGCGGCGCAGGAGATCCGCGTTGCCACCGAAGTGATCGGCGTGCGCATGTGTGTTGATAATTGCAATCAATGGCTGACCTAGCGCCTCTGCCGTTTGCCTCAATGTTTTGGCTGCACTTTTATCCAAACCGGTATCAATTGCCACGAGTCCACCTTCTACCGCGACAAGCCCCATGTTGACTGCGCCTTCGATGACCCATACAGTATCTGTCAGCTGTTTTGTCGACACCTTGCGCTGCCCCTTTCTGCTTACAATTTTGAGTTCTGGACACACTATCGCACGGGAGGTGCTGACTATGTGGGAAATGATGAATGGAATGGCGAACGGAGTACGACGACGTTTTATGCCGAGGCGCCGCAATGGTATGGGCACGATGACCGCCATGCTGGTCGGCGCGAGTGTCGGTATTGCGGCTTGGGAAGCCATGCGCCGTGGCCAGATTACGTCTCGTTTGGGCAATTTAGGATCGGGATCGCAATCGTCCGCGGAACGCATCGCGTCAGAAGTACTCGACGAAATCGAAGGCTAGTACGCTTGTCCGAAACCACCGTCAGCAGGCAGATGACGGCACTTTAGTGCCGTCTCTGGCCTCCTCGCTACTGCGCCGGGGGTACCGGCCGTCTGCCAGGCGGACGAGCAGAACCGTACTTCCGTTTCCACACATGGTAGGAAAGACGGCTGCGCTTCATCGCATCCACAAACTTTTGCGTGTTATCCAGCACCCGCGCCGCTTCAAGCGGGCTGATCTGCTTTTGCTGCAATGCTTCGCCAAACTCTTCGAGATCGATAACGTGGTAAAAGGAACGCTCGTACAGCAACACGTCCACGTACATGTCCTCGACGTAGATGTACTCCTGATCTTCCCATACCTTGACCAAATCGACATAGTAATCAAACCGCAGTCGAGGATGTTTAACCTGGTGATCGTCCTTCATGCATGTACTCACACCGATACCCCACTGCGGGTAAATTTCTCTGACCTGATATGTATAACCATTTTCGAGCGGTGGCCGGTGCATGACGACGAGGCCTGGCTTTCGCCACAGCTTGTAAATCTGAAACTTCTCATCGTTTCGGTCAATCCCATGCTCGCCTCGCTTGTGAATCCGCTGTACACGTCCGGGTCGAAGCGTCATGCGCTGCACCATCCCCCCTTCTGGCTCGCCAGTGTCTAGTTGAACGTTGCGTTTCGCTTTCATTTAGCGTACCACGTGCGGCGACCAGGGACAACACGGGCCCATTGTTGCCTTTCCAAAAGTGAATTTGTCATGTTGAAATGATTACCTTTGACAGCTTTGTTTTACTCCGAATGCCCTTATACTGGCAATGACAGAACGGAGGGATAAAATGACTTTTGCCATCGCGTTAGATCATGTCAGCAAACAGTATCGAACAGTTACTGCCGTTTCAGACCTGACGCTAGGTAATGGGACATGAACTGACTATGATCGCGCTCAAGGCGCAAGTGGCACGAAGACTGCTCGATCGCAATCGCGATCGCGTAGCAGCAGAACTGGAGGACATCGGAAAGAGTGCCAAACAGGCGCTGGCACAGGTGCGTGCCTATATCGCCGGAATTACATATCTGAAATCATGTCGAAACTGCAGGTTCAAAGCAGGCAGGAAGCCGTTCGCATCGCGGAGGAGAAGGGTTGGATTCATCCGTAACAGCGTCTTATGGCACAATGCAACGGCCAAAAAAAGAGGGAGACCCACCCCGGCCTCCCATGACTGTTCCCGTACGCGTGATCCACGTACGATACAGTACATGCAAGGGACGAGGGAGACGTTGCGGGCGAATGGCGCTTCTTATCAGCGAAATCTCGAACGGTTTTGGTGTCCAGTGCGGAACCGTTTGGGACGGACCGACCGGCTGAGAATCGGTGCTCGCGTACGCCGCCCACGGAACTGTCGGCTGCCAAGCCGCCGCTTCGGTTTTGCAGACTTTAGCCGCCTGTACAGTATCCAGACACCGCCTGTAACCACAACGGCGCCACCGATGAGCCAAGGCAGAGAAATCGCCTCCATCGGCAACGCGTAGGTCAATGTGCCTGGTGAAAAATGTTCAATGATGACGAATTGACCATCCAGTGATATCAAATGTGAATCCGGTGGCAACACATCCGTTACACCGCCCTGATTCACAAATTTGAGGTACCCTTCTTCGTCTTCTCCGCCATATACCCAACTGTCAATCACAGGCTCGCCAACCGTGACTTCTTTCCACAGTGGATTCTGTGATTGGAATGGCACGATGACATCATAGAGTTCATACGCCACCAGCAGGATGCCAAGCATTGCGGTGACCAGCAGCCAACGCGGCGCCCGGATTCCGCGCTGCGGCCGAAACCTGCGCGCCATAAGCTCCCACCTCGTTCCCATGAGTGTTCAGCAGACTCGTCGGCATTTTCCTGTACTACGAGCCTATGATCCTGTCCACTCAAGCAGAACAACAGAGCACGGGCAAGCGGCTGCTTTTTGTTGTTAGACACTACTCTTCCTGCGAGATCATTTCAATCAAGCGAGCTACAGCAGCTTCTTCATCATTGCCGTTGGCACGAATGGTAATTTCCTGGCCGTGTGCAATCGCCAGCGACATAATGCCCATGATGCTTTTGGCATTGACTGACTTTCCATCCTTTTCGACAAACGTGTCACTGGAAAAGCGATTGGCTTCCTGAACAAATAATGCTGCGGGACGAGCCAGCAGTCCTGAACGCAAGCGAACTGTAGCAGTCTGTTGTTGCATAGCGAGTTCCTCCTAGAATTTCTTTGATTGGGCAAAGTATAGCACGCAAACGGCCGCCATCCAATGTGCATCTCGCACACTGAGCGAGCTGACTAGTGCCTCAGCTCGTCAGCGATTTGCTCAAGTTTGCGAAACCGGTGATTGAGGCCGGATTTGCTGACCCGATGCGTCAACCGGTTGGTCAATTCCTGCAGGTTGATATCCGGATATTTGAGCCGCAGTTCAGCGACTTCCCGCAAGTGGTCTGGCAGTGAGGCGAGCCCGACCCGTTCCTGGATGAACTGAATGACCTCCAGCTGCCGTACAGCTGCCAAAATCGTCTTGTTCAAATTGGCTGTTTCACAGTTCACCAATCTGTTGACCTGGTTGCGCATTCCCTTGAGAATGCGTACATCTTCAAATTTCAGCAGGGCTTGGTGTGCGCCAATGATGCTGAGAAATTCAACAATCTTTTCGCCCTCTTTGAGGTACACCACTTGGTTTCGCTTTCGTTGAATGACTTTTGCATGCAGATCGTAGCTGTTCATCAGGCTGCTGACGCACGCTCCGAATGCAGGCGTTGAAGCGCCGATTTCCAGATGGTACGAATTGCTGCCTGGATCATTCACCGAACCAGCGGCCAGAAATGCTCCGCGCAAATACGCCCGTTTACAGCACGGCTTTCGCTTCTTGGCCGCAACTGGTGACAGTGCGCCTTCTGCAATGCCTTCCTGAGGCAGCTCAAATCCCAATTGCTCGAGCAGCTTTCGGTGCCTAGAGAGACGGATGGCATAGACGTTATTCTTCTTCAAACGCATCTTTTTACGCACAATGACTGCAGGATGAACATCGTAGAGTGAGCGGATCATGGTGTAAATTCGCCGTGCAATGGCGACATTCTCTGTTTCAATATCAAGTACAAGCCGCTCGTCGACGAAGCGAAGACGCCCATTCGCCGTTACGATGGCTTCAATCTCCGCGCGCTGGCAGCAGGCGGCCTCCTGAATCATAGTCAATTCCTTTTTGGTTTGCGAAGCAAACGACATCTGTCATCCTCCCTTCTAGAGGTTATCCGAAAAGGTTCAAGAACTCTACTGCACGTTGCCGTGTCAGCGGGCAAAAATGCTCCTTCACGTACCAAAAAACGTATGGTCCGATGGGCTCCGCCCCGTCTAAACGGTCCGGGGTGTCCACTGGACACCCGGCTTCGCCCCCCACAGGGGACCAGACGCTGTACGCATTTTTGTCCGCTTCCTTGCACCGTGCGGCATCTTATAAGGCGAGACTTGGCGCTTTGCGCCAAAGCGAGACCTATCCCCTTGCGGGGCCTTGACCCTTTTTCGGACACGTACTTTGTGCCTAGCGCTCTTGCTCGTAGCCAATCAGGCTGACAATCTGCTCGGCAATCAATCTGCTGTCATGCCGCGCATAGGTGGCGTAGTGCACGAAATCGCGCGCGATGACCCGTAGGCCCAATTTATGAAGCTCCTCCATGTCTACCCGGACTGGATAGGAATCCTGCGCCTGATATTTCTTCAATGCTTCTGTCGGAAGCGGTGCACCGTTTACCAGGATGTAATCGAACAGCTTGTACGGTACATGCCGGTAAATTTCCTCCACGTGACGAGACGCAGAAAAAGATGTTGTCTCCCCTGGCTGCGTCATGACGTTGCAGACAAAGATCTTCTTTGCCGAACTGTTCGCGATGGCTTCAGCCACACCAGGGATCAGCAAATTCGGCAGAATGCTCGTATAAAGACTGCCTGGCCCAATGACGATGGCATCCGCGTCAGCGATTGCTTCCAGCACACCCGGCAGCGGCATCGCATCTGGCGGAACCAGCTCAACCCGCTCAATTTCTTGACCAGCCAAGGGAATGTTCGATTCGCCTTCGACGATACTGCCATCTGCCAGGATGGCGCGCAGCGTCACGTCTTCCTTGACTGCAGGCAGAACGCGCCCACGAACAGCCAAAACTCGCGACGTCTCCCGAATGGCTGACTCGAAATCACCCATGATGTGCGTCATCGCCGCCAAAAAGAGGTTGCCGAAACTATGCCCTTCGAGACCTTCCCCAGCCGGAAAGCGAAATTGAAGGAGACGTTCCAACAATGGCTCTGTATCCGCAAGCGCCACCAGGCAGTTGCGAATATCTCCGGGTGGCGGCATTGCAAAGTCTGTCCGGAGCCTGCCGGAACTGCCGCCATCATCCGCAACCGTGACCACAGCGGTCAGATCGGTCTGAAACTCTTTGAGGCCGCGCAAGAGGACGGACAGGCCTGTCCCCCCGCCAATCGCAACAATCCGCGGGCGTCGTTTCAGCTGTTTCACTTTTTGTTTGTTCGCGCGTACGCTCCGCCACCAGCCATAAGCGAGCAAGACCATCGCCATAATGACAATGCAGATACCAAGCAGCAGCGTATGGTTCTTCCACCGCTGAACATTCAGTACGCCTGCCAGAATGCCGACACCAAAGCAGCCAATCGTCCAAGCAAGCAGCCATGATTGTCGCAATGCTATCCCTCCCTGGCAGAATCACGGTGCGTCAGATACACGTCTGCCAGCGGCGCAATGTGATCCCGGAGGTGTTTTGCAATTGCAACCGAACGGTGCTTGCCGCCCGTGCAGCCAATGCCAATCACAAGGTGACTTTTGCCTTCCTTCGTGAACTCCGGTATGAGAAAATCCACCATCGCTTCCAGGCGTTTGAGAAATTCCTGCGTAGCTGGCCATTGCATCACATAGTCATAGACAGGTTCATCTTCACCGGTAAATGGCCGCAAGGTCTCGATATAATGCGGATTCGGCAAAAAACGAACGTCAAACACCAAGTCGGCATCGATTGGCACGCCGTACTTAAATCCGAATGAGAGAATATGTACAGGCAGCGATTTGTGAGCCGACGAAAAACGATGCGCGAATTCCTGCTTTAAGCGCGCTGGCTTCCAGTTTGTCGTATTGATGATTAAATCCGCCTTGCCGCGAACTTCGGTCAACGCTTCTCGTTCCGAGCGTATGGCCTGCAGCAGGCCCGTTGCATCCATATACGGATGACGGCGGCGCGTTTCCTTGAACCTTCTGACCAGTGCATCGTCATCTGCCTCGAGAAAGATGACGTTCACGTTCAGTTCGTCACTGTTGCGCAGTTCACTGATTGTATCCACCAGCGGCTGAAACAGCGCGCCTCCGCGCAAGTCACAGGCCAGTGCAATTTGCCGCAGCGATCCGGTCGACTGCCGCGCCAGTTCAACGACTTTAGGAATGAGGGCTGGCGGCAGGTTGTCGATACAAAAGTAGCCGATGTCTTCAAGCGATTTCATCGCAGCTGATTTACCCGCGCCTGACATGCCAGTGATAATCAGAATATCGATTGGAGCTGACATTGCCCTCCCCCTTCGCTTGTTCTAAGAAAGCGCGTGAAATACCAGGCGGGCAGCGCCAATCACGCCGGCGTCGTTACCCAGTTGTGCCGTTTCGATGGTCGCTGCAGCCTGCACGCGCTTGCAGTGCGTAGGCACCAAAGCTTCGACGTACTGGATCCATCAGCTGGTCACCTGCTTCAGATACGCCACCGCCAATGACAATGCAGTCGGGATTGAGCACGTTACAGATGAGTGCCAAGCCATAACCAAGCCAGTCTGCCGCTGCACGAATGATCTCGCCCGCCGCTTCGTTGCCATCAGCCGCAAGATCAAACACGGTCTCGGCACCCTCTATTTCGATATCTGCCGGAATGGCTCCTTGCGCCTGTTTTTCCTTTGCAATACGGACAATTGCCGTGGCCGACGCAAGCGTCTCCAGGCACCCGTGGTGCCCGCAGTTACACAGGTAGCCGCCCTCGCGCTGTACAACAATATGGCCAATTTCGCCCGCCATGCCATTCGCACCGCGTACAAGCTTGCCGTCAATGACGATACCGCCGCCAATACCGGTACCGAGGGTGACACACAGTACGATTCGGCAGCCCTGTCCGGCACCGACCCATGCTTCTCCAAGCGAGGCCACATTCGCGTCATTTTCAACGTAGACTGGTTTTCCAAATACCTTCATCATTTCATCTTTAAGCGGTACATCACGCCAACCAAGATTGACTGCCTCGATGATGACGCTCTGATCGTCATTGATAAATCCAGGCGCGCCGACGCCTATACCGAGAATCTGTGCAGGATCAATCCCCGCCTCGCGAGAACGCTCAAGCATGACTGCGTGCAGGCGGCGAACGAGATCGTCAACACCGCGTTCAGGCATTGTCGGCACACTCGCCTTCCCAACAACTTCCCCATGTTCTGAAACAAATGCGGTCTTAACCGTCGTACCGCCCATATCTACACCAAAAGTCCAGTTCACCTGGCCATCGTTCCCTTTCGTCTGTCGGCACCTGTCAGCGGCCAGAAAATCAGTTCGTTAACTCCGCTGTATGTTCAAAATGCCAGTGCAATAAATTTTCCTGTTCATCATAAATAAACTTCCCGAAAACAGGCTGGCTGTACGCATCCATTTTGCATGTCTGCTGCAGCATGTGCCGGTCTCCCTCATTCATTGGCAGCGTTGCAATCGCGTCTGGTTCGATGCAGGCTACCGGGCCTTCCTTCGACTCCGACAACAGCTCACCGGAAATACCTGTGGCTTCGAATTGGACGATGACCCGTTCATCTCGAAGCGTATTATCCTGCAAACGAGTCGTAATCAAATAAATCCCACGCAACATGATACCTGCAGCCGTAAGTCCGGTTTCTTCCCGAACTTCACGCAGAGCAGCCTCTGGCCATGTCTCTGCCTGATCTACTTTTCCGCCCGGCAAATACCACCAGCCGCGGCGAGGTTTTCGGATCATGACAATGCCAGTGGACTGCCTGATACAGGTGTTGACGATAATCTGCACATACGTCACCCCACTATCGACAGAATAGCATATCAGCGCAAAAAAAGTGGCGCCAATCCGAGGCGCCGCAACTCCAATCATATATCAATTTAAGGGGGTCAAATGTGATGCACCCTAATACTACAACGGCCATATTTCATTTGTGTTACAGCTTCATTAAGAATCTGTAACAGCAAAATATCAGTCGCACCGGTAATGTACAGGCACAAACTTTTGAAGCCGGGCTGCCGTCCTTGATATTGCTGATACAGAGACACCAAAGCGTTCCGCCACATCCTTTTGTGATAGCCGCTTCTGGCCAACGTCCGTCGATTGCCTGCAACTGACGTAGACGAGTGCGGCAATCCAGACCTGGGGCTTGATGACGCGCAGGTCGTTACGAACAAACATTTGCCGCAGGAACCCGAGCCAAGTCGCTTCTGCCAGCTTGATGACACGCGGCGAAACCCTGGTCTCAAGAAACGATTCTGTCTCCTGCCAAATTTCCTGCCAAGTAGGATCGACTGCAAGCAGCACGCTCCACGGAATGTCACGCAGGTTGACCTTGATTGGCTGGCCATTGCGGCCAATCTCCACTTCGCCTGATTCTTTACAGATTTTCAGGGCGCATAAGGCGACCGCCTGGATGGCGCCATCGATATCCGACCGTTTCACGAACAGTGACAGCGCTTTGCTGGCGTCCACATCGCCAATCACGGCCAAGGTACGAATCACCGCTCGACGCGTACTGTCGCAACCATGACGAAGTCCCCAATACAGTGATGCGCGCAGTACGGGATCGCTGCGCCATGTGGAAAGATCCGCATTCTGAAGCCGCTTTTTCATCTCAACAAGCTGCATCTTGAACGGCAAGTCATATTGATAGCTGACCCGCAGTACACGTCCGCCATCCGCCATGACTGCAGCGAGCCGCTGCAGATGATAGCGTGCGATGTCTTCCATATCCGGCACGCGACTCAGCCGACGCCACCACTTCTGTGCAAGCAGCAGTTGGCCAGAGTTCGCTGCCGCCGCAGCGAGGGAATGCAGGAGAATCGGTTCGGGATCGTCCACTAACTTGACGAGCACTGTGAAGATTCGCAGCGCCGAGCGATGATCGCCGACCAATCCCAGTGTGGTGCCAACCTTCATCGCTTGATCATAATGCAGTGGAAACAGCTTGCGCAGCCGGTCAATACAGGCGTACAGGCGCGTCTTAGGCCCTGTGTGAATGCTATACACCGCCAGGTTGCAGAGCGCATGCACATTGTCCGGCTGTTTCTCGAGCACGGACTCCGTCATGCGGATGGCTTCCTCCTGCATGCCTGTATAGTAGTAGGCGAGAGACAGATTATTACGGGCTGCCATATTCTCTGGTTCTTCGGTGATAATGCGTTCCAGCCACTCGACAGCAGCTTCAAAATGGCCCTCTTCCAACAGGTGGCGGCCGTCTCGTTTCGCCTCGTTCATTTCCTCGGCCTGACGTTCGGCCTTCCACCGTTCGTATGCAGCTCCGCCACCGAATTCATCCATTAAGATGGTCAGCATTTCTTCCGCATCGGGTGCATATTCACCATCCGGATCGGCATCCAGATAACGAAGCACGCATTCTTCGGCAGCCTCATACTCGCCCATGTTGGCATAGTTGTTCGCCAGGTAAAACTCGCACTCAGACATGGTCGGATCGAGCTGATCGAGAATCAGGCGAAGAACCTTGTTCGAGGCTTCAAAGTCGCCAAGTTCCGACAGGACGCCGGCCAAATGACATTGATGAATAGGGCTGTCTGGTTTCAACTCGACTGTACGCTGAAAGGCTTTTAACGCCTTGGTTAGATGGTTTTGCTCCAGGTAACGCATTCCCCGTTCCGCAAAATATTCTGCATCCTGGCGAAAGCGAATGACATTTCCTCTACGGTTCGCACTGTTGCTTGTTGCACGTTGTGTCACGGGGCACCTCCTGACTGCTTTCCGACGGATGGTACAGTTTGATCTGCCATCGTTTGTTCGACACAGCTTTCGTTTTTTCAGAACAGCTTTATGTGAACTTTGAGATCAGTTGCAGTATATCACATCGCTTTCACGCTTCACACCGTTTCTGACGTGACGAGTTTTCCGAGTACCGGCTGAAATGGTATAATGGTGCGAACAATTTGCCTTTTGATCGGACGAGAGATGGCGTCAAGGAGAGAAACGAGATGAAATCAGAGAAACTGCTGCTGGCAGAGTTGGCACACGATGTACTCGGAGTCGACGTAGCTGAGACAGCCGGTTATATCGAATACCCGCCTTCCCCCACGTTGGGAGATCTTGCGCTGCCGTGCTTCCGTTTTGCCAAAACGCTGCGCAAGGCGCCGCAAGCGATTGCCGAAGATGTGGCGGCTGCGCTGCGCCGTTCGGATGCGTTTAAGGAAGTCACTGTCGCTGGCGGCTATGTGAACGTGAAGCTGAACCGCACACAGAGCGCGCAGCGGATCGTGAAAACCGCGATTGAACAGCCTGCCGATCTGTTTTCCAACGTGCGCCATCGCGGCGAAACTGCGGCGGTTGATTACTCGTCGCCAAACATTGCGAAACCGTTCGGGGTCGGGCATTTGCGCTCGACCATGATTGGCCAGGCGATTATTCGGCTGCTCCGGGCAGACGGATTCCGCGTCGAAGGCATTAATCACTTGGGCGACTGGGGAACGCAGTTCGGTAAAAATATCGTGGCGTATCGGCGCTGGGGAGACGAAGCGAAAGTTCGGGCGAATCCTGTTCGCGAGCTGTTCCATTTGTATGTACGCTTTCACGAAGAAGCACAGACAAACCCGGAGCTTGAAGAAGAAGCGCGCGAGTGGTTTAAACGGCTCGAGGACGGCGACAAGGAAGCGACCGAACTATGGCAATGGTTCATTTCGGAGAGCCTGTCAGCCTTTAAGCAAACGTACGAACTGCTCGGAGTTGAATTTGACCATTTCCTTGGCGAAAGCTTTTATAACGATAAAATGCAGGCGGTCGTCGATGAACTGCAGGAAAAGCACCTGTTGACTGAGAGCGACGGAGCACAGGTGGTCGATTTGTCGGCGTATGACATGCCGCCATGCCTCATCCGCAAGTCGGACGGCGCGACCATCTACGCTACGCGCGATCTCGCGTCCGCCATCTACCGCCACGACGTCCTTGGAGCGGATCACCTGATTTACGTCGTCGGCGCTGAGCAGAAACTGCACTTTGCTCAAGTCTTTAAAGTACTGGAACTGATGGGACGCGACTGGGCAAAGAATGCGCAGCATGTCGCATTCGGCATGATGAAGATCAACGGCGAGCGGATGTCTACCCGTCGCGGCAAAATCGTCTATCTCGAAGATGTGCTCGATTTGGCCATCACGGAAGCACGCCGAATCATCGACGAAAAAAACCCTGGTTTGGCGGACAAGGAACGAATCGCACAAGCGGTTGGCGTCGGCGCGGTCATCTTCAACGATTTGAAAAATTACCGCATGCACGAAGTGGACTTCCGCATGGAAGATGTCGTCAACTTTGACGGCGAAACCGGCCCGTACGTCCAATACACACATGCACGCGCCTCCAGCGTCCTGCGAAAAGCGGCCGCTCAAGGTCTGACACCGTCCACCACAATCACGGGCGATCTCGGTGAACCTGAGTGGGACGCAGTCCGTCTGCTCGGACAGGCGAATGAAGTGTTTGAACGCGCGCTCGACACGATGGATCCATCGGTCATTGCCCGCTTCGTGCTCGATCTCTGTCACGCCTTCAATCGCTTTTATCACGAATCTCCGATTCTGGCGGCGGACGGCGACCTGCGTTCGGATCGCCTTGCCCTGACGGCGGCGGTACGGTCCGTGATTGCGTACGGACTCTACCTGCTCGGCCTGGAAGCACCAGAACAGATGTAAGGGATGTAACGGATAGGCTCACCGGTGATGGCGAGCCTACTGTTGTATTCGGGGTACGATGAACGGGCTTCAGGCTTATAGCAACTATTGTGGTTCTGTATGAATATGGAACCGGATGCCCAGTACGGGCATCCTCCATTTTATTTTTCAGTACGTTTAGTAGAATCCGGGTACCCCTAAAAGGTGGTCGCAGCACAATAAGATTGTCTAGCGTTCTTATTTGCCCTGTGAAGTCTCGTGTGCGCGAGACAGAGCTGTGGCAACGCCTTATTTGGCCCGAATCCTTCGGCCGTTGAACCCAAATTGGCAAATAAGGCTGCGGGAAGGCTTTATCCGCCAAATCGCATCAAGTACAGAACAAATAAGGCATTGAAACAGCCTACTTCGAGCAGCCGTACGTAGTGGGACTGGCCCGTTGCCGTCAATCAATCCGTTAGCGTCGCATTCCGCACAGTCTCGGCCAACTGTTCCGAGAAGTCGTGCGCGGCATTGTGGCCAAGCACCTTGAGGCGGTAGTTCATTGCGGCAACCTCGATAATAACCGCGAGGTTTCGGCCAGGCCGGACCGGGATTGTGATGGACGGGAGATCTGTGTCGAGGATGCGGACCGTCTGTTCATCGAGACCCAGGCGATCGTACGCGACATCATCACGCCATGCCTCCAGGTGGATGACCAGCGCCAGCTTCTTGTGTGTGCGGACGGATCCTGCACCAAACAGTGTCATCGCGTTCAAGACACCCAAACCGCGAATTTCAAGCAGGTGTTTCAACAACTTGGGCGGCATGCCGACGAGCGTGTTGTCCGCGACCTGACGGATGATGACCGCATCATCAGCAACCAGCCGGTGGCCGCGCTTAATCAGTTCCAAACCTGTTTCACTTTTTCCAATCCCACTTGATCCGGTAATCAGAATTCCGATGCCGTAGACATCGACCAACACCCCGTGCACCATCGTTTCCGGGGCCAGCCGCTCTTCAAGGAAACTTGAAAGTACCGATGCCGCTCGCGTGGTAACCAGCTTCGTACCGAGCACAGGCATGCGCCTTGCTGCGGCCTCCTCGAGCAGGGCTGGCGGAGGTGTTTGATCACGTGTGATGATCACGCACGGCGTCTGCTCATAGGAACAGAACGCGAACACCCGCAATGCCTGCTCCCGGCTGTCCATGCCGTGCAGGAAAGAAAGTTCCGTGCGCCCCAGCAGCTGTATCCGTTCCGCCGGATGATACTTCAGATATCCTGCCAGTGCGAGCCCCGGCCGATTTAAGTCTACCGTATCAATCGTGCGGTCAAAATCCGCATCGGGCGTAAAAACGGCTAAGTCCATACTCTCTATTAATTCACGAACCGTGATGTGTCGTTCTCCAGCCATATCGCCACCCCTGTCTTGACTCAGTCTATGCAATCCAAAAAAAGAAAAGCCGGTCGCCGGAACGAGTCCGGACGCCGGCCCTCTCAATTTGTCTTAGTGAGTGCCAAACGGTACCGCTATTTCCGTTTCCGCATCAAAGATATGGATTCGGTTCGCATCCATCGCCAACTGCACCTTGTCGCCAGTCTTGACGTCGGTGCGGGCATTGACGCGGGCTACCATTGACTGTCCACCCACGGATACATGCAGGTACAGTTCTGAACCCATGTGTTCTACCACGTCTACCTGTGCGTTGACGATAGCTTCAGGAAAAGCCGAACGCGTTACTTCGTCGTCGTGGAGATCCTCCGGTCTGATGCCGAGTACGACCTTTTTGCCGATGACGCCAGCGCTACGCAGCGCCGCCACACGGCCTTCAGGCAGAGTAATCGCGGTGTCCGTCGAACGGAATACCACCTTGCCGCCGTCTTCTACCAGTTCGCCGGACATGAAGTTCATTGCTGGCGATCCGATGAAGCCTGCTACAAACATATTCGCCGGACGGCTGTATACTTCCTGCGGCGTATCGACCTGTTGAATGACACCATCGCGCATGACGACGATACGATCGCCCATGGTCATGGCTTCGGTTTGGTCGTGTGTGACGTAAACGACCGTCGTTTGGATGCGCTGATGCAGTTTGCGAATTTCGGCACGCATCTGGACGCGCAGTTTCGCATCGAGGTTTGACAGCGGTTCGTCCATCAAGAATACCTGCGGTTCGCGCACAATCGCTCGACCCAGGGCAACGCGTTGACGCTGACCGCCGGACAGCGCCTTTGGCTTACGATCGAGCAGATGTTCAATGTCAAGGATTTTCGCCGCTGAACGAACACGTTCGTCGATTTCTGCCTTCGGCGTTTTACGCAGCTTGAGGCCGAACGCCATGTTCTGATAAACCGTCATATGCGGGTAAAGGGCATAGTTCTGGAACACCATTGCAATATCGCGATCTTTTGGCGCAACATCGTTCACGCGGCGATCGCCAATCAAAAGGTCACCGCCACTGATGTCTTCGAGACCTGCAATCATTCGCAGGGTTGTCGTCTTGCCGCAGCCAGACGGGCCGACAAATACGACAAATTCCTTGTCCTGAATGTCCAGGTTAAAGTCTTTTACAGCATGCACATTCCCCGAATAGATCTTCTGGATACCCTTGAGCTGTACGCGTGCCATAGTAAGTACCTCCGTTCAAATCGCAGAATATCAGCATCTATGGCTAGTATAGACGGAATGGCAACGCGAACAGAGGGGCACTGTGCATAGCTTTCCACGCTTCAATTGGGCACGTCGCCTTCGCGCAGCATGTGACCGATCGCGCTATCATCTGCGAGCATGTAGCGAAGCCACATTACAAGCGCATCATTAAAGTCGCGCAAGTCATAGCCGTTCGCTTCCCGAATGCGCTCGAGTCGGTTCAACAGCGTATTGCGGTGTACATAGAGATGTCTGGCCGCCTCGGACACGTTCAAATTCGCAGTCATCAATCCGAACAGGGTTTCGCGCACATCCGCCTGTGGCAGGGGTGCCTGATGCGTCTCGTCGACCGCTTCCAGGAACCAGCCGATGACCTTTGCAGGCAAGCCTGCAAGAAGTACCTGTACCGGCTGTTCCCCCCAGATGTACAGGCGGCGCGGCGCTTGCAGCCGTTGCCGCTGTCTAGCCATCAGGGCCAACGTCAGAAGTGCATCCGGCACGTCCGCAGCGGCTTGTACGCGGCGGCTGACGAAGAGCGAACAGGCTACCATTGCATCTTCTTCAAGCACATCCGCAAATTCATTCAAGCGGCGGCGGAGCCATTTAGCCTCCGGAACCATGGCAGCTGACTCAATGTCATCTGTTAGATTGGTTCGATTGCAGTACAGGAGTACCAATTGCGGCTGGCCGGTCACGTCCAGGGAACCTAAATAAGCACCCGGAAAGACCGCGTCAATCACCTCACGCAGTTCTTCACTGTGGACGGCGTGCGGCTGACTTGCTGTACGCGGATCAAGCAGAACGAAGTAGCCATCGCTGTACTGCTGCAGACGCTGAGGATCCCAATCGGACGTGTGCTCAAATGAAGCAACGTTCACCAGTTCCTCCGCCTGCAGCAGGTTCGAGAGACTTGCGAGAAACGCTGTCCCGATGTCTTGCCGTTTGTTCGCCAGTGTCTGCAGTATCCAAGTCAAGGTCCGGCGTGCCGGATCGTCCAGTTCAGCGGCAAACGTGGCGTACGCTTGTGCCGAAAGATGCATGCACCAGCTGTTTCCGTCCTTCCACCACTCGCCCACCGCCCGGTAGGCGCGTGGGCTGTTGTAGGCGGAGACAGTGTAGGCGATGCCGGTCGCCGTCGACCAGCTGTCGAGCAACTGCTGCAAGGCATCCCGTTCGCTCATTCCCGGCCACGTCCAGCAGCGGCCGCCAGCGCCTTCATGCGTGCGCGATCGCGTTCCAGCACAGGCTTCAGAAACTGCCCAGTATATGAGCGCTGTACCTCGCAGATTTGTTCCGGGGTACCGGTCGCGATGATTTCGCCTCCGCGATCGCCGCCCTCTGGCCCCAAATCGACGAGATAGTCGGCCGTCTTAATGACATCGAGATTGTGCTCAATGACGAGTACCGTGTCTCCGCCTTCGACCAAACGGTGAAGCACGGTCAACAGACGCTCAATGTCGGCCACGTGCAGGCCCGTTGTCGGCTCGTCGAGAATGTACAGCGTGCGGCCATTACTCCGGCGGTGCAGTTCGGAAGCCAGTTTGATGCGCTGTGCCTCACCGCCAGACAGCGTCGTGGCCGGTTGGCCGAGGTGCATGTAGCCAAGTCCCACATCCACCAGCGTCTGCAGCTTGCGCTCAATCCGCGGAATGTTTTCAAAGAATGAGCGCGCGTCTTCGATGGTCATCTCCAGCACGTCAGCGATGCTCTTGCCCTTATATTTCACTTCCAGCGTCTCGCGGTTGTAACGCTTGCCTTTGCAAACCTCGCACGGAACATACACATCCGGCAGGAAGTGCATTTCAATCTTCAAGATGCCATCGCCACGGCACGCTTCGCATCGGCCGCCGCGCACATTGAAGCTGAAGCGTCCCTTTTTGTAGCCGCGCATCTTCGCTTCAGTGGTGGTTGCGAACAGATCGCGAATGTCGTCAAACACACCGGTGTACGTGGCAGGATTCGATCTCGGTGTCCGCCCAATCGGCGACTGGTCAATGTCGACCACTTTATCGAGATGTTCCAGGCCGTCGACACCAGCGCTCGCACCTGGGCGAACGCGTGCACGATTGAGATCGCGTGCCAGTGTCTTGTAGATGATCTCGTTCACCAGCGTCGACTTGCCCGATCCGGACACACCAGTGACACAGGTGAACAGGCCAATCGGAATCGACACGCTCGCCTGCTTCAGGTTGTGCTCGGTCGCTTTTTTCACCTTGAGAAAACGCCCGTCCGGTTTTCCGGCGCTTCTCCGGTACAGGGATGACCTTGCGTCCGGACAGGTATAACCCAGTCAGTGACCGCTCGTCCGCCATGACTTCAGCTGGCGTACCTGCGCTGACAACCTGTCCACCGTGGACGCCTGCACCGGGCCCGATATCGATGATGTAGTCGGACGCCAACATAGTATCCTCATCGTGCTCGACGACGATCAGCGTATTGCCGAGATCACGCATCGATTCAAGTGTCCGAATCAAACGCGCATTGTCACGCTGGTGCAGCCCGATACTCGGTTCATCCAAAATGTACAACACGCCCATCAGGCTTGATCCAAGCTGGGTTGCGAGCCGAATCCGCTGTGCTTCGCCGCCAGACAAGGTTCCTGCGGAACGCGCCAGTGTCAGATAGTCGAGCCCGACATCCCGCAAAAAGCCGAGTCGCGACTGAATCTCACGCAGAATCAGACGGGCAATCGCAAATCTCCTTGTCCGACAATGTCAGTTGCTCAAAGAAATGCAAGGCATCCTGTACCGACAGGCTGGTCAGGTCTGCGATACATTGACGCCCCCTACCAGTACAGCGAGACTTTCCGGGCGCAGCCTGCGTCCGCCACAGCTCGGGCATGGGCTCGCGCTCATAAAGCCTTCAATAAATTCGCGGATGGATTCAGAGGCTGTGTCCCGGTAACGGCGTTCCAAATTGGGAACGACACCTTCAAATGGGATCTCGGATGTTTTCACTTGGCCAAAGTCGTTTTCATAGGTAAACCGTATCTTCTGGCCGTTGCCGTACATCAGTTGCTTCAGCTGTTCATCCGACAGTTCCGAGACCGGCTTATGAATGTCGATGCCAAACGCACGGCACGCCGCTTCCAGCAGCTTCGGATAGTAGGTCGAGGTTGAACCCGCCCAGGCCGCGATTGCACCGTCCGCAATGGAACGCCTGGTGTCGGGGATCAGGAGCTCCGGGTCGACTTTCATATTCACGCCGAGACCGGCACACGCCTCACAGGCACCGAACGGACTGTTGAATGAAAACATCCGCGGAGCCAGCTCACCCACGCTGAAACCGCAGTTCGGGCATGCGTTGTGCTGACTGAACAGGATTTCCTCCTGGCCAATTACATCGGCAATCACAATGCCTTCCGCCAGCCGCAGTGCTGTTTCAATGGAATCCGTCAGACGCGCAGCGATGTCGGCGCGAATCACAATTCGGTCGACAACAACTTCAATCGTATGTTTTTTATTCTTCTCCAGCTTCGGTGCCTCAGCGACCTCCATCGTTTCACCGTCGACCCGGATACGCACGAAGCCGGACTTCTTGATGTCTTCAAACACCTTTTGGTGCTCGCCTTTGCGGCCGCGGACGACCGGTGCGAGCACCTGCAGACGCGTACCCTCTGAAAACTCAAGCAGCCTATCGACCATCTGCTCGACTGTCTGCGACGTAATCGGTATATGACAGTTCGGACAGAACGGCTGGCCTACACGCGCGTACAGGAGGCGCAGATAATCGTAAATCTCCGTTACAGTGCCGACCGTCGACCGCGGGTTGCGGCTGGTCGTCTTCTGGTCGATCGAAATCGCCGGCGACAAACCTTCGATGGCATCGACGTCCGGCTTGTCCATCTGTCCCAGAAACTGACGCGCGTAGGCGCTCAGCGACTCGACATAGCGTCGCTGTCCTTCTGCGTAAATCGTGTCGAACGCGAGGGACGATTTGCCCGATCCGCTCAGACCCGTGATCACGACAAACTGGTCGCGTGGAATCGTCACATCGATATTTTTCAGGTTATGCGCTCGTGCGCCCTTAACGACGATAGCGTCGCGGTTCATGTGCTACACCTGCCTTATCAGCGGCTGTCCAAATACTGAGCTGCGGTGCTCAGCCGGACAGTTCCACAATCAAATCGCGCAGCTGGGCTGCCCGTTCAAACTGCAATGCTTTGGCCGCTTCCTTCATTTCTTTCTGCAGCCGTTCAATCATCTGTTTCCGATCCTGACCGGACATTGACTCTGCCTGCTTCGCCACGGATGTGTAGTCGGATTTCGATTCAGCCGCACGCGTCGCTTCGATGACGTCACGCACGGCCTTCTGGATCGTCTGCGGCGTGATACCGTGGGCTTCATTGTACGCCATCTGGATAGCGCGGCGGCGATTGGTCTCATCGATGGCGATGCGCATCGAATCCGTAATCTTGTCCGCATACATGATGACGCGCCCATGCGCGTTGCGGGCAGCACGCCCAATCGTCTGAATCAACGACCGTTCAGCGCGCAGAAAACCTTCCTTGTCCGCATCGAGAATCGCGACCAACGACACTTCCGGCAAATCGAGCCCTTCTCGCAGCAGGTTGATGCCGATCAGAACATCGAATGTCCCAAGCCGCAAGTCACGCAGAATCTGCATGCGCTCAATCGTCTTGATATCTGAATGCAGATAGCGGACTTTCAAGCCAAGTTCCTTGAAGTAGTCCGTCAGGTCCTCCGCCATCTTCTTCGTCAGCGTCGTGACGAGAACGCGTTCATCATTGCGAATCACGCTGTTGATCTCGCCGACCAAATCATCGATCTGACCTTTGATCGGCCGCACGAAGACCTCCGGATCGACCAAACCGGTCGGACGAATGATCTGCTCGACAATCTGCTCCTGATGTTCCTGTTCGTACGGACCAGGCGTAGCGGAGACATATACAGCTTGGCCAAGTTTGCGCTCGAATTCTTCAAACTTGAGCGGCCGGTTGTCTGCCGCTGAAGGCAGGCGGAAGCCATGCTCAATCAGGGTCAGTTTGCGTGTGCGGTCACCGCCGTACATCCCGCGTACCTGCGGCAGCGTAACGTGCGACTCGTCGATAATCGTCAGGAAGCCATCCGGGAAGTAGTCGAGCAGTGTATTCGGCGGTTCACCAGCCGCCCGGCCCTCAAGGTGGCGAGAGTAGTTCTCAATCCCGGAGCAGAAGCCAATCTCGAGCATCATTTCGATGTCGTAGTTGGTCCGCTGTTCAAGCCGCTGCGCTTCCAGCAGTTTGTCGTTGGCGCGCAGTTCTTCTAGCCGCTCGGCGAGTTCTGCGCGAATGCGTTCGACTGCCCGCTCCAGTCGCGGGCGGGAGGTCACAAAGTGAGACGCTGGATAGATGCCGGCGTGTTCACGGATGCCCAGCACCTCGCCGGTGAGTACGTCGATTTCCGTGATCCGCTCGATTTCGTCACCAAACATCTCCACCCGCAATGGCCTGCTCCCCACGTGAAGCCGGGAAAATCTCGACCATATCTCCACGCACTCGGAAGGTGCCGCGCGTAAAGTTGATGTCATTGCGTTCATACTGCATGTCGACCAAGCGATGCAGAATCGACTCGCGCGTCTTGACCATGCCTTGCCGCAGGGACAGTACGTGATCGCGATATTCAGCCGGGCTGCCCAAGCCATAGATGGCGGACACACTGGCAACCACAATCACGTCATTGCGTTCGAGCAGCGAAGCTGTCGCTGAGTGGCGCAGCTTGTCGATCTCATCGTTGATCTTCGCATCTTTTTCAATGAATGTATCCGTCGATGGGATGTATGCTTCCGGCTGGTAGTAGTCGTAGTAGCTGACAAAATACTCAACCGCATTGTGCGGAAAAAATTCCTTGAACTCAGCGGTCAACTGGGCCGCGAGTGTCTTGTTATGTGCAATCACCAGCGTCGGCCGGTTCCACTTGCGCGATGACATTCGCCATCGTGAACGTCTTGCCTGAGCCGGTCACACCGAGCAACGTCTGATGTTTGAGACCGCGGCTGAGACCCTCAACCAGGCTGTCGATTGCCTGAGGCTGATCGCCCGTCGCTGAATAGGAGGAAACTAGATGGAATTTTCCGTCGTGCGTCAAACGGATCGCCCCTTTAAAAAACTGGATACGATCCCTATGGTATCACAACACGCAAAAATAGAACACATGTTCGCAAAATGTTCGTCAGGGTGTCGTAGCATTGACCGGCTCGGTCTGTGTCCCGTTATCACGCATGATCACGATATTGACGCGCCGGTTCTTCTGCCGATTTGCAGGACTGTTGTTGGGCACAATCGGGTGATATTGGCCATAGCCTACGCCGGACAGCCGTGCCGGGCTGACGTGCTGACTGCTCAGATATTCAACCACATTGATGGCGCGGCTTGCCGACAGTTCCCAGTTCGACGGGTACTGAGCCGTATGAATTGGCTGGTTGTCGGTATAGCCTTCGACAACAACCGGATTGTTCACCTTTTGGATAAATGGCACGAGTCCATTCAGGATTTGCTTCGCCTGTGGCTTCAAGGTTGCCTGCCCAGTGCCAAACAGAACAACGTCGCGGAATGTGACTTGTATGCCCCGCACCTGGTTTGCAATCGTTACGTTCGCCTGCAGGTGATGCTGCTGGATATACTGGTTGATTTCCTGATATAGATTATCAAACGCCTGATTATCCTGCTGCTGCGTCTGACTGCTAGCCGTAGTGCTCGACGTCTGCAGTTTTTCTCCGTTATCAGTCGGGTTCGCCGCCATGAGAAGGGAATGGGCTCCCACGCCCTGCATGACATCCTTGCTTTGGTGCATGGCCTGTGACAGGGACTGCTCCAGCTGGTAGAACTTGACCTGATCGACCTTTGACATCGCATACATAATGACAAAGAAAATCATGAGCAGTGTAATAAGGTCAGAATACGTGAGCAGCCAGCGATCCGTATTTTCTTTTTCCTCGTGGTTACGCCTCGACCGTCTCGCCATCGACTGCACCCGCCTTCTGTTCGGACTTTGGTTCCCGTTGCGACGGTGCCAGGAAGGCCTTTAGCTTCTGCCGCAGGATATTCGGGTTTTCGCCAGCCTGAATGGATAAAATGCCTTCAATCATAATCTCTCGCAGCAATGTCTCTTCCTTGTTGCGGGACTTCAGTTTGGCACCTAACGGCAACCAAAGTATATTCGCACTGCTCACGCCGTACAGCGTAGCAGTAAAAGCCGTGGCGATTTCTGGCCCCAACGTGTCCACGTTCTGCAGGTTTCCGAGCACGTCAGACCAGCCCCATTACGGTACCGATGATGCCCATGGTCGGCGCATAGCCGCCAGCCGTGTCGAAGATTTTAGCCGCCTGTGAATGGCGATCTTCCAAATAGGACAGTTCAGTTTCCAGCATCGATTTGACCAGCTCTGGATCGACACCATCGACGACCAGCCGAATACCATTCTTCAGAAATTCATCATCAAATGACTCACCGCGCTCTTCCAGCGCCAGGATGCCTTCGCGGCGCGCAATGCTTGCCAGCTCGACGAGCTGTTCAATGACTTCCAGCGCATTACCGGGCGATTTAGAAAAAAAGGCGATCTTTAAATATTTACCAACGCCAAGAAACTGCTTGAGCGATGCTGAGGCGAGCGTCGCGCCAATCGTGCCGCCAAACACGAGCAGAGCAGCCGCCGGTTGAAGCAAAGCGGCAATCGACCCGCCGTCCAAAATAAACGACAAAACCAGACAAACAATTGCTACGCCAATTCCGCCTATACTTGCGATATCCATTGGTTGCCCTCCTCGCTCGGTCACATCGCCGGAGCTTTATGGTGCCATCGTTGGCGCATCCGGACTGCTCCACGCTTCTTCCGGTCCAACACTTGGTGCGTCCAATCGCGGATACAGTGTCTGAAACAGCCCAAACGCTGGCTTGTTCAGGCTGTACGCTGTTGGCCGTTCCGGCACGAGCACCAGGCCCAAACGATGCCGCTCTCCGGAAAAGACCGGTTTGCCAACCAGCCGCAGTTCACCACGTACGTCCAGCACCTCCAGCTTTGCGTAAGCCGGGTTTTGATCGAATGCAAAATGCAGATCGTAAGCTGTATGTACAGGTACCTGGTTGATCTGCCGGATGATTTCACCCGGCTTCAGTTCCATCGACGCTGCGACCGAACCTGGTTCAACCGCCAGCACCTTGACACCTTCGGTTGTAGGGACGTATTTCGGATCGCCCTTCAATTCAGCCCTGCGTACCCTCAAGACTGCCCATTCCCGGCCAGCGATGATGATTGCGACGCCGACCAATGCGTAGACAGGTGCCAGAACATGACTGGCCCATGCGGCAGCTCCGAGGAGCACGGCCATTATGAGCAATACCGGCAGCTGGCGCGAAACGGCCTCTTTGCCGGAAAGC
This sequence comes from uncultured Alicyclobacillaceae bacterium, assembly GCA_963758235.1. Classification (GTDB taxonomy): domain Bacteria; phylum Bacillota; class Bacilli; order Alicyclobacillales; family Alicyclobacillaceae; genus CAVWUS01. The sequence goes on along the minus strand of CAVWUS010000033.1, from coordinate 59,581 downwards.
ACCGCATGCACGCCACTATAACCGACGAACAGCGGCAGTCCCCACGCGCCGGCGCCTACTGCTGCAACAGCGCCCCAGAGCGGCCAGGCCCAGGGAAAGCCCGGATGAATGGCCAGACTGCTTGGGGAGATCGAGATCACCGGCAGCAGAAAAGCACTCTGCAGCGCAAACGCACCAATCGGTCTGCCCCGCTTGCTCCGCCGCAGCACCGGCGACTCTTTCGGTCGAGCAACTATCAGCAAAACGGCCTCAGCCAATATCAACAAACAGGCGAGGCTAAGCCAATCAGCGACCGGCAGCGACTTGATGGACGTGAGCCAGTGCGTAAGCCAGCTGCTTGTCTGTGGCAGTGAGAGATGTGAGAGGATCGTTCCGAGTAAAACCAAACCAGCGATCCCGTAGACGCCTGCACCAAAGCGCAGGCGCACGATGCCTGCCAGGAAACAAAGTGCCGTAACCGTCCAGGCCTGCCAAGGATCGATGGTAATACCAAGCGCCAACGTCACGAGACTGACGATTAGCCCGCAAATGAGCGAGCTGAACCAGAGGCGCACCAGTTGGTGCCCTGGACGTGACACGCGAAAGCCAAAAAACTGCCTTTCCATGACCGCTATCCGACGGACATCCCAAATCATAAAGACAATGCCGAGGTAGAGCAGCGGATTTTCCAGCAGCCCTTTTGCACCAATCCAGCATAAAGCCGCAAACTGCGGCCAGTGCAAATTCAACATTTCGGCTTCGTCCCTTCAGATGTCCGGGGTGCAATCCATGCAAGATTCGACAAAAATCTACGACTCTCCTGCAATCTGACCAGATCCGTTAAACACGCAGGAATTTGCGGATGGACATGATGCCGCCATAGAGACCGACAAACACGCCAATTGCGAACATGATTTCCGCCAGTCTGCCTGCAATGGTCGCCACTGGTATGAGCGAGAAAGCTACGCCAACAAAGGCGCCGTGCAGATTCTGGTAAACAGCGTGATAGCCCCAGGTAAGGACGACATATGGAATCAGCGTACCAATGGCGCCAATGAGAATCGCTTCAATCAGGAACGGCCAACGAACAAACCAGTTGGTCGCGCCGACCAATTTCATGATTTCGATTTCGTGACGACGGTTCAGAATTGTAATCTTAATTGTGTTGGATATCAGGAACATGGCGGTAAACAGCAGCGCCAGTACAAAAACGAGCCCGATATCACGTACGGTATCAAGAAAATGAAAGACCTTCGAGACAATGTTCTCACCATCATACACCGTCTGAACGCCTGCGATGGTTTTGACTTCATTGCCAATCGTGACCGTCTGTTTTGGATCCGTAGCCTGAACCACCAATTTAACCGGCAACGGATTTTCCTTCATACCGGCGAGAACATCTTGGTACTGGCCCATTTTTTGACTGAGCGACTTCATTCCTTGTTCCTTCGTGATGACTTGAACACTTTTGACACCGGGCAATTTTTTAACTTGCGCAGCCACTTTGGTTCCATCACTGTCGGTTAACTTGGGCTGAAGAAACGCTGTTACGGTCAGCTGGTTGGCCACATAGCTGGACATCTGGTTGGCATTGAGCATGAACACGAGCGAGAATCCCAGAATCAACAGCGTAATGGCTACCGCGCTGATAGACGCAAATGACATCCATCCGTTTCGAACCAGACCCTTGAGACCTTCCTTGATATGCCGTCCCAACATGCTAATCCTCATAGACATACAACCCTTTTTGTTCGTCGCGTACGATTTGCCCGTTCTCAACGGCCAGAACACGTTTGCGCATGGTGTTTACAATTTCTTTGTTGTGCGTCGCCATGACGATGGTCGTACCGCGATCGTTGATGCGCTGAAACAGTCGCATGATGCCCCACGATGTCTCTGGATCAAGGTTGCCGGTCGGTTCGTCGGCAATGATCACCTGCGGGTTATTGACCAGCGCACGCGCGACGGCAACTCGCTGCTGTTCACCGCCAGACATCTGGTTCGGTAGCACATCCTGCTTGTCACTTAACCCAACCCACTCGAGTACATCCTTAATGCGACGTCGCATATTCCGGCGATGCGAACCAATCACTTCGAGCGCGAACGCCACATTTTCGTATGCGGTTAACTTGGGCAACAGCTTAAAGTCTTGAAAGACAACGCCAATGTTGCGCCGAAGTAGCGGCACTTTGCGATTTCGCAACCGCTCAAGGTTAAATCCGTTCACGAAAATGTGACCTTTGGTCGGCTTTTCCTCACGGTACATCAATTTAATGAACGTAGATTTGCCCGCACCGCTTGGGCCGACTACGTAGACAAATTCACCCTTAGTGATGTGTACAGAAACGCCAGACAGCGCGACCGTCCCGTTTGGGTACTCCTTCCACACATCTTGCATTTCAATCATTCATCTCTGCTCCTTTCGCGCGTCGGTGATCCGCGCGAACCTGACGGTCTCAATCGAAGAACTCATTACAAAGCGCTCAATCGAAGAGTCCGCTTGGGCACAGGATTCGACGTCATCCAACAAAACTCCTGTTGAAAAATGTTGTAAATAAGCAGGGAAACGTGTCTGGTTTTGGACAATCGCGAGGTAGGACGAACTGTGGGACGCAAAGAGCAGTCAATAAATCATGCGAGATCGGACCAAACGAGTTGTATAGGAGAACTGATCAGGAGAACTGTTTTTGAACCTGTTGAATGCGGAGGCTAAGTTCTTCGAGTGGTACCGGCTTAAACAGATAGTCGCTCGCCCCTGCTGCAAGGCAGCGTCGAACGTAATCGAGGTCGTTTTGGACGGAGAGCATGATAATCCGGATGTCTGGGTACAGCGCGCTGATACGCTCTGTCGCTTTGATCCCATCCATAATCGGCATATTGATATCCATCAGAATGATGTCAGGTCGGTGGACGGTCAACTGTTCCAGCGCTTCCTGTCCGTTGGAGGCTTCCGCAACAACAACGGCAACTGCTGTATAGGACAGCAGCATTTTGAGTACATCTCGCGTCTCGGCTGAATCATCGACAATCATGACTGACACCATCGAAGTCACAAAAAAGCCTCCCGTTCACACACACTCAATCGACAGACTGATAGTTCCAAGATAATTACCATTCCCAGTCTGGACAACCGTCTTATGTCATGCTTGGGATCCTACTTTTGTCCCAAGCTTCGTCACAAGCAGTGATGGAGAGCGGTACAGCCGAGGGTGGCCGTAAAATAGTTGAAGAATTTACCCTTATATCGGATGGATCGAGACATTCGGAGAAAATAGTGGTAAGGAAGTTACTATTCAGCACATTCGCGACTGAATTTGACGAAAAAAGTACCGCAATAGTGGCTATTGCCCTATTTAGGGGGTTACGATGAATGGACTTGAGGCTCATAGCAGCGTTTGTGGTACTTATTCTGCGCTCAGAACTACGCTGAGCCCTCCAATAGCCATCACTGTAATACTTATACTTGCAGCGGAAAATAGCTTTTGGGACAGCCCCATCCGTTTCAACTCGATCATGCGTCATTCTCTAGCCAGATTACAGAATAGCGCTGTACGGATGCTTTATTTTTTCTCGACCGCCGGCGGTCGGCACATTAAGACAGTCTCGAATCGCTATTTCGAGAGGTGACGCCTGCATGGGATGTAATACTGCCGGAATAGGCTCCGACGCGATCTTATTTCGAAATCAGCTGATAATCGTGATCGAATAAGATCGTGAAAATGCCTTATCGCCCAACGCCTCATCAGCTGTCTAGCAGATTGGATTACGCCAGCGTCTCGGAGCCCAACCCCGCCCGTCATCCGGTGGCCAGACTTACTCGCGCGCCGCACGCTCATTCACCCGGGCGATCTCGATTGAATCCCCAGCGCAGGCCGCCTGCCCAAGCCCCCCGCAGCTCGTCTCGCCGCGCCCGCATCCTTATTATGGCCGCTCATTCATCCGCTTGCTCGCACCCCGCACCTCGCCTGCCCGAAAGCTACCGCAAGTCAGCTCGTCCATTCCGAACCGCCCACAATACCGCCTGCGTTCGATCGTTCATGCCCAGCTTGTGAAAGAGGACGGACCACATGTTTCGTACCGTCTTTTCATGTACGTGGAAGACGCCGCTGATTTGGCTGTTGGACAGGCCGTCGGCAGCGAGCTGCAGGAGCATCGCTTCCCGTTCGGTCAGATCGATCTGCACGTCCGACGGCTTAATCGTGAATCTGGGTTTGCGCAGTTCGTCGAGTACAATCGGCGTGATGTCCGGCTGAATGAATGCGCCTCCGTCACGAATGTTTGTCACAGCTTTGACGAGCACCTCGCGCGTGGCTGTGTGGTACAGATAGGCATCGGCACCGGAACGTAGGGCTTGCATAATGGTACTGTCCGATGATGCAGCGGGCAGCAGGTACATGACTGCCAGTGAATCGTGGTTGCTCTTGAGTTGGTACACCCAGTTCGGATCGACATCATCGCCAGGCAAGCTGTCGAGCAGTAAAATATCAATGATGGCTGGATCCGGTTCGGGTAACTGATGCAGCAGCGGCTCATCCTGATTGGGCGCCGGTGCACAGATCACGTTTGGATCGTCTGCGAAAACAGATCGGACTGCTATTTCCAGCAATTCATAGTTGAGTGCTGGATGAAGGCGAACTCGCTTCAGTTTCAATCCCTCCTTGTAGTGGCGTGCAGCGAACTCGCCCTATCCGCCAAATTATTCTGCAGACGCCTCTGGTTTAGGCGGCTTGGTTTGCGTAACGGCCGTTTTCATGGCTCCCAACGCGCCAATGACATCCATGGCCTCGGTTGGGACGAACAGCGTGGTGCTCTGCCCCTCGGCCATTTTCTGCAAGGCATCGAAAGACTGATATGTCAGCACATTGGCATCGAGCCGGCCTTCGCGGATGGCTTCAATGCGGTTCTTCTCCGCTCCAGCCACCAGGCGAATTGCAGCGGCCCGCCCCTCCGCTTCGAGCATTTGCGCTTGGCGTAAACCTTCTGCTTCCCGGATGCGCGACTCCTTTAGTCCTTCTGCGCGCAGAATGGCACTCTGTTTTTCGCCCTCAGCCTGCAGGATAGCCGATTGACGCATGCCTTCCGCCTGCAGGATGTTGGCGCGTTTCTCTCGCTCCGCCTTCATCTGTTTTTCCATTGCATCCTGAATCTCTTTTGGTGGTTTGATGTCCACAACTTCGACACGGTCGATCCGAACACCCCAGTTCTCCGTCACTTCGTCGAGCGCGGTGCGTAGCGAAATACTGATCTTGTCGCGCCCTGCGAGCGTCTCGTCCAGTTCCATGTGGCCGCACACCTGGCGGATGTTGGCCGCTGTGATGTTTTGAATCGCCTGTACGACGTTCGCAATGTTATAGGTTGCATCTTTTGCATTTACAATTGTGTAGAAAAATACGGTATCAATCGAAATTTGTACATTGTCCTTCGTGATGACCATCTGCGGCGGTACGACGACCTGTTGCGTCCGTAAATCGACCATGCGGACAATGCGATCGACAAACGGAATGATGATGTTGACACCCGGGTTCAAAGTCGCCAGATAGCGGCCAACACGTTCCACAATCGCCACGCGCTGCTGCGGAATGATGCGGATGCCGCGCAGAATGACCAGCAGTGCCAGGATGATGATGACGATGACAACGACCGTCGTGATCATTCGTTCAACCCCTTTTCCCCTTGATTCGGACGAGCCGGTGTGACGTGCAGCACAGTCGACTGCGAATCCACAATCACGACGTACACCCCATCTATCAGTGGTTCATCCGAGACAGCACTCCACACCTGACTGTCAACCCGGACGGTTGCCAACTGGCCAGGCATCGCACCTTTTACCACCAGCCTCTTGCCTACCAGTGATTCGACCGGATTAACGTATTTCCGTTTGTTCTTCCACTTCTTCACCAGCGGCCGCGTAGCCCAGTATAAAATGAGAGAGACGACTGCGAAGAGCAGCAGCTGTCCCCAAGCGCTTGAAATCAGTGGTGAAAAGACAGCGGTTACAACAGCACCAATCGCAATCCAAAGCAGCACAAACGTGACTGTACTGACTTCAATGATACCGAGGACACCCGCGACAATCAGCCAGATCCACCAAGGCATGCCCCTCACCCCTTTGCTGCGGCCTTTCGTGCAGTAGAAATGCTTGCTTCCGTTCTACTCTCTCACATCTTTGAATCGCTGGCTAGCCACCCGTACGGCTTCTGCCAGAACCCTTGCCGCATCCGGAATGACAGAGGTGTCAAACGACATGTGCGGGTGATGCAGTCCAGGCTTCAAATTACAGCCGACACCGAGCATCGTCGCCTGCAACTGAGGCAGCTGTTCTGTATAGAAATGAAAATCTTCGCCGCCCGGTGTCTGTACATCTGGCGCGAGCGCATTTTCACCGAGACAGCTGACAATCGCACGTTCCAGACAGCGTTTCGCCCGTTCGCTTACGACTGCTGCCACTACGCGGCTGCGCTGCTCAAGCGTAACATGCGTGCCGTACGCCCGTGCAGTGGCCTCTACACGTTGCTCAATCTGTTCCACCAGCCTCGCCATCACTTCGTTCGTGGCTGCTCGCACGTCGACCGAAAACAATGCGCGATCCGGTATGATATTCGTACTCTCACCACCCGCCTGCAGGCGAGTCACTTTCGCTGAATGCGGAACGAGCGGATCGCCATGAACGAGCCCAATCGCCTGTACAATGGCGGCGGCCGTCTCAATCGCATTCCGCCCTTCCTGCGGTCTGGCAGCGTGTGCAGCTGTCCCCTCAATTACGCCGTCCAGCTGAATCGCAGCACCATGACGAATCGCTGCCGACATCTTTCCGAGCGGCAGTTCAATCTGCGGCCGCAGATGAAGGCCAAACAGCATCTGAACATCCTGCAGCGCACCCGCCGATACTAGCCGCAGCGCGCCTTCCCCCACTTCTTCCGCAGGCTGGAAGAGCACACGCAGCCGCTGATTCGCCGGTCGGCCTGCTGTCAACAGTGTCGCTGCACCGTAGACAATCGTCATGTGCGCATCGTGGCCGCAACTGTGGTTTGCCTTCCAGAGGCCGTCGACCTCCTGCCACAGCGCATCGAGATCGGTCCGCAGCGCAATCACCGGCCCAGTTACCGGTCCGATTTCCGCTGTAAATCCCGGGAATTCGGTAAACGGCTGAATGCGCCAGCCAAGCGCCGCCATGCGTGCAGCCAAGCGCTCGCTCGTTTTCCACTCGCGCCAGCTTGGCTCCGGCTGACGGTGCAATTCTGCAAAAAGTTCCAGCAAATCGGCTTCCCATTGCGAACGGTTCAATCCGGTCATTGATTTGAACTCCAGTACTTAACCGTCCATTTTTCAACGCGATCGCGCACGACACGCGCAGCGACTCCGGTTAATGGCTCTACAGTCAAAACGCCGGGCTTCGCGAAGACGACAGGCGGGTCGATGATGTCTTCCGTGAAATAGCGCGCACTCGGCGCGGTATCCCCGGGCAACGTGAAACCAGGCAGCGCCGTGATGGCGACGTTGTGCAGTCGACCGATTCCGGTCTCCAACATGCCTCCGCACCACAAGCCAATGCCATGCTCACGGCAGACGTTGTGAATCTTCATGCCTTCGCCGAATCCACCGACACGGCCGAGCTTCAGATTGATGATGCGACAGGCGCCCAGTTCAATCGCAAGCAGTGCATCGCGGACGTTGTGTATGCTCTCGTCGAGACAAATGGCCGTCTCCAGCTGCTGCTGCAGCTTTCCGTGATCGACGATATCGTCATGCGCCAGAGGCTGCTCGACCATGGTGAGCCCGAACTCATCGAAGCGCTTGAGGTGTTCCACATCGTTCAAGCGATATGCGCTGTTGGCGTCTGCCATCAAGGGGATGTCACCGAATGCGCTGCGAATCGCGCGCAGCGGTTCTACGTCCCAACCAGGTTTAATCTTAACTTTGATGCGTTTAAAGCCCTGTTCGAGATACCCCTCAATCTTGTGCAAGAGAGCGGAGATATCTGGCTGAATGCCGACACTGATGCCGACGTCAATCTCTGTCTTCACGCCGCCGAGCAGTTCTGCCAGCGGCTGCTGTGTGTGTGCACTGTAGAGGTCCCAGACAGCCATTTCTACGGCGGCCTTCGCCATGTTGTGCCGCTTGAAGTGCGAAAACCGTTCGCTGAAGTGCTGCAAGTCAGGAAGGCTTTCCACCTCGACACCGAGCACAGCCGGTGTCAAAAAGTCACGAATCAGATGCCATGCGGTTTCCGTAGTCTCTTCTGAGTAGAGCGGCTCAGCCATCGCGACACACTCAGCCATGCCGACGGCACCCGAATCGGAGGTCACTTCGACCAGGACGACTTCCTTGTCCTCCTCTCTGCCAAATGAGGTTTCAAACGGTTCGGTCATCGGCAAATGCAGTTTTCTGAGTGCAACCGACTCAATTCTCATGAATGGATAAGGCCTCCTTTGTCCCGGCGTCCACCTTCGTCCAGCCGTACTCCCCGCCTTCAGAGGTACGAACAAATACAGTAGGCCGCAACCCTTCAGCAAACGCTTGCAGGGCTACGCTGCGAAATTCCTCGCGCAGCCGCTTTGCCGTCGTCGGCTGATGTGAAAGAAGTGACGTAAAGTCGTGCGGAACGGCGCTCGTCAGGACGATTTCCGGCACCGCTGTCTGAGACTGGGCCAAAGCCTGCTCGTGTACGGACCAGACGGCGATGAATCGATCGCTCTCAATTCCCTGGTTGATCAAATCGTTCGCATCAGTACCGTAGGCGTTCACCTTATACGCATCCACCTTTGCGCCCAGTTTGATGAGGTTGAAATAGGCGTTGCGTGAAATGAGCGGATCGTAGGTCCAGGCAATCTTCCTGTACCCCATTTCGGCGGCGAGCTGACGCTGGCGCCGCTTCAACTGGTAGCCGATTCCCTGGTGCAGGTAATCGGACAGAACACCCGTCTCATGCGACCAGAGCACCAGCTCTCCCTTGTACAAGGCAGGAAAACTAAAGAGGAATCCAACCGGATTCCTCTCGTCATAAGCCAGCAGTATGACACCGCCATACTGGGCATGGACAATCATTTGCGGCACGCTGCACGCTGCGCCGTCGCCCCAAACCTGTTCTGCCAAACCACGACACACATCGCACTGTGCGAGCGACGTAACGCGTTCAATCCGCAGTGCCACCCGATGTTCCCCCAGTCGCAGATCGCGACAGCCTACAGTGCATACACTCGACATTCGTATGGTCTGAGCGTAAAGGAGTCAATCACTCCCTCAGCCGCAACATCATCGTAGTTGCTGATGACGAGCTTCGCTTTGCTGCCATCCAGTTCAGCTGGCAGCTCGAACGTCGGCTGGTTCGCAAAGAAGTTGCAGACGACCAGCCACACTTCGCCATCGAGCGTTCGAGTATAGGCGTAGATCTCATCGTGATCGCGCAAGATTAAGTCATATTTACCATATACCATAATCGGGTTGTTTTTGCGCAGCTGAATCATCTTTTTATAGTAATGGTAAATCGAGTTTGGATCGGCGACCGCCTGCTTCGCGTTGATCTTACGATAGTTTGGATTGACTTTAATCCATGGTGTCCCCTTGGTAAACCCGGCGTTCGGCGTATCATCCCACTGCATCGGGGTACGGGCGTTGTCACGGCCTTTGACCTGGATGGCATGCCAGACCTCATCGCGGTTATAGCGGCCTGAGAGTACGCGATCGCGCCATAGATTATGAATCTCGACATCGCGATAGTCTTCGATTGTATCAAAGGCGACGTTGGTCATTCCGATTTCTTCGCCCTGATAGATGTAAGGCGTCCCCTGCATCATCTGCAGAAACGTCACCAGCATCTTCGCTGATTCCTCACGGTAGTTCACGTCATCGCCGAAGCGGGAGACTGCCCGCGGCTGATCATGATTGGTCAAGTACAGACTTCCCCAGGCCGTTCCTTCGAGTTCATACTGCCAACGACTCATGACCGTCTTCAGATCGGCGAGCGACCACGGCTTGAGCGTCCATTTGTCGCCATCCACCGCATCCAGATCCATATGTTCAAACTGAAAGACCATGTTCAGTTCGTGTCTGTCCTCACCAGCAAACAGGCGCGCGTCTTCCGTCGTCACAAAGCCCGTTTCACCGACAGTCATAATGTCGTAGTGACGGAGCACCTTCTCGTTCATTTCCTGCAGGATGTCGTGCACATGCGGCTGATTGAGGAAATATTTCCCGCCCCAAGCATAGCCGCGATCGTCAACAGGTTCCGCATCCGGCAGCCCTTCCGCCTTGGCGATAGCGTTGATGACGTCCATGCGGAATCCATCGATACCTTTGTCGAGCCACCACTTCATCATGTTGTATACAGCCTCGCGTACGGGTGTGTGCTCCCAGTTCAGGTCCGGCTGTTTCTTCGTGAACAAATGCAAGTAATATTCACCGGTGGTCTCGTCATATTGCCATGCCGATCCCGAAAAATAGGACAGCCAGTTATTTGGTTCCCGTCCATCCGGTTTGCCCGGACGCCAGATGTAATAGTCACGGTACGGATTATCCTTTGATTTCCTGGATTCAATGAACCAAGGGTGTTCATCGGACGAATGGTTGACCACCAGATCCATGACCAGCTTCATGCCGCGCTTATGAATTTCAGACAACATTTCGTCAAAGTCAGCCATCGTGCCAAATTCCTTCATAATCGCGCGATAATCGCTGATATCATAGCCATTGTCATCATTCGGCGACTGATAGATTGGACTCAGCCAAATCACGTCGATACCGAGATCTTTCAGGTAATCGAGTCGCGAGATGATGCCCTGCAGATCCCCGATGCCATCCCCGTTCGAATCCATAAAGCTGCGCGGATAGATTTGATACACGACAGCTTCTTTCCACCATGCACGTTTCATTGTGTGTTCCCCCTAGATGTCCGGTATTGCCAATCAGCCCTTGACAGCACCCGCTGTGAGGCCGGATACAATCCACTTCCGGAAGATAATAACGAGAATGACAATTGGAACGACAGAGACGACGGACGCCGCAAAGATGGTTCCGTATGGAACGGTGTATTGACCGCTGAACAGCGCGATCCCAACCGGAATGGTTCGCATGTTATTGGATGAGTTGAACACCAGCGCCATGAAGAATTCAGTCCATGTGGCGACAAACGTAAACACCGCTGCAGTGAATAGGCCTGGCGTAGTAAGTGGCAGATAAATCCGCCAGAACGTTGCTGTTGGCGTAGCGCCATCGACTTTTGCCGCTTCCATCAGTGCTTTCGGCACCTGCAGGAAATAGTTCCGCATAATCCAGATGGAGAATGGCAGGTTGAATGCCGTATATGGGATAATCAGGGCCTGATACGTGTTGAGCCAGTTGAGATCATGCAGGAACGTATACAGGGGGCTGATGATCGCGATCGGCGGAAACATCGAGATCACAAGTAAGCCAACCATCGTCGGCACTTTCCCGCGAACAGGCAGCTGCGCAAGCGTAAAGCCTGCCAGACTCGAGAAAACGATGACCAGGAATGTCGAGATTAACGCAACAATCACGCTGTTCTTGATATAGACACCAAAACCGTACTCGCCAAAAGCCTGAGCATAATTGGACAGCGTCCAATGGTGTGGAAACAGGCTCGGCGGATAGGCTGCAATGTCGCCCGGCAGTTTGAATGAGGTCACAAACATCCAGTAGAATGGCGCGAGAATTAGCAGCAGAAACAAAATCAGGACGATGTAGCCAATGACTCTTTGAACTCGCGATTGAATCATTATTCAGCCTCCTCAACGAGCGAACGGAACGCTGACAGGAAGATCAAGCAGACGACTAGGACAATCAGTACCGTGCTGACGGCGACCGCAGTCCCAGTGCCAAAGTGCAAGTCTGAGAACAGCGTTTGCTCACCGAGCATCGCAAGCGTTTGTGTCGCGGTACCTGGCCCACCGCCAGTCAACACAAACGGCAGGTCAAACATGCCGAACGCCTGCAAAATACGGAATAGTGCGGCAAGTGCAATACTGCTGCGCAGCAGTGGAAACGTGATCTTCCAGAATGTCTGCCATTTGTTCGCTCCGTCAATGACGGCAGCTTCATAATACTCGCTCGAGATCATCTGCAATCCACCCAGCAGGATGATCACGACAAACGGTGTGGTCTTCCAAATGTCTGCAGCCATCATGGCGATAACGGCGCTCGTGGTCGTACCAAGCCAGTTGTGCGGAGCACCGATGATATGCAAACTTTGCAAAATGTAGTTTAGTACACCATACACCCCGTTGTAGATGTAGCCCCACATCTGCGCGGAAATAACCGTAATCAGTGACCATGGAATGAGCATGACGACCAGCGAGATATTTTTCAGCCGCTGGACGTTGTTGATGGAGAGCGCGATCAACATTCCCAAGACGAGCTCAGCCAGGACTGTAACAATCGCATAGTAGGTGGTAAACCAGACACTGTGCCAGAACTCTGATGCGTGAATGAGAATGTTGTAATTTTGCAGTCCAATCCAGGACATTTGGAAACCATTCAGCGTCAACTGAATATTGTTGAAGCTCATGTAGACCGAATACAAAATCGGAAAGATTGTCACGACTGCAATGACAATGAATGACGGTAGCATCATCATGTAGCCCGAGCGTCGATCCTTTTTCCTTAAATCAGAACCAATGACCGTCTGTTGCACACGGAGCACCTCCGTAATCACTTGCTTTGAACAAAAAACAGCGGAGGCAATGCTGATTGCCTCCGCATTGGACCGAACGATTATAGGCCGCTTGAGGACAGCGCGGACTGGATTTGCTGCTGCGCGTTCTGCAGCGCTTTGCTGACACTGATGCTGCCAGACAGCGCCTCGTTCACGTTTGTATAGATGGCTTGCGAAATCTTCGCGTAGTTCGGTGACTGAACAGGACGTGAAACGAACTTGATCTTGCTCAACAAACCGAAAACAGGGCTGACCTTCTTCAGCGACGGATCGTTTGCAACCGATGCGTTGGTCGGCAGTTCGCCGAACTGCTTCGCTAGAATGTCCTGCGCTTGGGTGCCGGTCATCCAGTTAATGAACGCGAGATCAGCAGCCAAATTCTTGGTGTGTGGGTTCACGTACAGATCCCAGCCGCCGACAGTGCTGTAGCCAGGCTTCACCGCCGAATGTCGGCAGTGTGGTTACACCGACTTCACCCTTTACTTTAGAAGCAGGGCTCGTCTGTGATTCGTTCCATTCATACGTCCAGTTACGTTCAAAGGCTGCATTGCCCTGTTCAAAGACGTTGGCCGACTGGTTTTCTTGGAAGGTGTCAACTGCTTGTGGTGTGACACCACTCTTTATCAACCCAGTCATGAAGTTCAGCGCTTTGGCTGCCTGCGGTGTATCGATGTCTGCTTTACCATTGTTCAATACTTTTCCGCCAGCATCTGTCAGATACTCCATGAAGTCACACGTCAAACCTTCGTAGTCGTCTCCTTGCCAAACGAAACCGTACTTGACCAAACCTTTTTGCTGTAACGTTTTAGCTTCCGACTCTACCTGTGCCCAAGAGGTCGGTACAGGCAGACCCGCTTTTTTCAGCAAATCCTTACGATAATACAGGAACGCAGTATCGGCGAAGAACGGTGCTGCGTAAATATGTCCTTGATAGGTCGCGCCTGCAACTAAACCCTTGCTGAAGCGGTTGAAGAAGGACGATGGAAGTTTGCCATCAAGCGGCATCGCCAGCTGTGCATTGGCAAACTGAGCTGGCCACGTCACGTCGCCCATGTAGACGTCCGGTGTCGATGCACCGCCGCTAATGGCGGTTGTCAAACTCGCTTTATTGGTATCTGTATCACTATTCTGTTGCTGTAGTATTACCTTGATTTTTGGATACTGCTTTTCAAATGCGGCAATCAGCGTCTTGCGCAGCCCTGTGTGTGTAATCGGCGGTGCAGCCCAGACGATGGTGCCCGATGCATTCTGGAAGTTTACCGTGCCACCGGTTGTCGTGTTGCCCGTTATGTTCGTCGTCGTGGTGTTGTTGCTGGTTCCACAGCCAGCCAGTACCCCCCCGACCATTAGCAGAGAACCGCCAAGTGCTAACCCCGTTTTCCACTTGCTCACATTAACCCCTCCTAATTTCTAACTCTTCGTAGTTACTTCTAGTTAGCCTCCAATATGGTTCGGACCGATTCACGCTCCACGATATGGTGCGGAACAAAGTAAATGCCCTGCTGCTGAACGGTTGACTGCGGCTCCTCGATAAGCGCCATGAGGTGATGTACCGCCTTGGCGCCAATGTCAAGGAAAGGCTGGCCAACCGTCGTCAAACGCGGGGTGGTCATCGCTGCGAGTCGCAAGTTATCGAACCCCACGATCGACATATCATCCGGTACCTGGAGACCATTATCATACAAGCAACGCATCGCACCGACAGCCATTTCGTCACTGACTGTAACTACGGCAGTCAATTGATTCTGCTGTTGCCGACTGAGCAGGCGCTGCATTGCTGTATAACCGTCCATGAAACGATAATTGCCGAATTCCACAAATGACTCGTCAAACGGCAGTCCATAGTGAGCGACCGCTTGTCGATAGCCCTGATACCGCTGCATGCCGGTCACTTCATCCTCCACATTGGCGGCCAACATGCCGATGCGGCGGTGTCCACGGCTGACCAGATGAGATACGGCATCAAATTCAGCTTTGACTTCGTCCACCTTGTAGGCAGGGAGCTGTGTCTTGCCCGAAGCCTGTGTTAACACCAGCACCACAGGAAGCCCTAGCCGCATCAGTAATGGATCAAAGTCTTCGGTTACGAGCTTGCTCGTAAAGATGATGCCATCCACACCGTGTTGCTTCAGGAAGCCAAACGCCTCCAGTGCACGATGGCGATCGTGCTGAGCGTCGTAGAGCAATACCTTCATCCCGCGTTCTCGGCTGGCACGTTCGATACCGGCATACACTTCGCTAAAAAAGAAGTCAGTGATGCCTGGTACAACCAAGCCAATGGTGTGCGTTCGCTGAATACTCAAACTGCGCGCCATTGCGCTTGGGCGAAAGTTTAGCGCTTCCATAGCCTCGCGCACGCGTTCCTTCGTTTCGGCTTCCACCAGTTCGGGCTTGTTCAGCACCCGCGAGACTGTTGCCGGTGACACACCCGCGCGTGAAGCCACCTCACGAATCGTAACCTTCAAGAACGCCCCCCCGATCACCGTGGACAAAATACGCACATTGCAGCAGCACTTACATGGAGCGCGTAGAGTGCGCATACCGGCCGCAGTCGGCCATGTGAACGAGTCAACCATGTGAGCGGCATAACGAGCACTGGTCACGCACGGGCCACTTTCATAACGGCTACCAATCGCACATGAGTCGTATACCGGGCGCACACGCAATGTGCAGTCCTTACCATCGGCCCGACTCGGCGGCACAGGCTACTGAACGATAGTAGTATGCCAAAACCCAGCAGTGAATTCGTTTACATTCGCCTGACTGCAAAGGTTTTCAAGTAGGCTTGATAGCCACGGGGCAGTACGCGCGAGCCGCAGCCGAGCCACGGTATGTAAAACGCTTGAACCAGAACGCTTTGAAACGGTCAGTGAAATCCCTCATGAAACTGTTTCATATAACGATTTCATGAACGGTACATGAAAACAGTACCTCATTTCGTCGGCGTGATCAAGTGCCCATTTTGAGGTAAGGGTGTAACCGTGTAGCTGGTATGAAACGAGAAAGCCCAGTGCAAATGCACTGGGCTTTCTCTGCTCATGCCTGGCAACGTCCTACTTTCCCAGGAGCTCGCGCTCCAAGTATCATCGGCGCTGGAGGTCTTCACGGTCGTGTTCGGGATGGGAACGCGTGTTTCCCCTCCGCCATAGTCACCAGACTGGATAAAGGGTATTGCACTCCACTTCTGCGTTTACACGAGCCGTTCCGTGCAACGCCCTTTATCCTCGGTTATCTCACTTGTAACTCAGGTGCTTACCTGACTCACAAGGTAGATACCTTGGAAACTGAATGCGAGTGTCATCTCTCCTGTCAACCAGGGTATGCCCTGGTGAAGCCCTCGACCGATTCGTATCCGTCTGCTCCACACATCACTGTGCTTCCACACCGGACCGATCTACCTCGTCTTCTTCAAGGGGTCTTACTCCATTGCTGGATGGGATACGTCATCTTGAGGGGGGCTTCGCGCTTAGATGCTTTCAGCGCTTATCCCTTCCCGACTTAGCTACCCAGCTGTGCTCCTGGCGGAACAACTGGGACACCAGCGGTCAGTTCATCCCGGTCCTCTCGTACTAAGGACGATTCCTCTCACGTATCCTGCGCCCGCGGCAGATAGGGACCGAACTGTCTCACGACGTTCTGAACCCAGCTCGCGTACCGCTTTAATGGGCGAACAGCCCAACCCTTGGGACCGACTACAGCCCCAGGATGCGATGAGCCGACATCGAGGTGCCAAACCTCCCCGTCGATGTGGACTCTTGGGGGAGATCAGCCTGTTATCCCCGGGGTAGCTTTTATCCGTTGAGCGACGGCCCTTCCACTCGGTGCCGCCGGGTCACTAAGCCCGACTTTCGTCCCTGCTCGACCTGTCCGTCTCGCAGTCAAGCTCCCTTTTGCCTTTACACGCTTCGCGCGATTTCCATCCGCGCTGAGGGAACCTTTGGGCGCCTCCGTTACCTTTTAGGAGGCGACCGCCCCAGTCAAACTGCCCACCTGACACGGTCCCCACACCAGTTTCATGGTGCCAGGTTAGAAGACAGGCATCTCAAGGGTGGTATCCCAAGGGCGACTCCACCGAGGCTGGCGCCCCAGCTTCTCTGTCTCCCACCTATCCTGTACATGAGATACCCATCTTCAATATCAAGTTGCAGTCAAGCTCCACGGGGTCTTTCCGTCTAGCCGCGGGTAACCTGCATCTTCACAGGTATTACAATTTCACCGGGTCTCTCGTTGAGACAGCGCCCAAGTCGTTACGCCTTTCGTGCGGGTCAGAACTTACCTGACAAGGAATTTCGCTACCTTAGGACCGTTATAGTTACGGCCGCCGTTTACTGGGGCTTCAATTCGGAGCTTCGCCTTGCGGCTAACCCCTCCTCTTAACCTTCCAGCACCGGGCAGGCGTCAGCCCCTATACGTCGCCTTTCGGCTTAGCAGAGACCTGTGTTTTTGATAAACAGTCGCTTGGGCCTTTTCACTGCGGCTCTTTCGAGCGCCCCTTCTCCCGAAGTTACGGGGCCATTTTGCCGAGTTCCTTAACGAGAGTTCTCCCGCGCGCCTTCGTGTTCTCCACGCGCCCACCTGTGTCGGTTTGCGGTACGGGCACTCCTTTGCTCACTAGAGGCTTTTCTCGGCAGTGTGATTCGCGGGACTTCGGTACTTTGCTTCCCTCCCCATCACAGCTCATGCCCAGGTGCACGGATTTGCCTATGCACCACACTCGCTGCTTGGACGGCCTCTTCCATCCGGCCGCTTCCCTGAACCTCCTGCGTCACCCCATCGCTCAAACGCTCGGGAGTGGTACTGGAATTTCCACCAGTTGTCCTTCGACTACGCCTTTCGGCCTCGCCTTAGGTCCCGACTAACCCTGGGCGGACGATCCTTCCCCAGGAACCCTTGGGCTTTCGGCGGACAAGATTCTCACTTGTCTTTTCGCTACTTATACCGGCATTCTCACTTCCATGCGCTCCACCATACCTCCCGGTACAGCTTCTCCGCCCATGGAACGCTCCCCTACCACGCATGTTTAACACGCATCCAAAGCTTCGGTGTCCAGTTTAGCCCCGTTACATTTTCCGCGCAGCGCCACTCGACCAGTGAGCTATTACGCACTCTTTGAATGGTGGCTGCTTCTAAGCCAACATCCTGGTTGTCTGTGCAACGCCACATCGTTTCCCACTGAACTGGTACTTTGGGACCTTAGCTGTTGGTCTGGGCTGTTTCCCTTTTGACCACGGATCTTAGCACTCGTAGTCTGACTGCCAGGGTCGATATTGCGGCATTCGGAGTTTGACTGAGCTTGGTAACCCTGGTCGGGCCCCGCACCCAATCAGTGCTCTACCTCCGCAACTCATCCCCTGACGCTAGCCCTAAAGCTATTTCGGGGAGAACCAGCTATCTCCGAGTTCGATTGGAATTTCTCCCCTACCCCCAGCTCATCCCCTGGCTTTTCAACGCCAGTGGGTTCGGGCCTCCATGCGGTGTTACCCGCACTTCACCCTGGCCAGGGGTAGATCACCCGGTTTCGGGTCGATGACAACCAACTATTCGCCCTCTTCAGACTCGCTTTCGCTTCGGCTCCGGTCTCCACCTTAACCTCGCTGGTCATCATCACTCGCCGGTTCATTCTACAAAAGGCACGCCGTCACATGTCATGCATGCTTCGACTGATTGTAGGCACACGGTTTCAGGTTCTATTTCACTCCGCTCCCGCGGTGCTTTTCACCTTTCCCTCACGGTACTATCCGCTATCGGTCGCTAGGGAGTATTTAGCCTTAGGAGGTGGTCCTCCCAGATTCCCACGGGGTTCCTCGTGTCCCGCGGTACTTGGGGTCTTGCGACAAAGTCGCCACTGCTTCGAATACGGGGCTCTCACCCTCTTTGGCCGGCCTTCCCATGCCGTTCTTCTACAGTGATGTTTTCTTACTTCGCGGCCAGTTTTGCAGCCTGGCCTACGCAAGCCCCGCTACCCCGTCTACGCAACCCCTGCAAGGTCTCTCGCGTATCCGGTTTAGGCTCTTCCGCTTTCGCTCGCCACTACTGACGGAATCACGTTTGTTTTCTCTTCCTCGGGGTACTGAGATGTTTCAGTTCTCCCGGTTGCCTCACCTGCACCTATGTATTCAGTGCAGTGTACCAGCCCATCACGACTGGTGGGTTCCCCCATTCGGACACCCACGGATCAAAGCTCGCTTACAGCTCCCCGTGGCATTTCGGTGTTCGCCCCGTCCTTCGTCGGCTCCTAGCGCCTAGGCATCCTCCGTGCGCCCTTTCTACCTTCACCTGTGTCAGGCATTACGCCCGATACATAGTTACCCTAAAAAGTTTACAGGAGATTAACTCGCTATCCAGTTTCCAAGGTACCTGATGCTCGATTGCCTTCGCATGGCTGTGTCGCTTCGCTTCACTCGGAAGGCTCACGTACCAAACGTACGCTCCCCTCCTCGTTCAGCTTGCTCCTTGCCCTGCTCGGCACTCAAGCCTCAGGGGGTTGGCTGCTTTCACAGCTACTTCCCCGTTTGAGTTCACCTAAAGCCCGAAGGCTCCTTGGCTCCCTCAAAACTAAACACAACAGAGAGACGCGCCTGACGCACAAATCCACTTCGCATGACTTTGTCGCTGCAACTCACTCGGAAGGCTCACGTACCAAACGTACGCTTCCCTCCTCGTTCGTTTTGCTCCTCGTCCTGCTCGTGTCTCGTCCGTCAACATCTTACTTTGAGGTCTTCGCCTCAACTTCTCCGTAGAAAGGAGGTGATCCAGCCGCACCTTCCGATACGGCTACCTTGTTACGACTTCACCCCAATCGTCAGCCCCACCTTCGGCGGCTGGCTCCCTTGCGGGTTACCCCACCGACTTCGGGTGTTGCCAACTCTCGTGGTGTGACGGGCGGTGTGTACAAGGCCCGGGAACGGATTCACCGCGGCATGCTGATCCGCGATTACTAGCAATTCCAGCTTCATGCAGGCGGGTTGCAGCCTGCAATCCGAACTGAGAGCGGTTTTCAGGGTTTTGCTCCACCTCGCGGTCTCGCTTCCCGTTGTGCCGCCCATTGTAGCACGTGTGTCGCCCAGGACATAAAGGGCATGATGATTTGACGTCATCCCCACCTTCCTCCGACTTGCGCCGGCAGTCACCTGTGAGTCCCCGGCCTTACCCGCTGGTAACACAGATCAAGGGTTGCGCTCGTTGCGGGACTTAACCCAACATCTCACGACACGAGCTGACGACAACCATGCACCACCTGTCTCCCCTGCCCCGAAGGGAAGGTACATCTCTGTACCGGTCAGGGGGATGTCAAGCCCTGGTAAGGTTCTTCGCGTTGCTTCGAATTAAACCACATGCTCCACTGCTTGTGCGGGCCCCCGTCAATTCCTTTGAGTTTCAGTCTTGCGACCGTACTCCCCAGGCGGAGTGCTTATTGGGTTTCCTTCGGCACTGAGGGCGGTAACCCCCAACACCTAGCACTCATCGTTTACGGCGTGGACTACCAGGGTATCTAATCCTGTTTGCTCCCCACGCTTTCGTGCCTCAGCGTCAGTCACTGTCCAGCAAGGCGCCTTCGCCACTGGTATTCCTCCACATATCTACGCATTTCACCGCTACACGTGGAATTCCCCTTGCCTCTCCAGCACTCAAGTTCTGCAGTTTCCAAGGCATTCTCATGGTTGAGCCATGAACTTTCACCCCAGACTTACAAAACCGCCTACGCACGCTTTACGCCCAGTGATTCCGGACAACGCTCGCCCCCTACGTATTACCGCGGCTGCTGGCACGTAGTTAGCCGGGGCTTCCTCTCCCGGTACCGTCTCGATGGGAGCATTCCCTCTCCCATCCGCTCTTCCCGAGTGACTGAGCTTTACAACCCGAAGGCCTTCTTCGCTCACGCGGCGTTGCTCCGTCAGGCTTTCGCCCATTGCGGAAGATTCCCTACTGCTGCCTCCCGTAGGAGTCTGGGCCGTGTCTCAGTCCCAGTGTGGCCGGTCACCCTCTCAGGTCGGCTACGCATCGTCGCCTTGGTGAGCCGTTACCTCACCAACTAGCTAATGCGCCGCGGGCTCCTCTCTCAGCGATGCCGTAGCACCCTTTCCCAATCAGAAGATGCCTCCCGATTGCCTATCTGGCATTAGCTCCCGTTTCCGGGGGTTATTCCAGTCTGAAAGGCAGATTGCCCACGTGTTACTCACCCGTCCGCCGCTAACATCCGAAGATGTTCGCTCGACTTGCATGTATTAGGCACGCCGCCAGCGTTCGTCCTGAGCCAGGATCAAACTCTCAAATAAAAGTTCTCATCCGTTAACTCATTCATTAACGTCTGACACTACACAAGCGTCTCTCTGCGTGTGTTTAGTTTTCAAGGAACCATGCTCAGTCACGATCCACTTCGCATTGCGTTGTCACTTCAACTTCGCTCGTCACTCACGTACATCTGGGTACGCTCGCTTCTCGCTCAGTTTCGTTCCTAGCACTGCTCGCGCCTCGTGGCTGATGCTCGACAACCATTTACACATTGTCGGTGATTCATCCACCGCTCGAAGCGGCGTCTATCAATGTACCATAGAAGCAAGTTTCATTTCAATGGTACTTGTTTCCTCGACTGAAGCATTTGCCTCAATCGGGACTCACAATCGCCACATTCAACATCCGGAAGAAAGTCCAAAAAAACGTTGATATGATGCGGTTTGTGAGGTGTTTCGCTGTCGGCCGGCGTCGCGGCGACATCGACTAATATACCACGCTGCAAAACAGAGATCAACCATGATTCGCGATTTTTATACTGGAAGATCCTGCGAGACGAAATCTGCCGCAGGTAGCGCGAGCACAATGTACATTTGGCGGCGATATAAAGCAATGACTCAATGAATCGTGACTCAGACGAACCGCCATTCAAGAACATCCAAAATTACGACGCTTCTGATTGTGCTGGCTGCCGCGCGTCACTCGATTTCAGTTTGACCAACTCGCTGACGACGATGCCTGCCAGTATAAGTCCTACGCCAATCCAGCGCAGAGCGCTGACGTGCTCGTCTACCAACAGCCGTGCAGCCACAACGGCGACCGGCAGTTCAATCGCGCCCAGTACGCCAGCCATGCGGCCACCGATGCGCGGTGACGCCAGTAAAATGAGCAGCATCGGGCACAACTTGCCCGAACAGCGCAACCAGTCCGCCCCAAAACCACAGTCCGTGCCACAGCACCCCCGATGCAAGGTAGGTTGGTGGAAACACGATACTGATGGCCGCCGTCGAGATGGTGATGCTGATGGCGGAACGGATCACCGGCGACGCTTCATCCGTCACATAACTCGACAGGTATAGGAAGCCCGCGTAGCAAAAGCCGGAGACCAGCCCCAGGATGAACGCCCAAATCGGAAAATGGCCCACCGGCTGGCCAATGAGGCCGACCGCGAAGACTGTGCCGATCACGATGATCAACATACCAATCCATTTTTCAATCCCCGGAAGCCGGCGCGTCACAATGATGTCGATGACCAGTACCATCCAGGTAAACTGAAACAACAACACAATGCCAAGCGACGCAGGCAATTTGGTCAGCGCCACATAGTACGCATAGGATACGCCCGCGGACACGAGCCCAATCAGTACGAGAAACTTCCACTGTCGCTTCGGAATTCGCCAGTGGCGAAACCGGAAGAGGGCGATCGCCCACGTGAGTACGAACGCGATCCCGTACTGAGCATCTGTCACATCCTGCACATCAAAGCCAGCTCGGTACGCCAGTTTCATCAGCGGTGATACGACACCGTAACAACAGCCGGCCAGCAGCATTAGAAGCATATACAATGATCGCAATGGCAAGTCGCGCTGCCTCCCCGGTTCGCCTCCCATACCAGTTTGATGCCGTCTCGGATCGCGTCGAATACTCAGGACGGATGCTTAATCCGAATCACGGTCTGGCTCAAAAAGTTGCTGCAAGGCGCTTAATTTTTCGTCCCAATACTGTTCAAAATAAGAAAGCCACTGCTTAACCTGCAGAAGCGGCTCTGGTTCTGCGCGAAATCTCGTTTCGCGCCCAGATCTACGGTACATCACCAGCCCCGCGTCTGCCAGAACGTGCAAATGTTTATTCACGGCTGTGCGGCTGACGGAAACATGTTCGGTCAGCGCTGCAATCGACAGCTCCTGCTCTGCGAGCAACTGCAATAACGCTCGCCTGGTTGGATCGGCAATGGCATGGAATACATCATGTTTCTGTTCAGTCGTGAGCATGGCTGCCTTCCTCTTCGATGACAGAAACCAGCGTCTGATGAACTTTTTTATCCCAACCGCCGTCCATGATGCCGCGAATCGCTGTGTGCGGCTGCCCAAACCGCGTCATCTTTTGCGGGTGCCAACCAGAATGAATCAGTGTGAACTCTGTCCGCCCGTCTCCTAAAGCTTTCAGCTCAAATGTAATATGCCAATCCTCGTCCCAATCGAATCCCAGACGATATGGCGCTTCAAGCTCCGTGACCTTGCAAGGAGAATCGCCGAACGACCAGCATGCAGGATGAATTCATGACCCACCTTTGGTTCAAACGTGTTCGGCATGAACCACGCGGCAATTCCATCTGACGTAGCCGCCTTTTCCCAAACCTGTTCAATTGGAGCATTCAGTACCACTGCTTTCCGAATATCCGGCAATCTCTCTGGATGATTATGTTCCATTTGACGATTCTCCTTTTGCGCTTATATAACACCTTTTGGTGTTATATCGTATCCTAACAGTTGCCTGATGGATTGGCAACAGAAATGTGAGCCTGAAGAGGTTGTCCGAAAAGGGTTAAGAACTCTGCTGCGTATTGCTGTGTCAGCGAGCAAAAATGCTCCGTCACGTACCAGGGACGTACGCTCCGTACGCATTTTGTCCGCTTCCTTGCGCTGCACGGCATCTTACCTTAACCCTTTTCGGACACGTACTTGAAGGCATCCCCTCAAGCTCATGAGTAGCGCAGCTGTAACATGCCAGCCGTGAAGAAGACAATCGCGAACGCTGCCAATATCATCATCGGGACAGCCAGCGCGGTCGAGGTTGTTGCTCCAACGGCAGCCAGGTTGAACGCTTGAAGCGCCCATGTCTGTGGAACAAACCATGCCAAATGTTGCATCCACGTTGGCTCAATGTCTAGCGGCCAATAGGCGCCGCTTATCTCCGTTGTGGCGATGGCAAAGAACATACCGATCATCCGGTGTTGTTCTTGGCTTTTGGTCACGCCGGCAATGCAGAGCGCGATACCCGAAACACCCAGGATATAGAGTGAAACGGCAAGAATCGTCCAGCCTTCGAGCGGAATCGTTGCGTGAAACAGCAGGCTGCCGAATTCACGCATCAACAGAAACTGCAGCCAGCCAATGATAAAGTAAGCCAGGGCGTATCCACCGATGACCTGATAGCGATCGGCTGAACTCACCTTCAGACGGCTTCACGTCCCACTGAGCTTCTCCCGGAAAACGTCATCAGTACTGCTGAAGACTGTGAAGATAATGAACATCGTCGCGAACCATGCCAACGTGCGAGCGGTACTGGACAAGGCCGCATTGTGCACCTGGCCGGATGCCACCGTATTGATCTTCATCCGAACCAGTGATTGTGTCGATTGCCCTTGTGCCATGCCTCTGTCGAACACTGCCGCCAATGACGATGTGCTGGTCACACCGTGATGACGAGCGATCTCGACATTTGCAGCACCAACTTGAAACCAGCGGTTGACTTGCGACCGCAGATCGCTGACAATCAGACCGTCGGATGAAGAGCTCTGGCTAGCCGTCGGCGCGGTCAGCCAACCAATCGCCGGTGTCTCACCAGTTGTGACGTTTGCCTCAAGCCCTTTTGGCAGCGTAATGACCAGGTTGGCCTGCATATCCCGCAAGGTTTGCGTGACTTCATCGGCTTGTATGGGTTTCACCTGTACGCCGTCCGAATGTTCCAGTGTCCGGATGAAGGCGTGTGAAACCACTGAGCGGTTATTGTCTATCACAGCTACAGACATCTTCGATGAATCCAGATTCGGCAGCACGCCGAATAGGAATGTGAAGACAAGCGGCATCACAATCATCCAGATAATATTGGAACGTTGGCGGACGAGATCGAGCAGAAAACGTTTTGTAATTACGAGTAAAATACGCATGTCTCACACCTCCCTAGCGTGCGGGCTGGCCATAACGCACACCGGCCAACAACCCGAAACAAAGTCCCCAAAACTGAACTTCCTCCATGTAGTGACTCGTGTAGATAAGCGCCATGCCCTCCTGGTTGAGCAGCTTGACGGTTTCGAGGATGTGGTTGCGGCTCTGTGGATCGATGCCGACCGTCGGTTCGTCCATGATTAAGATTTCGGGCCGGTGAATCATACCGACGGCGATGTTCAAACGCCGCTGCATTCCGCCCGAGAACTTGCTGACTTGATCCTTGCGGTGAGCGTCGAGCCCAGCGACTTTGAGGCACCAATTGACGTTGTCAGCAAGTTCGGTTCCATCGAGACCGTAAATCGTACCCCAAAACTTTAAATTCTCTTCCGCACTCAAATGATTGTAGAGCGCAATGCTCTGCGGCACCAAGCCGATGCGCTGCTTGACATAGCGGGCATCCCGCCGCAAACCTTTCGGACAACCTCTGTAAAGCGCTTGGTTCTATACGCGTATCGTACCTCCCCCGCAAAACGCATCGCGCGTGCCAAACGATAGAAAGACACGCACCAATCGTCAGGTATGGTGCGTATCGAACGTGACAAAAGTCATGGTCTGTAACGCATCTCATTCGTCAGTCCCGAATCTTCGCTATAATGGAAAGACACTGATACCTTACACGACTGAAAGAGGAGGAGAGAATCGTGAAAACGATCAAACTCGGTAAGAGCAATCTAGAGGTGCCGGTCGTTGCAGTCGGTTGTATGCGCATCAATTCGCTGGACAAGCCGGCAGCTGAGCGATTTGTCCAAACAGCACTGGAAGAAGGCGCAAATTTCTTCGACCATGCAGACATCTACGGCGGCGGCACTTGCGAGGAGATCTTCGCCGAGGCCATCCATATGAGCCCGGAAGTCCGAGAAAAGATTATTCTGCAATCGAAGTGCGGGATTCGTCAAGGTATGTTCGACTTCTCAAAAGAACATATCCTTCAGGCAGTGGATGGCAGTTTAAAACGGCTGAAAACCGATTACCTGGACGTACTCCTGCTGCATCGCCCAGATGCGCTGGTCGAACCGGAGGAGGTCGCAGAGGCGTTTGACATTCTTGAAGCTTCCGGCAAGGTACGGCACTTTGGCGTATCCAATCAGAACCCGATGCAGATGCAGCTGCTGCAGAAATTCGTCAAGCAGCCGCTCGTGACAAACCAACTGCAGTTAAGTATCACGTTTGCCACGATGATTTCGAGCGGCATCAATGTGAACATGCTTAATGAGTCCGCCGTCAATCGCGATGGCAGCGTTCTGGACTACTGCCGCTTAAACGACATCACCATCCAGCCGTGGTCGCCTTTCCAATACGGATTCTTTGAAGGTGTCTTTCTGGATAACGATAAGTTCCCAGAATTAAATCAGAAAATCGATGAAATTGCACAGAAATATGGCGTCAGCAATACGACCATTGCGATTGCCTGGCTGTTGCGTCATCCAGCCAAAATGCAGCCCGTCATTGGCACTATGAATGTCGATCGACTGCGGGATTGCTGCAAGGCGAGCGACATTTATCTGACCCGCGAAGAATGGTACGAAATTTATCGTGCAGCGGGCAACGTATTGCCGTAGGAAATCATTAGGCTCCATATCCATGCCGGACAGCGTACAGCGCCACCTGCGTCCTGTCACGCAAGTCCAGCTTCGCAATCAGGCTGCTCACATGGTTTTTCACCGTGCCTTCGGCTACAAAAAGGTGCTCGGCGATTTCCCGGTTTGACATGCCGAGCGCAAGGCACTGCCCCTTTGGGCAGCTGAAATGCTGTTACAATGAGAAATTATTTCACAAACACAATGTAGCGCCAGAGGGCGAGAATGACAATGATGTACATCAGCCAGTGAATCTTTGTGTAATCGGTACGGCGGAAAATCATCAAAATCAAGTTGATAATGACAAACACCGTGAAACCAACCGCAATACCATTGGAGATGCTGTACGTCAGCGGCATCGTGATGATGGTCAGGAAGGCCGGAATGGCGACGCTGAGGTTGTCCCACTCAATATTACGGACCGCACCCATCATCAGCACGCCGACGATGATGAGCGCCGGGGCTGTCGCCGGGTCTGGCACCATCAGCGCGAGCGGCGCGATGAACAGGGACAGGATGAACATGATGCCCGTGGTGACAGCTGTCAAACCTGTCCGGCCGCCAGCAGCGATACCTGAACCACTTTCGACGAATGTGGTGATGGTGCTGGTCCCAAGCAGCGCACCGATGCTGACGCCAAACGCATCAGCCAGCATGGCACGTCCCAGGTTCTTTTTGCCTTCTTCGCCTTCAAGCAAACCAGCCTTGCTGGCCGTGCCTACCAAGGTGCCGAACGTATCAAACAGCTCGACGAACGTAAAGGTGAACAGTGCGCTGACGATGCCGTAATGGAAGACGCCAGCGAGATTCAGTTTCCCAACCGCGAGGTTTGAGAAATGCGGAATCCAGCCGGAACTGAGGCCGCTCGTACTTGTGACGCCGAGTGGAATGCCTATAATCGTCGTGACCAGAATGCCAATCAACAAGGCGCCTGGTACACGTAGTGCAAGCAGTGCAGCGATGATGAGCAAGCCAATAAAACATACAATCACACTGTGATTGCTGAGCAAACCCATGGTTGGCTGCCAGGAATAATTGTCAATGATGCCGTTTGGCTTGTACGTCGTGGCAGAAGCGCCCGTGAACTGCATGCCCATGATACCGCCAAGTTTAAACCCGATGATGGTGATAAACAGCCCAATCCCAACGGTGATTGCTGCCTTTAGCGAGTCAGGTACGGCCACGACCAGCAGCTGACGGATTTTCGTCAGCGTTAAAATGATGAAAACAATACCTGAGATGAAGACGAAACCAAGTGCTGTCTGCCAGCTCATTTGACCGCCGTGTGACGAGGCGACCACCGCGAAGTACGCATTCAATCCCATGCCAGGCGCCAGCCCCAGCGGGAAGTTGACGAACAGCCCCATAATCAGTGTGACGATGCCAGCACCCAAGGCTGTCGCGAAGAACACAGCGTTTTCGTTCATCCCCGTACCACTCAGCACCTGCGGATTGACGAACAGAATGTAGGCCATCGTGACGAAGGTCGTCAACCCGGCTACAATCTCCCGCCCCACAGTGGTATTGCGTTTCGAAAGTTGAAAAAATCGATCCACCGCTTACTCTCCTACACATCATTTAGCGTTTCCGAAGCGATGCTTCGGATCCCCATCACGCTTTGTTTGCACCTGTCTACTCCCACTCGATGGTCGCTGGCGGTTTCGAGGTGATGTCATAGACAATCCGGTTGATGCCGTCGACCTCGTTGACAATCCGAATCGAAATACGTTCGAGCAAATCGTACGGAAGTCTGGCCCAGTCAGCCGTCATACCTTCCTGTGAGACCACCGCCCGAATCGCCAGCGTCTCGGCGTAGGTACGTTCATCTCCCATCACACCGACGCTGTGTACCCCAGTCAGTACCGTAAAGTACTGCCATACGTCACGATCGAGCCCTGCCTTCGCAACTTCCTCGCGGAGAATGGCATCGGATCGGCGAACCAGGCGCAGTTTGTCTTCCGTTACTTCGCCGAGGATCCGAATCGCCAGGCCCGGACCGGGAAATGGCTGACGCCAAACAAGCGCGGCTGGCAGGCCAAGGGTCTCTCCAAGTGTTCGCACCTCATCCTTGAACAGTTTGTTGAGCGGCTCGATGATTTGAAACTCGATATCCTCCGGCAAGCCGCCGACATTATGGTGCGATTTAATGGTCGCTGCCGTGGCTGTCCCACTCTCAACGATATCAGTGTACAGTGTGCCCTGAACCAGGAAATCAAACGGACCAAGCCGCTTTGATTCGGCTTCAAAGACGCGGATAAATTCTTCGCCGATGATTTTCCGCTTGCGTTCCGGATCCGACACGCCAGCCAGTTTACTAAGAAAGCGATCACGTGCGTCAATACGCACCACGTCGATACCAAGCTGCTGGCCAAGCGTAGACATCACAGATTCGGATTCGCCTTCGCGCAGCAATCCGTGATCGACAAACATTGCGGTCAACTGTGAACCAATCGCCCGGTGTACCAACGCCGCAGCGACGGATGAATCCACGCCGCCCGACAGAGCGACCAGCACTTTTGCATCGCCGACCTTGGCGCGAATTGCAGCGACCGATTCATCCACGAACGAAGTCATATTCCAGTCGCCTTTGCATCCACAGACGGAAAACAGGAAGTTCTTCAGCAGTGCTTGGCCATATTCTGAATGTTTGACCTCGGGGTGGTGCTGGACAGCGTACAGTTTTTGATCCGGTGCGCTCATCGCAGCAATCACGCCAGATGGCGTTTTGGCATCGCAGACGAAGCCGGCTGGAACATCAGTCACTACATCGCTGTGGCTCATCCAAACAGTCTGTTCTGTCGGTTGATCTGCAAACAGCACCGAGTGATGCGGCTCAACTTCAAGCGTGGTGCGTCCATATTCACGCACATGTCCGCGCGCTACCTCTGCATCAAACCTTTTCGCCATCAGCTGCATACCGTAGCAAATGCCGAGGATGGGCACGCCGAGCTCAAACACGGCCGGATCGACATCTGGCGCATCCTCCGCAAATACGCTCTTCGGCCCGCCGCTGAAGACAATGCCTTTAATCTGCTTTTCTTTCAATTCACTCGATGTCACAGTGTGCGGCAACAATTCAGACAACACGCCTAACTCGCGAATTCGACGGGCAATCAATTGATTGTACTGGCCACCGAAATCGAGGACGGCGACAATTTCATGTGCTGACAAATCAATCGCTCCTTTTTGGACAAGCCTTCCATGGGTATTCCCCGCATCGAAGACCGTCTGCGGGCGTATGCTGATTAACAGCAGACAACCGCTTATGTTGTGATTTCTTCCGCCCATCCTGCCAAACAAGCCGCGGCAGACGGCTTAAGTAGGTATTACGTAACCAAGAATGCCGTTCGTACAGTCGATAGGCTGTCCAAAGCAGCTTAAATTGAATGATGCAGCCCGAATTTTGCAGATAAGCTGCTGTGTGCTGCTATTTCTGTTGTGCCTGGCTCGAGCCAGTCGAACAGCAACACTCATTAGGACAAGCTAAAAACAAAGACTGCCTCAAATAAACTGAGGCAGACCTTCAGATTGAATAGGGAATAACGCTTCAGCCGGAAGCCGGACCGAAGATACCCTTCTCACGAAGCGTGCTGCCTCGTAGTCAGACAATTATCGGTCGTCTGGTAGAGACTGCCGAGCCATATTCCCGGCATTATACGAGGTAAATGATATTTGCAGAGTTCTTAACCCTTTTCGGGCAGCCTTGATAGACAACCTTGATAGAGATTCGACATCATTCTACTTTTTCGGCGTCCCGGCAGTCAATGACATGCTAGCCATTTCTGCTTAAGATTTGACGGATCCATGACGACCATGTCTGCCGCGCTTTGCGAATATCCTGGGCGTCGGCGTCCTGGCCACTATACAGCTGTGTTTCTGCGGTCGTGACCAAATGCTTGTAATCTGTCGCGTCTATCTGATATTGTTCGGCAAATGGCGCCAGTTCACGAACCGTGACGTTTCCGCCAAAGCTGCCGTCACGTCTGGCAAGTCGAACAATAGAGCGCAGTGCTTTGATCAACCCCGCTGGATGATCGTTCGGCCAAGCTCGCAAATACCAGGCAATCCGCAGGCGGCGGCGAAACACCCAGACGGAAGCAAGGCCTGCAATCAGGAGCGCAATCACGACGTAGAGTGCAATCCGCAGAATTTGTCCCCAGTCTATCGTTATGGTCGGAGCAGCAGGTGTGCTTGGCGCAGTCGGTTTCGGTGTCTTTGGCGTCTTCGGCGGCTGTACCGGCGGTGTCTGTGTGGGCTGGTTGCTGTTCGCAGACAGGAAATTGATATCATAATTCGGTGTCGGATCGAACGGGATCCAGCCCACAGTCGGGAAATAGACTTCCACCCATGAGTGGGCATCCGATTCCCGGATAATGTAGTTATCACTATTTGGTCCCGGATTCGCCGTATCGAACGATCCGCTCGTAAACCCTGTGACCCAGCGCGTCGGAATGTTGATGGACCGCAGCATCACGGCCATGGCGGACGAGAAGTTGTTGCAGTAACCAACTTTGCTCTGAAACAGGAACTGTTCGACGTAATCCTGGTTACCAGTTGGTACCGGGACATTTTGCGTTTGGTACGTGTAATTCTCCTTCAAATAATTAAGTACACTTTCCACCATCTCGTACTCAGTGCTGTCGTTCCCCACAACCTGCTCTGTCAACGTCTTGATGTTGCTCGGCAGTCCCTTCGGCAACTGGAGATCTTCGGCTGCAACATCTGCAGGATAAAACGATGGCCGCTCTGGAATGTCCGGCAATGGAGAGAGCCGGCTGAGAATCGCGGTTGGGTCGTCCAGTTCCTGGCTCTCTACCACATAGGTCGATCCCGCACGATCCCAGTCTGCGGTCACATGGAGCGTGTGCGGATCGACCGCTGGCGTCAAACCATTGCCTGTATTCGTGACAAGCTTCACGTTCTGCATGGCATAAGCGCCAAATACGGTATTGACGTTGTTCAGTCCACCAAGCACATGAATCGTCTGCTTCACAGTCGTCGTAGGGGCATCGGTGATGCCAAACGTACCCGACCAATCGACCGATCCATTTGCCGGCAGCGGTGACTTGATGTAGGTTGAATTGACCGTCCAGCCCTTCCCTGTGTAGGTGTCATAGACGCGTCCGCGGAGATACTGCGGTACAGATGTTGTGACTTCCAACACCGGGGTCTGATCCATTTCGAACGGTCCGCCAAGATGTGCACTCGTCTCCTGATAACCGATAAACTTCTCTCTGCCCGTGCCAATGTCGATCAGCCGTGACGCTGGACTGCCTGAACGAAACGGATCTGCCCAGACAGCAGGTGATTTTGGCAGTAACCCAGCCACAACTGCAGCAATCGCAACAAACACGGTCAGCGGTGCCACATAGCGGCGTGGCCGCACGTCATCACCCTCGGCGCGGTCATGCAAGCGTGCATAAGTAGACAGTCCGAGTACCGCCACAGCGATGACGCAAATGGAGACCAAAGCGGCATTTGGGCGGACGGTCGTGTTTCCAGCGATAATGGCAAGCACCAGGATGCCGAGTCCGTTATAGAAAACCCATAGTCTTGGGCGGCGACTGGCATAGTTAATGAGCCAGTAAATGATACAGATGGAGAGCAAAAACAGCGTGGTCTGCAGCGGATCGGACAATTGATGCGTCCTCAACAGCAATCCTACTTGACGCAGTTGGACGGCAAACACCTGAACAACAGATTGAAGATTCGCTGGCTCCTGGTGGTAATAGTGCCAGACGAAAACTTCGGAGGCCACAATACCGGCTATGACGCGCAGCCATGCATACGGTGTCAACTGCGCGGCCACAAGTACAAGCAGAACGGGAATGAACGACGGGCTGCCAGTGACGAGGTGGAGCTGCTGCATTGGCGGGAAAAAGACCCACAGCCAATAGCCGCAGATAACAGCAAACAGCGCTCTGAATCCAAATGGCAGCGCATCATCGTGATCCTGCGGCAAGATTGGCACCTCCTCGCCCCAGATTTTCAAGCTGGCCCGCATTCGAGATCAGGTGCACATTGGCGCGGGCTGCGGTCAGCATACGGATGGCTGCGCGAGCGCTGTCGTCGAGCGTCTTCAAGCCAAGGGGCACAAACCACTCTATGTTCACATGACGGCTGCAGGTTTCGACTGCAATGGCAGCCTCTTTCGTGAGCAGCGGCGAAACGATGGACAGCGTGGTACCGCGCGGAAGCTCGTTGGCGACACGGACAATCGTTTTGTCGAAGCGGACGAGTCCATCCGAATTGGCGACTGCCAGCCCCTCCATGCAGCGCAAGAACAAAGCCTCCCCAGTACCGGCTGGGTACTGCAGGAGATCGTGGCCATGCAGCGTCATTGCAAAACGACGCCGCAGCTCATAGCAATGTTTCGCGAGCGAGGCGGCGATTGTCATCTCAAGTTCAAACAAGGCGTCTGGCAGATTTTTATGTGTAGAACGTGAGAGATCGGGCAAGAACATCAATTCACTGCTGACATGGAGCTCAAACTCTTTTGCCAGCAATGTGCCTCGATGCGCACTTGCCGGCCAATGGATGCGGTTCAGGCGATCGCCCGGAACGTATGAGCGGACACCTAGCACATTGGTCGATTCTTCACTGCGAAGGCGTGTCGGTTCCCGCATGCCAGCCTCTTCTGGACGCCGTCCAACCCAGCCGCGTACAGGCAGCACACGCGGATAGACAATGACTTCGGTGTCGTGCTCGATGGTTTTCGTACGGCGTACGAGTCCAAATAAGTCCCCTGTTTGCATTTTCGTATCGCCAATTCGGTAGACACCGCGCTGAAGTCCATTGACGCGAAAGTTCAGTTGCACTTCACGCCGCCAGAGTGGCAGCAACCAGTGTTCTGCGTCTACCTGCCGAAACAGCCAGCGTTTTGGAAAGTCCTCTGTCACGCGCACCCAAAACAGCGGCCACCAACCTCGATGCGTAAACGTAAGATGGACATCGAGCGATTGGCCTGAGGAAAGTCGGGTGGCTGAAACGCGGCGCGTGACATCGATGCCCTGCAGACAGAAGAGTATGGTCAGGCCTTCGTAAACAAGGATCACCGAGAAGAAGTACAGCAAAAACCACGGGAAGAAGGATCCTTGCACACGGCAGAAGATAATCAGTACGGCATAAAGTAGAAAAATCCCCGCTAGTTTGAGAAATGTTTTCATGACCTGGCCGCCCCGTATGCCAACGGGATCGGAATCGTCCGAATCATATCCTCCACAAGTTCCTCGACACGCGCGCCCGACAGTCGTGCGTCGGCCGACAGCAGAATACGGTGTGACAGTACATACGGCGCCAACAGGCGAATGTCATCTGGAATGACGTAGTGCCGACCGGACAGATATGCCAGTGCCTTGGCTGCTTTATAGAGCGCAAGGCTGGCGCGTGGACTGGCGCCCAGATAGACCGCATTGTGCGAACGGGTTGTCTGCACAATCCGCACGAGATAGTCTTTCACCGAATCTTCCACGTGAACCTCGGCTGCCTCCTGGCGCCACCGTAATATGTCGGATGGTGAGGCAACAGCCTCCAGCGAGTCGATAGGATGGCCAATCTGCTGCCGGTCGAGAATCGACACTTCATCTTTCAGGGATGGATAGCCCATCGACAGCTTGAACAGGAAGCGATCGAGCTGGGCCTCCGGCAACGGGAACGTCCCTTCGAACTCAATCGGGTTTTCCGTTGCCAACACGAAGAACGGCGTCGGCAACTGGCGTGTCTCGCCATCTGCAGAAATGCTCTTTTCCTCGAGTGCTTCCAACAATGCAGACTGTGTCTTTGGAGACGTCCGGTTGATTTCGTCAGCAAGCACAACTTGGCCAAAAATAGGCCCTGGCCGAAACGTAAACTCTTGTGTTTTCTGGTTGTAGACAGAGACGCCTGTAACATCAGACGGAAGCAGATCGGGAGTAAACTGGATGCGCTTAAACTCACACCCCAGTGATTTGGCCGTCGCGCGTACCAGCATGGTCTTGCCTACACCGGGTACATCTTCTATAAGACAATGCCCGCCCGCCAGCAGTGCGGTCAAGAGCAAGCGGATGACAGATTCTTTCCCCACAATGACCCGCCCGATATTGTCGACAACCGGCCGAAGTTCGGGATTCCACTCATCAAGTGTGTAGTCGCGCATACGAGGCTCCCTTCACAAATCTATCTGAATCTCTAGTACATTCTAGCATGATGCTGCACCGGCATGGTGTGCGTTACGTGATTGATTGGCACGTCGTGTGCGCCTCGCCGTGCGCACCTCGTCGTTTTCGCGCATTCGCGCGGCCTTACGTATATGCTAGGGGCTCCCCCCTAGCCTTGCTACACCCTTCACCCTTCGACACAATCGGTGCGTTTCCTGTCAAGGAAACGCATCAAAATTTGTAAATTCTAATGGCGCGTGGGATAGGCTTCGACGTTGGGGAGTTGCCGGGGAGTTGCCGGGGAGTTGCCGGGGAGTTGCCGAGCACCTTTCGCTACGGGCCTGTGGCTAAGGTAGGTTACCTTCCTTAGTCAGCTGTGGAATCGGCCCATCGTCAGAATTAAGGAAGGCAATCTTCCTTAATCGCTGAAAAATCGCCGGATGTTCCGCACCTAAGGTAAATCACCTTCCTTAGTCAGCCGTGGAATCAGCACACCGGCAGTTTTAAGGAAGGCAATCTTCCTTAATCACCGAAAAATCGTCGAATTATCCGTACCTAAGGTAAATCACCTTCCCTAGCCAGCAGCAGAATCGGCCTATCGACAGTAGTTAAGGAAGGTTACCTTCCTTAAGTTCCAGAAAATCGCCGAATTACCCGCACCTAAGGTAAATCACCTTCCCTAGCCAGACTTAGCATGGGACTGTGCGCGGATGTCTGTACTGCAATCGATCGCGATGGGCCACGCACCCGTCCACGTGCCCCCCACATCCACCCCCGCGTGCCCAACCACACTCCCACACCCAGCCGATGCCCCACACCTCGCGCGCGGCTGAAGCCTCCCACTCCCCCCCGCATCACTACTCCCCAACACAAACAGGCTGTCCCCGCAGTCAACAATGCGACCACGGGGACAGCCTTTACATCTATTCCAAACACCCGAAGGCGGGTGGGGCAGGCAATTACATCATGCCGCCCATGCCACCCATTCCGCCCATGTCTGAGCCAGCTTTTTCCTTCTCGGGTTTGTCCGCGACAACCGCTTCTGTGGTGAGGAACATCGCGGCAACGCTGGCAGCGTTCTGCAGACGCTGAACGGCTTACCTTGGCTGGGTCAACGACGCCGGCCTGGATCATGTCGACCCACTCGCCTGTCGCGGCGTTGTAGCCAATACCAAGCTTCTCTTTCTTCAGGCGTTCAACGATGACGGAACCTTCCACACCCGCGTTGTCAGCAATCTGGCGAATCGGCGCTTCAAGCGCTTTGCGAACCAGGTTGACACCGGTCAGTTCGTCGCCTTCAGCCTGTACGCTGTCGAGTGATTTCAGCACGTTGATGAACGCTGTACCGCCGCCAGGAACCATGCCTTCTTCGACGCCAGCGCGGGTAGCGTTGAGTGCGTCTTCGATGCGCAGTTTCTTTTCTTTCAGCTCGGTTTCCGTTGCAGCGCCAACTTTGATGACCGCGACGCCGCCGGCCAGCTTCGCCAGACGTTCCTGCAGCTTTTCTTTGTCAAAGTCGGAAGTGGTTTCCTCGATTTGACGCTTGATCTGGCTGATGCGCGCTTCGATTTCCTTCTTGTCGCCGCTGCCGTCGACAATGATGGTGTTCTCTTTGGAGATGCGAACCTGGCGAGCGCGGCCCAGTTGATCGAGCGTTGTGTTCTTCAGTTCAAGACCCAGTTCCTCGGAGATGACCTGGCCACCTGTCAGGGTTCCGATGTCGCCGAGCATCGCTTTGCGGCGATCGCCGAAGCCAGGCGCCTTAACCGCAACAGCAGTGAATGTACCGCGCAGCTTGTTGACGACGAGGGTGGAGAGCGCTTCGCCTTCCACGTCTTCCGCCACAATCAGCAGCGGCTTGCCGGACTGAACAACGCGTTCCAGCACAGGCAGGACTTCCTGGATGTTGCCGATCTTCTTGTCGGTGATAAGGATGTATGGATCGTCGAGGACAGCTTCCATCTTGTCCGTGTCGGTCACCATGTAGCCGGAGATGTAGCCGCGGTCAAACTGCATGCCTTCGACGACTTCCAGCTCAGTGTTGAAGCCCTTGGACTCTTCAACCGTGATAACGCCGTCTTTGCCGACCTTCTCCATTGCATCCGCAATCAGGGCACCAATGGTGTCATCGCCAGCGGAGATGGCAGCCACCTGTGCAATGTTTTCGCGGCCTTCAACCGGCTTGGAGATCTCGTTGATACCTGTTACAACGGCGTTTACAGCCTTTTCGATACCCTTGCGCAGGACCATCGGGTTGGCGCCAGCCGCTACGTTCTTCAGACCTTCGCGAATCATCGCCTGGGCCAAGACCGTAGCTGTCGTGGTACCGTCACCAGCCACATCGTTGGTCTTCGTGGCAACTTCCTTGACCAACTGGGCACCCATGTTTTCAAACGCGTCTTCGAGTTCAATTTCCTTTGCAATCGTCACACCGTCGTTGGTGATGAGCGGAGAACCAAACTTCTTCTCCAGCACGACGTTGCGGCCTTTCGGACCGAGCGTTACCTTAACGGCGTCCGCCAGTGCGTCCACACCGCGCAGCATGGCGCGCCGTGCGTCTTCACTGAACTTGATTTCCTTAGCCATGAAACGGTCTACCTCCTCATTTATTCTACCGCCAACACCTATGTAGCCGTCACGATGGTGGTAGCGGTTCCGCTTCAGCTTTCAGCGCATTCCTGCTGCCGTTCGATTACTCGATAACAGCGAGAATGTCGCTTTCGCGAAGGATGAGTACTTCTTCGTCCTTCACTTTGATTTCAGTGCCAGCGTACTTGGAGAAAATAACTTTGTCGCCGACCTTGACATCCAGCGCGACACGCTGTGCCGTCTTCATAGCGACCTGGACCGACAGCGACAACTTCGCCTTCCTGCGGCTTTTCCTTGGCTGTATCCGGCAGCAGAATACCGCCAGCGGTCTTTTCTTCCCGCTCCAAGGCGCGTACCACGACGCGATCTCCGAGTGGCTTGAGCATGTGAATACCTCCTCAAGTATCGAGACTCGACCCGTCTCTAACGGGCAAGTTGTTAGCACTCATTTTGCCTGAGTGCTAACATCAATCCTTATAATAGCGAGTCGATGCATTGCTTTGCAACTGTTTTTCGGCGAAAAAATGACCCACTTGGAGATGTCTTAGGACAGGCGCGTTTTCCATAGCTTCCCGAGCTTTTTTGCGGCGGCGTTCAGCGACCGCGGAGAGGGCGATGCTAATTTCGTAAAGGAGCATCATCGGTACCACGACGGAGAGGTGAGATACCAATTCCGGCGGCGAAATCAGTACCCCGAGGATGATAATCACGAGATAGGCATAGCGGCGGAATTTGCGCAGCAGGCGCGGGCCAATGACCCCGATGCGGGTCAAAAACACTACAACAATCGGCAGTTCAAAAATGAAGCCAAACGGCAGGCAGATGTTCGTCAAGAAGCCAAAGTACGCACCTGCGTTAATCATCGGTGTAAAGTTCTTCCGAGTCAAAGTCATCAAAAAGTGAAAGATGGTGGGGAAAATAAAAAACCAGGCAAATGTCACGCCTGCCACAAACATAATCAGGACAAGCGGGAGCAGCCGCAGCGTATAGCGCCGCTCACGTGCCGTCAGGCCTGGGGCGACAAAACGCCAGATATGATAGAGCGCAAATGGCAACGTTAAGCCAATCGCCACGAATCCGCCGACCATCATATAGATGGTAATGACTTCGCCAGGCGATAACACGATGAGATGCAAGTGTTCGCGGTCTACGGGGCGAACCAGATAGTTGTATATCCTGTTCACAAACACCAGGCTTGCTGCGAAGATGACAACGAATGTGATGAGGATATAGATCAGGCGCTTCCGCAACGCCGCCAGGTGTTCAATCCAAGATAAATTCTGCTGCATATATGATGAACGGACAGCGCCCGGAAACAAAGATTATGCCCGGGACTGTCCATCCTCCTCACGCTTGTTCTGGTTTATGCTCTGGTTCAAGCTCAATGGGTTCAACGTGTGCGGCCGTATGTACAGTGGCAGCCGCAGCTGTCTGAATGGTCGGAGCCGGCTTGCTGTTATCTTGGTCGTCTTCGATAATGCCCTTCGTCGCAGAGCGGAATTCACGCAGTGACTTCCCGAATGCCTTGCCGATATCCGGCAGTTTACTCGGTCCAAAAACTAATAATAATGCCACAAGTATCAAAATCAGGCCGGACCAGCCGATGTTCCCGATTCCC
The DNA here is from genome assembly GCA_963758235.1 of uncultured Alicyclobacillaceae bacterium. Classification (GTDB taxonomy): domain Bacteria; phylum Bacillota; class Bacilli; order Alicyclobacillales; family Alicyclobacillaceae; genus CAVWUS01. The sequence goes on along the minus strand of CAVWUS010000033.1, from coordinate 20,834 downwards.
ATCCGAATCCACCTCCACTCTGTCCCACGCCAGGACAGCAATCAAATGAGTTTCACAAAATTACGAACTTTCCCTTCTAGTCTATGATACACTTGCTCACCCAGCCCGACAAGACAGCGCTTTCGCGGTTCCTACTCACTCTGGCGCTCAGCTCAACGATTCTTATTTCATCCCTATTCGCGTTCATGCGCGAACATCCCTAACCGTTCAGCCAGCCTCCGGCGCCAAGTTTAGCAATATCGGCTTTCGTCAGCCGAATGCCCGCCAGTATGCGCGGCAGCAGCACGTCAAACGAAGTAATCCGGTCATAGATGACTGCACCCGGCAATCCAACCACCGCTCGCTCACCAATATACGCCAGCATCATCATCGAACCGGGAAGCATCGGTGTCCCATACGTGACCACTTCGTCTGCCGCCGTGCGGATGGCTGCGGGAGAGCGATCGTCCGGATCGACCGACATTCCACCCGTCACGCAAATCAAGGTCGCGCCTGCCGCCACAGCCTTCTCGATACCAGCCAGCAGTGCAACCGGTTCATCCCCAGCCAGGACCTGTCCGATGACCGGTACTCCGTAGTCAGCCAGCTTTGCTTGCAGCGTCGGACCAAACCGATCTTCAATGCGCCCACTTTGAATCTCGCTGCCCGTGATAACGAAGAACGCCTGCTGCGGCCGATACGGCAGCACGTCGATCACCGCCTCGCCAGCGCGTGCAATCTGCTCAACCGCTTCAATTTTGGTTGCTTCCACAACCAGCGGAATCGGCCGTACAGCAGCGACCGATTCACCTGTCAGGACCGCTCCCCAAGGCCGTTTCGTTGCCACCGAAATATCGTGAATCTGATTGATCGCGAACAGCCGCTCCTCTGCCACTTTCAGCACACCGTCGTGGCGTGCCTTGAAAATGATCTTGCCTTCGTGCGGATCGCCATAGTCGAGACCGGCACCAGCCAACGCCGTCGCCATTCTGCGAGCACCGTCGTTCTCGTGCAGTTCCCCTGGTTCGAGATCGAGTACGTAGATGTGCCGTTTCCCTATGTCGAGCAGCAGTGGAATATCTTCCTCTTGAATAAGATGCCCGAGCTGAAACGCCGGCCCTTTGAACTCACCGGGTACAATTCGCGTGAGATCGTGCGCCAGGCGCATACCAACGGCATCTTCGACACGCACTTCCCGTTTCATTTGGATCCTCCCGCTTGCGGCTGACAGAAATGGATGCCGGCGATCGTAACAACAGCCATGACTGGCTTGTCCAACGCGTCCGTCGGCAGTTCGTCAGCCAGCTGACAAGTGAACGCCACGCCAATCGTGACGGCGCGCGTGTGTGGTAATGCACGATCGTAGAAGCCCCCGCCATAGCCAAGCCGCACTCCGCTGTACGTAAATGCGACCCCCGGCACCAGCAGCACGTCCAATTCGCCAATATCCACGGTTGCTGCATCAGGCAGCGGCTCCAGAATGCCATATGCGCCCGGACATAGTTCCGCTTCATCTGGCACCAGGTGGAATGTCAGGCTGTGTTCCCTTGGATCTGCCTTGGGATAGACCGTTTGCCAGCCCAGAGTTCGCGCCTGGCGCGCGAATATTCCGAGCTGCACTTCGTCTGCCAAGGCAGCGTACAGCCCGATAATCCGTCGGGAGCCAGTCTGCTCCTCGTCTGCCCGAGCATCCGCGCGGCCCTTCAGCCAGGTCACCAGGTGTGCGCAGATCTGCTCGCTTTGTTCAGCGCGATCGCGCACCGTAAGCCCGCGTCTCTGCTGCAGAAATTGGCGCCTCGCTGACACTTTTAACGCGAGTGCATCCACATTGGCGTGGCAACGTTCTCACTCGGTTCACCCATCAATTGCCTTCGACCCTGCCTTGTTGCCGGTACAATCCGCACCAGAGAAAGACGACCGGAGCGCCAAGCGTGCCCCACAGTCCGACAACTGTGCACTTGAAAAACAGTCCAATCTGGTCGGCCGGCCATTTTATGATCCATTGTAACGCAATCAGGCAGGCGATTCCGATAATCGCTGCACAGAGGCGTTTCCACCAGATGCCATCGAGATCGCACGGGAACAAAGCGTCACAAAGGACAGCACCGACACCAATGCCGAGCAGATAGGATGCGTACTGGAGGCTCGCGCTGCCGTTTTGGGCGAGCAGCAGCAGTCCGGGGAGGAGGATCGCTGCTAACAAGCGGATCGCAAGGCTCTGTACACGCTGCCATCTGGCACATAGAAACAAGCCGACGATGACCGCAAGAATCCCAAGCCCCCAGCCAAGGAGGACATCAAGCGGCCAGTGAAGTCCAAGATAGACTCGAGAGAATCCAATCAGACCCGTCAGTAGGATTGCGACTACCCATACCCATGCGCGTTTGACGGTCGCCGCGATGAACAGGTAAAAGGTAGCACTGGCCTGGGCGTGTCCACTCGGCGTGCTGGCGTCCTTAGCCGAACTGAGCAGCAGGGAGCGCACGCCTGGCTGCCCGATTGGACGCGGTGCCATGAGGGCATCTTTCAGCCATGCATCGGCAAACATCGAGCACAAAAAAACATAGAGCAGGCGGACACCAAATGGCCGCCTCACTTCCCAGAGAATCACGGCGAGCACGAGGATAGACAGCTTTTCGTTTCCGAGGTTCGACAGCACAATCATGACCTTGTCCAGCCAGGCCGGGTGATAGGACTGAACCGCGCGGATCATTGGCAGCTGAACGACTTTGTTGAACGTCTCCATCAACGCACTTCCCCACTGCCAGGTTGAGTGAAAGCCGGAAAACTGGTTAAGTAGTGGATGAACACACGGGGAGCAACGCGCTAAGCGTTCTTGCCCCCACATTAGATGTCTATGAAGGTTGGGGGACGAGCATGATCATCTTCCAGGCAAACCACATCGAAAAGCAGTTTGACGGCCATGTTGTGCTGCGGGATGTATCACTCGTCGTACAGGATCGCGAACGGATTGGCCTAATCGGCGCCAACGGTGCAGGCAAATCGACGTTTTTGCGGATCGCGCTTGGGGAGATCGAGCCAGATGGCGGCGTCGTGAGTCTGGCGAAAAATACAAGCGTCGGCTACGTGGCGCAATACGTCATTACAGATGAAACCATCTCTGTATTTTCGTTTGTGGCAGAGAGTTTTCAGGACTTGTATGAGTTGGAACGGCGGATGCGGGCACTCGAACAGGCAATGGCCACGCCTGAAGTCTACGAAGACACACGGCGGTTTGAGGCGGTTTCAGCCGAGTATGACAGTCTGCAGCAGCAATTCGAGGATGCAGGCGGCTATGCCATTGAGGCGCGCATCCGGCGCGTGCTCGACGGCCTGCGATTTCCGCCGGAGATGCACCAACTGCCTGTACAGGCGCTGTCCGGCGGCCAGAAGACAAGATTGTCTCTGGCGAGACTGTTGGCGTGGCAGCCTCAGCTCCTGATGCTCGATGAGCCGACCAACTATTTGGATACGGACACGCTGACGTGGCTCGAAGGCTATCTGAAAGGTTATGAGGGCGCAGTGTTGCTTGTCTCGCACGATCGCTATTTTCTCGACGCAGTCGCCACGGGCATCGTCGAACTGGAAGACGGCAGAACGACGCGCTACGAGGGAAACTATTCCGACTACATGGAGCAAAAGGCGCATCGCGAGGCAGCTGAGCTTAAACAGTATGAACTGCAGCAAAAGGAGATCCAGCGCCTCGAGACGTTCGTTCAAAAAAACATTGTACGTGCGTCGACGACCAAGCGCGCGCAAAGCAGGCGCAAACTGCTGGAGAAAATGACGCGCCTGGAAAAACCAAATGCCAACACGCCGAAGATGGCGGTGCGTTTTACACCGCGGCGAATGTCCGGCAAAGACGTCCTGTTTATTGAAGATCTTGTGGTTGGCTACGGCGCTGTCAGAACGGCTGGCCCAATTCGCCTGAATGTGCACAGCGGCATGCGCATAGCCATCGTTGGGCCGAACGGAATTGGCAAGACGACGCTGCTCAACACGCTCGTCGGCAGGTTGCCCGCGCTGTCTGGCCACATTCGGTTCGGGCATCACGTCGATCTCGCATATTATGATCAGGAGCAGGAAGACCTGGATGACTCGAAGACGGTGTTCAGGCAAATTCACGATGAACACCCGGATTTCGATATTTACGCTGTGCGGACAGCGCTTGCGCGTTACCTGTTTCGCAACAATGATGTCGATCGTCCGGTCGCAGCCCTGAGCGGTGGCGAACGGAGCCGGCTCAGCCTCTGCCGGTTGATGTTGACTGGCGCCAACCTGCTGTTGATGGACGAACCGACCAACCACCTCGATCTGCTGGCGAAAGAAGTGCTGGAGGATGCACTGGCAGACTTCGAAGGGACACTGATCTTTGTCTCGCACGATCGCTATTTTATCGATGCGCTGGCGACACACGTGCTGGCCATCGACGAACATGGGGCGCGGCTGTATATCGGCAACTACTCGGACTATCTCGAGAAGCGCATGCAGGAAATGGCGGTGCAGGATCAGGTCGAACAGGCCGTACGTGATTGGCCTCGGCAGTTGTTGGATGACACCCAGCCTGCTACACAGCGCGCACGTGTGAATGTACGCAAACTGGAGCGGGAGATAGCAGCGCTTGAAGAACAAATAGCGGCGCTTGAGAAACGGCAAGGCGAAATTGAAGAGGCGCTTGTCTCTGCGGCGACGGATCAGAACGTCTCCCGCGGCCGGGAATTACAAGTCGAGGCAGAAAGCATCACCGCCGAGCATACACGGCTGCTCAACCTGTGGCAGGAAAAAGCAGAGTTGCTCGAAGAGACGGAGGAATAGCATGGGGCCTTCAGTGCTTACGGTACCGGGAAGACATATAGCTTGGGTAACGCCACGAATGCGTCCGGAAGCGCGCTGAAACCCGAAGGCGCCGGCCACCCCCGTGATCGGAACGACTTATCCACAATATCCACAAGTTTATCCACAGCCTCAAACCGCACGTCAGACCTGCGAACAGAGCGACTTGTCCACATTTTCCACAAGTCAATATCCACACCGTCCACAGGCCTGGTGTTTTCCATTTAATTGGAAACTATTTAAACTCAGCGAACCCATCGTCTGCCATCACAACACTGCCATTAATGGCATCTGCATCGTCTGATGCGAGCAGCGCAACGACGTTCGCAATCTGCTCAGGTTTCTGCAACTGTCGCCGCATTTGCTGTTTCGCCATGACATCAGCCAATCCCATATCTTTATAGCCTTGAATGATTGGCGTATCGACGCCGCCCGGCGCAACAGCGGCGACGCGGATACCGTACCGCTGCAAACTTCAGGGCGGTCGCTCTGCCAATCCCACTTGCCGCACCGGTGATAACGGCCACTTTGTCCTGTAACAACATGATGCTGCCTCCTTTGTCCAAACGCGATTTAATTTTGAGCTTACGAGACTACTCATATATATACCTTTAAAAAACCCAGGTAGACGAACTGCGAGGGACGGAAATGTGAGAAAGGATTCGAAGTGTATCGCGATCGCCCTATGAAGTCGATGATGCATGAGAGAATGGTTTTTGATGAGGAGATTTTTTGATGAAACGATTACATGAGCTGTCTGTCGGGCGCCGAATCATGGTTGTTTCCATTACTTTCATTTTGTTGGCGGTTATTTTTAATCTCGCACACGACGCGACGGTAGCCCATCTTTTATCTGTGAAGTACCGGCGACTTGTTGAATGGGGACTCGTTCTGGTTTGGTGCTTGACTGGCGCATGGCTGGTTCGAAACCTGAATCATATGTTTGTAGCGAAAAGCGGCGGAAAGCTGGATCGTCGTACGTCTGTCGTGTTCAGCCGGCTGTTGACAGCTGCCGGTGCGGTATTCATACTGCTCGTGGCATTGAACCTGTTGCAGATTAAATTCAGCAGCTTGCTGGTAGGCGGTGCCGTAACTGGTGTTATATTGGGTATTGGCGCACAATCGACGTTTTCGAATTTGTACGCAGGATTAATCCTGCTAACGCTGCGGCCATTTACGGTTGGTCAATATATCACGCTCCGCACATCATTGTTCAGCGGTATTGAGTACGGCGGAATGGTCACTGACGTCAATTGGTTCTACACCGTACTGATCGATGGAGACCAAAGGAGGGTCCTCCCGAATTCGTCGGTTATCGTGTCTGCTGTTACTGTGAATTCCAAGGAAAAGGCGCCGTCTCAGGTGATTTCAGTCCCGCTTGCATATTCTGTTTCGGAGAAAGACTTAGGGGCTGAGTTAGCGGCACGGACGAATGGTCAAGCAAGCATTCGGATTCGGGAATTCTCGAAAGATACGTATACCGTCGAGATCAGTTTGCCCGGGGGCGTCGATCTCGGTGTGATACGAGAAACGTTAGCGAAGTATCAGGAAGTGGCGGAGTAGAGTGCAGTTGCTGGTGCGATCCACTGAGCTGTTTCGCCTGCTCAGCCGGATTCTACCCGGGATCTGTCCGAACTTGCTCCCAGTTCTGAGATAAATACTGAAACAGTTACTATTCAGCCCATTCGAAGCTGGATAAGACGAAATAACTGCCGTAATAGTGCCTATTGCCCCGTTTCAGAGGGTGCGATGAACAGGATTTAGGCCTATAGCCATTCTTTTGGTACTTATTCTGCGCTCAGGACCAGGCTGAGCCCTGGAATAGTACCCATTATGAGACGTATCCGTGATCCGCGCAACAGGATCAATCTACCGCGTTACCCATCTACCGAGCAGCCCTCCTAGGCCAAAATGCTCCTTGATAAGGAATCGGATGCCCGGTACGGGCATCCTCCACATTAAGCTTTTCTACTTGAGGAGAAGCACGTGCCCTAAATCGGCCCGGCTGCCCGGCTCGGCCGCCTCAATGCTCCACGTCCGCTTCGTTGGAGTAGTTGAACACAGTACCTGGTGCGCCGAGAAACTCGAAGTTCAGATTGACCATCACTTGTATCAGTTCTTCAACGGTTGAAATGGGCTCTACTTCAAACGGACTCGGCAGACCTTCAATGAGAAGCGGCCCAGTCCTGATCGCGCCGCACACTGTTCACCCGCGCCAGATGCACGGCTGGCATACCAGGGAACCCCGCGGTATGGGTGAGCAAGTGGTGAATCGTGACTTCGTCTATGTAGCGATTCTGGAGGTGTTTTAACTCCGGCAGCCAGTGGACAATCGGATCGTTCACGGAAAGCAGACCCTTGTCCTGCGCATGCATGATGGACAGCGCGGTCACCGACTTCGTCACGGACGCCACCCCGAACACCGTGTTCGGGGTGACTGGCAGCTGCTGCGCGACGTCGCGATAGCCGTGCATGTGCTGAAAGATGGTCTCGCCATTTTGGGCTGCCATCAGCGCCACGCCTGAGACTTTCCAAGTCTGACACTGGGTATCGATGTGGCGAATGAGATGGTCAAAGGTTTGCTGTGTCGTACGCGATCACTCCATTTCGTCCAAAGCAGAGACAAGCTGCATCGAATGTTCGCTTACTGAGCGCTGGTCGTTACGCTACTCACGTGGGTTACGGTCACGTAATTCGCGATACCTATCAGGCCTAACAGAAGGAAGACTAGAACCTGGATACAAGTGCCGACGATGCTGCGCACCCTGCCGCGATGGCCAGACCTCTGCCCTGTTCGTTGGAGCTGTTGATTTCGCGGATCCCCTTGGATGCAAGTACAATGCCAATGATGCCAAGAATAACGCCTAGGTACGGGATCACGATGGATAAAATCCCAAGCGTCAGTGAAGCCACAGCCTTGCTGTTTGTCCGCTGCATTGCCTTCCCCCTTCATCCTTTACCCTTTTATCTGAACTTCTCGAACCATGCCCACGTATCCTTGTCTGCCTGGCTCTGATACTTGCCTTTTAGTCCATGCCCTCCACCAGGAAATAAGTCTAGTTTGGCTATTACACCATCTTTCTTCATTTCCTCGTATAGCATTTGCGTGGCCTGCCAGGGTACGTGCGTGTCAGCAGTCCCCTGCAGCAGAAGTACGGGGGCGCCGATGTTCGCAACATCAATCGAGTTTTGTTTGTAGGCTGGCTTGTTTGGATTAAACGATCCGTACGCATCCAAACGGCGACTACAGATTTTTGATGCTTCTGAACCGTAGTCTTCTCCTTTACGCTAGCACACCCGAATAGAACAGCGCTGGCAACGACGGACAGCACAATCAACAAACCGGTTTGCTTGCGCATGAATGACACCTTCCGTTGGCTCAGTCTTCCTCTGGCGTCATCACATTCATCAAGTTCTGACTATTCGCCAGACCTAAGACATTTCCGATATTGGTGGCGTCGGCCAATGAACTTGGTACAACAATCAGTGACGCCTTCTCTTTAATGCCCTCATAAAGGATATTCATCGCGCGCAGCTGCAACGCAACGGGATTGCTGTTGTACATTTCTGCAGCCGCCAGAAATGACTCTGCCACTTGTTGTTCTGCTTCGCCCAGAATCGTCCTGGCTGTCCGTTCCCGATCGGCCTGCGCAGCACGTGACATGGCGTCTTGCAAGTTACCCGGAATCTTGACATCGCGTATCTGCACGTTCTGGATGGTGATCCCCCACGGTTCCGTGCGTTCATCCATCAATTCCTTGAGCTCCACATCCAGCGTTTCACGCGTGGACAGCAAATCTTCCAGATTCGTTTTACCGATGACATCCCGTAATGCCGTTTGTGCCGCCCAGAGAACGGATTCGCCGTAATTGGCAACTTCCAACGCCGCTTTTTGTGCATCCCATACCATCCAAAACAGGACGGCGTCAACGTTGACCGGAATCGTATCCTTAGTCAGCGTCTGTTCAGCCCTGAATTGCGTCGAAATGACGCGCTGATCGATGTAGCTTGGCACCGAGTCAATAAATGGAATAATCATAAACATGCCTGGTCCAGCCAGCGCCTTAAATTTCCCCAGCCGAAGTACAACCGCCTTTTCCCACTGGTCTGCCACCCGAAATGCGGCGGCCAAGAGCGAGCCTACAATCGCAATCACGATGGCCCAAATCACACCCTCCCTCACTTGATGCATCCCGAGGATACTCCCGATAACAATGGCTGCAATGATGAACACAGCGAAAATCAACTTTTGAATGCCCGCAATTCTTCGTTCCCCCATGTGGATCCACCCCTCCGGTGAAAGATGAAGCTACTTTTGGTTTTCGCTTTTACTGTCGTTGATTCGACGCTGCAGACTTTCAATTAACTCACTGAGTGTGATTCCGTTTGCCTGTGCCATCTCGACGACCACCGAGCTGAATTTCTCGACCAGGTTCGTTCTGGTATCCGGTCTTCCAACCAGGCTTCCTGTGAACGAACAAACGTGCCTTTTCCCTGCTGCGTGCGAATGTAACCGTCCCGTTCTACCTCTTGGTAAACCCGACTCACGGTATTTACATTGATGCGCACGTCAACTGCCAGCTGGCGTACGGTCGGGAGCTGATATCCCGGTTCCCACTCGCCTCGAATGATGCGCTGAATAATCTGCTGCTTGAGCTGTAGGTAAAGTGGAACGCCACTGCTCGGATCCAGCTGCCAATCGGTCACCTTCTCACCCCTCAGACAATGTCATATTGTAATAACATACTATGACAATATGCGCGATATTGTCAATTGGTTCCATACACCAGAACTCCGTCGAAATCCGCCTGCGGACTGCGATGAATAAGTGACAATAAGCCGTTATCTGCTCTTATTTCGATGACTCAATCTGAGAGTGACCTCGACTGGGAGACGGAAGCCTGTCAATTGCCTGATCGCGTTCGAGCGAACACCCAAACGCTTCCCGCACACCTGGCCCCCAATAGATTTCTGCATCCTCTACTATCCTTCACAACCTACTTTTCTTCAATCGTATCGATCGCGATGGTAAATCCGGCCTTCTCCGGCACGGGTAAGCTTTCCCGTGCCTCAACCGGCGTCTATGCGGGCCGCGCCCCTACCCATACACCTCTCCAGCCTGCCAGTCGGCGAGTGACAAGGTCGCCTTCGCGTTCAGGCTGAGGTCATGCCGCTCACCGCGTGCAAATACGAGACTTCCGGCCACGGCAATCATGACGGCGTTGTCGGTGCATAGGTTCAGCGGCGGAAAGACCACGCGGAACCCTTCCGCCTCGGCAGCCGCAGTCAGTGCCTTCCGCAGGCCGCGATTGGCCGCGACGCCCCCCGCTACCACCACATCGTTCAGCCCAGTTTCCCGTACAGCGCGAACTGTCTTCGCGACGAGCACGTCGATGACCGCCGACTGAAAACTCGCGGCTGCATCCTCCGCGGCAATCGTCTCCCCCCGCTGTGTCCGTTTGTGGATCTCGTTCGTCACCGCGGTCTTCAGGCCACTGAAGCTGAAATCGAAGTTTGGTTCGTCGATGAGCGATCGCGGAAAGTCAAAGGCCGCCTCGTTCCCCCTTGCCGCGGCTTCGTCGACACGCGGGCCGCCAGGATACGGAAAGCCGAGAATCCGCGCAACTTTGTCATAGGCTTCGCCAGCCGCGTCGTCAATCGTGCCGCCGAGCCGGGTGAAGCGAAAACACGCGTCAACGGTCAGCAGTTCCGTATGTCCCCCCGACACCACCAATGCCAGGCATGGCGGCCGTACATCCGACGACACAAACGCCGCCGCCACGTGCCCCGCGATATGGTGTACGCCGAGCAGCGGTTTCCCCGTCGCCAGCGCCAATCCTTTGGCCGCAGATACGCCGACCAGGAGCGATCCCAACAGGCCCGGCCCACAGGTCACCGCAATCGCGTCAACTTGTGCCAAATCAATTTCCGCTGATGCCATTGTCCGGTCGATCACGGTCGTGATATCCTGCACATGTCGCCGCGATGCCACCTCCGGCACAACGCCGCCGAACTGGGCGTGCACCTGTATCTGGGAGGCGACCGTTTCCGCCAGCACTGTGTATGTATCCTGGACGATGGCAGCCGCCGTTTCGTCGCAGCTCGTCTCGATGCCGAGCACAATCACTCCCTGGCCGCCTCCTCTGCCCTTGGATGAACAGGCAGCGTGACCCACATGATGTGTGCATCTTCGCCGTTATCTGTATAATAGCCCTTGCGAATGCCAACCTTTTCAAAGCCAAACTTCTCGTACAGTTGCAGCGCCACATGATTGGAGACGCGCACTTCCAGCGTCATGCGGTGAATCGAGTTGGCCATGCAGATGGAGATGAGCGTTTGCAGCAGGGTTTCGCCAAGGTGTTGACCGCGAAAATCGGGATCGACCGCGATGTTTGTGACGTGCCCCTCGTCGATAATCAGCCAGATGCCGGCATAGCCGACAATCTTGCCACCCGCTTCAGCCACCACATAGCGCGCAAAGTGATTATCGACCAGTTCCGTCAGAAACGCCTGCCGTGACCACGGCGCTGTAAACGAGCGGTGTTCCACGTGCAGTACACCGTCCACGTCGCGCAGCGTCATCGGGCGAATCTGAAACGGTCGATCCTGCTCTCGATCGCGCTCCTGATCACGCTCGTCATCCCACTCCATACTCATGCACCAGTCCCCCCTGCCAGCTTGACTTCCGCTTCAGTCTGCAGCAAATATACGGGCTCAACCCCGTGAATCGCCGTACCAGTAATCCCCTGTGTGCCCACAAACGCAGTCAGCAGCCCGCGGCCAAAGCTGCCTGCCATGTCCGCCAAGCGGATCTGAACGCGTGTCGGCATCTGTTCCAGTTCGTCTTCCAGTCCGTAGCGCGGCACAAAGTCGTGGACAATCGCACATGCCGTGGCAGCACGCGTCGCAGGTTCCGCCGAACCCGCCGCGTCCCCGATCACATCCCCCGCTACCTCGGACAGCCGCTCCCGCCAGACGGACACCGGCAGCACAGCCGGGTCAACCACGCAGCGCCAGCCCGCCCCCATCTTTTGATAGATCCCGCCGAACGCCCGTCCCCGCCGCGCATAGAGCAACGGCAGTACAACCGCGCAGTCATCTCCCCGCAATGCCTGCGGTACGGCAGCGGCAGCCAGGGCAGCCAGCGTGGAGATTGGGTGAAGTGGTACGTCGAGTGCGTATGCCATCGCTTTTGCTGTGCTCACCGCAATGCGAACACCTGTGTACGATCCCGTCCGATCCCGACACCGATTGCCGTGATGTCCTTCATCGCACAGCCGGCATGCGCCAGCACTTCTGCGATAGCTGGCTGCAACCGCCGCGAGTGGCTGCGCGGTACCCGGATGGCCGTACTCGCCAGCAGCGACAACTCACCGTCTGGATTCAGTTCACCTACAGCCACTGCGCATGTTTCGCACGCTGTATCCATCACGAGGACAGCCATTGTTTCACCCACTCGTCCAGCAGCTGCCAGCTACGCGATCCCAATGCCTTACACAACACTGTCCGCTCATCAATTCGCGGCAACGGCAAGGTTGAAATATGGATAGAGAGGGCATCGGAGACGCGATCTATCACCAGTTCCGGCCACTCCATCAGCACGGCAGCATCACTTTCAAGGTAGTCGTCGAGCGGAAACGACTTGGCTTCCGCCTCGGACAGCCGGTACAGATCCATATGCGCGAGCGGAATCCGCCCTTCATATTCAGCAATCAGCGAATAGGTCGGCGATGTCACTTCGTCCCGAACGCCCAGGCCCAACGCAACGCCCTTGCTGAACGTGGTCTTGCCGGCTCCGAGATCGCCAGACAGCAACACTACATCGCCTGATTGCAGCAGTCTGCCCAGCACCGTTCCAAGTTGTTTTGTTTCCACCGCACTGCGGGTTGTAATCGACATTTCGTCCAGCATAATTCCTCCTGTTTGGAGATTACGCAAAATGATTATGTCCTTTGGCTTCAATGATTTCCAGCCGGCCGTCTAACTGTTCGGCCACCACGCCGTCACCTGGCTCCACCCGGCCAATCGCTGTCAAGGTAATTCCCTGTGCCTCCAGCTGAGCCAACGCCCGCGCAAACGCGAATGGCGCGGCTGTACCGACGAGCTGGTAATCTTCGCCGCCGTACCAGGCGTATTCAAGGGGATCGCGCCCCTTCCGTCGGCCCGAGTTTCGCACTGCCGGATGCAGCGGAATGCGGCTGGCTTCAATCCGCAGCCGAACGTGACTGGCTGCAGCGATTTCATTGAGCTCACTAGCCAGCCCATCACTGATGTCGTTGCAGCTCGACGCCCCCGCAGCACGCAGTACCTGACCAGCAAGTACCTGTGGCAGCGGGTGTTGATGAAACGCATGCAGCACGCCAAGTTCATCTCCCGGCGCAAAGCCGCCGTTGAGCAGCGCGTCGAGGCCAGCATCCGAACCGCCGATGGTGCCAGTGACAAAGACCATGTCGCCAGGTTTGGCACCGCTGCGCAGGAGAGCTTGTCCCTGCGGTACAGCGCCGAGCAGTGTGGTGGTAACGACGAGCGGAACCGGGGGTAGCAACGAGATCGCCCCCGACAACGACACAGCCGTACGCCTTGCAGGCCGCTGCCATGCCGTCGTACATCGCTTCGAGATCGGCTAATGCGTGGTCTCGTCTGGCCGCCAGCGCAACGAGTGCCTGGCGCGGTTCGCCGCCCATGGCAGCGATGTCGCTGATCGACGCCGCCATTGCCTTCCAGCCCACATCGTACCATGACAGTGTCTGTGGCAGGAAATGGTGCCCTTCGACCATCGTGTCGGTGGTGACGAGCACCTGCTCATCCGCTTCAAGCTGGACGACGGCCGCATCATCGCCAATACCGACCGGTACGCGTTTCGCTGCCGACACCGTGCCATCCGGCTCTACGGCCGCCTGCCCCTGTTTGAGATGTTCATGAAAACGGTCAATCATTTCAAATTCGCCAATTGGCATTTACGCAGACCACCATGTTTCCGCCGCCTCGTTCCCGCTGTAGGCAATGTGTCCGCCGACAACGGTATAGAGGACTTTGGCGTCTCGAATGTCATTCTCAGTTTGCGGCTGGACGATATCCCTGTCGAGAATCGTCAAATCCGCCAGCCACCCGGGTAAGAGCTGCCCTTTTTCTGTTTCGCGATGATTGGCGACGCATGCCCGCCGACTGAACAGCTTCACTGCGCCCTGCGGAGACAGCGCCTGTTCCATTGCATAACCAGGTCCGAGATCAAACGGTGCGCGCCTGGTCACCGCAGCATGAATGCCGAGCAGCGGTTCTATCGGCTCGATGGGCGCGTCTGATCCGCCACACAGTGCTAGACCTGCATCCTGCATCGTCTTCCACGCGCATACGTACGGTGCGCGTGCTGGTCCTACGCGATCGAGCACCCATGGAAAATCGCTGCACACAAACCGCGGCTGGATATCCACAATCGTACAATCACGCAGGCGCACCATCCGCTCCAGCAAGTCTGGACGAATGTTCTGCGCATGAATGATTCGATCGCGCCGGTTCACTGGCGGCGCCAGCTCAAGCGCGGTCAACGTGGCATCGAGCGCGGCGTCACCGATACCGTGAATGGCCACCGGGATGCCTTGTTCGTGCGCAACTCGTACGCGCCGGTTCAACTCTTCCTGCGTATAGATGGGGGTGCCATTGGTATCAGGCGCATCGCTGTAGGGATCACGGAACCATGCCGTCCGACTGCCCAAAGCTCCGTCAGAAAACAGTTTTGCCGCCCCTTGCTCAAGCCATAAGTCAGGGGCTGGCAGTTCGGCGCGAGAAGCGAACAGTTCGTCAATAAGCGACCAGTCGACGAGCTCATGTACACGAAGGTAGATCTGCTCATCGTGAATGAGGTGATGATATAAGTTCCATACATCCGGGAAGTTCCCGAGGGCGCGCGTATCATCTGTATGCACCGCCGTCAGACCTGCTGAGAGAGGCCGACTGCATGCCGATTTTCAGCGCCTGTTTCCAGTCTGCCTGTGTCATCGGAGGAATGGCGTTTTGGACTGGTTTGACGGCATTTTCGTAGATGCGGCCGTTGAAGCGGCCATCGTCATCGCGACCAAAGGCTCCGTCTGTTGGATTCGTCGGATAATCACCGATTCCAGCCGCTCGCAGCGCCGCCCGATTGGCGAGATAGGCGTGACAGCAGATGCGCGTGAGCAGCAGCGGTCTGCCGCCAGCTGCCTCGTCCAATTCGTCTAAGGTTGGCAGTCCGCCGCCCTCAAAGCGGTTGTCATCCCAACCGCCACCGACAATCCAGGCATCAGTTGGCAGCTGTGCGGCCCATGCCCGAATGCGGTGCAGCAGTTCCCCTTTGGACGCTGTACCGACGAGATTGAGCTGCATTATGCGCTGACAATAGGCAGCGACGTGCAGGTGACTGTCGACGAGTCCGGGTACAACCGTTGCACCTGCGAGATCGACCACATGTTCAACCTGTGTGCCGAACTGAAGTAGCAGTTCCTGCGTGGTGCCCACGGCGCAAATTCTGTCACCATCGATAACCAGCGCATCGAATGTCGTCCCGCCGTCATCGAGGGCGTAACCATTGGCGTGCGTCAACATCCACATGTCGAGTCCCCCAATCAAGTTCATTGTCCACGAATCCTCTGCAACCGACCGTTACACGCCAGTGAACTTGAACCATCTTTTGGGCTGCATTCTATGTTCATCATAACAGTTTGAACCGCAGGGAGAAATGATTGGCCGCCTTGTCCCATATAAATAGACTAGGTGTGACTAGTTGACGGCGCCCATAGACAACCCGAACAGCGCTCGGAGAGGACGATGAGTTTGCTTGAGTGGTTTGCTTCGTTTACAGACTTCGTGTTTCAAGTCGGCTATCCCGGCGTCATTTTGGCGCTCATTATCGAAGGCCTGGGACTGCCGTTCCCGGGCGACGCCTGCATGGCGTTCTACGGTATTGCAGCAGCGAATCATAACTTTGGTTTCTGGGATGTATTTGGCTGTAGTGTACTCGGATACGTCGTCGGCACCTCGATTGCATACTTCGTCGGACGCCGCTGGAGCCGGCAGCGACAAATGTCTGCTCGCGCGACGCGCCTGCTCTCGATGCGGTCGATGCGGCGTACAACCGATCTGATGGATCGCTATGGCCCCATCCTTCTCATCCCCGGCCGCTTTCTCCCTGGGGTGCGCTCGGTCTCTTCCTATGTCGCTGGAATCGGAAACATGGCGTTTCGCGCGTTTCTCCTCTACACTACAATCAGCGCGATTCTTTGGTGCGGTGCCTGGGTATCGGTAGGCTACTGGTTTGGTGAACACCTCGATGTCATTATGCGGATGACACAGCATACGCTGGCCTGGTTGACGGGTGCGCTGGTCGCGGCCCTGTTCGGCATTTGGCTGTGGCGGCGCCAGGCGCAGCTGCGCCATCGCTGAGCGGATTGTGGTGGGCTTGGTGTACTAGCCACGCTTGGTGAAGGAGGTTGCGCGCAATCTCATGACTGTCAAAAAAGTAGAGTACTGCGTCAGCAACATTGACGCTGCTGGCCAGCAGGTGTGCGACCTAGTGCACGCCGAATTCCCAAACGTACGCGTTCGTCGCTGGGCCTGCATGGGTTACTGCCACCGCTGCATCCATGTGCCGTTCGTACTGATTGACGACATGGATTATGTGGAAGGCGACTCGGTCGAGGAACTCTGGGAATCGGTCAAGCGGGAAATAGCCGCTGCAGCTGAGGAAGACACGGAACGGTAACGTCGGCTACCACAGGGCTGACTCAGCAACGGCATATCGTATGCGCCATCTGCTCATCGCATTTTGAAGAAAAGTCGGATGTGAAGGATGGGCTCATCGGCGCGTGACGCGGTGTGTTCGGTCTTGGGAGGGGCAGTGCTGCGACTCAACTGCAAGAATAAGTGTCAAAGTGGTTCCTATTTCGGGGAACAGCATAGTCTAGAGTGCAGAATAAGTACCACAATGGTTACTAGAGGCTTCAAACCCGTTCATTGTCCCCCGTGAAACAGGGCAATAACCACTCATTCGACACCTATCTCGTCCAATTCAGCCGCGAATGTGCTGGATAGGAACTGTTTCGGTACTTATCTGCGCACAGCCGGCACCATCGCTCCCAAAATAAAGGGCTGCCCATTTGGGCAGCCCCACCTTGTTAACCAACCATCGTTCATGTCGGATTAGCCGATTGCTGTGGTGTCCGTGGACACCAGCTGGGCACCGACTTTTTCCGTGATCGCCCCTTGCGAGAAGGCGAAAATCGGCTTCTGCACAATCAGGTTGAGCGCGTTGTCGACCGCGGTTGCGTCGACAGGCTGCTTCGGGTTCGGGATCGAGATCCGAACTTGCTTGTTCGAGTCGGTCACGAACTGCAGCTGCAGTGTCGATTTCGTAGCCATTCCGGCACCTCCCCTCTATCTGTGCATCGTGCGGATCCGAATTAGGCGTTCGTTGCCGTCAGCTGGTCCTGATCGACACGCGCAACAGCGTACAGGCTCTCGCCAAACAGCGCCGCAAGCGCCTGACCAACGGCCAGCACGTCATCATCTGACGCAGACGGTGACACATTCGCGAAATTGCGGCTCTGAATCTTGGGCGTACCGTCGGCGTTGGTGCCTACTTGGAACTGAAGCTGCAAGTGGCGGGACAGTGGTGTAACTTGTGCCATGAGGATGCCTCCTTCCGGGGTTCGTCGTGCACGCACACTTAGGCATGCACTTGAGGAGGCAGGTTGAGGGACATGGGGAGAAAATACCTAGACATTTTTAGACATGCAGCCTTAATAGGCGTTCCCTTAACTAACTACATTCATTGTGATTTCGGTTCGTACACTTTGAATACCTGATAACTCGGCTCCCATTGGAACCTGCTTCCCACGAGATCTTGAAGTTTGGGATGAACGACTTCCAGGGATGCCACTAAGTCCGCTTCTGTTTCCCAAAATGAAATCGAAGCGTATTCGCCATTATCATAATCGGCCAGGTACTTGATACCCCTAAATCCCTTTTGCTGATTCAGAAATGTTAAGAATAAGTCCGCTATCCGCTCGGCTTCCCATTGACTATCAGGCCCGATTCGTTTACGCAGCGGTTCGGCTTCCTCACCCGATTCAAACAAGACATTGCCGCTTTGAATGTATGTCTGAACCCAGTTTAGCCCCATCGCTTCCAAGACACGTTTTAGCTCGGCCATCTTAACTTTATTGTGACCGCCAACGTTGATCCCCCGCAACAGCGCAATGTAGACTGTCATCCAATCATCCCCTGAACCATACTGTTCACTCGGGCCTCTGTACCAAGCCCCATGCGTTCCATCGTTACTTGGCTCCATTCGCAAAAAAACCTCTTTCAACGGTCCAGGTGTTCAAATCAACTACGGATAGATCAGGAAAGTGAATAGACTGCCAGTCATCCACGGTTAGCCGCCGCTTGAATAGGTAGCTGAACAGTACAGTGATGATTCTTCCGTGCGAGACCACGGCGAACGACTTTCCTTCTTCTCTATGCACAAGCTGCTTAACACAGTGGACAATCCGGTTGGTGGCATTGTCCCAGTTTTCGAACTCAGGATCGTTATACCCGTCGAGATACGCACCAAATCGCCGGACAAACGCTTCGTGTGGCTGAATCATTGGCACGTATAACTCTCGCAGGTCATCTTTGACAGCTGTCGGCACACCAGATATTTCACTGATGACCGAGGCTGTTACTGCAGCCTTTAATTCTGGGCTGTGGTAAATTCGCGCTACCTCATTCCAGGGTTCAGCTAGAGCCAATTGCCTCGTAGCTTCAATCCCATGTTCCGTGATGGGCCAATCTGAAGCTGGAAGATTAAAATCAACTGCAACCTGCGCGTGACGAATGACAATCAGCTTTGACACGTATATCCCCTAATCCACGTTTGGATTAAACCAATGCCCACGGATTCTCTGTAAATGGCGTCTATTGTCCACTGACCGCCCACAGCCGCTGGATAACCTAGCTCGTTGGCGCATTGAACCAGACGATCACGTAGTCCAACATGCGCACGCACAACCGAATCAGGTGCCAGTTAGTGGCGTGACGTACCTTCATCACAGACGCACTCGTCGGGTATCAGGAGGCTGCCAATCGGATTTTCCGGCTGCAGACTTCCTGCCGCACCAAACCATGTGATGATGACAGTTGGCGCCACGCCGATGTCTTCGATGCGGATCCCCAATCGGCGCAAGTGATAGTCCATGTACATTTGCGGGGTAAATCGCATCTCATCCGATACGGCGTCCGACGTAACCTGGTTTGTCATTTCTCCATCCCCATTCGGTTGTATGCCTGTTCAGCGTCAAGAAAATGTTTCCATAGTGCTTGTCTAATTCGTATTCTGCAGAAGAGAGGGGCTGTCCTGCTGACAGCGAAAGGCTGACAATGTCGGGATGGGGTGGGGCGTGTTCGGGCGAGTTGGGGTGGCAGTCGCGAAATTGCGATAGAATGTACCACTAGCGTTGCATTAAATTTTTATGCAAATGTCAAGCGCATCAAATAACCATACAGGGGCGGTTATTTTAATATTCAGTTATCCTGTTCTATCTTAAATGGGCTGAACGGACACTACTCACTTAACAGGTAGTCCAAATCCCACATTTTGGCTTATTTAGATTGGGTCGTATACCAGACTGTCCAAGTGTTCAATCTCTCCGTCTATGTACTCCTGCAACGTCTGGGAAAGATTTGTTCGTGGTTCGTTTTCTTCCGCCCAGATGACTCCCGTGTTGGCGGTCTGGTTAAATAGAACAGGAACTCAGCGAAGGTTTCTGCCCAGTGCTGTCGTACACATTTGTAGACATCGAGCAAGCTTCCTCGATGGTTCACCCTTAGTTGCAATAATACAAGTAAACAGAAGGTAATGAGCGCGATGCGCAGCTGGTTGTAGACGGCATTTTCGCTCTTCCCATAAAGGTTTCTCACGTGTAGGTGTTGCTTGATCCATTTGAAGAAGAGCTCAATCTGCCAACGTTTCCTGTACAAGTCGCAAATCTCCGCAACGTCCATGGTGAGGTCATTTGTCAGTATAATGATTCTCCTGCCCTCACTGTCCAATGTTTCAATCCAGCGAGTTGGATGAACCATGCTCCGGAACGCCGATCCTAGCTTTACCACTGCATCACGAAGAACTGGTAACCCGTGTTTAATTGGCCTCTCTTCATACACTTCAATGGTGCTTGCATTATCTCGGAGTCGGGTGACAAACCGGGTTCCATTCCTACAGTACTCGTCAAATTTCCGATAATCGACGTAGCCGCGGTCAAACACGTTTAGCGCGTCTGGTTCATCGACGACCAGGTTGTCCATTTGCGACCTATCCGATGGTCTAGCTGGTGTAAGAACGCCTTTGTCCGGATATACAAGTCCATTGAAAAATACCAGGCGCAGGTGCAATTTTACGCCTGCTTTGGAGTGCTTAAATTCAGCCCAGGGATATTGAGACAGACACATCGTAATGGTGGAGGAATCAACAAGGTTAATCCGCCTCAATTTATTCATGGCCTTTTTTACTCCGACAGCACGGACAATTTGTCCAACGCATCGTTGAAAAACGGACTCCAAAAATTTCGTATCCATCTGTCCCAGTTTCCGAGATAACTGTGATTTGCTAATCGATTCAAGGCCGAGTTGCGACTGCAGTTGACGATTCCCATTCAACAAACCGCTCAAGTCCGTCAATGAGGCGACTTGCTTAACTTGCGCAAGTACAAGCAACTGGGTAAACGTGATGGAATCCAGCTTCTTCGTATACTTGTCGAGACCTAAAGCTTTAATCTCGCGCAACATTTCCACCGTATCCAGTGGAGAAAGGTATTCCGCCAATGTGGATTTCGTGGTATCCTTGTCCATGCTTCGGTTCCTTAGTTTAGATTTGGACAGGACTACCTGTACCTCTATTCTAAGGAACTTTTCTATGTCCGGGGGTTACAACATCTCGAACATTCGAATCATTGCGGGTATTAGTTTGTTAACGGATTCCAGTTGACAAACCTCGAAAAATTTAATGCAAC
>CAVWUS010000032.1:0-43765 GCA_963758235.1 uncultured Alicyclobacillaceae bacterium | reverse complement strand
AGCGTGTCCGAAAAGCCTCCCAAACGAGTTTACGAAAGCATGAAAGCGGGAAATCCAACTTCCGTTTATGGATATATGCACCATGGAAATCGAGTTGCGTTGCCGGAAGAGACGGACGGTCGCTACCGACTGCGAAAATTGGGCGCACGAATCCCGTCGGCCTTCCTCAACCTCTTCATTTTACGTAATCTGGATTGGAATCCTAAGCGGCCAGAAGTCGAAGTTGCTGGGTCTGTTCAGTATACATTTGTGTAATCTGTTCTACGTGATTCTCTGGCAGTTGTGTCTTCCGGATGTGGGCTATCCTTGCCTCCATCAGATGAAATGTGTCCTGCATAGCGAAGAATGACTGAACCCGGCTTTTTCCCCGTACAGGCACTTTTTTGTGTTTCATGACTGTCGTTAGCTGGTTGGATTCCTGTGCGAACGAAAGCTCAATTTGTTTCCGGAATCGCAGCATGTGTTCATGGAGCTCTGTTCCTTGCGGAACCGGGCCGTACATAATGGGCTTTTCGTCAAACGACAATCCGAACTGTTTATCACACCCGCCTTGCAACGGGCAAGCCTGGCAGTGGGCTGGGTCTCCACGAAACCAAGATGTTGCTGTCTCCCAGTCAAATCCGTCCCAGATGAGAGGGTGACCTTGCTCGCACTCAGGGCGGCCACTTGTGTCGCATTCCTCCGGCAACACCATGCCACTGCGGAATCCGGTGACCACAGCCATGTCGTGTTCGTGGAACGCTTTCTTCTGGTCACCCGCATCGAGGTATCCAAGGTCGGCGACAAGATACTGGGTGCGCAGTTCCTCAACTCGGCGAATGCGCTCCACAAGCGGAAGCATAACTCGGATGTCGGCCATGTTGCCGGGTTCGAGGATAGACACGAGTGTCATTGGCCCTTGCGAGGTGGAGACGGACACCGAGTGCTTGCGGTAACCGACGAAAAACCGATTCTGATTCACCTTGCTTCGTTGGGCGGCATAAGCGGCATCCGGGTCAGAGAAAGTCTTTTCACATGTGCAAGCCGATTTGTCTTCACAACGGCAGCGTTTCTTTTTGTATCCATTGACGTTGGCATAAATGGGGCGTGAATCTATGGCGGCCAAGGTGTCTCGGATGAATCCCTCGATCTGAATCGACTGGCGAATGAACTCGTCCCGGATATACTCAAATCGTTCAGGACCGACCTTGCTTCGAAAGTCGCTTAGACTTTGGTGAGACGGCACTTGGGCCGGGTTATGTACGCCGATGAAATTGCGCCACGCTTGGTTTTTGGGGTCCCGCAGCTGTTTGCACAGCTGGCGGAAAGACGTGATCTCCGGTCTAGTGAAGTACAGAAAATGCATACGGAAATAGGTCACTGGCGAGGCGGGTCTACGGCCCCTTCTATCGTACAAAGGGTCAATTAGCTGGTCGAGGAACGAATCGTCAATGTGATCGACATAATCAATGAGTTCAGGGTCAAAGCCCAAGGTGTTATAATAGGACTGTGGAAGCAGTACCAACTGCAAATCCATGGAAAACGCACCTCCAGAACTGGAAAATTGGTTGGTTTCGTCACCTTCAATTTTACCATTTCTGCGGCTGGGTGCGTTTTGCTATTGGCTCAAAATCAGGGGCTTTTCGGACACGCTCTATATATATCAATACTACCAATTTTGGAAACTGTCGTGCTATTGCGCATAACTGCCCGCTAGCGCAAGAACGCTCCCATTCGTAACATGTATACTTATTCAGATGTCGTGACAAAGGATTCCCGTTTACCATGCATCAGCTGACGGATCCCCATGGTGAGTCGCTGCCGCCAGTATACAACTCTATTTTCCAGTACACGATTTTGTTCTAACGGTAACCGCCCGACGTTCCGACCGTTATGTAAAAACTTTTGTGTCGCCAGACCGTTATGTCAGTATTTTTGTGTCGCGATTTTGCGACACAAAACTCTTTACATTCATAAGGGAAGTCCGTTTTATCAAGGAACGTCCATTATGGGAATGTCAACACTTTTGTGTCGCTGTACAGCTGCGCCAACGATTAAAATGGTCTTGTCGGTATTTCCTTGCTTGGCAATGCCGAGATGTTCAAACAGACCCTCCTAGCCTGTAAGACTGGTCAAAGGCAGTGCTGTTGCTCAGCGAAGCTCAATGTTTTCGGCTTACGTCCGACGATACGTTCATCCACCAAGTGGTACTCTTCGTTTCCTCCCGGTCGCGTGATGTTGCCTGCGTAGTAGACATCATCTCACGGTTGAAACAAAGAGCAGTCTCGAACCTGGACAAGCAGGTCTCTTCCTGATGGTTCAGGCTCGTTCCTAGGCCTGAGAGGCATTGTACCCACGGTCTCGTTTGCTAAAACCGGTTCATTGATGATTTTAGCGGGGTAATCGGTACTCTATGTATAGCGTTTTTGGGAGAAAAGGGAAGGAAAAATGGGACTGGTATTCGAAGTCACTATTCGCTTTCGTGTCGTGTTTACCGACACTTTTTGTCTATCTGTCTTGATAACACGACAAACACAGTCGCGAAATCAAGACACACCATTCAACCATCTCCTCAACCGCATGCCCGGCCAATTCCCGAATTGCCCAATTTATTTCTAATCTTCAGACGGTTTTTGGTATCCACCCTCTATTTGGCACGCTTTTTGCGTAAATACATTTCGAGAGCACCACAACATTGAATGGAGAGGGGGGGAGTAGATTGCCGGTCGAGTTCAGAACACCACAGTCGATTTATTACGGGTCTGGTTCTGTAAGCAAGGTATCGGACATCACACAGGGACTCGGCAAAAGGGCGCTGATTGTGAGCGATCATGTGATGGCGCAGCTGGGGCACATCGACCGCGTGATAGAACAGCTGCAGGCAGCAGGTATTGGCTGCGTTTCGTATCTGGGGGTGGATACGGAGCCCACAGATGTTCACGTGACCGAGGCACTGCAAGTTTTGCGGGATGAGGATTGCGATGTCATCATCGCGATTGGCGGCGGTAGTTGTATTGATGCGGCGAAAGCGGTGGCGGTCATGGCCGTCAACGACGGCTACATTGGCGACTACATGGGTGGGAAGAAACGGTTTGCAAATGCGCCGATTCCACTCGTGGCCGTGCCTACAACCGCTGGAACGGGTTCAGAAGTGACCAGTGTGACGGTTATCACGAATACCAAAGATGACGTCAAAATGATGATTCGCCAACCGAAGCTTGTACCGGCCGTGGCTATCGTCGATGCCGAATTGACGGTATCCTCCCCGCCGAAGGTTACTGCTGCTACCGGTATTGATGCCTTGTGCCACGCCATTGAGGCGTACATTTCACGGGTAAGTCACCCGCTGACAGACGCACTTGCACTGTCTGCAATCGAAAAGATTACGAGATCGATTCGTTTGGCCTATGCCGATGGGCAGAACCTGCAGGCTCGGGAAGAGATGGCGTTGGCGGCGATGCAGGCGGGCATGGCATTTTCTAATGCGTCTGTTTGTCTGGTGCACGGTATGTCGCGGCCGATTGGCGCCGTCTTCCATGTTCCGCACGGTGTTTCGAACGCCATGCTGCTGCCGACGGTGCTGGAATACTCCAAGGGTGCCTGTACGGACAAACTGGCAGTCATTGGACACATTCTCAACCCTGAAATGAAAACGCCTTCAGATGAAGAGGTTGCGGATATGGTGGTCGACCAGGTGAAACAACTGTGCTCGGACCTTCAAATTCCCAATATGAAATCGTGGGGAATCGACGAAACAGCGTTCCACCGGGTTATTGGGAAAATGGCGCAGGATGCCATTGCCAGCGGCAGCCCTGGCAGCAATCCGCGTGTACCTTCTCATGAAGAAATTGTTGAGCTGTATCAAGTTGCTTATGACGCGGACTTCACGGTGTCACACCTGTCATCTCAGTTATCGTCAGGAGGCCATTCATAACATGACAACTCAGACGGAAGTTCGAAAACTAAAAAATTACATCGGCGGCGAATGGGTAGCGTCCCGCTCTCAGAAGATGGAGGTTGTCCCGAATCCGGCTACCGGTGAACCTTTGGCCGAGGTACCGTTATCGACGGCTGACGATGTGCATGCCGCCGTGCAGGCTGCACAGAAAGCATTTCAATTCTGGAGTAAAACACCGGTTCCGAAACGGGCCCGCATCTTGTTTCGCTATCAACAATTGCTTGTCGATCACTGGGAAGAGCTCGCCAAGCTCATCACGCTGGAGAACGGGAAAAGTTACAAGGAAGCGTATGGGGAAGTCCAGCGCGGAATTGAAAACGTGGAGTTCGCAGCGGGCGCACCCACTTTGATGATGGGTTCCCAGTTAACAGATGTCGCGGCGGGGATTGATTCCGGAATGTATCGGTATCCGGTCGGAGTCGTGGCCGGCATTACGCCGTTTAACTTCCCGATGATGGTCCCCTGCTGGATGTTTCCAATGGCCATTGCGTGCGGCAACACGTTCGTTCTCAAGCCATCGGAGCGAACCCCGCTGCTGGCAGTGCGCCTGGCCGAACTATTTACAGAATCAGGCTTGCCGCAGGGTGTCCTGAACCTGGTGCACGGCGCACATGACGCTGTGAATGGGCTCCTGGAACATCCGGGTATTAAGGCTGTTTCCTTTGTCGGATCGCAACCCGTTGCGGAATACGTCTACACAACTGCGAGCAAGTATGGTAAACGCGTGCAGGCGCTGGCTGGTGCCAAGAACCATACTCTGGTCTTGCCGGACGCAGACTTGGATGTTGCGACGGAGCAAATCATGGGGGCTGCCTTCGGATCGGCTGGGGAACGCTGCATGGCCTGTTCCGTCGTTGTCGCTGTTGGCGACATTGCCGATGAACTGGTCGAAAAATTAAAGCACGCGGCAGACAACATCAAAATGGGCAACGGGTTGGAGGAAGACGTATTCCTCGGCCGTCATTCGAGCCGCACACCAGCAGCGAACCTTTGACTACATCCAAAAAGGTGTGGATGAAGGCGCGTGCTTGGTGCGGGACGGTCGTTTGGATGTTGCGGAGTGTGGGTACTTTATCGGCCCAACCATCTTTGATGAAGTGACGACAGAGATGAAAATTTGGACCGATGAAATCTTTGCTCCGGTGTTGTCCGTAGTGCGGGTCGATACATTGGACGAGGCGATTGCTTTGACGAATCAATCGCGATTTGCCAACGGCGCCTGCATTTTTACCGATAGCGCGAGTGCGATTCGTCAGTTCCGGGAGGAAATCGATGCCGGGATGCTGGGTGTGAACATCGGGGTTCCGGCGCCAATGGCGTTCTTCCCGTTCTCTGGCTGGAAGGACTCCTTCTACGGCGATTTACATGCTAATGGCAAAGACGGCGTGGAGTTTTATACAAGAAAGAAAATGGTAACAGGCAGGATGTAAAACATTAAAGGGGGATTGTGCTTATGTCATCCAAGAGTGCGGTGAATCCGTTATCAAGGCTGGAACGTATTCCAATTTGGCCGCATGGCTACCGTCTGTTGATTGTGCTTGGTCTAGGGTACTTCTTTGCGTTTTTTGACATCACAAATATCTCATATGGCATTCCAGTCATTACCCAACAATTTCACGTATCTACCAACCTGGCCTCCGACTCTGTCAGTACCAGTTTAATTGGGTACATTATCGGGGCGATTATCGTCAGCGTCATCAGTGACTACTTTGGTCGACGGAAGGCCCTGATTGCCGGCATCACGCTGTACACGATTGGCTCAATAGCAACTGCGCTCAGCCCAAACGTGACCTGGCTGATTGTTTGGCGGTTTGTGGTCGGAATGGGCATCGGCACCATGATCTCTCAGGTATCAACATACATGGGAGAGATTTCGCCCGCGGAACTGCGCGGCCGCTTTTCTGGGTTTGCAAACCTGTTTGCCTTTGCAGGACTCGCTGCTGTACCGTTTGCATCGATGTGGGTTGTGCCTCATTTCTCATGGGGTTGGCGTGCACTTCTGTTCTTCGGTGGGCTGGGCGGCCTGACGATGCTGTTCATGGCCAAGGACTTCATCGAGTCGCCGAGGTGGCTCGTCATTCACGGCCATCATGACCGCGCAGTTGAATTGATTGAGATGATTGAGCAGAAAGCGTTGAAGAAAATGGGCGGGAAGCCGCTGCCGCCGGTTGTTGACATTCCGTTTGAAGAAACAGCAAAGGGATTTCCATTGCTCTCGTTGTTGAAGCCCCCCTACCTATGGCGAATGATTGTTTTATTGCTGTACTGGTTGCTGTGGTATATTGGCGATTACGCGTACCTTGGCATGGCGCCAACCATCCTCGTGAAACAGGGATTCGGTCTTGGGAACAGCATTGGCTTTTCCGCAATCTCCGGCGTCGGATTTATCGCAGGGGCCTTGTTTGTCCTGTTTTGGGGCGATAAGATTGAACGCAAGTATTCGCTCATGGCAAGCGGCATTATCGGTGGGTTGGCAGTTCTCATCGTTGGCTTTTTTCCCTCGCCGACACTGGTGATTATTGCTGGTTTCTTATTCACATCGACCATCGCAATGCTGTCCATTCTCGGCTACGTGATTACAGCTGAGCATTTCCCAACACGCGCGAGAAGCTCCGGTTTGGCCATGTGTGACGGGATTGGTCACTTCGGTGGCGCCATTGCTCCTCCAATCACCTTGGCTTGTTTTGCGGCGTGGGGATTCTCAGGCGCGTTTGGGCTGATGGGCGTAGCTACACTGATTTCACTTATCTTTATTGGCATGACCAGCCGCGCCACGCGGAAGAACCTCGAGTCTGTCAATGACGCCGAACTGGGAATTATGGTCGGTAATACGGACTTCGCCAAGTAAGCGAAAGCGACACGAAATGATAGAATTTTTGTAGAATATAGTTAAGTGACGGAAGGGCTTGCTCCTGAGGCTGTTTGCAGGGAGGTGCCTTTCCGTTCACCGAAACTAGCTTTCGAGGGGCCAGTGGTATGAATGCGTTTGCGCACTCAGAGGACGTATTAAAACTGATTCTCGATACGGCATATGAAGGGATTGTCTTAGTGGATGCGGGCGGGCTGATTCAGGAAATGAACCAGCCCTATCTGAATCTGCTTGGCGTCAGCCGAGATGAAGTCATTGGCCGACATGTAGTAGATGTGATTGAGAATACACGGTTGCATGTTGTATTGGAAACAGGTATTCCCGAGCGGGGGCATATCCAAATCATTCACGATCACGAAATGATTGTGCACCGCCTGCCTATCTGGAAGGAAGGTAAAGTGATTGGTGCCATTGGCATGTTAATCTTCACAGGGATCAATGAACTGTACCACATTCTGGAGCGTGCGCAACAGCTCGCTCGTGATGTAGCAGATGACAAACGACCGCATCGGCCGCAGATGGAGGGTGACGGTGCACGTGTGTATACGTTGGCAGAGACCATCGGTCAAGGCCATATGATTCAAACCATTAAGCGTTTGGCCGAGAAGGCGGCCAAGACGCCTGTAACCGTTCTGATTACAGGAGAGAGCGGTACGGGAAAAGAAGTGCTTGCACAAGGTATTCACTACGCCAGCCCGTTTGCCAACGGGCCGTTTATTAGCGTGAACTGTGCTGCTATTCCTGAGCCGCTGTTGGAAGCCGAATTGTTCGGTTATGAAGACGGAGCTTTTACAGGTGCCAGGAAGGGTGGCAAACCGGGGCAAATCGAGTCGGCAGACGGGGGAACGTTATTTCTGGATGAAATTGGAGACATGCCGGCAAACATGCAAGCCAAACTGCTGCGCGTTTTAGAAGACCGGGAAATCCAGCGGGTTGGTGGTCTGCATAAACGGCATGTCAATACACGCATCATTGCAGCAACCAATCGTCGGCTGGAGGACATGGTTGAAAAGGGTGAGTTTCGAGCGGATCTGTACTATCGCTTAAACATTATTCGGCTCCATCTGCCGCCGCTTCGGGAACGCAGAGAGGATATTCCATCTCTGCTCGACCTGTACGTGACGGAAGTCTCCCGGAGGTTGAAACGGCCGCCCATTCAACTTTCACCGGAAGTGATTCAGGTTTTCATGTCGTACGATTGGCCGGGAAATATTCGCGAGTTGGTTCATACCGTTGAGGTTCTCGTCAGTTTGGCGGATTCAACTGTGGTGACGCTGAAAGACTTCCCGCCACACCTGCATAAGTTTACCACCACGAAAATGGACGTGGATAGGTTACCTTCCGCTCCGGAAAGTCGGCCTGTCATTTTCTATGAGGCGCAGCGGAATGTTCGTGATCGATTGGCGGATCAGGAAATCATGATGATTCAGAATGCGATTCGGGAGGCCGGAGGCAATAAGCAGATGGCCGCAAAAAAACTAGGCATCCATCGCTCGACGCTATATCAAAAATTGAAGAAATATCAGTTGATATAGGATATTCATAGCAAAGGGGATTTGACGAGTGAAAACACGTGCAGCCGTTCTATATGAAATGCAACTGCCAAAACCTTATGAAAACAGTCGTCCGCTGAAGATAGAGACACTCGACTTGGATGGTCCACAATGGGGAGAAGTACTGATTCAAATCAAGGCAACCGGATTATGCCACTCCGATTTGTCCGTCATCAACGGCAGTCGGCCACGGGGATTGCCGCTGGCCCTCGGGCATGAAGCGGCGGGCATCGTGATGGAGACCGAACCAGGTGTAACTGATTTAAAGCCGGGAGACCATGTGGTTTGCGCCTTTGTGCCCAGTTGCGGACACTGCCTTCCTTGTCAGGAAGGCCGGCCGGCACTTTGTGAAGCGGGTGCATATGCGAATGGCCAGGGCACGCTCCTGGGCGGCGGCCGCAGGTTGCACAAGGAAGGAGCAGAGGTTCATCATCATCTGGGTGTTTCAGGGTTCGCAGAGTACGCCGTGGTTTCGCGGCATTCATTGACGATGGTCAGCTCGGATGTACCAATGGAGAAAGTTGCGATATTTGGTTGTGCTGTGATGACTGGCGTGGGCGCCGTTGTGAATACCGCGCGGATGCCATTTGGCAGCACAGTCGCCGTTGTCGGACTTGGCGGGGTTGGCTTAAGCGCCCTGTTAGGTGCAATCGCCGCCGGCGCCTCCCGCGTGATTGCGGTGGATATTAACCCAGACAAGTTGGCGTTTGCCAAGGAGCTGGGTGCAACGGATGTGTTCGACTCCAGAGACCCGGAGGTCGTAGACCTGGTCCGATCGAGCACGGGCGGCGGCCTCGAGTACGTGTTTGAAACCGCTGGTGCTGTGCCGGCGATGGAAATTGCTTACGGAATGACGAAACGAGGCGGCACCACAGTCACAACAGGGCTGCCTCACCCGGAGGCCAAGTTTTCGTTTCCACAGGTAACCTTGACCGTCGAGGAGAAGACCATCAAAGGATCGTATGTGGGGAGTTGTATACCCGCTCGGGACATTCCCCGGTTCATCAATCTCTATCAGCAGGGTAAGCTGCCGGTCGACCGGTTGTTGACAGACGTCCTGCCGCTGGAGCAAATCAATGAGGGCTTCGACAGGCTGGAGCGGGGCGACGTCTGCCGGTTGGCCGTCACACCTTAGTGTTTAAGCGCGGTCTTTGAGCAGGTGGATAAAGTGCTTGTCCCTCGTTTCAACTTGTCTCGCGACATTCTCGTCAGCATAGGAATAAATCCCGTTCAAGGTCTTAACGCCCAACTTTCCTTCGCTGACAAGCTGGGTTAAGAGTTCGGGAGATTCCGTGGCATTGGAAAGTTGCGGGAAGAGATTGTCGCAGACGTGCTTCCAAATATCCAAACCGCCAAAGTCAGCGGTTTCTAGTGCGCCCAGAAAGGCCCAGCGAAATCCTGGCCCGCCTTTAAGGCAAGGTCGATATCGGCCGCATCGGCCACACCTAGGTTCAGAAGGTGCAGAACTTCACGCATGACGGCTGCTTGCAGGCGATTGGCAATGAAGCCGGGGACATCTTTTTTCAGCCGTACGGGGGACTTGCCGATTTGTTTCATCAGAAGGAGTGTGGTTTCCATTACGGACGGCGACGTCGTTTCACTACCGACCACTTCAACAAGCGGGACGAGATGCGCCGGGTTGAAAAAATGGGTCATAATGAACCGCTCCGGGTGGCGCGTCGCCTGAATCAATTCTCGAAACGGTAAGGACGAGGTATTTGACGCAATAATCGTTCTATCATCTACCAATGATTCCAAAGTTGAAAACAGTCCCTGTTTCAGCTGAATTACTTCCGGAATGGCTTCGGTGATGAAGTCCGCGTTCCGAACCGCGTCTGACAATGTATCTGTGTATGTAATCAAGTTCATGCATTGGAGTTTGTCGTCTTCTGCAATGAGCCCTTCAGATACACATAGCGAAAGGTTTGCGTCAATTTGTTTTGCCGCTCTCGAGAGCAGGCTGTCATTCAAATCATACAGGCTGACTGGATAGCCTGCCTGCGCATACACCTGAGCGATCCCTTGACCCATGGTACCTGCGCCAATTATTGATATGGACTTCATCATCATCAACCTCCGCCCCCATTATACGGCAGCGTCACGAATGCTGCATTTAAGGCCGGGGCACATAGACGTTTTACATGGAGATGAAGCCCATGTTTTCCTACCATATGCCTACGCGCATCGAATTCGGGGCGGGTGTTACCGACCGACTTGCGGACTTGACGAAGGAAATTGCACCCCCGTAGGGCGGTGGCTGGTGCTTCCCTTTAAAAATCCTCCAGCACAATTTTCCCAATCGTTCGTCTGGATTGAAGTTTGGTGAACGCGAGATTCAAGTTCTCGCTGTTGATTGGAGACAGCCGTTCATTGACAGTGGTTTGAATCCATCCGTGATCGACCCAATCTGCCAGCTCACACAGAATGTTATGCTGCTCGACCATGTCGGGCGTTTGATATTTCGATCGCGCAAACATGGCTTCAATCGACCATGTAATGGCCTTGTCGGCCATCATGCGGAAGTTGAGCGGTTCCAGCGGGGGCAGGATGGTGCAGATTCGGCCCATGGGTTTGAGCACTGAAAGCATGTTGTCCCAATTGGGGGCGACCTGATTCAAGCAGAATACGTGGTCTACCGATTCGATGCCGATCTCCTTGAGCTGACGAGGAAACGGCTCAGCATGGGTGACGACGTGATGCGCTCCGTGATCGTTGACCCACTGCTGCGACTCAGGGCGAGACGCGGTGCCAATGACGGTGAGTCCGGCGTGCCTGGCGAGTTGCGTTGCAATCGATCCAACGCCACCGGCCGCTCCAACAATTAAAATGGTCTCTCCCTGATTTCCTTGCTTGTGGGCGCCGAGACGTTCAAACAAGCCCTCCCAAGCCGTAAGGCTAGTCAGAGGAAGCGCTGCTGCCTCAGCAAAACTCAGTGTTTTCGGTTTGTGTCCGACTAAACGTTCATCGACCAAGTGGTACTCTGCGTTTCCTCCTGGCCGGGTGATATCACCGGCGTAGTACACATCGTCCCCGGGCTTAAACAAAGAGCAGTCCGATCCCGTTTCAACCACCGTTCCGGCAACATCCCAGCCAAGAATGCGAGGGAGATCACATGGCCCGCCTGGACGTTGAATCGTATCGACTGGATTCACGGCGACTGCTCGCACCTGGACCAGCAGGTCTCTGCCCGATGGTTCCGGTTTGTATGTTTCGAAATTAACGAGATCGCCCGTATAGTGAAGCCCGACGGCCTTCATCGTTGTCATGTACGATTCCTCCTCACAAATTCATGCCACCGTTGAGTTTTTGCTGTTTCCCACGGATTCTGCAGACACCATGCCATATCGCACGGTGAAGTTCAAGTTGTACGACCCTATCTGGACACGGGCAGCACTTGGTATTACGATAGGGTGTAACCATCATACATATCTCCAGGAAAGGTGTTCACTTTGACAGGTGAACAGAATAGGGAAGCCGGTGCAAGTCCGGCGCGGTCCCGCCACTGTATGGGGTAGTCTGATTCGATGACCACTGAACGTACGCGTTTGGGAAGGTGAATCCAGACGATGATCCCGAGCCAGGAGACCTGCCTTTCTTGTTTGTCAACTAGCCTACGGACGATAGGTTATTGTCACTCGTATTATTTTGCGCTGACAGCTATCTCCTGGTTGGAGATGGCTTTTTCTATGTCATGAAACTGTAGACCTGCGAGATTGGTATTGAACCAGTTGATACGCACAGGGAGGTCTGAACGATATGTATCCGGAACGGATTGTCTGTTTGGCTGCTGAAATTCCCGACATTCTCTATCGGCTCGGTGCACTCGACCGGGTGGTGGGCATTTCCGCATACACCACTCGCCCTCCTGAAGCCCTGAGCATCCCCAAGGTTTCCGGGTTTCAGCATGGGAGCGTCAAGCGAATTCTGCACCACCAGCCAGATATTGCTATTTTAACCTCTGGCGTGCAGAAGGAACTGGCATCCGAGCTTTCAGCCCAAGGGGTCACAACGGTGCACTTCAATCCGCACCGTCTGGAGGATATGTTTCATACCATCCTGCTGCTTGGCAACCTTGTTGGCAAACCGGAAGAAGCTGTTCATTTGGCTGCACAGCTTCGTGACGAAGTAGAAGCGGTTCGGGAACAGGCGGCAAAACTGCCGTTTCGCCCAAGCGTGTATTTCGAAGAATGGATGGATCCCATCATCGTTGGTACGGCATGGGTGAGTGACCTCATCGAGATCGCGGGCGGGACAGACGTGTTTCGCGAACAGTCCATCAACGGGCGTAAAGCATCCGATCGCGTGGTTGAAACAGAGGATGTGATTGCCGCTGCCCCGGATATTGTGCTCGCCTCCTGGTGCGGCAAACCGTTCGATCTCGCGGTTTTTGTCTCTCGACCTGGCTTCCCGGACGTTCCAGCGGTAAAAAACGACATGGTCGTTGAAGTGAGCAGTGAGGTACTTCAGTGTGGCCCTATGCTGATTGACAGCCTGAAAGACATTCACAGCATCATTCGGAAATTCGTGATTGAACACGTATAACTCGAGTCGAGCATGGTTAGCGGAGGGACGGGATGTATCCACGACGGATTGTCTGCCTTGCAGCAGAGACGCCTGAAATTTTACACGATCTCGGTGTTCTTGACCGGGTAGTAGGGGTATCCGCCTACACCAAGGTCCCCAACGAGGCGCTAAACCTGCCGAGAATCACTGGCTTCAAGTTCGGGCATGTGGAACGCATTCTCGAACTCAAACCGGATTTAGCCATTCTGACCTCGTACGTACAGAGTGAGCTCGCTGCCGAGCTGATTGCACATGGAGTCCATGTGGTTCACGTTTCGCCGCATCGGCTCAACGATTTGTTTGACGTTGTAACTTTGTTGGGGAACCTCGTTGGCAGGACTGAGCGCGCACAGGAAATTTGCGAAGCCATCCGGAGAAAGCTCGAGCAGGTCACGGAACTCGCAAACTGTTTATCAGTCCATCCCAAGGTGTTCTTTGAACATACATCCGATCCGATTTCGGTGCCCCCTGCGTGGGTGAGCGACATCATTCATGCCGCAGGCGGCATTGATGTATTTCGCGACGTAGCGTTGCGTGGGCGAATGGCGGTCGATCGCGTTGTTCAACAGGAAGATGTCATCCAAGCGAACCCTGACTTATTTTTCTGCCATACCGTCCACTCCATCGAGCGAAACAGAGTGAGATGGAACCGATTGTATCCAGATGTCGCAGCGATTCGAAACGGGAGGATCTACCGTGTTCAGAGTTCTATCTTTTACTTTGGGCCGCGTACGCTGATTGACGCCCTCAACGAGGTTCACTCCGTGATTCGGGATTACTTTCGATGAGGCCGGATTCAGCGGTGACAGCTACGGTAAAGAGGTACAGCATATGTTGACATTTTTGCGCCACGGGGAGACGGAATGGAACCGAGAGGGGCGGATTCAAGGAATTCTGGACATTCCGCTGTCTTTCGATGGACGGCGAGCTGTTCGAGCCTACGCAAAGAGTCGCAAGGGCTTAGAGGTACATATCATTTGGACGAGCCCGCTGCAGCGCGCGAAAGAGACGGCTTTGATTCTTTCAGAAGAATTGAGACGGAAGACACCGATTCGAATACAGGAACTCGAGTCTCTCACTGAACGGAACTACGGGCTGTATCAGGGTCAACGGGTGTATGGCTTGTTAGCACAAGACGTTACCGCTGCGACCATTCAAGAAGAATCCATCAGCGGCCCAGGTGTAGAGTCATGGTGCGTATTCCAGCAGCGGGTATTCAAGGCCCTCAACATCATTGCATCAGGCCCCGAACACGCTCTCGTAGTGGTGCATGGGGGGTGGCTCAAAGCCACGCACGCATTACTGAAAACCGGTTCGGCCGTCATCACCCCGGGCAACCTGGAAGAATACGCAATCGAGCGCAGGGACCTGCTTTCGCACCTTCATTCATGGATTGCACCGTAAGGTACGGGGAGCAAAATGGCGTAAGTAGATTTCGTGCGAGGATGCTTCATTCTTATGGGAGCACGGCTGGAAATCCGACAGGACATATCAAATCGATGCTGGTCGGAAACCATTGTGTGTTTCCGATTGTGGCGGGGGAAATTGTCTTCGGTGGAGCACAGGACGTCTATTTTTGCGAATTCGATGGACCGGCGAAGCGAACGTACACCATCACCATCATCGGCGAGTCATGATCTAATCGGGTTACTTGCGGAAAGTACCAAACGAGCGTTACATTGGTCTGGGAGGAATCAGCATGGAAACGAATCACTCACAAACGCGCCGCTTGCCATCAGGGCTTGTAAGACTTGTTATTGGTCTCGTTGCGATTGTCGGCATCGCGGAGCTTGTACTCGGCATTGTATCGATTGTTCGTTAATTGCATTATCGTCTTGTTAAACCTGCATGACAGTACCGTCATTGGGATCCCAATTCAGACGGTACTGTCGTTTTATTATGGACATGTCTAACAATGCTCATGCCTCCTCAACATCATGTTAAAATTAACGCATTTGATGATAACGAACACTTCACAGGGTGGTGCACGTATGGCAACAATGGCGGATGTGGCAAAATTAGCAGGCGTTTCAGTGATGACTGTTTCGAGAATTATTAGCGGAAGTGGGAAAGTGAAAGAATCCACTCGTAAAAAGGTCCTGCGTGCCATGGAAGAAGTAAATTACATCCCGAGGGGTTATACGAGGCAAGTCATCCAACATGAAATCAGTACATTGGTGCTGATTGTTCCCGATATCACAAATCCATTCTTTACGTTCATTGCCCGCGGTATGGAGGACGTGGCGAAAAAGCAAGGATATCGCGTCTTTTTAGCCAATACCGACGAAAATATCAATAAGGAAAAGCAATACATTCAGATGTGCATTGAGTTTCACGCAGATGGCGTTCTGATTGCGCCGGTCGGAGATGACTCGAGGGCGAACTTGGAGTTGCTGGACAAGCAGGGAATTCCGTTTGTCCTGCTCGACCGTGAAGTGGAAGGAATAAACGTAGACCTTGTTAAGAGTGATATTGTCGGATCGTCCAAAGCGCTGGTAGAACATCTCATTGGTATGGGACATCATCGAATCGCCGTTGTGACAGGGCCTTCGAACAACCGCGCGAGTCGGGAACGTCTTGAAGGATATTTTCAGGCGATGGCCCTCCATAACTACCCGTATTCGGAAGAATGGATCAAACAATCCGCCATGACGCGGGATATCGAACCGAAATTTATCGATGAACTCCTGAAACTTGACGAGCCGCCCACTGCGCTGTTTGTTGCAAACATGTTTCAATATGCGCATTCAATCAATCGGTTAACTGAACTGGGACTTCACGTCCCGGAAGACATGAGCATTGTGGGCTTCGGTAATTCGGATTACCTTGCCGCTGTCGATTCGGCATTTACTTCTGCGGTTCAGCCGACGTACAGCTTCGGATCCCTGGGAACACAAATGTTGATAGAAAGAATCGAAGGATTACGCGAAGGACCAAGACGCATCGTGTTGGAAGCGGATATTGTGATTCGGCGGTCGACGGCCCCGCTTCGATGAATTTATTCATAATCACAAAATGTTTTAAATAACATTGACATATGAAATAAACTAACTCAATATAATGTTACATCATTCAATCTGAAAGCGCTCTTATTGTTTTTGAAAGGGAGGAGTGAGGGTTTTCGACTGTCTTTCATGCAAGCGCTGTCATTTGTGCTGGTTTTGAACCATATCTCAGTCGGAAAGGTGGAAAAGCGTGATGGGTCAGGCAAGTGCCACATTGCCAAACGCCACAGAAGTCAAACCTGGCATAGGTTACATTACTGTAGTTGTCATCATTGCTTCGCTTGGCGGCTTGCTGTTTGGTTATGACACTGGCGTTATATCAGGTGCAAATGGGTTTCTGCAGACAGAGTTTCACATGACTGCTGCGATGACTGGCTTGGTTTCAAGCAGTATTGATCTCGGTGCTATGGTCGGTGTTCTCATTGCGGGGTTTTTGGGGGACAAACTTGGCCGCAAGAAAGCGCTGATGATAGCGGGCGTGACTTTCGTTTTATGTAGTGTGATTACGGCGTTTGCGAACGGTGTACCTGTTCTTGTCGTTGGTCGATTTTGTGGAGGCATTGGTATTGGCCTGGCTTCATTGCTGTCTCCGTTATACATTGCCGAGATTGCTCCTGCCAAGATTCGAGGACGTCTGGTGGCCTCCAATCAGTTGGCGATTGTCAGCGGTATTTTTATTGTTTACTTTGTCAATGCGGCCATCGTCAGCACGCACGCGGCGGCCTGGGACCAGACAACCGGCTGGCGATGGATGTTCGGCATGGGCATTATCCCGGGTGTCATCTTCTTTCTCTTGCTCTTCTTCGTACCCGAAAGTCCAAGGTATCTGGTTACGCGGGGCAACGAGCAGCGCGCCCTGTCTATTCTCAGCCGTGTAAGAGACGCGAAGACTGCGCAAACGGAGTTGCAAGACATTCGTGAATCGGTTCGGGCTGTACCGGATTCCTTCTTAAAAGAGGTATTCAGCCCAGGCATTCGCACGGCACTTTTTGTTGGTATCCTTCTGGCTGTTTTTCAACAATTTACAGGTACAAACGCAGTTGGTTATTATGCTCCGATGATTTTCAAGGCAGCAGGTGCGGGATCGAACGCTTCTTTCTACGATACGGTCATCGTTGGCGCCATCAAGGTCGTATTTGTGATTGTGTTGATGCTGATTGTTGACCGCATTGGGAGAAAACGCTTACTGGTCTGGAACGGCTGGTTTATGGCCATATTTCTTGTGATTCTGGGGATCGCGTTCGCAATGCCCCACATGGTGACCTGGCTGGTTCTAGGGCTTGTGTTCCTTCACACGATTGCTTACGAGCTGTCATGGGGCGGAGGGGTTTGGATTGTTCTCTCGGAAATCTATCCCACCAGCATCCGTGGCAGGGCGATGTCGATTGCGTCGTTTGCACTCTGGTTTGCGACATTTTTGGTCGCTCAATTTTTCCCCATCTTGTTGCAGGCAATTGGCGGTACCTGGACCTTCTGGATATTCGCTGCTTTCTGCATCATCATGGCTGTCTTTATGCAAAAAGCAGTTCCTGAGACGGGCAGAAAGACGATGGAGCGGATTCAGGCAGACTGGCTGCAAAACAGCAACACCTCGGTGAGCAAATAATATCCATCCTGGCGTTCTGACAAGGGTATCAAAGTGAATGCGGCCACGCTTTTCCGTGGCCGCAAGTTTTTTCTTGGGCAATGTAATGTTACAAATAACAAACGCATTGATTGGAACCCTAATTTATTACTGGTTTCATGCAGGTTAAGAACCGTTTGTAAATCATTTAACAGCAAAATCGTGTTAATTATGAATGACTTATCATATGTATAGTGTTATATTTAACAATGTAACCTGCATCGAGAATGGGATGAGATGATGGGCATTGTAAACGCGCTGCGAATTCATGAAAGCGATAACGTACTGATTGCAATGGAACATGTATCAACCGGAGACACCGTTGCGTTTTCAGGTGGAACCGTACGGGTGATGGAAGATGTTCCTCGTGGGCACAAAATTACCTTGGCGGATGTTGCAGAAGGGGATCTTATCGTCAAGTACGGATACCCGATTGGATACGCCACAGTGCCTATTGCCAAAGGCAGGTGGGTTCACACCCATAATCTGAAGACGAACCTGAGTGGGAAAAAAGCATACCGATACGAACCGATTTCGCAGCGTCAGTTGAATCCAAACCTGGATTTGCCGACGTCGTTTGATGGTT
This sequence comes from uncultured Alicyclobacillaceae bacterium, assembly GCA_963758235.1. Classification (GTDB taxonomy): domain Bacteria; phylum Bacillota; class Bacilli; order Alicyclobacillales; family Alicyclobacillaceae; genus CAVWUS01. The sequence goes on along the minus strand of CAVWUS010000032.1, from coordinate 25,628 downwards.
ATGTACGCGAGAATGGCGAAGTCGGGATTCGAAACGAAATTTGGATTCTGAACACAGTCGGCTGCGTCAATAAAGCGGCAGAAACGTTGGCCAAAATGGCAGATGCAGCGTTTCGCGGCGACGGTATTGACGGGGTTTATCACTTTGCGCATCCTTACGGCTGTTCCCAATTGGGGGATGATTTGACGTACACGCAGAAGGCATTGGCAGGACTTGTGCGTCATCCGAACGCTGCTGGTGTTCTCGTTCTTGGGCTTGGCTGTGAGAACAACCGGATTCAGGCGTTCCGTCCATACTTGCAGGGCGTACCTAAAGAGAAAATTCGGTTTCTCGCCCTTCAGGAGATTGAAGACGAGTATGAGGAAGGTATACGGTTGCTTGGCGAACTGGCTGAGTATGCGCGTACGTTTGTACGTCAAAAGGTGCCTGTATCCCGCCTGAAAATCGGATTGAAATGCGGCGGATCCGATGGGTTCTCCGGGATCACCGCGAACCCGCTGGTTGGCGCTGTATCTGATAAGGTGGTGGCGAACGGTGGAACTTCGCTGTTAACCGAGGTGCCGGAGATGTTCGGTGCTGAAACCATCCTGATGAACCGTGCGACAGATGAAACTGTGTTTGGCAAAGTTGTGTCGCTGATCAACGATTTTAAGGACTACTATACTCGCCACCGCCAAGTGATTTATGAGAATCCGTCACCTGGTAACAAAGACGGTGGAATTACCACTTTGGAAGAAAAATCATTCGGTTGTACCCAAAAGGGCGGAACTGCGCCCGTGGTCGACGTGTTGCCTTATGGGGTATCCTCGACGAAACCGGGACTAAACCTCGTTCAAGCGCCGGGAAACGACATGGTGTCTGTTACCGCATTGGTGGCAGCGGGGGCGCATATGGTTCTCTTTACGACAGGGCGGGGTACACCGATGGGTGCAGCAGTCCCGACCATCAAAATTTCTACCAATACTAGTTTATTTGAGAAAAAGAAAAACTGGATTGATTTCAACGCTGGCAGCTTGGTAGAGGGCGAGGACAAGGACGTCCTGGCAGCTTCTCTGTATCGCACCGTTATCGACGTTGCTTCCGGACACGTACAAACCAGAAATGAGAAAAATGGGTTTCGTGAAATTGCAATCTTCAAGGACGGTGTAACCTTGTGACCTCGTTGCTAACGCAAGACCACTGTCTTGATAAGGGGCCGCTTCAATTCCCGGAACGGGTGATTCAGATTGGTGAAGGGAATTTTATGCGCGGTTTCGTAGACTGGATGATTCATCAACTCAACAAAAACAATCTGTTTCGCGGCCGTGTTGTGGTTGTCGCCCCACGTAAAACTGGTACCCCAAATATTGAACGTCTGAATGCGCAAGATGGTCTGTTTACAGTCTGGTTACGTGGCGTACAGCATGGAATGAAGGTTGACGAACGAGACATCGTTTCGTCCGTCAGCCGCGGGCTGGACCCTTATCAACACTGGGATGAATTTCTGGCCTGTGCGGAAAACCCGGAGATCGAGATTGTGGTGTCGAACACCACAGAATCTGGTATTCAATATATCCGCGAGGACTTCCAGGAAGGCGTGGCTGTTCAGTCATTTCCGGGCAAATTAACAGCCTATTTATACCATCGGTACAGGCACTTTCACGGCGCGGCATCAGCCGGCATGACGGTTGTGCCCTGTGAACTGCTGGACAACAACGGCGACAGGCTGCGTGAAATTGTTCTACAACATGCAAAGGATTGGGGTTTACCATCTGGGTTCTCCGAGTGGGTACAGCAACACAATCATTTCTGTAATACGCTGGTCGATCGCATCGTAACCGGCTTCCCCCAAGGTGAAGGCGCAGAGGAGCTGTTGGCGGAACTGCCCTATCGAGATGAGCTGGTTACGGTGGGAGAGCCGTTTCACCTGTGGGCAATCGAAGCAGACGAGCGTCTGCGACAGCACTGGCCGTTCGAACAGATTGGTTTGAATGTAGCGTATGTGTCTGACATCACGCCATATCGCATGCAGAAAGTCCGAATCTTGAACGGCCTGCACACGGCCATGTGCGCTGCCGGCTTGTTATTGGGTGTACAGACGGTCAGAGAAGCCATGAATCACCCAGTGCTTGGGCAGTTCGTCCGCAGGCTGCTGGACGAAGAAATTGTCCCCACGTTACTGGCGAGTCACATCTTTGCGGAGCAGGCAGTTATAGAGGGATTCGCAGGTTCTGTCGTCGACAGGTTTAACAATCCGTTTATCCGTCACGAGTTGAATTCCATTACATTAAACGGCCTATCGAAAATCCGGGTTCGTCTGTTGCCAACATTAAAAGAGTTCTATGCGCAACGAGGTCGTGTTCCTGCCCTATTGTCGGCTGCGCTTGCAGCCCAACTTCTTTTTTACCAAGGTGCCGACGGTTCACAGGAAGTCCGGGACGATCCAGAGATGCTTCAAAGGATAGCACACATTTGGAGCAAAGAAACGACGGTAGGTCTGGAGAGAACCATCAAAATGCTCCTTGGTGAGCATGCACTCTGGGATGAGGACCTCAATCAGATGGATGGCTTGCGCGAAGCCGTTCTTGACTTTATCGGGCGCGCGCGGGAACAGGGGATTGAAGCTGCGCTGGCATCCTTGGTTTGCACGATGAAGGAGACATGAAGAGATGAATACGGCCGACAAATCGACCCGAATCCCGTCCGTTTTGACTTTTGGTGAGCCGCTTGTCGTACTTGTACCCGATGCTCCGGGCGTGCTTTCCACCACGCACCAGCTGCGTCCGTACGCGGCTGGCGCTGAACTCAATACAGCCGTTGGTCTCGCCCGACTCGGCCTCAATGCCACGATGAGTTGCAGCGTGGGAGCGGACGCGTTTGGGGACATCATCCTGCGCGCCGGTCGCGCCGAAGGCGTCAATATGCAGTATGTGCGGCAGGATCCAACCGCGCCGACCGGGACATTCTTCAAACAGTGGTCGGGATTACAGGGGAAAACAACCGTCTACTATTACCGTTCGACCTCGTCAATGGCCGTTGGTGGTTGGCGCCCCGATGAAGAGATGCTGAGTGCCCTGAAAGCCGGAACGTGGGATTGGGTGCACTCGACGGGCATCACCTGGATGATTGGAAAGGACAGTCGCCAAGTTGCAACAGAGCTGTTCAAACTGAGCCATAGTCTCCAGATTCCCGTTTCGTTCGACGTAAATGTACGCCTAAAGCTGGGGAGCGCCGCGCAGTGGCGGGAATGTGTAAATGAAGTGCTGCCGCATCTTACCTGGTTTTTGCTCGGCGACGAAGAGGCAGAGTTGCTGTTTGGCACAGATGACGTCACGCGTATCGAACAGCAGATTCGAGACTGTGGATTCGCTGGCGAGGGCGTAGTGCTCAAGCTGGGGGAACGGGGAGCGGCTGCAAGTGTACAAGGCGTCAACACGTACATACCTGCGTGGCAGGTTTCGCGCGTGATGGACACGGTCGGCGCAGGCGACGGTTTCAACGCAGGCTGGATTGCTGGCATGCTTCGCGGGTGGAGCATGGAAGAATCGATGAAACTGGGCTCCGTTGTCGGAGCCTTTGCCGTCACCAGCATGGCGGATTATGACGGTTACCCAACTTGGCCTGAAGCTTTGCAGGAGTTGTCCGGAAAGGGGAGCATTGAACGATGACACTTGAGCGCGTAGTCGAACAGGTCAAGAATGCAGGGGTGATTGCAATCTTTCGCAAGCTGCCGCCTGAGGTTCTGTTGCCTCTCTGCGAAGCAGTTGTGGCCGGAGGCGCGAGGGCGGTAGAGGTCACGGTGGAGTCGGAGGGTGCAATTGAATCGATTCGGGCGATTCGCCAGCAGTATGGTCATCAGCTGCTGATTGGAGCAGGCACACTGATGACCCCGGGGGAAGTGGAACAGGCCGTCGAAGCAGGCGCAGACTTTCTCCTCAGTCCTCATCTGGATGCTGAGTTGATAGCTACGGCTCAAAAACTTGAACGTCCTTTTGTGCCAGGTGTCGCAACCCCAACAGAGGTCGTGCAGGCCACGCACGCGGGGGCTCAGATTTTGAAGTTGTTCCCAGCCTCATCGCTCGGGTCTTCATATTTGAAAGATCTATTGGGGCCATTTCGCGGGAAATCGTTTATTCCAACTGGCGGGATTACAGTCGACAATGCGGCAGAGTTCATCCGTGCCGGTGCTGTCGGAGTGGGGATGGGCAGCTCATTGGCTTCGAAAGCGGAGATTAACCGAGCTGATTGGGTTTCTGTTCAACACCGCGTCAAGCTGGTACTGAAACGCGTACATGCTGCGAAAGCAAAAGGGAAATAACCAGGGGTGATTGCTGTTACAGCCATAGAGGATGAATGACAGAGAGGAGAATCATGATGAAAAAATTTCTGGACAATCAATTTCTGCTGTCGAACGGGACTGCTGTCGAACTATACGAGAACTTTGCAAAGGACATGCCCATCATCGACTACCATTGTCATATCAGCCCAGAGCAAATCTATCATAACTATGAATTCCGCAACATAACGGATATCTGGCTTGGTGGAGACCATTACAAGTGGCGTCTCATGCGCGCCAATGGCGTGGACGAAGCGTTTATCACAGGCGATGCCAGTGACTACGATAAATTCATGGCATGGGCCAGGACGGTACCCATGACCATTGGCAATCCATTGTATCACTGGTCGCACATGGAACTGCGGAGATTCTTCGGCATCGAGACACTGCTCGACGAAACGTCCGCGCCGGAGATCTGGGAAAAGACCAATGCCATGTTAAAGTCAGATGGATTCCGCGCACGGGACTTTATCTCAAAATCGAATGTCGAAGTCATTTGCACCACAGATGATCCGGCAGATACGCTTGAGTATCACGTAAAACTGAAAGCGGATCAGACGTTCCCGGTGAAAGTCGTTCCGGCATTTCGTCCGGATAAAGCCCTGCGGATCACGGCGGATACCTTCATCCCCTGGATTCACCGTTTGGAGCAGGCTGTTGGTACGCCTGTTTCGGATTATGGAGCGCTGTTGGACGCCATCACAGCTCGAGCGGAATTTTTCCATGAGGTAGGGTGCCGCGCTTCGGATCATGCGCTGGATACGGTTCCGTACGAGGCGACAACGTTCGAAGAAGCCGCAGCAATCTTCAAGAAAGCGTTGAACAACGAGCCTATCAGCTTGTTGGAGGAAAACAAATATAAAACCTATACAATGATTTTCCTCGGCAAGTTGTATGCCCGGCTTGGCTGGGTCATGCAGCTGCATATGCACGCTGCCCGCAATAACAACACGCGCATGTTTAAACGTCTAGGGCCAGACACAGGCAATGACGCCATGTACGATGGCCAACTCGCTTCACAACTTTGCCAGTTGCTAGACACGCTGGAATTGGATGATTCTCTGCCAAAAACGATTCTGTATTCTTTAAATCCAAAAGATTTTCCTGTCCTTGCCGCATTACTTGGCAGCTTCCAAGGGGGCGGAATCCCAGGAAAACTCCAGCTTGGTGCAGCCTGGTGGTTCAACGACACAAAGGAAGGCATGCTGCATCAAATGCAGGTACTGGCTGACGTGGGGCTCTTGAGCCGGTTTGTCGGTATGCTCACCGACTCCAGAAGCTTCTTGTCGTACCCACGGCACGAGTACTTCAGGCGGCTGCTGTGTGACTTGTTCGGCGGATGGGTTGAAAAAGGCGAGGCACCGAACGACATGAAGCTGCTGGGACGTATCATTCAGGGGATTTGTTACGAAAACGCCAAGGCGTATTTTCAATTCATATAGGATATCCAAGCAGGCACCTCACGCATCTCGCGTGAGGTCCTTAACATCACCACGTACGGCCGCATCATTTCGAAGTCTTAGTGTTCGAGAATGTGGCAGTGCCATACATACAGCCCGGCGTAGGGGCCGAACTTCATGATGATTCGCGTGACTTGCCAGGGGTACATGATGGCGGTGTCCTTCCAGCCGGTTTCTTGCGGTGTCGGCGGCATCGGTGGCCTGGTAAATCGGATCGACCCGTCCTTGTGAAACTGCTGGACGTCAAATTCCCTGCGATCGAGTATCTGGAAGTCCACCAGGTGGAGATGAATCGGGTGCGTTTCCTTCGTCAGGTTGAGTACCGTCCATATTTCAGTCGCACCAAGCTTCGGTCGCTCTGATATGGGAGCATCCCAGCTCTTGTTATCGAGCAGCATCCTGTCGCGGCCGTACGCATCCATCCCTTCCGTCAACGTGAGATATCGGATGTTGGACGCACGCGCCTCTGTCAGCCTGGGAATCCTCAATAGCTTTTGCGGGATCACGCTCGTGTCAATACCGGACAAAGGCCGCGTAACCCGAAACTCCATGACCGTGCCAACCGTCTCTGCATTCGGGGCTTCTCCGTGCGGAAACGGATACGGCGCATCGTTTTGCATGACGACGCGCTTTCCCTCGAGGTTTGTAAAATCCACGATGACGTCCGAGCGCTCAGCTGGCGCCAATACCACTTCTTTCAGGCTTACCGGATGCTCCACCAGGCCGCCGTCTGTTCCGATTTGGACCAACTGTTGTCCGGAATCGAGCTTTAACCGAAAAAATCGCGTGTTCGACGCGTTCAGTATCCGAAAACGGTACTTGCGCGGCTCCACGGTTAAATAGGCCAGACTTTGCCGTTTGCCACAATCGTGTCGCCTAAAAATGCGTCAACGACCGATATCCCAAGCTTCGGTACCGGTTTTCTCCCCTGCTTTGGGTAATAGAGCGATCCATCTGGATGAAATGATTTGTCCAGTATGAGGAGCGGAATTTCATAGGTCCGCAGGGCAGGTTGAGGGAACGTTCGAGCCGATCCCGCAAGAGATAAAACCCGGCGAGTCCGGCATATACATTGAGTCTCGTGATGCCGAGTGTATGGGCGTGATACCAGAGGGTACAGGCCCGCATCTGATTGTCCTACCGGTAGACCTTCTTTGTGAACAGGGGACCGGTTTCCTCGAAGTCTCTTGTGCACCAGGCTTCTGGATAGCCATCGCTGTATGACTCGACGACGGTGCCATGTAAATGAACGACGGTTCGCAGATCCGGCACATCATGGTGTGCGCCGTGAACTGTATAGTCAATGGGTAGCAAATGCTTATCCGGAAGGCGGTTGATCCATTTGACAAACACCGGCTTACCGCTTTCCGCCTCAATCGTGGAACCGGGATAGCTCGCCTGATACCCCCACACTGTGGTGGGTGGCAAGTCACGGAGGAACGTATGCTGAAACTGTGTCATCGTTACCTTGTAGTAAGTGTGCGCTGCTCCCTGACGAACTGGTTTTAAAACCGCCGGTATTGGAAGCTCATCGACAAATGGACGAAGAACCACAGCCCGCACCTTCTTCAATGAACGATTTCCTTGTGAGGCTACATCGCCAATGATGCTGCTTTATCTAGCGTATTGAGGGGACAATAAAGTCATGCACTGCGGGAAGGTGAACAGGTTGATTGTCTACGAAAAAAACGACTGCTTCGTGATGGTTGAACAGCACCAGCACGCTTTGCTCTCTGGCGAATTTGCCAAGCGGTGGGCGGTTGAATCGTTTCTGGACGATCCGTTCAGGGACGCTGTGGTATGCGGGATTTCACAGCATGACCGTAGCTGGATTGACCTGGATGGGGCTCCATTCTGGAATGACGCAAGGCAGCGTCCATATACCTTCATGGATTTCCCGTTGATTCCAAAGCTGACGTTTTATCGTAAGGGAATCGATGAAGCTGAACAAATGGATCCGTACGCTGCCCTTCTCGACAGCATGCATTATTGCTCGTTCCTTACAAATGCGACAGATGAACAGTCGGTGCATTTTGTAAGTCAGGAGCGTGCAAGGCAGGCGAGAATCATGGATTCCCTTGACCTTCGTTCGTCTGAACGACAGGAACGACTGCAATTTCACTTTCAATTGCTGCAGTTCTGTGACGACTTGTCGTTGTACATCTGCATGCAGGAACCAGGTGTCAGCAAGGAACAGGAGATTGACTGGTACAAGAACGGTTTTAAACAACAGTTTGATTTCGCGGGCGGCAGAAAAATTGTCCCTTCATGGGAATCAACCGAGAACCTCGCTTTAAGTGAATTCCCGTTTGCTGCACAGTTCACGACCGAGTTACGGCTAAAGGTTGTCTCCAAGTCAGAGATTCAGAAGGTCGGGCTGTTACAGGCCTTTCAATCTACCCCTGACTCGAAGCGGGTGGTAACCTTTGTTCCTCACTAACTGATCTAAACTACCCACGTATACACATATCTGTAATTAAAATGGGGCGGCTGCACACTAAACCAACGTTTGACGTATATTTTTGATATGCTACACTAAACATGAAAAGAGAGTCGAAGGCGGCTACCTTCGACTCCCAGGCACCGACGCCTTAGGCGTTGACCTGCCCAACACAAAGTTCTGTTAGGAAGTAACCGCCCCGTTGGCGCGAACCATTAGGGGGCGGTTACTTGCGTTTTATGGCAAGTACCATAGCCACCACAAGCGACAGTAACGCGACGATAAATGACCCAAATTGTATCATTAACGATAGCGCACTGGTTACGCTCATGGCCTCACCCCCTCCCGTGTGTCGGGCAGGGGTGACCCCAAGGTGGTGCTTATCACTAGTCTACCAAATTAGAAATTCAGAAGGTCGGATTGTTACAATGGAATCATTAGCGATGTTAATAAACGAAGTAAAGCGCGATTGGATGAGGAATTCGACTTGATCATCCATGGCCGGGCGGGGGAGGTGCCTGCGTCAAGTCGATGGGCTGCTTTCCCGCCACTGATGCGTGGGTAAAGGGCAGTTAAGCGCCAAGACGTCGCGCTTTACGGCGAATCAAGAATACGAACGAAATGACTCCGAGAAAGGTACAGAACCAGAACACGCTTCGGAAGCCAAAGGCCTGTGCCATAACGCCCCCGAGCAGACTTCCGGCCATGGATCCAACATTGCTCGTATTGCTGTAAAGTGTCGTAACCATCCCAGGCGCATCTGGCGCGAAATCCTGGAAGTAGCTCATCCCAATACTGACTGCAATGGATACGAAGGTTGCGCAAAGCAGCTGCAGGACGAGCATCTGCCAGGCGGTAGCAGCGACGGCAGCACCCAGGTAGTACAGGGTGCCGAAAACGGATCCCATTAGAAGCAGGGGGCGTTTGCCGACGCGTCCGGCCAAGATGCCAACGCCAATCATGATGGGGATTTCGAGACCTGCGCTGAGGCTGACCACCCATCCGACCATGCGTTCTGGCCCATGCAGCGTATGGGTGAGGAACAGGGGCATATACATCATGTTCATGCTCGTTGCGGTATACACGGCAGTGGAAGAGATGCACGTCATCCAGACATCTGTTCGTTTCAGTATCTGTACGAGCTTGATGCCATCAGGGCTGCCAGGCGACTGGGCTGTCGTTTGAACGGATCGGCGCTGCAAGCGCACCAGGACGAGCACCAACACGGCGGTAAATACCAGTGTGGTCCTCGAAAAAGAGACCGTTGTACCGATATGCGCCGAGCAACCAGGTCCCGGCCAGCGGACCGATGACCCAGGCCAAGGAAAAGAAGGAGCGAAGCATCGAGATGGCGCCGGTTGCATCTCCACGCGACGCAAGCCTAGCGGTCTCCCGCGCGTAAGCGAACAATTGCGGATACGCGGACGCTCCGAGCCCGAGCAAGACTGTGGATACAACCAATAAAGGCCAGTAGGAATGGATAAAAATAAAGCTCACGTAGCCAATAGCCGCACATACCGTTGAGATCCAAATGATGTCCTTTTTCGGTGTCTTGGCGTCAGACATTCGACCAAGCCAGGTGCTTGCCACAACGCCTGCGATACCGTTAATGAATGTGAAGATACCCAATCTCAGAGGCGTCATATGAATGATATCTGTATAAAAAAGAGACAGGTATGGGCGCGTGATGGACAAACCGATACCTACCAGCGTGATGCAAAAGCTAAGTACAAAGAACTCGGGGAAATAGCGGGCTTGCTTACTGGGTGAGGGAGCAATACGTTTTGTCTCATGCAAAGGTGGTGTGCCTCCCTGATGGTCGTTCCGAATGCACTGTATCTGCTTTTATCATGCCGTCGACAAATCGTAGCACATTATCGTCTCGCTGGGAATTCGAAAGATTCACCAGACGGATTGCTTTTAGATTTTTTCTCCCATCCCCCGACCTTCAGTACAAGATTTACGCATCCCGCAGTGACAAACAGCGATCCAACCGTCAAGAGGGCTCTGTCAATTCCGAACAGGATGGCACCGCACAGGACAATCCCTGCATTGATGGCGAACATGATTCGTCCGACGGACCATCGTGAGGTGCGGTTCAGAACAACCGATATGATGTCGGTTCCTCCGGTTGTTCCGCCCGCCAGCAGGACAACGCCGATGGCGATGCCACTGAGCATACCGCCGAGTCCGGCCGCAAACAGAATGTGGTGGTATGCAGGCAAGTGTTTTGTCAGCACGAGGAAAAGGGATAGTGTAACAGTTCCCCAAATGCTCTTCAGGAAGAACGGGAAACCGACGAATTTCCAGCCGCCGAGAAACAATGGAATATTGATGATGAAGTAGATTATGCCGAGCGACGCATGCAGCAGATAGGCAATCAGGATGGCCACGCCGCCAATGCCTGACACCAGCACGTGATTGGGGCTCAGGAACACGTTGAATGCGACAGACACCATCAGAGTGCCTGTCGCCACAACCAAGTACGAGATTACCTCGCGAAGCCAACTGTTCCTGTTTGGAACCTCACGATCTCGAACGATTAGCGCTGCCATGCCACAATCCCATCCAATGCGGCATCAATTTCCGATTCGGTGCTGAAGAAGTGCGGTGCCAAGCGGATCATCTCGCCACGCGCTGAGGCAATGATGCCTCGTTCCATCAGATACACTTCTGCAGCATGCGAATCACCAACATGAATCGCAGTACTTGCGCCTTTTCGCGATACGTCATCCGGACTGCCCAAGGGGAGCCCGCGCCGCTTTACGCCTTCAATCGTATAAGTAGACAGCTCCAGGATGCGCTGTTCAATACGGGGGAGCCCGACTTCATCGATGAGATCCATGCCGCCGCGCGCAGCAAACGCCGCGAGAACAGGTGGTGTCCCGCCATTGAATCGTCGTGCACCTTCCGCATAATCGAGCACGGTAGCGTCGAAGTTGAACGGGTTCACTCGTGCAAACCAACCGGTCATGGCTGGCTGGAGTTGTTCAGCCACCTCTTTCCGCACATAGAGGAATGCGACACCCGGGATGCCGAGCAGGTATTTCAGGTTTCCCGATGTGAGCATGTCAATCGGCGTCTTTTGTACATCAATGACGCACGTCCCCATCGACTGATAGGCGTCCACGAACAGCCACGCGTTGTGGTCGTGTGCGAATGCGGTGAGCGCATCGAGATTCTGCTTGGCGCCATTGGCGTAGGCGACGTGATGGACAGATACCACCGCAGTGGTCGGACGCATCAGCGGACGTAGTACATCCGGTGTGTAGAAGCCGTCAGGCGCCTTTGCAAAATCCAGATCTATGCGGCCTTGCTGCTGATGGGCGTGCCATACGTGACCGACGGTCGGGAATTCGTCGACGGTGGTGACGACGTGATTTTTTTGTCCGCACGGCAGCGCGCTGGCAATCATGGATACGGCGTCAGAGACGGAGCTGACCACAGCGATGTCGGGGACATCCGCGTTAATCAGACGCGCAAACGAGGCTTTTGCCCGTTCGACCCCAGTCATCCAGAAGTCCCAATCCATGCCTACGGATCGCCAGTTATCCAAGTATTCCTGCATGGCGTCCAGGACGGGCTGCGACTGTGGACTTTGGGAACAGTTTCCCAAGTGTACCTTCTCAGCTAAAATCGGGAACTTGTCACGATAGTCAAGTAATTCCAAGATGGGTCCCTCCTACTGTACGTTCGCGCTGGCAGCTTCCTGTTCTTCGGTTTTTCTGCCCCACACCGCGAAGTAGTGATGATGCGCGGACGATAAACGGCACGCCATAATACCAGGCGTATGACCAGTCGGAACTTGTCAGCATGGTAATGAGAATGGCGGCCAGAAGTACTGCCCCGACAATCGGCACGACCGGGAACAGCGGTGCCCGGAACGACAGCGTCCATCCTTTGGATTTCGTCTGGAACCGCAGGAATGTGACGAAGATCATGATCCAGACGAAGATGCCGCCAAAGATGGCAATACCAAAGAGATCGTTAAAGGCGGTTGGCGTCAGCACATTGAGGATAATCGCCACGAAGAGGCCGGCGCTGGATACCAGCAGCGCCCGAATGGGTACGCCTGTTTTCGAAACGTGGCCGAGCGCCGTGGTGCGTATCCGCCGCGCGACAGGGAAAAGATCATGCGCGTGCAGAGATACAGGTTGGTATTCATACTCGATAAGGCGGCCGTAAGAACAACGAAGTTCATGATGCTTGCGGCAGCGGGAATGCCCAGCTTGGAGAAGACAATGACGAAGGGACTTTCACTGACGACCTTTGCGCCAGCCTGATCCCAAGGCACGATGGCCAGCATCACGGCCATGGCCAGCAGGTAAAACAGAACGAGGCGAACGACCATCGCACGCATGGAGCGGGGAATGGCCTTGTCTGGTTCCTTTGCTTCGCCGGAAGTCACAGCAACAATTTCAACGCCGTAGAAACTAAAAATCGCCATCAAAACAGCCATCCAGACCCCGCGGAATCCGTTTGGCAGGAATCCATGGTGGCTGGTGAAGTTGGAGAACCCGGCGGCGGGGGTGCCAATACCGAAAATGACGCCTACACCGAGAACAATGAACAAAATGATGGCAACGACTTTAATCATTGAAAACCAATACTCGAAGCGGCCGAAATTTCCGACTGCCCGCGCGTTGACATAAATCAGTGCGAGAGAGAATGCGGCAATCCAGATCCACTTTGGAATGGCCGGAAACCAGTAATTCATATACATGGCGACGGCGGTAGCCTCGCCGCCGATGGCAATCACCTGAGCCGCCCAGTACGTATAGCGGACCACAAATCCAGCCCAGTTGCCGAGATATTTCTGGGCGTATACACCGAACGATCCCGCTGTTGGATGCGCAACAGCCATCTCCGACAGACACAGCATCATCAGGAAGGCGATGAACGCTGCAATTGCGTAGCTGATGATCACGCCTGGGCCAGCGTAGCCAATCGCGATCCCGGACCCCATAAACAAGCCGGTACCGATGGCACCGCCGATGGCGATCATGGTCAACTGTCCGGTCGACAGCTGTCGCTGCAAACCGCTTTCCCGTTGGAGGATTTGATCATGATTCATACTCAACCTGGTTCACCTCTCATTTCGGTAAATATTTCAATCTTCCGTCATTTGATAGCGTTTTCAACATAGATTTAGTAGAAATAAAGTAGAACGTGCTTGTGGGAGGATGTTGACGATGGCGGTAGAGTTTCCCTTCCGTAACACCTCAACTTGGATAGAATCCGCTCAGTTTGACTGGACGCCATTTTACGCGTATGGACAAGAGATTCAAATTGCGAAAGACGTCTATCTGTTTCATGAGGGTGATGCAGCCGAATATGTTTACGTCGTCCTCCAAGGGCGCATTCGGCTTTGTCAACTGAGCCAGACCGGCGAAGAAAAAGCCGTGTTGGTCGTCGGTTTGAACGGATTGGTGGGCGAAATTGGCGTCATGCAGCCAAATGGTTACGTCACGTCGGCGGTTGCAGCTTCCGATTCCGTTCTGTTGCGACTTCCGGAACACGTGTTTCGCGACTTGTTTCATTCATCCCCCCAATTAGCCGAATTTGTGTGGCTCTGCATCAGTTACAAGTTCATGCTGCTGTCCCGACAAGTTACCGATCTGTCTTACGCCACCGCACAGTACCGCGTTGTCCGATACCTAATTGAACTGGCGGAAACGTATGGTGAAACAAGCGGTGACGCGGTCACCATCCGCATCCAGTTCACACAGCAAGAGATGGCGAATCTCGCTGGTACGACGCGTGTTACAGTCGCACAGGTATTTCGCAAATTGGAACAAATGCGGCTGTTCCGCCGGGACGGTGACTGCTTTCGGATTGCTTCCCTGGATGCGTTGCGCCAGCTGACGGTCAATCCGAAGTCCTCTCACGTTTCATGATGACAAATGCATGCGTTTGACGCTGTAAAGTGTTTTACACGGTGGCAGTTGAGAATGGAGAGAATGCAAAGGGGTTCACCGCTCGGACGGTGAACCCATGGCCGTCTTTTTGTTATTTGTTGACGACTTCAGTCTCCCCCAACAGACAAATTATCCTGCGTCTATTTTTAATGCTATCTCTTTCGACATAACTAGTCATAACTTCTGTTCGTTCGCTGTTTATTTTTCCCTGCCTCCTACTATGATGTTCTATATCCCAATTATGAGGAGAAAATAAAGACCGGCCAGTATGGTGGACCGATTACGCGCTGGTGGGTTCATCAACAAAAGCAGGATATGGCGAGCTGGCTCTTAGATCTGCAGTATGGTTCCGTTACTCTGCCTTTACTTCAGGCCGTACCTGACGAGTCATGCTGTACAGGCTGCCACTGAGCCCTACTTATATATTTGCTGGAAGATTCTAACCTACCTGACCATCATCTCCTCAGTCGCGATGTTATATCAGCTGTGGACACTTCGGGGAAAATACACGGCATAAAACGATAGGACGGCAGAACTATGCCTGCCAAAACATGCAGAGGAACCAGTCGCTGGTTCCTTGTTTTTATGAGAGGTTGTCCGAAAAGGGTTACCCGGGGCTATCGCCCGGCCTGAACGGGTCCGGGGTGTCCATTGGACACCCGGCTGCGCCCCCCACTGAGGACCAGGCGCCGTACGCATTTTTGTCCGCCTCCTTGCACTGCACGGCATCTTCCCTTAACCCTTTTCGGAGGCAGAATCGAGACGAATTTGCCAGAGCGGAGCATACCGTTAATAACGGAAAGTTGGGGCTTATCAGGAATATGCCCTATTGACGTTCGAGGGACGCCGGGATAGGATGAGGAAAAGTTAGGAAATCAGAACCTGCCTCATCCTGAATCTGAATCGTGGTTTTCATCATCGTTATATCTACGTTGAATGGAGGCGTAAGTATTGTCCGTCGATGGCTTTGCATTTGACTTATCTGCTGCAGAATGGCGCAAAGGCGTTACGGATGAAAAGGCGCTCGCCGAAGCACTCGCTGTTCGGCTGGAGCAAGCGTTGCCTGGTAAAGTAATTGTGGAACGAAGTCACTCCTGGTTTTCCAAAGATGCGCCACTGCGAAGCATTGTCGTGAACTTTGACGATGAACAGTTTCAGCTGATATACGACAAACGGGATGGCGTACGCACGCTGAAGGCAAAAGTGGTGCGCGGAATTGTGTTAAAAACGACGCCTGTTGAATTCTCAGAGTGGCTGGACGATTTGTTCTCTACGTTGCAAACCTATGCACAGCACCATGAAGATACGAGAGAGGCGATGCAGCGCTTTCTGTTTTCTTGATCACGATGCACTACGAGGAGGTGAATGGATTGGGCTTGTTTGGCCGAGGAAATTGGGGGTCAATCGAGCGGGAATGGATGAGAGAGCAACAACAGCGGGCTCAAGAGACGATTCATGCCCTCGAGAACAGGCAGTTGCCTCCGCATGTTCGCCAGCGAATCTCGGAACAACGGCGCAGGGAACTGCCATGGACGAGCAACCTGTCGGTACCGGAATGGCTGCTGACTGCGAGATACAAATTTCGTCCACTTGGCATGGTAATGGGTAGCTGTTTTTCCCATATCGGTATTTCGAAAGCGGATTTACGCGGGAGTTGGGGATCAGGAGAATTTACTATTATCTCTCGCGTCATTCGTGACAGCCGTACCAAGGCGCTGGAGCGGATGGCGCTGGAGGCGAAAGAACTCGGTGCGAATGCCGTTGTCGGTGTCCGGGTAGATTCCCGTACGCCAGGCTACTTCGGGCATGACACCGAGTTCACAGCATTTGGTACAGCCATCGCTGTGGACGGGCTGAAACCTGCGAATGAACCGTTGCTCTGCACTGTCTCCGCACAGGAGCTTGCCAAGTTATTGGCACAAGGTACAGTTCCCTTGAACTTGGCGCTTGGCGTGTCGGCATATTATCAATACACCGATTGGCGGGACAAAATGCGCGAATCCAGTTGGTTCAACCAGGAGCTCCCTACGATGACAGACGCGGTGTACACGGCTCGGTACAACGCGATGTCCGATATGCTGCGCGACGCAGGGCAGGTTGGCGGTACAGGCGTGCTCGCGCACGACACAAAAATGAAGGTATATGAGGTAGAAGTCGAGCGTGGAGAAGGAGACGACCGAACGGATCACATTCTGGAAGTCGTTTCTACAGGGACGATTGTGGCGTCAGAGAAACGTCCGCTGCCAGTGCGGATTAAGCCGGTCCTGTCGCTGAATGACAAGTACCGAAGTCTGGCGTTTGACCCAACGGGCAACGAACGGTAAGAACGAAAGGAGATTTGTCATGACCGAACAAGTTGAAGGTTTAACCCAGCACGCACTTGAGCGGCTGAAGGGCCTGCGTCGTTCAGGTAGCCACGAAGGCGTGTTTACCTCCGATTTATCGGTGAACGAATACCTGTTGGTGCGAGATGCAGGGTTCGAACCGGTTGGGTTGGTCGTTGGGAGTTCGGTATATCATATCGGACTACAGCGCGGCGGGTACAATCAAAGCATGGAACTGACGGTTCTGACCCAGGCCATGTATGAGTCGCGTGAACTTGCGATGGAACGGATGGAACGAGAAGCACATGCGCTGGGGGCCGACGGGATTGTCGGTGTACGGCTGGAAGTGAACCGATATGAATGGGGCGCTGACATCGCGGAGTTTTTGGCGATTGGGACCGCTGTCGTTGCGCGTGATCGCGATCCAAACGTGAAATACCGCACCCATGCAAACCGTCCATTTACTTCAGACTTGTCCGGGCAGGACTTCTGGACACTGCTGAAGGCAGGCTATCGCCCGCTGTCGATGGTCATGGGCAGCTGCGTCTATCACGTAGCGCATCAGAGTATGTTCAAGGCATTTGGCAATTTGGGCCGGAATGTTGAATTGCCCAATTTCACGCAGGCTATGTACGATGCGCGCGAACTTGCGATGGAGCGCATGCAAAAAGAGGCGCATGAAGAACAGGCCGAAGGCGTTGTAGGGGTTCACTTGACGGAGAAATCGCACGGATGGGGATCGCACGTGATTGAATTCTTCGCTGTAGGAACGGCCGTTACCCCCATCAGTGAAAATCACGTCATCGAATCACCGAGCTTGATTCTTTCGCTCAATGATTAAGAGAAGAGGGTGACAGCCATGAACATTTTTCGGCGTGCCGCAAACATTGCAGAATCAAAAATCAACAAACTGCTTGATGCAGTAGAAGATCCAAACGCAACACTGGATTTGAGTTACGAGAAGATGCTCTCGTCGCTGCAGGAGATCAAACGGCATTTAGCAGATGTCGTGACAGAGCAAAAATCACTCGAAAATCAGATAGCTGCTGCCAACAAGGAGGCAGAAGCGACTGAAGAGGACGCACGTACGGCACTCAAGATGAATCGAGAAGATTTGGCCGAGTCTGCCCTGGGCAGAAAGCAAAATGCGCTCACGCACGCCCGGCAGCTGCAGGAAGCACTCGACGGTATCAATGCACAGGTCGAGCGGCTGAAAGATGCGGAGCGCAAGTACCAGGAACGTGTAGAGTCGTTCAAGGTGCAAAAGGAAGTCACGAAGGCGAGTTACGGCGCAGCAAAGGCAGAAGTCAAAATCGGCGAATCCCTTTCTGGAATCAGCGACCAAATCGGGGATGTCGGGGCGACGATACAGCGGGCAAAGGACAAAACGGACCAAATGCAGGCCCGTGCCGCCGCAATGGAATCACTGGCAGACGAGGGGATTTTGAACGATCCGTTCGATACACGCGACAAGACAACACGCGAGTTGGACCAACTGAAACGCGATGCAGCCATCCACGATGACATGGAACGTCTGAAACGGGAACTGTCAGGAGAATAATCTGTGTGACGTATCATTCAGCGAGGAGTGCCAGGAGGCACTCCTTTTGTTTGGCGGTTGTGCGCGATGCTGTGCCGTACGCGATCGCGCACATAAGTATCACAATGGTTGCTATTTTGGGCTTGAAGGTCAATCGCGGACAGAATAAGCACCATAACTTTATAGCCCCCTAATTCATTTGGACACTCTCGTGAGTTCATCTTAAAATCATGAGAGAGGGGCATATTTAAATGTCTAGACGTAATGAGTACCTGGAGAAGATGAAGAAAAACCTTGTCCAGGAAGCGCTCAGTGGTGGGAATAGTGCGTTTGTAGCGCGCAAACATGGCGTTCATCCAGCAACCATGAAAAGATGGGTAAAAGAGTACAGGGATGAGGTGGAATCAGAGTTGGACAAGCAGTCGTCAACCACGCCCAATTCACCCCAAGATAATGACTCTAAGGATTATAAGAAAATGTATGAGAAAGCTCTTAAGCTCTTGGGCGAGAAGGATCTAGAGATCGCTATCCTCAAAGACCTTGTAAAAAAAACGACACCTCGGTCTCTGAGAGACTAATGGTCGCTGAGGAATGGATCCTCAAAGGTAAGCCTGTGCAAAAGGTACTCAAGATCTGTTTAGTTCCGCGGTCCACATACTACTACAGAAAGAGTACACCTCAGCGAAGTAAGACTGAAGAAATTAAGCGTGGCAGACCCGTTCCAGGCTATTCATGGAGTAAAGACGGCAAGAGGGTTTCAGATGCTCGGATAAAAGGGTATTTGAAAGCACTCATCGCATCAGAGGAATCTGTGTATGGCTACCGGAAGCTGACATGGTGCCTGGTGCGTAAGTACCGTCTCTGTATTAACAAGAAGAAGGTATACCGGTTGTGCAAGGAATTGGGCATCCTGTTGCCACAACGTGAAAAACGAAATCAACCACCACGCAAACTTGCCAACAACCGTGTAATTACTGGTCCGAATCAGCTATGGCAGATGGACATCAAATACGGCTATATTGCGGGCAAACGGCGCTTCTTTTACTTAGCCAGCATTATCGATGTATTTGACCGCAACATCGTTGCCTACCACAAAGGTAAGGAATGCAGCACCAAAGACATCCTAAAGGTTGTAAAAAAGCATTACTTAAACGCAATATTCACATGCTCAATCATCAGCTTGTGATTCGTACCGACAATGGTCCGCAGTTCGTAAGTCGTGCATTCCATACATTTTGCCAAGAGCAAGGCATTGAACATGAACGCATTCCGAACCACACGCCGAACAAGAATGCATACATTGAATCCTTTCACAGCGTATTGGAACGGGAATGCTACCAGCGACACATCTTTGAAACATTCGAAGATGCGTTCTCAGCTGTAGACAATTACATTCGGTTCTACAATGAGCGCCGCTATCACGGCAGCCTAAAGGGATGGCCGCCAGCAGAGTTTCTGAGAAAACTGCAGGCGAACGAGATCGCACCAATGAAATTAGCCGTGTAGTGCAGCATTTCGATGCAATTCTAAGACTGCGGGAGATAACCTGCGATTGTGTCCAACTTTAGGGGGTTGGACGGTAATGGTTTCTAATTGGCTGATTTTTGGATCGTGACAGGAACGGAATCCCTGGATTAGTCGCTGTTTTGGTACTTATTCGTTCCGCGATTGCCCCTTCAAGCTCGGAATAGCAAGCATTGTGGTACTTATTCGTGCGATCACGTATGTACGCGAGCACGCACGTCCGTAATCGCGCATGTCCGCGATTACGTACAACAGAGCACGGTACTCCCGCCATTCCACGCTGCTGAGCAACAATCTCTCCGAAAAAGTCTTTTTATTTCTTAAATACACCTGTTCAAATCGGGGCAAATGAGTATAATGGGATGGGGTCACGAACAATAAGAGACCCCGCACTATTAATGTTCGTATTTTCGTCCGTGTTTTCTTTGGATATAGCCTGGGGCGTTGGGAGAGGTGAATGATGGGGAATCCATATGACGTTTTAATTATTGGTGCGGGGCCTGCGGGGCTCTACGCTGCGTATGAATTTACGAGAAAGGCGCCAAACGCAAAGGTGCTGTTAATAGATAAGGGCGTTGAAGCGAAATACCGCCATTGTCCGATTATGGAGGGCAAAATCGATAAATGTCCGCCAGCGAATAAAATCAAGACGTATGCCAGTTGCTGGCCCGCGTGCGGAGTCATCAATGGGGCAGGTGGAGCAGGCAGCTTCAGTGACGGAAAGTTTAACATCACTTCGGAGTTTGGCGGCTTTCTGACCGACTATCTGCCTCCGTCTGAGGTCATGGACCTGATCCGCTATGTGGACGACATCAACATGGCACATGGGGCGCCAGATACGATTACAGACCCGACGACGGAAGCTGTGGCTGCGATTGAGCGCAAAGCTGCGGGCGTTGGTCTCAAACTACTGCGCGCGCGTGTGCGGCATATTGGAACGGATCGCAACCTGGAATTGATGAACAGCATCTTCGCCTATTTGGCTCAACACATTGAGATGAGATTCCGGACGTTCGTTGAAGACCTGCTGTTGACGGATGGGCATATTCGCGGCGTCCGTGTGCGCGGCGGCGAAGAAATCTATGCCAATCACGTGATTGTCGCCCCAGGACGGGATGGCGCGACATGGCTGTCCGACCTGTTCCGTCAGCATGGGTTGAGGATGACCAACAACCAGGTGGATATCGGTGTACGCGTCGAGACGTCGAATGTCATTATGCAGGAGATCAACGAACACCTGTACGAAGGCAAATTTATTTTTACTTCGCCGTCTACTGGATTGCGTGTTCGTACGTTTTGCTCAAACCCGTCCGGGCATGTAGTCGTCGAAAATCATACCGGTATTATGGCTGCGAATGGGCATGCGTATAAAGATCCGGCGCTCGGCACCAATAATACCAATTTTGCGCTGCTCGTCAGCCATCGATTCACGGAGCCGTTTGATCGTCCAAATGAGTTTGCCAAGCAAATCTGTGAGCACGCCAATATGCTGTCGAACGGATCCATCATCGTTCAGCGGTTTGGAGATATCATGAAAGGTCGGCGGAGCACGCCGGATCGTATCCGTGAAGGCTTTATTGAACCCACACTCAAAGAAGCCGTTCCGGGAGATCTGGGGCTGGTCCTGCCGTATAAGACGATGGTCGCGCTGCAGGAGATGGTGAAAGCGCTCGATCACGTTACGCCAGGCATCGCCAGCGATCACACGTTGTTTTATGGGGTCGAAGCTAAATTCTACGCATCGCGGGCAGAAGTCGACGCTCACCTTGAGACGAAGGTCAAAGGTCTGTACTGTGCAGGTGACGGACCGGGGATTTCACGTGGCATTTCACAAGCGGCCAGCTCAGGTGTGCTCGCTGCTCGCAGCATTATCGCGAGCCTGTAAGGTTTTGACCATGAATAGCGGATAGCACGGCAGGAGCAGCACAATGGCTGCTCCTGTTTGCGCTGGTCAGACCATCCCGCTCGATACGCCCATCGGCCGTTACGAGTGGCTGTAATTCGTGTAGCGATTTTGACCTCGTGATGGGTGATCGGCCTGCATGGCTTGCTGTATCATCGGTGAGCTGTACGAATGGGAATGCATTGGGGTTTGGTAATAGTAGTTCTGGTGCTGCATGTAACTGCTGGTTGTCGGGTTTTGTCCGTACCCATATTGCTGGTAGTTGTCTTGCCGGTCAGCCTGCATTACCTGCTGCATCATTCCGGATGGCATATGCTGTTGCATCGGCTGTCCCTGCCACATCTGAGCTCCTTAGCCCATTTGGCCGTAGCTTGAGGTTTGATGCATATTTTGTGCCTGCATTTCATGGATATTCTGCTCCATATGGTTGCACAGCTGGACACAGTGATCCAATTGTTGCGCTGCCTGTGTTTCGCGTTGAGCCATCATTGGATTGCCATTGCTTTGCTGAATCATCTGTGCGTTCTGACGCTCATTTTGGGCGAGCTGCTGGCAAATGGAACGAACCTGTGCAATATCCTGAAGGACCTGGTGCATTCAATCTCCTCCTTGTGCGCATCTGTGGTTTAATTGGCTCTTTGTCGAACGTCCGATTCGACGACGCTAGTCTTTTCTGAACCCGAATTCCTTATGGAGTAGCGCATAAAGCGTCAACAGATAAAAATTGGTTGAAATTAGTGCTTGCGTCGAGCTCGTTTCGTATGATATAAAATATCTCGTGCCTCATGAAGTGAACACTGACAAGTGCAGGACGCCAATTGAGTTCACACGAAGGTGCTGAAAAAAACAGTTGCAAAGATGGACAGAGGGTGTTACAATAACCCTTGTCGCTCAAGACGAGAGGCACCGGGAAATCGGCGAGATCTCAAGTGCCCGTAGCTCAGCTGGATAGAGTGCTTGACTACGAATCAAGAGGTCGGGAGTTCGAATCTCTCCGGGCACACCAGCGAGCCGAAGTGGCGGAATTGGCAGACGCACACGACTCAAAATCGTGCGGGAAACCGTGCCGGTTCGAGTCCGGCCTTCGGCACCACGTGGGGCTATAGCTCAGTTGGGAGAGCGCTAGAATCGCACTCTAGAGGCCAGCGGTTCGAATCCGCTTAGCTCCACCAGGATGACTCCTCGATAGCTCAGCGGTAGAGCATCCGGCTGTTAACCGGAGGGTCGTAGGTTCGAATCCTACTCGGGGAGCCAATTACTCCCTTCGGCAGAGATTCTGCTGAGAGCACAGACGGCCGCATGGTCAAGCGGTTAAGACACCGCCCTTTCACGGCGGTAACGGGGGTTCGAGTCCCCCTGGGGTCACCAGGGCGGTTAGCTCAGCGGGAGAGCACTCGCCTCACACGCGAGGGGTCGGCAGTTCGATCCTGCCACCGCCCACCAGCTTGAGTCTGGTGAGCTTAGGTAACACAAGTGACAACAACATACGACGCGGGGTGGAGCAGTTGGCAGCTCGTCGGGCTCATAACCCGAAGGTCGCAGGTTCAAGTCCTGCCCCCGCAACCATGTGGAGCTGTGGTGTAGAGGCCTAACATGCCTGCCTGTCACGCAGGAGATTGCGGGTTCGAATCCCGTCAGCTCCGCCACATGGGCCTATAGCTCAGCTGGCTAGAGCGCACGACTGATAATCGTGAGGTCAGAGGTTCAAGTCCTCTTAGGCCCACCAAAAGAAAGTGGAAAACGAGTCCTCAATCGAGGGCTTTTTTCATGACTTTGTACGGAAGTTCCTCTTGACAGTCCTCCTCGCCGCAGGGTACCCTTGAACACAGAGAAGAGCTGAGATGAGATTAGTTGAGTGGACACATATGCCTGAACCAGAGAGTTCCAGATGGTTTAGGTATGCTTGCCTTTCAACGGGAATGCCGCAGCTCTGCTGCGGCTTTTTTGATTGGCAGACAGCGTTGTCCACCGACAGAGGAGGAAGCCGAGTGCTATTTGTCATTGACAACTTCGATTCATTCACGTTTAACCTCGTGCAATATTGCCGCGAATTAGGTGAAGAGGTCGTCGTCAAGCGCAACACAATCTCTCTTGCAGAAATCCAATCCTATCGTCCCGACGCGCTGCTGATATCGCCTGGTCCATGTACCCCAAATGAAGCTGGTGTTTCCATCGAGGCAATTCAGCACTTCGCTGGTCGCATACCTGTACTCGGTGTCTGTCTGGCACCAGCCGCCCTTGCACAGGCGTTCGGAGGTACCGTCGTTCGCGCCGATGAGCTGATGCACGGTAAGACGTCACAGGTGTTGCATAATGGGCGCGATCCACTGTTTCACAACATACCTTCTCCATTTCAGGCAACACGCTATCACTCATTGATTGTCGATCGCGCTTCACTCCCACCCACATTCGAAGTGATCGCATCCGTTGGCGATACCATCATGGCGATGCGCCACAAACCCACAGGTGCCGTTGGGGTTCAGTTTCATCCCGAATCGATTCTCACGCCCGATGGGCGGGCGATGCTTGCGAATTTCCTTGCGCCTGTGAAGACGATGGTGCGACAAGGAGCGTGATCGCAATGCAAACTCATACTATTCACACGGTCGCTCGCATCGATCCGTTCTACGCTTATCTCGACCTCACAGAGCAATTCGGCAGAGGTCAGGCATTTTTGCTCGATGCCGCAAAGGACGCGCCGTCGATGTACCGCATGAGCGTGATTGGCGTTTTGCCGGTTTTACAGGTATCCGCGAAGGATGGGGAAGTTGCGCTCACATGCAGCGCCGGTTTGATGCGTTATCTCCGTGAGCGATGCAGTCTGCTCACCGCAAGGGATACGTTTATCGAGCGTGAGCAAGCAACTGTGAGGATGCACGTGAGCGATCCGATGTTTCTGCTGGAGCAACTGCGCCGTCCGCTTCATCGCTTGACCGGCGCAGCGACTGAGCCATTCGCACAGGGATTTCTCGGCACTTCGGTTACGACGCTGTGCACTACCTCGAGCGTTTGCCAAAAACAACGCATGATGACCGGAATTTACCGGATCTCCGTCTGCAGTGGCATTTGGCAACGTTGCACATTGAAGATGAAGCAGTAAAGCTGTACCATAACCTGCCCGCGCTGAAGAAGCTGCTGAGTGAGCAAGAGGTCGTTGCCTTTACGAAACAGATTCGGGTCATCGAGCAAACGCTCTCTCGTTGGAACGTGGAGCCACCGACGGACGCACTGATTCTGAAGTTTGATGAAGTTCGTCAACGCACGGCGAGTGTCATTGAAGATGTCAGCCAACAAGACTTTGAACGACGCGTTCAATTGGCGAAGGAATACATCCGACAAGGTGACGTGTTCCAGGTTGTGCTCTCGAAGCGCATGCGGATTACAAAAACGCTTCATCCCTATGTAGCTTACGAGCGGCTGGCGAACGGTGAACCCATCGCCCTATATGTTCATGGTTGAATATGACGACATGCGGCCGTTTGGTGCGAGCCCCGAAGTCCAATTCCGGTCCGTGAACGGCTTTGCGGAGATGAAGCCGATTGCGGGCACCTCTAAAGGCCGTGGCAAGACGCCAGAGGAGGATGCACTTCTCGCCAGGAGACTGGAAAGCGACGAAAAGGAACGCGCGGAACATGTAATGCTCGTCGATCTCTGCCGCAACGATCTCGGCCGTGTCTGCCGCACCGGTACCGTTAAGGTGGATGGCCTGATGACGATTGAACCATATTCACACCTGTTTCATCTCGTTTCAACTGTGCGTGGTCAGCTGGAGGCGAATGTGTCGGTCTTCCATGCGCTGTTGTCCACCTTTCCAGCGGGAACGCTATCCGGGGCGCCAAAGATCCGCGCCATGGAGATCATCGATGAACTTGAAAACCTGCGGCGTGGACCCTATGGCGGCATGATTGGCATGGTCGATTTTGACGCCAACGCCAATCTGTCCATTATCATTCGAACCGTGCTTGAAGTGGATGACATGTATCATATTCAAGTGGGGGCAGGCATCGTGGCCGATAGCAATCCTATGCAGGAGTGGCTCGAATGCGGCCACAAAGCTGGCGCATTGATGCAAGTGCTGACCGGTACGGCAGCTGGCACCAAAGCTGGCATTGTAATGGAATAGACTTCTTGTTGTAACGGCACGCCCCAATATGGTATATTGGTTGGCGTGACCCTGCACCTATAGCTCAGGGGATAGAGCACC
>CAVWUS010000031.1:0-62657 GCA_963758235.1 uncultured Alicyclobacillaceae bacterium | reverse complement strand
AGACTCACCGTTTGATGTCATCTCCAAATGTTCAACTTGGTAATTTGTGGAGTCACCAAGCCCCTCGTGCATGTTTGCGGTATTGTTAGTTGAACAACTTGAATATGCTATACCGGAACTTCCGAAATCACCTAAACTAGAAAGCGAACCATTTACAGTAGGTCTCTCAACTATCCATTCAGCTTCGGTTCCATCATAGTACGGAGACACTCCTGTAATCTTTTGCACCGGGATCGCCTGGCCAGTCGTTTCGTCCTCAAGATACCAAGAGAACGTTCCACCATTGTTTGTTGTATATGAAATGTCAGTATAGAGCGTATCTCCCGGACTAATCGTTAAGTTAGTTATTGGTTGTTCATAATTGTACGGGTAAATTTCCCACCATGGAGTAAGAGAAAACCCACCACTATTATTCAATTCTGCCTGGACGCCAGCCTGCATCACTGAAGGGCTGGAATGTCCGCTAAAAGTAAAGCCTCCAAAACCCACCCATGACGAATAATAACTATTATCTGGACTAGAGATACTAGGAACTGTCCATGTGCCATGAACATCTGTAAAATCGTTTCCAGTCGTGTTGTAATCCACATATCCAGACCAATTATCCGTATAGTAATTTCCAGTTCCTGTTGCGTTCGCAACAGAGCCGCTGTCAGAATTAGAAGATAGACCCGGCTGGCCAGTAGCTAAATCTGTATGCATATTTGACTTTCCGTATTTCGGAGTGATGAATTCTTTAAAGTGCTGCATTGCTTTCGTCCAAGCAGTTAAATCAGCGCCTCCACTTGGACGAGGCGGAAAATTATACTTTTCGAGTTCTTGATTTGTTGCTGTTAATGGGTTGAATCCGTGCGGTAACGAGCGGGCTACACTCACTTTAGGAGTGAAATTCGGATTTGCAATCGTTGGATGACTCTGAGTCGTGCCAGCATAAGCTACTGGTGTGACTGCGACACATGTTCCTATCACGGCAGGCAGAAGTTTACGCAACAACATAATCGTCCCCTTCCTAATCTTCCATTGAATTGTATTACTAGTAAGAACTATATGTTGAATTAATAGGGACAACAAACAGCCTATACGTTGATGGTTCCAGCGAAAACGGTAGATTTCTGGATTTTTTAAAACGATCTCCATCTATCACAGATAAAGTGAGTATGATTCACCTCGAATTGTCCAAACCAGTATGATCAGTTTCATAACGAATGATATCGACTTGTTCCGAAGTTATATTGCAATAAGTAAGCTATTGAAAATGATGCTAGGCTATTGTCAACGCCGGACTAAATTTGATCCGTTTCGCCGACTTACTTTTGACCCACCTGACAGTTTGAGCCAATAGTCGGATTGCTCAGTTGGCGTTGCGTAATGATCCATCTTCCACACATGGAAGGATCTACTATTCAATACAACGATTCAATCGGTGATTACATAATCATCCAACCTTAGCCTATGTAGTTCTTAGATTTATGCTCCCGTTAACCGAATACCGCTCTTTATAATCGCCAACTTGAGATTGAAGTTTGTGGTCGACCGACCAAGCACTATACTATTACCACGGCTCGTTCAAACAAGTGCCTGCAAAGATGGTATGAGAAGGGGTGCCGAAAGTGATTGTGCTAACAGCGAGATATCAGTGTAAGCCAGGTATGGGAAACAAGGTCGAAGAAGCACTGAAGGAGATGATCCCGTTCGTTGAGGAAGAGAAAGGATGTGTCCATTACTTTGTAAATCGTGCGAAGGATAATCCAGATGAGTTTTTGCTATTCGAACAGTACGAGGACGAAGCGGCGCTGGAACGGCATTCAGAAACGCCGTATTTTAAACGCATTATTCTTGATACGGTCATTCCGTTGCTCGAAAAACGAGAGCGAACGCTTTATACTCCAGTCAAAGCTTAACGTTATGTTACTCCTGGCGCAAAATCTGGATGCTTCGAGGGTGGGATTTTCCGTAAACATGGCAACCATTCGGACAGCCACTCAGGAAGACCTCGAGGAATTGCATGATCTGTTTTGCAAAATGGATATTGCTGAGTTGGGAAGTCCCATGACGTCCAAAACCGATGTGCGAAACGTCTTGGCGGAAAGCGATGTTGGTGCGTGGGTCGCGATCACGGCAAATCAAATTGTTGCATTTGGCGCTTTACGAAGGCTATCCAAATCAGAGGAGATGCGTGCCCAATTGGCATGTTTGCCGGGTTACGTCAATGCAGCTACTGAAATGCTGGAACAGTTGGTCATTAAAGCCCGCGCCAACGGTGCCCACGTGTCTAGCCTGTGACAGGTGGCTGGGGGAATTGTAGACCCCTGTCTGCGAACGTTAGGCTGGACACCTGTGCGCACGTATCTAAGGATGGATTTAGATCTAACACAGCCGCGGTCAAAGACAATCGCACTCGCGCAGGACCTCGTTGTGAGGCAAGCGGTTGAGATGGCTGACTTTAAACTCGTACATAAAGTGATTGAGGAAACTCATGCGGATCACTGGGACCATCATCATCTGGACTTCGCTACCTTTATGGCTACTCAGGCAAGTCGACCTGGTCACAACCTACGTCTATGGTACATCGCATACCTTGGCAACCACCTCGCTGGTGTCGTTATCGCTCGATTGGAAGAATCGAGAGGATTAATCGCACTTCTCGGAACTCTAGCTCAGTTTCGTGGTCGCGGTGTGGCAACTGCCTTGTTATTGAGAGCTTTTGCTTATCTTGAAAATCAGGGTGCCACTAAAGTAACCCTAGATGTCGACACCGCAAACGCCACCGATGCGGTTCGGATATACGAAAAAGTAGGTATGGAAACGGAATTTAGTTCGGAACAGTGGAAAGTACAGATATGATTTAGCAACAGATTACTAATCACGTTCCGCCGTGTGCGACGAACAACTTATAGAGCGTGTCCGAAAAGCCTCCCAAACGAGTTTACGAAAGCATGAAAGCGGGAAATCCAACTTCCGTTTATGGATATATGCACCATGGAAATCGGGTTGCGTTGCCGGAAGAGACGGACGGTCGCTACCGACTGCGAAAATTGGGCGCACGAATCCCGTCGGCCTTCCTCAACCTCTTCATTTTACGTAATCTGGATTGGAATCCTAAGCGGCCAGAAGTCGAAGTTGCTGGGTCTGTTCAGTATACATTTGTGTAATCTGTTCTACGTGATTCTCTGGCAGTTGTGTCTTCCGGATGTGGGCTATCCTTGCCTCCATCAGATGAAATGTGTCCTGCATAGCGAAGAATGACTGAACCCGGCTTTTTCCCCGTACAGGCACTTTTTTGTGTTTCATGACTGTCGTTAGCTGGTTGGATTCCTGTGCGAACGAAAGCTCAATTTGTTTCCGGAATCGCAGCATGTGTTCATGGAGCTCTGTTCCTTGCGGAACCGGGCCGTACATAATGGGCTTTTCGTCAAACGACAATCCGAACTGTTTATCACACCCGCCTTGCAACGGGCAAGCCTGGCAGTGGGCTGGGTCTCCACGAAACCAAGATGTTGCTGTCTCCCAGTCAAATCCGTCCCAGATGAGAGGGTGACCTTGCTCGCACTCAGGGCGGCCACTTGTGTCGCATTCCTCCGGCAACACCATGCCACTGCGGAATCCGGTGACCACAGCCATGTCGTGTTCGTGGAACGCTTTCTTCTGGTCACCCGCATCGAGGTATCCAAGGTCGGCGACAAGATACTGGGTGCGCAGTTCCTCAACTCGGCGAATGCGCTCCACAAGCGGAAGCATAACTCGGATGTCGGCCATGTTGCCGGGTTCGAGGATAGACACGAGTGTCATTGGCCCTTGCGAGGTGGAGACGGACACCGAGTGCTTGCGGTAACCGACGAAAAACCGATTCTGATTCACCTTGCTTCGTTGGGCGGCATAAGCGGCATCCGGGTCAGAGAAAGTCTTTTCACATGTGCAAGCCGATTTGTCTTCACAACGGCAGCGTTTCTTTTTGTATCCATTGACGTTGGCATAAATGGGGCGTGAATCTATGGCGGCCAAGGTGTCTCGGATGAATCCCTCGATCTGAATCGACTGGCGAATGAACTCGTCCCGGATATACTCAAATCGTTCAGGACCGACCTTGCTTCGAAAGTCGCTTAGACTTTGGTGAGACGGCACTTGGGCCGGGTTATGTACGCCGATGAAATTGCGCCACGCTTGGTTTTTCGGGTCCCGCAGCTGTTTGCACAGCTGGCGGAAAGACGTGATCTCCGGTCTAGTGAAGTACAGAAAATGCATACGGAAATAGGTCACTGGCGAGGCGGGTCTGACGGCCCCTTCTATCGTACAAAGGGTCAATTAGCTGGTCGAGGAACGAATCGTCAATGTGATCGACATAATCAATGAGTTCAGGGTCAAAGCCCAAGGTGTTATAATAGGACTGTGGAAGCAGTACCAACTGCAAATCCATGGAAAACGCACCTCCAGAACTGGAAAATTGGTTGGTTTCGTCACCTTCAATTTTACCATTTCTGCGGCTGGGTGCGTTTTGCTATTGGCTCAAAATCAGGGGCTTTTCGGACACGCTCTTATAGTCAGGAGTTTCCCAATGCGTTAAGTCCAGCTACGTCGCACCTTCCCCTTCTATCACATTCCACCGCTCGTAAGGATCAAGACAAAAAGCCAAAGAATCGTAATACAAGAGATGAGAATTCCAATTATCGGTAAGATTATCATTCTCTCTTTACGTAATAGACCTATAACTCCGAGGATCAATGGAATCACTGCCAACGGAAGCGAAATTTCTTCAAAAACCATAAATGGAATGTGATTGTGATAGTCCATTAACGGAAATAAAAATTTGCATATCAAGATCCAGAAAACTACTGATAATATGACCGATAACAAACCAAATACGATGTGCTTACTTCGGCTGAACAAGGAATCCCCCCATTTAAACCATATACCCTCCGTGCTAAGGCATGGAGGGTAATTTGTTTCGTAACACTGTTATGAAACCATCCAGTATTTTATGGCTAACAACAAATCCCTTTCGTTTGTAGAATTCTAAAGCGTTATCATTACCATTTGAAACAAAGATGAAATAATCATCGACGTCATCGAATTGATTCAACCATGTCATGGCCATATCAAAAAGCACGGATCCTATTCCATGTTTTCTATACTGTTCTTGAATGTAAAACTGGGATAAACAGCCGACATTGTTTCCCTTTACGGAACCGAGATCAAAAAAGGTGGCGAAGTCATTTGAATATGCCGTTTTGGGGGAAACGTTCGAATATACGTACCCAATCCGTTCATTATCATCTTTAACAACCACAATATGATTGTGAATTGCACTTTTTATAGAGGGAATCATTCTAGTATCAAAATTCATGCTGTCAAACAACTCTGGCCTAATTTGCGCTTTCGACTTTTGAAAGGCCATCAGTTCGTCGCATAAGGCTCTGCAGTATTCAGCGCTTTCAACAGGTATAGTCTCATAGGCAATCGTCATTAAACACCACTCACTCCTTTGACTTATTTGTTTCACGCGCTGTTGGCGGAAAGCCCCCCTCAATTGCAATATTTATCACAGTTCTCTCAATGTCACAATGGAAATTTCCATTCCAGCTAACATATTACAATCACGGCTCGTCGGCGCCTTTTTGGCTCCACACATAGGCTGGCGTCTTGCATTCGGCACTGCTGTCATTGCCTTGCTTATCGTTCTTCCAGTGCTATTTAGTATTCCGGAATCTGACGTATGGAACAATCGTGGTACTGGTAAGGTTGCCAGGGTTCCTCTGAGGCTTATTTTTCAAGGTAAAACTCCTTGGTTTGCACTCGCTGCGTTGGTTTTGATGACACTTGAGTTCACAGGTTACTGGTTATTGACCACTTGGTTCCCAACGTACCTGCAGACTCAGCGCCATATGACCATTGAGCACAGTGCACTTTGGCTGATCCTGCTTAATGTTGGCGGCTTTATTGGTTATACATCCACTGGGTTTATTGCGGATAAGTTTGGACGTCGTATGGTCTTGGCCATCTACAAAATTATTGAGGCTGCGGCAGTCATTCCAATTACATTGTTTTGGACAGGTAGCACCACGGTTCTGCTGATCTGCATGTTCTTTATCGGCTTTGGTGGCGGTGGTACCGCTGTTGTTGGTCCTATTTTCAATGAGGTATTCCCTGGGCCAGTACGTAGTACCGTGTCCAACAGCGTATTTAACATTGAACGTGGTTTGACATTCTTCATGCCTTTGGCCGTAGCCGCATTAGCAGTCTCCGTAGGTTTCGGAACCTTGCTTTCGACCGCGTCAATCTTCTTTGTCGTCATGGCCATCCTGGTTTGGGTCTTTCCTGAAACACGAGGAAAAATGCTTACGGACTAAATAAAACGAGAGGGGATTGGGAGGGCAATTGCCCTCCATGACATACTGTAGACTCTGTGAACAGATTCAGTTCTCTGCCGCATTGTATTAAAAGACCCTATTACCACTGCGCGGGAAGTAAGGTATAGCACACTGCGAAACTTATAGCTCCCCCCGCCATTGCCTGAGACATGACTGACAGAAATCGTAAACATGTCCGGTTCCGTGGGAAGAATAATTTGTTTAACAAAATCGAATACACAGGGAACAGCCACATCCTAGTTATGGCCGTTACACAGTAAAAATGAATGTCTGTTGGTAGCAGTGGAATCATCATTGAATATTGGGCGTAGGGTGTGACCAGACATACCACGCAGCAAAGACGATAAGCGGTATGGTTGCAAGCGTGAGCTTTGACAACCGAAGTAATCTTTGAGTCAGTACTTAAGCATCAGAAATACAGCAACGGTATTGAGTGTCATTAGGACGTGCTGAATGGTATGGTATGCGTCAGGGATAATCCGTCGCTTAGCCCTCGGAAGGAGATATATATTTTCACCAAATATTTCATAATAACTCCTTAGCCGAGAATCAGACGAACCACATAGGAACGGGAGCCAATGGGCACGAAACTGCAAGAATCCCCAAAGTAATAACACAATAGTCATCAACGGGATCACGAAGTACCAGTGCATCAAGTTACCGATAAAATAAAGCACAAGCAGCAGTTCAAGTAAGACATATTGCACATCATCGATTGATTTGAAAGTGACCCTGCCGCAGAATCTTCTAATTCCAATGAACAAAAGACTGAACCATAACATCAATAATCTTGAAAGGACATCTGTAACTACTGCCACGTGAGGCCCCCCGGAGCGACTCAAGTTTACTTGATTATACCTACGTTTGGTTTAATTTGGATACATAGCCCGCCGAAGTCCGTGTGCGTCGCGTGGTGATCAATATAACAGCATATAGCCGCTTATATCCGTATTTTCTTTGACCGGCTTACTCAATAGACTGCGGAGAACCGCTTAAGAGGGTATTATGTCGCTAACAATGCAGTTACTACACGCGATAGGCTGTCCAAAGCCGCTTAAATGGCATGATGTGGCTCTTGAGCACATTACAAAGTACGCAAGGAGTCATAAACTTGAGGCTGAACAAACCATTCGAGACATTCTTCAAATGTCGAACTTCGAGCGTAAGACGTTTGAAGATGCTGCCACCAACCTGAAAACACATGCACGAATTGCCCTGCATTTTCACCCAGATAGACTCGATCCGGCGATGAAAACCGTAGCTGAAGCACTGTTTTAGCAAGGGGTTTATAAAAGCCAATTTGAGACGTTATCATCAAATGGAAGCGTCTCCGCCTACCCAGGCGGTGAACGTGACGTGTGGGAGCAGAAAATGTTTGGCGGGGCGTATCAAATTAATGGCTCAACCAACAGCCAGCGGCCCAAATACGGAGCGCTGGATCTGATGCTGCATCCGGACGGACCATCTCTACGCTTCGGATCGTGCTATTTCTTGCTTTCCCCTGAGGTTTCACATCGTTCAAGGGTACTCAAATAGGAAAAACCCTACAAGAAATATGTCGGAAGTATTCCATTGAGTTCTATTGGCACATGGGCTTTGCGCTTCTGGTCGATGAAGTCCCCACAGATTTTCGAGGCTCCATCCATGCCATCTTTAGCGAAGCGGATTACGCAAAATGATTATATCGATGCAAGCAAGATTGGTTGTGCCGCCATGGACTTGAAACGTGATCCCGGTGCTTGGATCGACAGAGGAACCTATCAGGAAGTTCTTCAGGAATTAAAACTACTTTGGCATGTTTTAGTGCGATATGGAAAACCACTACGAGAAGTAAAATAAAAGGAATTGCGGCGGCAAGAACGATTGAGATTTCATCTTAAGGCCGCTTCCGCTCAACAAGCAGCCCAGCGATATAGCAAATGAAGGTCACTAGAAAGGCAATCGCCATAATGAGCGAATTAACGTTGTGCTGCCCGAAGGAAACAAAAAACATACCATTAATTCCTGCACCAATTGTAAAAATGGCACCCAGAATAGAGAAAATAATCCACGCTCGATTTCGAACTGCGATGGCCATGCCGATCACCAGCAAGGACCAACAATACACCAAGAATGACGTGTATTTTCAGGAAGAATGAACTGCGAGTCAATATCCACTGTAACGATGTTCCCCAATGACGATAAAATGCACCGCCAGATTGATATTGGGTTGAGACAGAGCCGGGAATTTGGACGAATAGATTTGTCACCATTCCAGCCACGTACTGAAAGAAAAGCAATACAATCATCAACCATACGATTAACTTTAATTTTGCCCTCACAAATACACCCCTCTACCGCTTATCTGCGCCTGGCCACGTTCCCCGGGACTACTGAGGCCAATGGAATCCGTTTCCGGTTTTATAGTTTAGCGGTCGAACAGCTGCGGCGATAGTGACATTTCAGTTGATTCTACCCATGACAAATGTCACACATAATTTCGGTTAAAAATCACTGGTCGGTCGATCGCGATTGACATTACACTGGACCGTGAATTTATAGATTCACCGAAAGCAGGGTCAAGCGATGGGTAGCTCGAACATATTTTTGCTGTTCAACCTGGTAATTGCCTTCTACAATGTTGGAACCATATCCGGCCGATGAGGTAGACATCTTCAGAACCTGGAAATTACTTGGTGCGGGTACGTTTCATATGGTTCAGGAGAAACATTGGCGAAAGCTCCCATACTGGGTCTTCATTCCGGTGGGCATTTCACTGGTAGGTTCGGTGGCTTTGGTTTGGTATCATCCTGTTGGTTCACCTGGTTGGGCTATCTGGAGCAGCCTGACCTTTCAGCTTTTATCGCACATTTTGACCGCTATCTTTTGGGGGCCACTACAAGCCAAACTAAGTAAAGATCCGTTGGGCGCAAATAGTCCATTTGTGCACAAAATAATCGGGACACACTGGTTGCGAACAGCGCTGATCAATGGTTACGCCGTTATTCTGTTCATATGGACTGTGATGATAGTACACTAAGGGCAATGTTAGGAAAGAAGGCAGCCAAGCTTGATCGATCGTCGCACTCGTGCAGGTGAATATTCATCCGAACGGATTGAACAAAAAACATCCTCGTATTTCGGGTTTGCTCCCATCCTGGAGCTATTTATCCTGCTGTGGCTGCTGTTTCTCCTCATCCCAATGCAGTCATTACGGTCAGCGGACGTCACATTCAAAATACAGCTTGCTGCGCTTGCGGAAGTCATTCTATACGTGACTGTGTACGTGTTTCTCGTGTGTCGCGAGCGAGCACCCGAAACGTACCTGTGGGCGGACTGCGCCCTGCTCCTTGTGCTCATTCTTTTATCCATCTACATAAACATCACCCAAGGTACCAATTGGATGGAACAGTTCTTCTTCATCGCATCTGCTCTTGGATTGAGAACCGTGATCAACGATGGATGCGAGCTCAGCGACGCTCAGCTTAATTCACTGGGTGGCAGTGGGTTGCAAGGGCTGGACGAACGCGTTTCAGGTGTAAACGGGCCTTCGAGTTCGGCCTCCTCGAAGATGGGAATTTCTTTTTGCGCGCGACCATTCCAGTAGTGAGCCACCAGAGATATTAGAATACCACCTGCTCCGCTGGGATTACCCGTATTGATTGAATTGTTTACCGGGGAGATACATGATGACCATCCGGATTCTGATTGCAGAAGATCAAACCATGGTGCTTGGAGCGCTCAGCGCACTGCTCTCATTGGAGGACGACATGGAAGTTGTCTCTGAAGTCTCCAGAGTGGACGAGATTGTTGAAGCAGCGACCATGACGAATCCTGACGTGGCACTGCTGGACATCGAGATGCCAGGAGGCAATGGCCTTTCTGTCGCTGGAGAACTCCACCGGACGTTGCCAGATTGTCGCATTCTTATCTTGACGACGTTCGGTCGTCCAGGATATTTACGGCGTGCAATGGAGAATGGAGCTGTGGGTTTTTTAGTAAAGGATGCTCCCGCTTCTGAGTTAGCCGTGGCGATCCGTCGGGCGATGAATGGCGATCGCGTAATTGACCCGGAACTAGCAAAATCCGCATTGAGCCAAGGGAGAAATCCCCTGACCGAGCGGGAGAGAACGGTGTTATCCGTTGCAATTGAAGGTGCAAGCATAGATGAAATCGCACGTAACCTCCACATATCACACGGAACGGTAAGGAATCACTTGTCCTCGGCGATACAGAAGTTAGATGCGAGAAATCGCACGGAAGCTATTCACATCGCGAAACGCCAGGGATGGCTTTAACGTTGGTCGGCCAATAGAGGTGACCGGACGCATTAGTGAGCAAATTTTTGCTAGTCGCAGTTGGACTACATCAGTTTTGACCTTACGGGCCACCACTCAGGCATATACGATAAAGTCACCGTTCGGCCTCTTCAGACACAAAGCCATAATCCCGCTCGACTTTACAAATTCGCGTCTTATACCTGAGATACCACTCAGACATACCGTGTTTTTGCGCAACCATATGTCGCTCATTCTGCTTCCACTGTTGAATCGCTTCGAGTGATTCCCAGTAAGATACCGTAATACCTACCCCTTCCCTCGCACTTTCCATCCCTAAAAAGCCGGGTTGAACCGATGCAAGTTTCACCATTTCGTCTGCCATCTCTCCATATCCGTTGTCCCTATCCGTCCGTTCGGATGTAAAAATAACCGCGTAATAGGTGGGGTGGGCGTTTTTGCGATTCTACTCATCATGTCCTCCTAACAGCTCTTCGTTCCAACAGCAAGCATTCGTAATCCTTTATTTCAATAATTGGACTTCAATCGCGCGTATTTGTTACAGGCCAAATCTCTAAAGGTTCGTAAAGGTTATTGCCCAATTGACTGAAGCGCGCCAAGGCCCACAGAATAGCGGCAGACAGCAGCTTATCTTTAAAGATTCGAATCATATTATGCCATTTAAGCTGTTTTCGACAGCCTATCGCTGTTCACGGGCTGAGAATCAACGTTATACATCGTCTTAAACGGTCCAGGACAGCTTATTGAGTCAACCGGACCAACGAAAATGTAATATGAACCGCAGTGTGCCGCTATCGCTATTCTCCGCAAGGCGACCTTCAGGCAAGCAAACCCACTTTCAATGTGGCTTTAAGATTACCGCTGTTAGCAACAATCCGGGCGAAAATAACCTAAGGTTCCTGATCCAAAAAAAACAGGGCGACCGCCCTGTTTTCTTCCACATCATTTCACGTCAGTACTGTGGAGGGGCACTTATGGCCTCATGTCGAACTGCATCTCCTTTTGAACATCCCGGCGGCTCAGCGTCAAATAGCCGACGAAAATGACAATCAGTATGGTCAGAACCAGACTCACGATGCCATCGCCATACCCCAAGCCGCTAATACTTTGCGGTTTGCCAAACCAATCCGCAAAGGACGCCCCAAGTGGCCGGGTCATAACATACGCGAACCAGAAAGCAAAAATTTCGTTGAACCCAAACAGCCAGTAGCCTACGCCCGGCAGCAAAAACAGTACTGCGAACAAAATCCCTGACGCCAAATACCCTAAATGCAAGGTTGTTGCGGTCATATCACCAGTGGCGGTCCCCATGGCGAAAGTCGCCAGCACCGCAGCCCAATAGAAGATCTCTCTACGGCGCGTGTATATGCTGTGAATGGATAGCGTCTTCTCAACGCTGTACCAAGCCGTGAATACAGCCGCCAAGATGATGGCGAAGGCAGTGGTGGATGCGTAATATGGAACGCCCAACACAATATGTGTGACGTCCGCGACCATCGTGCCGAAAATGGCGACCATGACCACGAGCAGCCAATAGATCCAGGCGATGTATTTTCGAACCGTGAATTGTAAAACGAGCGCGATCACGAACCCGACTGCTCCAAGCACAACGGCAACGTACGGGTTGATATGCGAAACCAGGTAATCAGACGTCGCTTCGCCCATCGCGGTCGTAAGTAACTTAACAATCCAGAAATACAGCGTGATTTCCGGGGATTTCGCTAGAAACCGTTGCCCACGATTTCTGGTAACGGGTACAGAATAATTCATTGCGTGTATCGTTCCCCTCGCTCAGATTGCGTTGCCGTTCAAGCCTAACATAATTACATAAATATAAGTTCAAGCCGTTCAATCTTTCAAACAAGGCTGTTGCGCCGCGGTGCACGCCCTTTCTCCAAGTCAGGGCCAAGCATAACGTACACCATCCCTTAAAAGATAAGGAGTGGTAGCTGCTGATTCTGCAATAGGTAAAACGCATCAAGAAGGAGCAAGGCTATCCCCTTGCTCCTTCTTGGTACATACCCTACATCTCCCGAAAACTGCGAACCGCAAATAACAGGATACCGGTCATCAGTACCACACAGCCTGCCAGACCCATCACGCGCGATGAACACATGATCGATCCGAACAAGCCGCCCGCATAGGATCCCACGGGTATGCCGACACCCATGACTGAACTGCGGATGCCAAGCACTCTTCCTTGATAGTTTCGCGGCACAACCCGCTGTACCACGGTCCGTGCCAACGGTGGATAGCCCCCAAACAGCAGGCCAGCCAGTGCCATTGAAGTGACTGTCAACCAAACGGAGGTCTGACATAGGAGTGGCATAAAGCTGATGCCCCAGCCACCGCCATCCCAGCCAGCCAAACCCCCGGTTTCCCTCGTGTGGTCAACCAGCCACCGACAGCTGCCCCAATTAGAGATGCAATAAAGTAGGTCGTCCAGAGCAGGCCAAGGATATCGGCACTTGCATGCAATTCGCCATGCGTCAGCAATGGAAGGGACACTTCCAGCTGGCCGTACGCCAGGTTAAGGATCAAGGCGCCAATCGTAATCCACCAGACCGGTTTTAGTTGATAAAGTATACGAAAGCCTGCAGCGGTCTCGCGCCAGAAACTCGTTGGCACCGGTGTAGCTGGTTGTTCATCGCAGGTTGTTGCGCGCTGTTGCGCGGTGCCAGGCATGCGAATCCACAGAATGAACAGCGCTGCGAGCCAGTAAGTCACACCGTCGATGAGGATGGCCACAGGCGATCCGAACCGTGCGATGAGCAGCCCGCCCAAAACAGGTCCCAGCAGTGAAGCGCCGTGCCAAGCGGTCTCGTTTGCTGAATTGGCCGCCCCTAGTTCATCTTCTGACACGACAGCTGGCAGGAGTGTCATCCAGCCCACGCTGGTAAACGGAGTGAGACAGCCCGCCAAGAATACAAGCCCCACCAACAGGGCGAACGGAAGCCAGCCTAGATGGTAGAGGAGTGGAATCAGCGTGAAGATCACACCGAGCAGGACGTTCGTTGCGCCGACGATGCGTTTTTGTGGTGCGCGATCGAGCACATTTCCGACAACTGCACCGAGCGCTACCCCCGGCACGCCAAAGACGAGGCCGAGCAACCCGACCATCGCCGAATTTTTGGTCGTCACAGTGGCGAACCAGAGAATCGCGATCCACCCCATCTGATCGCCCAATACCGATACGGAATCTGCCGCAGTCAATAAACAGAGATTGCGATTTCGAAACACACGAAAGAAATTCATTTGTATGCACCTCACTTGGAGCCTTTACAGGCCCGTTCATTCGCGCTTCGGGGCTGGCCCGAAAATGAGGTGGTTTAAATTGGCTGGACAAAGGCGCAAGCTGCCATCACTGTGCTCCTTCCGAATGAAGATCTAGACTTATCATACGCTAAGAATAAAAAAAGAGGCTACTGCGTTAATGTCGCAATCGCCTCTGCATGTTCAGATAATCGCCGCTTTCAGGCTATGCACGTTTTTTGAACGTATGGCAGCAGGTCTCGGCTGATTGTGAAGCAGTATCCTTGTGCTGCAAATCCACCATAATTTCGTCGGCAATTTCCTCATTGAAATTTTGATTCCCATGCTTGTCCACCGTCACCATAATGGCCGGCGCAGAGCAATCGTTTCCTTGTTTCCAGTAGGTACAATTTGAAACGCTGCATTTGACATCGACTTGCATTGGTGATCCCCCCTCGCATCATATACGACAGGTATCTCCACATCGTGCCAAATTCATTCCCGGGAATTCCGGGTAATCGTGCGTGTCCAACAAGGGTCAAGGTAAGCCAACCCTTACAGGATCAGGCTCTGCCATAGGTAGTACGCTGCATAGCTTCGCCACGGTGCCCATCTTTCTGCTAGTTCCCTGACTTCAGGCTCCCTCGGCCGCTCCTGCATCCCATATAGTTTCTTGATGGCATTTTGTACGCCGATGTCAGCAGCCGGCATCAAGTCTGGCCGTCCCATTCCAAACAGCAGAAAACATTCCACTGTCCAGCGTCCAATGCCGCGTAGCGGCAACAGCAACTCGTGGATTTGTTCATCCGTAAGTCCCCAGCAGGCCTCGAGGTCAATCGTCCCATCGAAAATCGCACGGGCAAAGTCAATCACGTATTCTGCCTTACGCTGGCTGAACGATGCTGCTCGTAGCTGCTCATAGGAGAGGCGAGCCACCTGCTCAGGCGAAGGAAACGCATGAAAAGATACACCATTCCAAGAAACGGGCTCCCCCGCCAGCTGCACGAGCCGCTCTACCAAGGTTGCGGCAAACTGAACATTCAGCTGTTGCCCGATGATTGTCCTCACCATCGATTCGAACAGGTTCGCATCCAATATTGGGCGCAGTCCATAAAACTGTTCCGTCAGTTCCCGCCACTGGGTCTGTTCACCAACATGGCGATAAAATTCCGCGAGTTCCAGTCTGGTGCAAAACATCCGTTCGACACATCGGCGTACTTCGATCCGATCCGGTTCCGGTGTCGTATGCGGATACATAACCTCCAGCTTTGGCTGATCGACCGTGCCCATCCCCCGGATGGTAACGGGTACGATGTGGCCCGCAGGAACCCAAATGGCCCGCGTCAACGACAGAGCATCCATGTCAATCCGCATCAACTTGGAGGGCCGCGAAGCAGGTCTTCTCAGCATTTGGGCAAAATTGAACGGCGCTGTAGGCATCACATATTCAATCAAAGTCCGTATGCCCTCCTAACAGCCGACCGCGCAGCATTATAACAACTGGCAGTAAGCTGGCAATCGAGATCAGCGCAAGGATGAGCCACGTTACCCGCCCTCCGCAAAGGCTGAGTAACCCCCCGATGATGAGATAGCCAATCGCACCCATCCCTTGTGATCCGGTGGAAGTGATGGCATAGACGCGGCCAATCACGTCATCCGGCACGCGACTGACCCGAACCGTCAAATAACAGACGAGCAGAACGCCTTCACCGAGCCCAAGCAGCCCGGACCAAATCATGACCATCGTAATCGAGTGGCTCACTGCAAGCAACAACGCGCCGACAAACATCAGGCCTTGGCCGCAGAGAGCCAAAACAATTCCATACGTCTGCTTCACGTTCGAGGCCGCCAACGTCCCAATGAGTGAACCAATTGCGTAAATCCCCACAGCCACACCGACCTGAGCTGTTGTTCCGTGTACCGTACGCAACACAAAGAACGTCAACGCTGGTATCAGCGCGATAAACGCAAAGCGATTGCTTGCCCAAAGCCCAGAGACCGTTCGCAGAACGACATCCCGTACGACCACCTGAAACCCGGTCCGGATCTCTCCCCAGAAATCCCGCGAGGGACGTTCGGACGACGGAAGTCCACGCTGGTGCTGGCGATCGCGTATGAGGAGAATGGCTATGGCAGACGCGGCGAAAGATAAGGCGTCGAGGGCAATGGTCAGTGGTGCGCCGATTCGCGACGTCAGTAAGCCAGCCAGCACGGGCCCAAGCGCGTAGGCTGCACTTTCGACCGCTTCAAACCAGCCATTCGCGCGTCCCAGATCTTCGGGAGCGACCACGTGCGGGATCGTCCCCGTATAGGCAGCGCCAAAAAATACGGACAGCGTGCCACTGGCGATGGAGACAATCGCGATGACAGGCATCATGTGGACATGCAACAGTGCAGCGGCCGGAATCAGGCCGGTCAGAACCGCTCTGCCAAAGTCGGCAAGCAGCATGATCTGATTGCGATTGAGCCGGTCAACCCAGACGCCCACTGCGATGCCAATCAGGAACAGCGGCGCGAGTTCAAGCATTCCCACCAGTCCCATCAAAAAGCCCAATCCGGTCACGCTAAGGACAAGGATCGGCAGCGCCACAGCAGCCATCGAATCACCAAAATAGGACAACCCTTGCCCCATTAACAGCGTGAGGAACCGCTGGTTGGTGAATAGTGACTTGCTCACCCGAACCGCCATACGCTTTGGCTGAGATTTCCGTACTGATAACTGCGGTGAAGTGATTCCGCTGTCCGGACGTCATCGGCTGCACCCATCGCATACAACAGCGGCACAAAGTGCTCATTCCCGTATGGCGGAACAGCCAGTCTGGCATCCGGCGCAAGCGTATCGTATTGAAAGAGACTGGATACGTCCCATGATGTGAGGTGTTCGCTGAGCCAGTCATCAAACGTCACCGCCCAGTCGTCTGCTTCTGCTGCGTTCCAATTGAGGGCACGCAGATTGTGGACGGTTCCACCGCTGCCAATCACAAGAATGTCCTGCTTTCTCAGTTCCATCAGACTACGGCCAATATTGTACTGTTCTTGCGGGGACAAGCGCGGATTGACGGACATCGCAACGACGGGCACATCTGCGTCTGGATACAGCAGGCGCAGTACGACCCAAGAACCGTGATCGAGCCCGCGTTCCTGTTCAATTTCGTACGCAATACCGTTTCGGCTAAACGCTTCTTCTACCTCTTTTGCCACGCGGATATCACCTTTGGCCGGATAGCGAATCTGATAGAGTTCCTCGGGGAACCCTCCAAAATCGTAAATCGTGTCGTACGTGTCTACTTCGCTGACACGCTGCGTTTGCGCCAGCCAGTGTGCAGAAAAAATGACCACAGCTTTGGGTCGCGGCATCGTCCGCCCCAAATCGCTGAGGAATTGCGTATATTCATTGTCTTCAAGCGCGAGCAGCGGGGCTCCATGCGCAATAAACAACGATGGCATCATCCGTAATCATCCTCTACTTACGTTTGTATAGTAAGCATAGTTGACCGCTTCACATTTTGCAATCTTCGTCT
Source organism: uncultured Alicyclobacillaceae bacterium (assembly GCA_963758235.1). GTDB lineage: Bacteria > Bacillota > Bacilli > Alicyclobacillales > Alicyclobacillaceae > CAVWUS01. The sequence continues at coordinate 45,242 of CAVWUS010000031.1, read as the reverse complement.
TCGGCATCATTGGCCTCGTCGCAGGCGTGGCGCTGCCGCAGATGATTGCGCAGCACATCGGCTGGCCCTGATGGGAATTATGTTCGGACTGCTCAGCATCGCCACGCTGCTGACCACCATTCCGAGCATGGAACTTAGGCGCCGCCGGCAGGAGCGGCTCAAACAGGCAGACGTTAAACCGGAAGACCAGGCGATGCCCTACAAGCGCTCAAGCGTACGCTCGTCAACCGTTCCTTTGTCTCGTTCATCGGCATGCGCTTTTTCGTCCAACTTGGCTTCACGCTGTTGACGGCCGATCTGTCATTCTACGCCAAGTACAACCTCGGCATCACAGGTACACAGCAGTCCATCCTGCTGATAGGGACGCTTGTCGTGGCATTGCCGCTCGTCTATGTCTGGGGTCTCCTCGTACCGAAAATTGGCGCGTTTGCGTCTGAAGTGCTGGCCATAACGCTGTTCGGCCTTGTACTCATTCCGTTCATTTTCGCACACACGTACACGGCTGCCCTGATTTCAGGCCTGGATCACCCTGCTGCCAATGATTTGTCTCGTCGTTGGCCTGGCGTTCTTCCTGTTCTATCCGTTGCGCAAACGGAGGGTAAAGTTGAACCAGGAACAACTCGCACTGCTGCAGGAGGAATAGCGCGGCTACGCAAACAGGGCCACCTGAGGCGATTGCCTCGGCGGCCCTGCTTTTCGTCTATTGCACATGTTTCAATGTTATAGCGCGGGTCAGCGTTATAATGCGTGTCCGAAAAGGGTTAAGGCCCCACAAGGGGATAGGTCTCGCTTTGGCGCAAAGCGCCAAGTCTCGCCTTATAAGATGCCGTACAGCACAAGGAAGCGGACAAAAATGCGTATGGCGTCTGGTCCCCTGTGGGGGGCGAAGCCGGGTGTCCAGTGGACACCCCGGACCCGTTCAGGCCGGGCGATAGACCCGGGTAACCCTTTTCGAACAGCCTCTTATAGTGTGCGATTTTGAATGAGCTGGTGATACCACTTCGCGCTGTCTTTCCAGACACGCTCCTGCGTTTCGTAATTGACGTAGACGATGCCAAACCGCTTTTCATAGCCAGCATCCCACTCGAAGTTGTCGAGCAGCGACCAGACAAAGTAACCCTGTACATCGATACCTTCATTGACAGCCCGCAAGACCTGTTCCAGGTGTGTGCGAATGTAGTCAATCCGCTCTGTATCTTTGATTTGGCCCGCTACCACCTGGTCATCGAACGCAGCACCATTCTCTGTAATATAGATTGGCAGGTGCGGGTAGTCCCTGTGCAGTTTGGTCAACAGGGAATATAGTCCTTCCGGCGCGATGCCCCAGTCCATTGCTGTACGAGGGCCCTCTGGCTGTTCGAGTGTTGCACCGAGGAGCGGATCGTTCGGATTCGCTCGTACCATGTTGGTGCTGTAGTAATTCACACCGAGGAAGTCGATGGGCTGACCGATGACTTCCATGTCACCCGGCTGCACCAGCTGCCCCATGCCGAATGCTTCAAACAGTTGTGGATAGCGGCCGTTGAAGAGCGGATCGAGAAACCATCGGTTGAGTACAACATCCGCCTTTTCCGTCGCAGCCAAATCGTCCGAACTGTCAGTCGCTGGTTCAACGTTCGTCAGGTTGTTCGTGATGCCAATCTGGGCTGACTTGAGGTTTTCTGCGCGAAACGCTTGCACCGCCAGGCCGTGCGCGCGCAGCAAATGATGCGACGCAGCCATGGTTGCTCCAGGATCGCGCAGACCGGGCGCATGTTGCCCAAACAGGTGACCGAGCACACTGCTGCACCACGGTTCGTTGAGGGTAACGTACGTAGGTACGAGATCGCCGAGGTGGGAGAAAACAGTGTGGGCATAATCAGCGAATCGATCGGCGGTCTCGCGGTTCGTCCAGCCACCCTTCTGCTGCAGCGCCTGCGGGAGATCCCAATGATAGAGCGTCATGACAGGCTGGATGCCTGCCTCGAGCAGTTCGTCCACCAATCGTCGGTAAAAGTCCAGTCCTGCTTGATTAAGCCATCGCGATCCCGTCGGAAACAACCTCGGCCACGCAACTGAAAACCGATAGGCGTTCAGCCCCAGCTGTTTCATTAGCTGGATGTCTTGCGAATAGCGATGATAGTGATCGCAGGCTACATCCCCCGTATCGCCGTTACGAACACGCCCCGGCGTATGGCTGAACACATCCCAGATGGACTCTCCGCGGTTATCTTCATGCACGGCACCTTCAATCTGATAAGCCGACGTGGCAGCACCAAGCAGAAATGATTTCGGAATGGTCGTCATCAGATTTATCTCCCCCCGACGCAGCAACATCAATCGATTTGAGTATAGCACCAATGCAGTTTGACCGTGCGAGGGGGGTACGACCAGCCACGGATTCGTATAGGTGCGGCAGACATAGTACAGACTGTCTAACATGAGTACTTTTTCTTGAAGCACAGCTGGAAAGGATCCGTCGAATGCCGTATCCAACGACACACGAAGTCATTTATCAATCCATCATCGCTTTCTTTGTCCTCTTCATTTTGGCCCGCGTTCTGGGAAAGCGACAAATTGCCCAACTGACATTCTTCGATTACATTACCGGACTGACACTTGGTAATATTGCAGCGGCATGGTCGCTGGATGAGGTTAGAACACTTCATGCCATTCTGGCATTGGTGTTATGGTCGCTTCTTTCCATCGTACTTGCCTTCGTACAGAAGAAATCCTATATTGTCCGGACTGCTTTAGACGGGAAACCGATAACACTCATCGAAAACGGCCAAATCATGGAAGAGAGGCTCTCGAACGTCCATATGTCCGTGGATGAACTGTTAATGCTTTTGCGTCAAAAGGACGTCTTCAATGTCTCAGACGTCGAGAGTGCTGTATTTGAAAACAACGGCAAGCTGAGCGTTATGAAGAAAACTGAACTGCAGCCACTGACGCCAATGGCCGCAGGCGTAAGTGTCGCGTCGCAACAACAGCCCCAGATTCTCATTGTCGACGGTAAGGTCATCCAGCAATCGCTTGATAAGCTAGGGTATACCCAAGAATGGCTGCTGGGTGAAGTCATGAAGTACGGAGCGCAAAATTTCAAGGATGTCTTTTTTGCACAATTTGATTCGAACGGGAAGGTTTCTGTCGACCTGTACAACGATTCTGTACTGAAACCTCAAGTCAAGATGAAACCTCTGTTGGCGGCGACGTTAAAGAAACTGGAGGCCGATATGGAAACATTCGCGATTGAAACTGAAAATGAGGCAGCAAAGAAAACCTATACCGAGATGGCAAATCAATTGAATCACCTAATCCAAAACGTGCTGCCCTATCTGAAGGAGTAGCTGGTGAGCGAATCCATACCGGCATGGCCATAACTAGTGCAGCAATGGGAGCCCGACGATTTCATGAATCCCGATGATAATCAGCAGAAGTCCTGCAAAAAAGGATGAATATTTGCCGAGCAGCCTGGCCAGAATGCCGATGCCTACGGCGTTTCCGAGCCAGATGAGGATGTATCCCCAAATGCCGATACTCAAGGCAGTGACCCACACCGTAGATGTGTGCGCTACGGTTGCTCCAAACCCAACCGCTACGTTTGTAAAGGATAAGCCGAAGCCAAGGATAATCCCTTGTTTCCATCCAAGTTGTTGTATGCGTATTTGTTCGCTCTTGCGCGATAGTCGAGGATGCAGATATTTGGCGTACCAGAAAAAGAGTCCGATGCAAACGAGCACAACACAGGCTGCCCAACCAGCCTCTGTTAAGGTAATGTACCGCGAGATCACTTGCCCCATATATGCGCCTAACAGTGCCGTGCAAAAGCCAATCGCGTTCACGAGGATATTGATCGAATGTGGAAACTTGATCTTTTCGCTGCCGTACGCGATGCCCGTGCCACAGTTGTCAAAATTAGAACCAATCCCAATCAAGTTCGCCGTAATGAATACACTGAGCCAGTTCATTCCCTAACCTCCGCCTTTGGTCCCTCTAAGGATATGGGGATTGGCTACCATTGGAATTGGACGGACTCACCACGCCAGCAGCCCGTTTTTTTCGCATCAACATCAGGCGCATAATTACGGCATTCAACTGGATAAACTAAAGGTTAGTTACATAGCACCGTATCAACTGATTTGAAAAGGTGGTTCAAATGAATAAAGATCACATCAGCAAGGTTATCGTAGCCGAAACTGCAGCACTTCAATCAATAGACGGAATAGAGAATACCGAAACCACTTATACTTGTCCGCTTTGCGGCGGCACAGCCCATCTTGTGCTTCATGAGTCGCTTGGCTATCATTCACATTGCGAAAATGGATGTTTCGCCACTGATTGAGTTATGTGATGCAAACCGGATACTTTCAACCCTCTGAAACTATCCATCCCCCTGCGATATATAAGGCAGCCCCATAACGTCGTGTCAGTTTGACCGAACCGTCCATATATATAAACGACTTGTGAAGCAACGCGATCCCGAATGTGGAATGAGGAGTGATCTCATGCCTGGGGGCGCATTGTTGGTCGTACGCGTGTACGAAGATGACCGGAAAAGCTGGCATTCGCGGGCAACGTATGAAGAGATCATACGGTACCTGCACGCCAGCGATGTACCGGGGGTAACGGTATTTCGTGATGAACAAGGGCTGGATCCGCGCGGACGTTTACGGAGCATGCATTCGGATTACTCGTGGGGACTTCCCATTCGCATGGAAACATACGGATCGGCCGATACGATTGCTCAATTATACGAAGAACTGCAGCGTTATTGTCTTGCGTCATCTCAGATGATTATTATTCCCAATGTGGCTGATGTAAAGGCAGAGGAGGTGCCTGAATTGAAGACGGGGTGCATATTGAAAGTCTATATGAAGGAAGATGATTCATACCAAAACTCGCCGCTTCATCTTGCCATCTTGTCAGAACTTAGAAAGCATCATGTCCTATGGGCAGATGTACAGCGCGCCTTGGTCGGATTTGGAACAGAACGCGTTATTCGTAAGCCAGGTCTGCTCAGGAATCGATCGCCTATTATGCTGGAGGCAGTCTTGGATGAGCGTTTTGCCAACTCCATCTTGGAGGCGATTCGTCCTATGCTGGCTGCTGCCTCTGGGCCTGCCATCTTGCTTGAGGGAACTGTCGTGACGTAACGGCGCGCAAGTTTTCGAACGTGTAGTGAAGATCCGATCTGCCTACCCCTCACAATTTTAATTCATTCGTGGATTTTAACAGACTATACACGTGCCTTTCTTGAGGCGCCTCAGGGTGATTGTCGTGTCTCCTCAACTGCATCTGACTAAAATAATTTGAATTCATGGGGTGATGGAGCTCACCTTTAAACGCCCTCTTGGGATAATGGCTCCTACAGAGCGCAGGGTAGTGTCCCGTCAAGTGGTGTAAATTCGTTGAAGTGCAACTACTCCGTGACAAGGGTCATTTATGTAAAACAGACGTGGGTGCCAGTAACTCCTGACTTCCCGTCAGTCGAGCCATCGATTCGGCTGAAATATGCCGAGCAACGATCCATTCATCGTTTTGCTTGTGGAGAATTGTTCCTCCGAGGCGCATCACGGAATCCCGGATCGGAAAGATGCCAACGACGTCAAACCGCCGCCGTAATTCACGGTTCAGGCGCTCCAGCGGATTTGTGGAACACGCCAGACGCTCATTTTATATTGGGATTTCACCCTTCATATGAAAATGTTGTGATGGGGGCTGGCTTTTCCGGTCATGGGTTTAAATTTGGGCCGACAATTGGAAAACTTTTGGTCGAAATGGCATTACATCAGAATAATGGATTCGAGCTATTCTCGCCCTTACGTCAACAGCTACTGTAGCATCTGGGGCGAGCGCAGACGCGCTCGCCCTTTGTTGTGTCAGGAGAAATCAATGCTTGACGACGTATACGTTCTGAATTGGGGCCCATCAAGACCGGACTCATGCTGAAGCCTTTTAGCCATGGTTGTACAATTGCATACTGTACGGGTGTAAATAACGGTACCCATGGTGCATCTGCCAAGATTTCATTTTGAGCTTGATCGTATACCGCTAAGCGCGCCGCCCCCATTGGCATCACAGCGGCCTTGTCCAAGAGTTGATTCACTTTGGGCTTATTATAATTACTCCAGTTGTTCAGCGGTATTTGGTTTCCGTTTAATAGCGTGTTCAGAAAATCGCTTGGGTCTGGGAAGTCTTGAAACCAAGCAGTATATACAATCGGGTATTTCAGTGATTCCGTGCTGTTTAAATAGGTACCGCTGGAGAAAGCAGCAATCTTGGCGTTAATTCCAATCTGTTTCAAATCGTATTGGACAGATTGCATCAAGGTCAAAGAGGTCGAATCATTTGGCGACAAAATGGTCGTTGAAAATCCATTCGGGTATCCAGCCTTGGCGTTTCGAAACATGGACATTCAATATCCGTTGACGTTCCAGCATCACTTCCACGTCATAATAGGTTCCACGGTATGATACGTGCCTCACAGTCCCATCACTGTCATGATCTGAATTTACATTTCGAATCCGCACATCTGTCGGACGGATGACCACATGTAGCTCTGTACCATCTTGAAATCCCTTGGCGTTCAGTCGGATGGATCCGAGTGGCAATCCACCTGCTTGAACTTTTTCATGGAAGTGGTTTGATTCACCGATAAAATCAGCCACGAAGAGACTATTCGGTTCATCGTATACTTGATCCGGTGTACCGAATTGTTCAATCCTTCCCTGATTCATTACGAGAACACGATCTGCGATATCCAGTGCCTCTTCCTGGTCATGCGTAACAAAAATGCTTGTGATTCCGATTTCAATCATGCACTTCTCGCACCCAATGTCGCAGTTCTCGACGAACTTTTGTATCGATTGCCGCAAAGGGTTCATCCAATAACAAAATAGATGGTTTTGACGCCAGTGCCCTTGCCAATGCAACTCTCTGTGCTTGGCCACCCGATAATTGATTCGTGTATTCTTGATCTTCAAGTCCCGACAACTGGGTAAACGCTAATAATTCGGAGACGCGGGCTGCTATCTGCTTGCTAGTCTTCTTCTGAACCTTTAATCCGTAAGCGATGTTATCGAAGACCGTCATATGCTTGAACAACGCATAGTTTTGGAATACAAAACCCACGCCGCGTTCCTGTACCGAACATTGATCTACCGACTTGCCATCAATCCATATTTGACCGGATTCCTGTTTCTCCAAACCGGCTATAATCCGAAGCAACGTGGTCTTACCACTGCCGCTCGGCCCTGAGAAGGCTACGAGTTCTCCATTTGGAATGGAAAAACTCACATCGTTGACTGCAGCGGCTCCGGCTACGAACCGCTTTACGATGTTCTTAACCTCTATACTCATGCAGCTGCACCCCTTGCCTGCGTTTAATGAATTGCAGTGCGATTAAGATGACAAAGGATGTTGCAGCCAGAACCAATGACACCGCATAGGCCGACTGCATGTCTCCTTCAACCGTAGCTTGGTAAACATACAACGTTGCACTCTGAGTCAGCATAATAATGCTTCCTGAAACAACAAGTACAGCTCCAAACTCCCCTAACGCTCTTGCAATCGTCAATACAATTCCATAAACAAGACTCCACTTGATTTCAGGCAGCGTGACAGTCCAAAAAATTCGCCAAGGAGAAGCCCCCAATGTCATAGCCGCTTCCTCTTTACCGATACCAATCTCCCGCAGGACAGTTACTAATTCTCGCGTAATTAAAGGAAAGGTAACAAACACGGTTGCGATAACCATACCGGGCATGGCGAACATCAGTTTCACACCATGATTCTCCAACAACCCTCCGATCAGCGTATTGGCTGTAAACAAGGATCAGAGCCAGCCCCGCGATCACCGGCGATACTGCGAAGGGCAGGTCTGTAATCGCATTGAGGACTTGCCACCCCTTAATATTCCTGCGAGCGATATGCAAGGCTGTCAGGATACCAAAAAATGTGTTTATCATGATAGTAAGACCCGTTATTTCAAACGTCAGCTTCAGAGAAAACAGCGCACCGGGGTGAGCGGAACTCTTGAAGAAATTCATAAACTCCTCCCTGAAAAGCTCCAATGACGATGCCTAACAAGGGCATGGCGATAAGGACGATAAAGCACAGGTAGACAAAACTATAGAGCGCGATCTGTCGCTTCATAAGCGTGCCTGCCTTTCACCAAGATCGTGAATGGCCACTTCTTAAAAAAGCCATGGGGTCTACAATGCAAGACATACACTTGAATGAACACAGCGACAAACGAAATACAAAGCAGCTCAACCGAAACCGCAGCGGCACCTTGCTGATCGTAGCTTTCCAACAAACCATACAGGTAGACAGCAGAGACTTGCGTATGCATGGGCAGATTTCCAGCGACCATGACAACAGCCCCCAGCTCTGCCATAGCCCTGCTGAAACTCAAGGTAAATCCCGTAACTATCCCTGGAAAAATAGTAGGTAGTACCAAAGGTTCTCATGATTCGACTGTCCGACGCGCCGAGTGTGTAAGCGGCTTCCTCTACCTTCCCATCCATACCGTCCAACAAAGGCTGGACAGCACGAATCGTAAAGGGAAACGTCACAAACACCATAGCGATAACGATTGCCAACGGCGAGTACATCAATGTGATCCCGTGGTGAAGAAAGAATTCACCAATTGGTGACGACGGGCCATACAGGAGCACGAGCATCAGCCCACTGACTGTGGTCGGAATCGCGAACGGAATGTCAATCATCGCGTTCAATATTGACTTCCCCGGCATCTTGGTGCGTGTTAAGGCGTAGGCAATGGCCGTGCCAATGACGGCGTTAACACCGGCAGAAATAAGTGCCGTCTTAAATGTTAAACTCAATGCTGCGACGCCAATGGGTTGCATGACGGCCTTTATAAATCCCGTCAGTCCAGTTGAAAGAGCCTGTGTAAAGATTGCCCCGATAGGCAGAACAATCAATAGGATGAAAAAACCCGAGACAGCTGCGAATGAGACTCTCGTCCCAGCCCTGTTCATCATTTCTTCGATTCAAGGACCTGATTCCAAATCCCATTACTCGAAAAAAGTTCCTGATTGATTTTCTGACCAACTGCCTACTTCCTGCACAGTGAAAAACTGCCCTTGGGTGTCTGGAACTTCGTTGCAGCCTGACTTTGAAGGCTTTTTAACACCGGCCGAAACCCTGCCGATTCATAAATTTTTTGTGCCTGAGCGCTCTCCAGCCATGATACGAAGGCATTTGCTACTTTCGTATCACCATGCCTCCTGGCATTTTTGTCGACAACGGCAATTGGGTTTTCAATCAACATGGTCGAACTAGGAATGACTTCATCAAATTTTTTAAAGATCATCGCTCGATTGAGAATTTCATTTTCGTAGCTGACAACCGCGTCGCCGATTCCACTAGTAAAGGTGGTCATTGAAGCGTCACCAGATTTGTCAATGACTTTTCACGTTGCCAAGAATAGAGGTCAACAACGATTTTGCACTCTGCGCATTCTCACTCCGCTCTGCCGCATAGTAAATGGCACTAATGTCCCACTTTGCACCACCGGACGTAGCTGGATTGGGCAAATCCACAACGACACCTGGTTTCGCCAAGTCAGCCCAGGTCTTGATGTGCTTAGGATTGCCCTTACGAACTCCGATTGCCACAATTGAATCTGTCACCATTCCGTTCGTCGGTGTCGCAGTCCAGTTATGCGTTATGAGCCCTACCTGCTGAAGTTTATCCATATCGGATGGAAGGGACAACGCAGCTACGTCGACTGGCAAGCCATCGACAATTGCGTTTGTTTCCGCTCCATCCGCGTCAAAAGAAGCCTGAAACTTCACCGTCTGACCGGTCTTTTGTTTCCAGTACTTTTGAAACGCCGGAAACAGCTGGTTCTCGTAAACATTTTGGGTGACACTATAGGATCCGAAGTAAAGTGTGACGCTCTTTGCGTTACTGTTGGCACTGGTGCTGTTTGTTGCACCACTCGTTCCACATGCGGTAACACCCATAACGCCAATCAATGCGCTCGCAATCATGCCAAGTTTCTTCACGCTTTATGACCCTCCCAATTTTTATCCCGATTATTTTGATGAGGATTTTAGCATTTCGTCATCGAGAAGATTACAGTTCGGGATCAACACGGGTCAACGGATCGGATGCATAAACAGAAGATTTTTCTTCGGTTTAACATGTCATCATGACACTTTTGACATATCATCATTACAAACAAAAAGATACAGCCATGTAGGCTGTATCAGCAGTCTTACTTCTTAAGTTTCCGTCTCACGCGAGAGATTAACCTCATATTCGTAACGACTGGATGGATATCTTACTTCAGAGAACTCAACCGGTGTTCCGGTGTCGTCCGACGTCACACGTCGTACCACGAGTATTGGTTCACTATACTTTATTTCCAGGTCTTTCGCGTCATCGTACGTGGCTTGAGTCGCAGATATCGTTTGACTCCCAAATGCGATTTTCACACCATAGTGTTCAAAGAACCCATAGATATGGTTGTATACCTCTGAGTGTTTTGAAACATCCTCTACGGAGGCGTTTGGAGGGAGCAGTAAATAAGAAGTCTCCCGAAAGATCGGCTGCTTATCCACAGTTGCAATTCGGGCTACCTTTATAACGTCTGTTCCCCTTGGAACCCTTAATTTATCCGCAATTTTGTTGGGACAATCTACAACTTCAATGACTTTTACTTTTAACGATACATTCACACCACGAGACCGAAGTTCCTCGGCAAAACCTTGGAGTTTAGATGCCGCTGAAGACCTACTGTCTCTAGCAACGTATGTTCCCTTACCCTGTCTCCGTACCAAATATCCAAGAGAAACCAAGTCGCCTATAGCCTGCCGAACCGTTGTCCTGCTTACTTCATGCTGCTTTGCAAGCTCCGCTTCAGAAGGAATCGCTTCACCTGGCTTCCATTTTTCATTCTGAAGCTCTCGCATGAGATCGCTTTTTAATTTATGGTAAAGGGGCACACTTGTTTTCATTCGGTATACATTACCACCCAGTTCAGGGATTCGCACGTATGATGAATACAGTACACGGAATCGCGGCACGTCATTCAGTCATAAACAAGGTCCGATTCAGCCACCACTGCCCCACTATTATATCCTTCCTAGACAGATTAATCACATAACTTGAATGTGAGAAATAGGTGTTTAGCCGCCAGTCAATATGTCATCATTACAATTGGAGGGCCACCGCCTGACCAACTTCATCGATGACCATTTTTTACGACCATGACCGGCGTTTGTGCACAGTACAGGACACCGTGACTTACGCTACCTACCAATAATCTGTCCACGTCTCCCGTACCGTGGCTGCCTAGGACAATCAGGTCTGCATCTTCTTCCTCTGCTTCGGCAGCGATTGTAATTGCCACCGGGCCGTTTGCATGCTTGAACTGTATACGGCTTGCCGAAGACGGGAACCATTCGTTCTTGGCGAGCATCTCTATCTCCTGCGCCTTATGGTGCTCAATGGTTCCAATCTCCTCGGGTCGCACGTCTTCCTTATAGTTGGTATATGAGGTAACGTAAAGAACGGTCAACTTCGCATCGGGCCAAGCCTCGAGCAGGTGGTTTACGGTGGCCACAGCATCGTGTGTGGATGGAGAATCATCTGTAGCAAAAAGGATTTTATTCATGGTAGGTTTCCTCCTCTAGTTGATGTGTGACTTGTATTACATGACTTGATTGTATTAAGGACTGCCGATAACAGGCAGACAATAAATCACTATTTCAACTGACCCAAATGGACTAGGCAAGTGATACTTCACAGATGATCGGTTCAATCCCTCTCGCTTGTTGCCAATTCCCACCGCGATCCAATAGGCGTCCCTAGCCATAATCAGTTCTTCGTTGGTTGGGATCACCATCACCTTGATCGGAGAATACGGACTGGAGATGATCCCGCTCTCCTTCGCCATCCCAGTTTGCTTTCGGGTCAAGATAAATACCTGCATACTCCAAGCCCTGACAAATCTTTTCACGAATCTCCGGACTGTTCTCGCCGATTCCAGCTGTAAAAATCAAGGCGTCTGCGGCGTTCAACCGCGCCAGGCTCAGGCCAATGTAGTTGTGCAGTTTGGATATAAAGAGATCGAGTGCAATTCGGGCGCGCTCGTCGCCCGCATGTTCGTGTTCGAGCAATACCCGAACGTCATTGCTGATGCCTGACACACCAAGCAATCCGCTTTTGTGGTTGAGTATGTCAATTACTTCACTCGTACTTAGACCTTCCAGCTGCTCAAGAAACGGTATGATCGCCGGATCGATATTTCCGCTTCTCGTCCCCATAGCCACGCCTGCGAGTGGCGTCAGCCCCATGGACGTGCTGTAGGACTCCCCGTTGCGAATCGCTGTTACGCTGACACCATTTCCTATATGGCAGCTGATGAGTCGAGACTTGTGCACAGGCAAATCTGTCATCTGAAGTGCCCGTTCCATCACGTAGCGGTGGCTGCTTCCGTGAAAACCGTATTTCCGAATCCGGTGTTTTTCGTAGTACTCGTACGGAATTGGATACAGATACGAGTCGGGTGGCATAGTTTGGTGAAAACTCGTATCAAATACAGCCACATGCGGAGATCTCAGGGTAGTAAGAGCGGGCCACCTCCACGCCTTTTAAGTTCATGGGATTATGCAGCGGAGCCAAGTGACTGATGCTTTGGATTTGCTCGACGACATCGTCCGTGATCAAAGTTGAACTGGAAAACAGATTCGCACCGTGTACCACTCGATGGGCAACAACATCTACATCCCGGTCCAACCCGGCAAAGACTTCCAACAGGGCGTCTTCCAATGGCTGCTCGGGCAGCAGCGGTGCGTTGGCCCTCGACACGATCCGCTCGCTCGGCATGTCGTACAGCTTGTATTTGATTGAACTGCTGCCGCAATTCAGCACAAGAATCGTCTTTGGCGCAAATGTACGGATCTCGTGAATTGCGTCTACCTTGATGACTCTGACCGTATCGCCGTTTGATAATCCCGAGGCGTTCGCTTCATCGGTGTCAATGTGAAACTCCAAGCGGTAATTCGGGCTGACTCGACACAGGACTTTCTCCAGGATGACCTGTCGTTCACCAGTAGTTTCAATCGCTACAAACTCCTTGTCCTTGACGGCAAGCTCTGCAGCATCAAAAGGATGCAGGTGGATATGTCGGTGGGCAAGGATAACACCTTTCTCCAATTGGATCGTTCCGTTTGGGCCAACGACCTCGATTCCCGGCGATCCGTCAATATCACCCGAATCCCTTACAGGTGGTGTAACTCCGAGTACAAATGCGTCTGTCTGGAAATTTCTATTTGAGAATAGGGTCGCACGGGTCCAAGCACGCGAACATTCGTGATGCTTCCTTTAGGGCCGCGGATGGTGACCGTCTCTTCACAAGCAAATTGCCCAGGCTGCCGCAGCGGCTTTCGTACTTGAAAGACATGGGCCTTCCAAAGAGTGCATCCGCGTCTTCTTGCGTCAAGTGAATATGGCGATTTGCAGGTAATCTTACAAGACAGCCAGAGCAGATTAAAGCGTTTCGCGACACCTGGGAATTGGGGATTAATTGAAGCGAGAAAGGGACGGCCACAGCAGGCGACTTTGTTCAATGACGTTAATGGAATTGAGTTTGAGAGACCCCCACGATGCGCAGCACAAAGGTGACTGAATACCCGGCTGTGATCCACTTGTGCGCAATCGCTACTTTATCCGCAAGTGAGGGTCCGTCGGTGGAGTGCGAACGAATTTCGCCGGTCGTCGGATCATATCCACACCGTGGATCTCGGCGATTAGCCTTCCATCCTTCGTCTTGGTTATGGACACATCAGTACTTATCAGAATGCGTGACCTCAGCCTGTACGTCAGACACTGGTATCCCTCACAATCGGTCATTGTCATTGTATCGATCATACCGTATCCATCTTCCTGTTGCATGAAACATATTGCAGGGTTCTGAATAGCACAACCGGACTATCATCTATAGTCCACTCGGACTATCCGGGACGACGTAAGCGGTAACTGCGACGACGAGCCGTGGCCAAGCCACGGCTCTTAACCCGTCTTGATTCTTCATTACCTTACCATAAGCGATTCAACCTATGTCTGCTATTGGACTTGATACCCGAAAGTCATGATCCATATCGATGCTGCCACGACAACGAACGTAAAGAAAAACCCGAGAAGGAGCATCCATATGTTGGATGTCGTGCCGCCTTCTGAAAGGTGCATGAACATAAGCAGTCTGAACCAAAATTTGCAAAACGCCAAAGATCATCATCAACGTCTGCAAGCATCCCGCCGTGCATAACATGCCCAAACCCGAACCATAAGGTCACACCCGTCAGTATCAACGAAAGGACATACCCGACAATCTGTTTCCACGGGAAGACTGGTTCATGCGCTCGAGGCAGTTGGATGTTTGAGTGTGGTGTCTCTGTTCGCTTAGACATCCTAAACCACCCCCATCATGTATACGACAGTGAAGATGAACACCCAGACAATATCGAGAAAGTGCCAGTAGAGGCCAACAATGAACAATTTTCTTGCTCGAACCGGATTGATGCCTCTGCGTGCAATTTGATAGAACACAGAGATCATCCATAGAATTCCCAGTGATACGTGCGCACCGTGTGTGCCAACCAGTGTGAAGAACGCTGACAGAAATGCGCTACGCTGCGCTGTTGCGCCAACTGCTGCGTCATGAATGAATTCACTTACTTCCAGTCCTACGAACGCAAGGCCGAGCAAAATCGTAATGCCTAGCCAAGCCTGAGCGCAGCTTTTCGGTTGCCTTTACGCATGGCAAACGTCGCTAGGCCACAGGTAAAGCTGCTCGTCAACAGAATGAACGTCTCCGCGACAAAACCGTTCACGTCAAAAATCGAGCTTCCAGTCGGGCCGCCATCCGTGTGCGTCCGCAAGATCACGAACGTCGCGAACAAGCAGGCAAACACGAGTAGATCCGTTGCAAGAAAAAACCAGAAGCCCAGGATGCTAACGTCCCCACCATGGCTGTATTCAGCAGGCTTGTGCACTGTCCCAGTCTGTTCGTGCGTCAACAATGGCTTCAGACATTGAGCGCCATGTGTCACACCCTCCCGAAGGTGAATTTCGGTGCGTTTGATCTCATCCACCGGAACATAGTAGTCAACCTTCTCCTGCAGCGAACGCGCCAGCAGACAGAGCAGAATACCAATCCCGCCCAACGATGGCGAAAGCGTACCAGTTGAACACCATGACCGAATCCGCCGACGAAGAATGAGAAGCCCATCAGGAACGGAATGCCTGAGTTGCGTGGCATGTGAATCGGATGCAGGTCTTCGTCCTTAGGTAGCTCCGACTTGCGTCCAGCTTCTCCCGCAGCTTCATCCGCCACCATTCATCACGAGCTCTGTACGGTTGGAATCTCCGCAAAATTATACAGCGGCGGTGGAGAAGGAATTGACCATTCCAAGCGTACGGCCATCCCACGGATCGCCAGTCAAGTCCCGTTCGCCCTTGAGGATACTGTAGACAATCTGGGCACCAATGAAGAGGAATCGCGATCCCCATCAGGTACGCACCACCGGTCGAAACCAGGTTCAACGTATTCCAGCCCATATTGGCCGGATACGTGTACATCCGCCGGGTCATACCCATAAATCCGAGTGCAAATTGAGGTCCGAAGCATACGTAGAAACCAATCTGCCACAGCCAGAACGCCCATCTGCCCAATCGTTCATCCAAGCTGAAACCGAACAATTTGGGCCACCAGTAGTACATGCCCGCAATGTAGCCGAACACAACGCCGCCAATCAATGCCATGTGGAAATGGGCGACCAGGAACTGGCTGTTGTGGAACTGATAGTCCGCAGGTGCTGCTGCCAGCATGATACCCGTGGCTCCGGCAATAGCGAACGCCGGAATAAACGCTAACGTCCATAGCATCGGCAGTTTGAATTGGATTCTCCCTCGAAACATCGTAAATAGCCAGTTGAACATCTTTACACCAGTCGGGATACCAACACACATGGTAGAGATAGCGAAAAATGTATTGACGCTCGCACCTGCCCCCATCGTGAAGAAGTGGTGCACCCAGGTTAGATAACCGATGACCGTAATGGCAATCAGCGAAAAGACCATTGATTTATAGCCAAACACAGTTTTCTTCGAAAAGGTGCTGACGACTTCAGAGTAAACACCAAAGGCCGGCAGCACGACGATGTACACCTCTGGATGGCCCCATACCCAAAACAGGTTGATAAACTGCATTGGGTTGCCGCCATGCAGGATTGTGAAGAAATCCGTACCAAGCGTTCTGTCCAGCAGCAACAGCGCGAGTGCAACCGTCAAGGCAGGGAATGCGAACAGAATGATGATGCTCGACGACAAGTACAGACCAGCAGAACAGCGGCAGCTTCATCAATGTCATGCCTGGGGCACGCAAGCTTCAAAATGGTAGCCATGAAGTTAATGCCGGTAGCCGTACTGCCAAGTCCTGATATCAGGACGCCAAGGAGATAGTAGTTTTCACCCGGCCCAGGGTTAAATCCTAATTCGGTCAACGGCGGATAACTCGTCCAACCTGCATCAGGCGAACCACCGATGACGAACGACAGGTTAAACAGCAAGCACCCAAAAAAGAACAACCAAAAGCTGATTGCGTTCAGATACGGAAACGCAACGTCACGTGCGCCAATCTGAAGTGGCACTGCTGCATTAAACAGCGCGAACATCATCGGCATCGCCATGAACAAAATCATGATGGTGCCGTGCGTTGTGAAGATTTGATCGTAGTGTTCCGCACTCAAAAAGTGATTGTTCGGCACAGCCAACTGTGTTCGGAGCAGTTCGGCATCCGCGCCTCCGCGGAACAGCATCAGAATGGCCGAAATCAAATACATGATGGCAATCCGCTTGTGATCAACCGTGGTGAGCCATTCTTTCCACAGCCACTTCCATTTTTTAAAGTAGGTGAGCGTGAAAATAATCCCAAGGCTCACCAGAACGATGAGAACATCTGAAATGTAAATCAGAGGCCATCGCCAGTCACAAAAAAATGCGACAGAAATGACTTCAAGCTGCTCACTCCTTTCTAGTTTCCCATCCCAGGCATATCTTCCATGTTCATTTGCGTGTAATATTTACCGCCATCCGTCGTCAGAATCTGATTAAACAACCCAGACGGGTACTCCGAGTAAGATCGCGTTGAGACATCGCTCGGTTTTTTCAATTGAACGTAAGTTGCATCGGTCATTGTGTGTGAACTGCTCTGTACCTGCTTGACCCAACTTTCAAAATCGGATTGCGGCTTGGATATTACGTTGAATTGATTCTTTGCGAAACCTGCTCCAGTAAAATTGGCTCCATGCCCGTAATAGGTCACCGGACTTATCCGCTTGAAGCCAGAGCTTCAACGCCATTCCCGGCATGGTATATTCTTGACCGCCAAGACCTGGCACCCAGAAGGAATTGATGGGCGCATCAGCAGTTAAGACGAAGTCCACTGGGAACTCCCGTCGGAATCTCTGCATAATTGACCGTTGCAATATGTTCGATTTGGATACATGAACAGCCATTTCCAGTCCAACGAAACGACGTCGATCGTTAAAGGTTGGACAGTCTTTTCTGGCGGCTTCGTGAGCGCGTAGATGTCTTTTACTGTAAACGCACCAATCACCGCAATCAAGATGATTGGAATCCCCCACCAAACAACCTCCAGAATCCTGTTTTCTGCCCACGTCTGGCGCAAATCGAGCCCGATTACCGGGTTTGTCCCGGTACCGCACTAGAATCCATGCAAACAGAATCAATGCAGGAACTATGACAATCCCCATCAATCCAGCTGAGAGCAGGATCAGATGCATCTCTTTCGTGCCAACTGGTCCTGAAGGATCGAGAACCATGAATTGTCTGCCACAGCCAGACAGCAAGGCAGTCCCCATGACCGCAGGAATGGTCATCTTTGCGTACCGCTTGTAAACGTCCCTTTCCCAAGGATGGTCTCTCCTTTCTCGTTTAGAATTTGCAATGTCAGAGTACTCGAGGCACAGAATTCTCAACAGGTGAAATGATTCTATTGTCGGATAGTACGTTGGGACTATAAGCATGGTCTCTTTTGGTTAGTAGGAACTAGCCAAACTTGAATGTTCGAAGAGTTGCAAGAGGAGGATTCATTGCGCAGTACGCTCATCTAACATGAAATGGCTGTTCAAAGTAGAACAGGCCTTATACTTGGAGATTCTGTGGTTGGATTCGAAGGTTCAGAGGATGCCCCGGCTCCCGATAACGATGGCAAGGAACCATACAGGAACATAAATGAGAGAATAAAAGAACATTCGTTTAGCCCATACCATCGAATGACTCCGGCTCGTTTAAGCAGCAAATCGCCAGTGCAGTAAAACCGATGCCCAATATGAGAATAGGCAGCGTATATAAGAACGTGACGGTATGAAAAGCACAAGGCAGCAATGTAACGCCAAATAATACCAATACGTACAAGAGCATGGAGATTTTTGTGTACCGAAATCCCCTTACCACGGGAAGCATGGGAATGTTCGCACGCACATAATCATCATTTTTGTACAGCGCCAACGCCCAGAAATGAGGCGGTGTCCACAAAAAAATCACCGCAAACATCAACCAGGCCATCCAGGACAAATGGCCGGTCATGGCAGCCCATCCGACGAGCGGCGGAAATGCACCTGCCCCACCGCCAATCACGATGTTTTGCGGGGTACGTCGTTTCAACAGCATGGTGTATACCACCACATAGTACACGCACCCGGCGAGAGATAAGAAAGCCGTTAGCCGATTTACTGTCACTGCCAAAAATACGGTGGACAGCCCCGCCAAAATAACGCCAAAAATGAAGGCCTGATTTGCTGATATGATTCCCATTGGAATCGGTCGACGTACCGTTCGTTTCATCAGTCCGTCAATATCTCGGTCGTACCACATATTAAGCGCTGCCCCAGCGCCTGCAGAGACTGCCAGACCAATCAGAGTCGCGAGTGTGCGTCCGATGGATGGCAAATGATTGCCCGCCAAAATCATCGCTGAGTATGCGGTAATCACTAACATCACCATAATCTTTGGCTTGGTTAGCGCAATGTAAGCACCTAAAATTTCCGGCAGCCTTGATACTTTTGGCCGCTGTAGAAGGGCAACATCGCTTCTAACAACCGACATTTCAACACTCCTTCTTGGTACGAAATCGAATTCGCCTTCAGGTATCGATTAAACCCTTGCTTCAGTCCCATGATCGTGAGGATGGTGGTTCAGTTTAGACTTATACTTCACAATCTGGTGGTGTAGTTTATCAGCGACAAGATCAATGGAGGCGTACATATCACCCGTTGTTTCCTCAGCCCGAAATACAATGCCGCCCATAGTAATGGTCACTTCTACGCTCTGTTGTTCTCGCACGACTGACAACGTAACTTGAGCATTCAGCTCGGATAACGGCTCAAAGAAGTGCTCCAGACGCCCCAACTTTTCTTCAACGTATCCTTGCAACGCATTGCTTACAGTCATATGTTTTCCGTGAATTTGAATGTTCATCGATGATTCCTCCATACCGCCTGATATATTCGTGCTGATTACAGGTTAGCTTCACGTGCTCCCTGGATGAAGACATGAAAGGAGCATCTTGCGGAGACAGAATGGACTAGTCTCAGGTGGGTGAAATGTACTAGGCGGATTGGTTGACCCGCATCGTCTGTAATGATGATTTCTTTTGTTCCGATTGAAGGCATACTCAGGAGAGCGATTTCTTTTTTGGAGGAGAACACCGATGCGGCTCAAAGTGGATTCAAAAGCGACGGAGTGGCTAACCAAGCAACTGAATTTGCATGCTGGAAGTACTGTCCGAATTCTTGTTCGATATGGCGGAGACGCACATATTCAACCTGGCTTCTCTCTAGCATTGACCATTGAGACACCAAAAGAGGTTGCCGTCAGTACAGAATGTAATGGTGTTACGTTCTACATTAAAGAGGATGATTTATGGTATTGCGACGGACATGACTTACACGTAATCTTCCTTAACGAAGATGATGGCATCGAATTTGTGGTAGACCGATCCTAGTTTTCAGCATGATGATGGTTTGAAGAAGGATGATTCTTGATGAAATTTCATCAACTGGCTTGGGCCACAACGGTGGTTATTGGGCTGCAGATGATTTTGGCAGGGGTTATTGTCGGAGAGGATGCTGGGTTCGTTTGTCCGAACTGGCCGTTTTGCGGGCACCCGGTTGCGATGAGTGGTTCACTCATATTCGAATTGGTACACCGTTTTGTAGCCGTTCTCCTAGGAATCTTAGTCATTTGGCTGCTCATATGGCTACTCGTCTCGTACCGCCACAATCGCCCAATGATGTGGACCTGCTGTCTTGGGTTGCTGTCGCTGCTTATCCAAATTGTCTATGCTGGCCTGATTGTATTGTTCGTTTTTCCCGGTGCCGCTACCACGGTAGACGTGCTCAACAGTATGATCATGCTTTCGCTATTTGTCCACTTAGCCAATCTAGCGAAGCGTGATGATCAAATAAAACGAGGTCAGATTAGAGACGTACCGGACTCGAAATACAGAGCACTTAAACCGTCTGCATGGATTCTTTATCTTTGCGGGTTACTCGCTGTCGCAGCTGGCGCGGTTTTCCGCCATACGGGCGCAAGTCAAGCACTGTTCGGCGAGGACAGTTATCTTCTCAGTCATGGACAACATGTACCGCCATCTCACATCGTGTCAGAATTTCTGTTAGTAATTCATATTGTAACGACTGCATTGCTGGTTATAGCGGCAATTTGGTTCGTGATGCAGGCTTTCGAGAAGAAACGTTTAACGAAAGTGGCTGTTTTCATCATCAGTTTGATTGTGATTCAGGGGATCCTCGGCATTGCATCGTTGCAAACACGGCTTGAAATCGTCGTTGCTACATTTCATTGGGGAGTCGCGGGTCTCATTATGGGGGTCATCGCATTTGCTCTGTCTAAAATCTATTTGTTTGGGAAAACGGCATAGCAGGATCACCGACATCAAAGGGGACACCGGTCAGGTGTCCCCTTTTCATGACAAAGCGTTCATTTGGGGAATATAACGATGTTTGATTTTTAACACGGATGGGGTTTGAAATCTTGAACTGGAAAATAGCCGCTATTGTTTGCTCAATCTGTTCCACGTTCATTCCACATCATGTCGCAAATGCTGCATCCGTAATGAGCATTCATACGCCTAAAAAAGTGGCCGCCTTGACCTTTGATGATGGTCCAAGCGCCACATTTACACCGATCATTCTTGACGTTCTTCGAAAGAATCAAGCAAAGGCGACGTTTTTGTGATAGGAGCGCGGGTCGAAAAATTTTCCGATCTGATCAACCAAGAATTGCAGGAAGATCACGAAGTGCCAAACCATTCGTTTCGACATCAAGTCATGACCGGATTTTCCGAAGAACGAATTTACAATGAATTATCGAATACGCAACGCACAATCGAAGAAGTCGCAGGAAGCGAACAACCTCTCATGTTTCGACCACCGAGAGGGCGGGTAAACAAACGAATCCTGCAGGTAGCAGAACAACATCACTATACGGTCGTCATGTGGAGCATCGATTCTACAGATTGGGTAAACCCAGGGGTACATAAAATTGTCAAGAGGGTTCTGTCAGAAGTACATAACGGGGACATTATCTTGTTCCATGACCAAGGTGGGAACCGTAGACAAACTGTGGAAGCGTTGGAGCAAGATCATACCCGTTTTAAAACAAAGAGGATATGAGTTTGTTACGGTATCTGATCTCATGACTGAAAAAGCGTAATTCCCTTCAATATGCCTCGCTTCATTCATAAAACCACGTATTTAAGGGGACATTTCCCAGTGTGACTACTTTGTGATGACTGGTAGCTTGACGTCAACCACAGGTTACCCCCACACACTGGAGGCCCCGAATGATTCTGAATAATGACCAACTTCAGGACAGAGCCCGTGAGTTTTCGCTAACAAGTGAGTTGGCAACCACAAAACGTTCGGCTGCAGGCTTCCGACCGGTATTTCAAGCTGACGTAGCCAGTTTGCATGCGTTCGCAGAGCGACTGGCGGGTGCCCGCGCTGAATGTGTTCAACCAGCCGAGGACTGGTTGCTCGATCATATCGCGTTTTTGGAAACACAGGCACAAGAGGTTGTGCGAAAATTATCGCGATCGACGCTAAAAGCACTGCCTAAACTGAAGGATCAAGGAACCCCCAGAATCTATGCCATCTGCGAGGACTACCTGGCACACGTCGATGGCCGCTACGATGAGGCGAGCTTTACCACATATCTGCAGGCATATCAGGAAATCTCCGTGTTAGAGGTTCTCGAATGCTGGGCATTGCCACTGGTCATGCGGGTTGTCATCATCCACCGCTTGGCATTGGCTATGCGTGAAGTTCGGCACCGGCATGAAGTCTGTCGACGCACTGCAGAGCTTCTGGAAGCGTGCAAAAATCGAACAGATGACGATATTCGTCAGTTGCTGCACCGTTATACGGATGGACGACCGTTGTCCCCTGTGGAAGTCGTTCATTTCATGCGCCACTTGAGTGAGTGTCAACCAGACATACGTGTAGTCCGCAACTGGCTAGCAGCATACGTGGAAAACAGTCAATCCAGTCTGGAGAAAATCGTTTCATTTGAACATCAGCTTCAAGCTGAACTACAGGTCCAAAGCGGTAACCTCGTGACCAGTCTGCATGTGCTGGAGCGCCAGCCTTGGCGAACGACGTTTGCCAAGATCTCGCATGTTGATCAGATTCTAAGTTCTGAAGCGAGCTTAGCGTATGAACGGATGGATGTCACGAGTCAGGATGTATTGCGGAACCGTGTCGCCGCTATGGCGCGCAAGATGCATGTTCCGGAAGTGCTGGTGGCGCAGACAGCCGTACAGTTAGTGATTCAGCACCAACCCGATAAAGTTGCTGCCACGGGCGACCCGCCAAGTCGAAACGCCTGTCTCACCCATTACTTGTTCGATCCCGTTGGGATCACCGTCCTGCGCCATGCCATCGCGAAGCACACAAAGCCTCGCCGTTTGCCAGAGTTGGTTGTGCGCCAGCGCCCACTTTCGACCTATCTTACCAGCGTGATCGGCGTCTTGGTTGTACTGCTCGTCGCTGGTGCACTTTGGGTGGGACTCGGCCGCGGTTTGTCGCCAGCGGGCTGGATTGCTGTGGTTGCAGCACTGTTGATCCCCGTTAGTGAGTGGGCTGTGACCTTCGTCAACGAGACCACCTGTCGGTTCAGCCGACCAACACCGCTGCTGCGCTATGACTTTTCTGAGGGCGTGCCCGAAGACGCCCGGACGATGGTCGTTATCCCGACAATCTGGTCGTCAACGGAAGAAGTGGACGATGTCATGGATCGCCTGCAAGTGCATTATCTGGCCAACCGGCAGAAAAACATCCACTTTGCCGTACTCGGCGACTTCGCTGATGCATCCACACAGAGCGAACCGGGGGATAGGGCGCTGTTGGCCCATGCCGTGCAGCGGATTCAAGCGCTTCAGGCGAAGTATGGTGAAGACCGCTTCTTTCTGTTTCATCGATCACGTAAGTATAATCCGGCCGATCAACAATACATGGGTTGGGAACGAAAACGGGGCAAGCTAACCGAATTTGTCAATCTGCTTTCTGGCAAGACACATGGATTCACGACGATCCACGGTCAAACAGACTGCCTGGAACGGGTTCGCTACGTCTTTACGGTCGATCACGATACGCAACTGCCAATTGGTGTCGTCAGCCGTATGATTGGTACCATCCATTTCCCGTACAACCGTCCACGCCTGAATCCAGAAGGTACAAGGGTTGTGGAGGGCTACGGAGTACTGCAGCCGAGCTTTGCAGTCAGCTTTGAATCCACGCAAAAATCGCGATTTGCAGCGCTATGGTCTGGCCAACCCGGCATCGATCCGTACGCGTTCGCCGTTTCGAATCCGTATCAGGACCTATTTGGCAAGTCTGTGTTTGTGGGTAAGGGCATCTTTGATGTGGCTGCCTTCCGCCAGACTTTAGCCAATCGGATCCCGGACAATCAGGTGCTGAGCCACGACGTGTTGGAAGGCGGCTTCTTGCGGACAGGATTCGTGTCGGATATTGAGGTCGTCGAAGACACGCCGAGTACCGTATTCAGCCATCAGTGCCGCGCACACCGCTGGATTCGCGGTGACTGGCAGCTCATCAAGTGGCTGGGGCACAAATGCCCGGACCGAACCGGCAGGCAGCAACGAGTCGATCTATGCGCATTGACACGCTGGCACATGATTGACAACATGCGTCGCAGCTTACTGGCACCAGCCGTATTCGTCATGGCGTTGCTGGGGTTAAATCCGCTGCCGGGACGGGCCTCTGCATGGGAAGCCATCGCCCTGCTCACCGTGTTTCTGCCATTTGTCCGCGCTCTTGGCCATGTCGCTGCGAATGGCCGCGGCGTACAGGCACTTAGCGTGTCCTTTCTGCAAAGTCTCGTGCAGCTCGTTATGCTGCCCTTTACAGCGGTGGTCGCCACTGATGCAATCATTCGAGCACTCTGGCGTACGTTTGTCAGTGGTCGTAAATTGCTGGAATGGACCCCTGCGCATCAGGTCGATCGCGATGAATCCTCGGGCCGTGTTGTATTATACGAGTTCGCGGGGTACGTCATCGCGGCACTGTACATTGCCTTGGCATGGTGGACGGGCAGCGTACAGGATATTGCGTTCGGTGTTGTGGCCATCCTGTGGTGCTTTGTTCGCCCTGTGGTTCACCAGTTAAACCGACCGGTGTCAGGCGTCATACGGCCCTGGCTCGCTGATGCCCGGACAGAACTACGCGATCTCGCACGCCAAATCTGGTCCTTTTATGCAGACTACGTAACGGCTGAGGAGTCATGGCTGCCGCCGGACAACGTTCAGTATCATCCAAAGGAAGTCATCGCGCACCGGACATCGCCGACCAATATTGGTCTGTACCTGGCTTGTGTGGTCGCAGCCCGGGATTTGGACTTCATTGATACTGCCGCCATGGTTGACCGTCTGCAGAATACCTTGCAAACCGTCGCTAACCTCGAGAAGTGGCACGGTCACTTGCTGAACTGGTATGACACGCAGTCCGCCGCACCGCTGTCACCACGCTATGTATCGACGGTCGACTCCGGGCACTTTGTGGCCTACTTGATGGTCGTCCGTCAGGGGCTTCGCGTCTGGCGGGAGCGGGATGATAAACAGGCAACACGCATGGACCAGCTAATTGACCAAATTGACGAACTCATTCAGGGCACAAATTTCCAGGCGCTGTACAACCCGAACGAGCGGCTGTTTTGCCTTGGTTTTCGTGTGGATGACAATCGCAGAGACAGTGTCCTGTACGATTTACTGGCGTCTGAAGCGCGCCAGGCGAGCTTTGTTGCCATCGCCTTGGGACAGGTGCCGGTTTCTCACTGGTTCACTCTGAGTCGAACCATGACCATCTCAGGTGGACATAAGACACTCTTATCGTGGTCCGGTACCATGTTCGAATACCTGATGCCAAGTCTGTTGATGCGGACGTACCGAAATACGGTATGGGATGCCACGACGCATGGCGTCATTCACCGTCAGCAAGCGTACGCCAAGGCACACGGTGTACCATTTGGCATCTCTGAAAGCGGGTACTATGCGTTCGATTACCAACTGAACTATCAGTATCGCGCGTTTGGCGTGCCCGGCCTTGGGCTGGATCGGGGACTCGAGCGAAACCTCGTTGTGGCGCCTTATGCGACCATGCTTGCTTTGCCATACGCCGGCAGAGCGGCCTTGGACGCGCTCGAACAGTTCCGCAAACTCAAGGCGTGTGGCACATACGGCTTCTTCGAGGCGGTGGACTTCACGCCGGATCGAATGCCGCCAGGCGCGCGTCACCAAGTCATTCAGAGTTTTATGGCGCACCACCAGGGCATGAGCTTGCTGTCCCTGTATAACTTGTTGTCAGACGACGATTTAATCGACCGTTTTCACGCCGATCCGCACGTGCGTGCAGCGAACTTGCTGCTACAGGAACGCATTCCGACAAAGGCGGCGATTATCGAAGAGCCAATCGGCAAACATGCCAAACTGCCGCAAATGAGTGCCGAAACACAAGATGCGAAACGGGTATTCGATGAACCGACGGTTCTGCCCGAAGTTAACGTGCTGTCGAATGGACGCTTGACCAGCGTTACCACGAATCATGGTGCAGGTCAGTTGCTGTGGAACGGGCTGGCACTGACCAGATGGCGTGAGGATCCAGTCACAGATGCATCCGGTATGGCCATTTACCTGCACGATCCGATTTCCGAAGAAATTTGGAGTGCAACGGACTTCCCATGTAAGTCCCTGGAACATGCAACCACCTCGTTCCATTTGGATAAGACCAGCTATACAGGCGTCCGTCATGGCGTCTCTTCGACGATGGAGATCACGGTCGACCCAGAATTGGACGCCGAGGTGCGCTCTATACGACTGACCAATGAAAGCAGTACAGAACGCATCATAGAAGTCACGTCGTTCCTTGAGTTGGCGTTGGCCAGTCCGGCAGCCGACAGTGCCCATCCAGCGTTCAGCAAGCTGTTCGTTCAGACCAGCCATGACGAGGATGCACAGTGTCTGTTGGCCAAGCGGCGCTCCCGGGAAGAAGACGATCCGGAGAGTTGGGCTGTACACACCGTCTATGTCGACGGACGGGAAGCCGGAGACTATGAGTTTGAGACAGACCGGGCTGCATTCATCACGCGGGGATACAACCTGGAACAGCCTAAGGCGTTAACGATCAGACTGCGCGGTTCCACTGGCTCCGTTGCTGATCCTGCATTCATCATGCGCCGTTCCGTCAGCTTGAAGCCAGGAGAAACGGCGACAGTCTACGTCGTCACTGGTGCGGCGAACAGCCGGGATGAAGCGCTGGAGCTGGTTTTGCGCCTGAGTCGTACCGCTCAAGCGAGCCACGCCTTTCATTTGGCGTGGGCACGGTCTCAAATCGATCTGCGGCATATGAACTTGTCCGCCAACCAGGCGATGGATGCCAACCGCCTGGCGAGTCGGTTGTACTATACACCACCGCTGTCGCCAAGACGCTGTAAAGCGATTGCCAAGAACGAGCTTGGACAGTCGTCATTATGGTCGCTTGGCATCAGCGGCGATGCCCCCATCGCAGTGGTCAGTGTCGTCAATGTGGCTGACCTGCCGTTTGTAGCGCTGCTGGCACGCCAACATCAATACTTGTGCGCAAAAGGGCTCGCGCTTGACCTTATCATCCTGAATGAGACCAAAGGCGGCTATCAGGACGAGTTGATGCACCGCCTGCGTGATCGTTTAGCGGCGAACGGCTTGGGTGATATGAAGCGCATCATTGGCCTGAAGAGCACCCAACTCTCGGACCAGCAGCGCACCCTGTTGCTGGCGGTTGCGCGCGTCTGGCTCCGCTCTGGCGGGCCAAATCTGCGTTCCCAACTGGCGTTGGACGGGCGCATACCCAGCCAGTTGCCGCCGCGGGAGCCACGCGCTCGCCGCAATCCCCCGGCTCTGCGCGAGGCGAGGCCAGTTGGCGAGTTTTTCAACGGTTACGGCGGGTTTGTGGAAAATGGACGCGCATATCAGGTGCACGTTGAAGCAGGGGGTTACCTGCCTCGACCGTGGACCAACGTGTTGGCCAACCCGCATTTTGGCACCCTGGTTACGGAGCTCGGTACAGGGTATACATGGTGGCGCAACTCGCGGGAATGCAAGCTGACGCCCTGGACGAACGATCCCGTTCTGGACCCGCCAGGCGAATGCCTCTATCTGCGCGATGTCACAAGCGACGACATCTGGTCGGCAGCGCCGAAACCAGTTGACGCCGATCGCGCCTACGATGTGACGCACGGCCTGGGATTCACCCGCTTCACGCAGTCTGGCAGCGACGTGTCGCATACCATGGAGGTCGTCGTCCCATTGGACGATCCCGTAAAGCTGGTCAGGCTCAAACTCCGCAATCGCACAAATGTGCCGAAAGCGATTGCGGTTACCTATTACGCGGAGTGGGTCCTCGGTGTAACGCGGGAAGCACAAGCCCCGTTTATCGTAACCGAATGGGATAAGGCCAGTGCTGCCTTGTTAGCACGTAATACGTACCAGGAGACGTTTCGGGACGCGATTGGTTTCCTCCACATGTCCGCGTTTGACGAGACTGGGGCTGTGAAGAATACATCTCAATCGTGGACGGCCGACCGGACGGAGTTTATTGGTCCCGACGGCACCCTGGCACGCCCCCACGGGTTAGTACAGGATGCGCTGTCAAACCACACGGGGACATTCTCAAATACATGTGGAGCCCTTCAGGCCATGACGGAACTGGCCCCCGGCGAAGAAGCAACGTTTGTCATTCTGCTTGGCTGCACGGATTCAAGAGAAGCGGTGACTTCCATCATTCAAAAATATAACGCTCCGGACGGGTTTGATCGGGCGTTCGATGAAGTCATCCGTTACTGGGAGGGAATTACTGGACAGGTGCAGGTGCGAACACCGGATCGCGCAATGGATCTGCTTCTCAACGGCTGGCTGCTGTATCAGGCGCTCTGCTGCCGTCTATGGGCGCGAACAGCGTTTTATCAGGCCGGCGGCGCGTTTGGTTTTCGCGATCAACTGCAGGATGCGCTTGCACTGTTACACACTGATGCCAGCATTGCGAGAGAACAGATTTTGCGCAATGCGGCCCATCAGTATGAAGAAGGCGATGTCCAGCACTGGTGGCATGAGGAAACGCACAAAGGCATCCGCACCCGCTACTCAGACGACCTGTTGTGGCTGCCCTATGCGGTTTCCCGGTACGTAGAACATACGGGAAACATCGATATCCTGCGCGAGCAAGTGCCATTTCTGCACAGTTCCCCGTTGAAGGAAGACGAGTTGGAACGCTACGAAGACACAGTGGTCAGTGCTGAACAGGGTACCATTCTCGAACATTGCCTGCGTGCCGTTAAGCATGCATCGAAGTTCGGCGTGCACGGCATTCCCCTGATGGGAATTGGCGACTGGAATGACGGGATGAACCACGTGGGTGCAAAAGGCCGCGGTGAGAGTGTCTGGTTGGGCTGGTTTTTGCTCGACGTACTCAAGCGATTTACGGCCTTGCTGGAACAAATCACGCCCGATTCAGGCATGATTGATCTGTACCAGCAAACGGCAGATGCGTTAACCGAGAGCCTAAACAAATACGCGTGGGACGGAGCCTGGTTCCGCCGTGCGTTTACGGATGCAGGCACCTGGCTGGGATCCATCGACAATAGCGAATGCCGAATTGACGCGATTACCCAATCGTGGTCCGTCATCTCGCAGGGAACCGATTTCGAGCGGCAATTGCGCGCCATGCGGTCGTTCGACCGGGAATTGGTCGATCGCGATTTCATGCTGGCACGTCTGTTAACCAAAGCCTTCGACCGAACTGAACCAAGCCCTGGCTACATCCAGGGCTATCCGCCAGGCATCCGCGAAAACGGTGGTCAGTATACACATGGCGTCATTTGGAGCATTGTAGCGTGGGCCATCCTGGGCGAACGCAGCAAGGCACACGAGTTGTTTGCGCTGCTGAATCCAATCGCGCACACGCAAACGGCACGTGACGTCAGCCGGTTTGGGAACGAACCTTATATCATGTCGGCCGACGTCTACACAGCAGCACCGCACGAAGGCAGCGCCGGCTGGTCGTGGTATACGGGTGCCGCAGGCTGGATGTACCAGGCGGGGCTAGAGTATATTCTCGGAATCACACGTCGCGGCAGCCATTTGTACGTACAGCCCTGTGTACCGCCCGAATGGCATACATTCACTGTCGACTACCGGTACGGGAAAACGACCTATCACCTGGAGGTCAACTGTGATGTGCGAACCGAGGATATGAGTCCTGTGTGGGTTATTGACGGAGAAACACGGGAAAACGCCTACCTGGAGTTGGTGGATGACGGAAACGAGCATACCGTTCAGGTCTCTGCTGTCCGCCGACCACACGCTACGGAGGCGAGTTCCAGGCATCTTTGATTTGAAGCTTCGTTCGGGCCCACAATTCCTGTGGTTTACTTGCTGAAGCGGTTCATGTGTTTCTGGACCGCTTCTTGCATGTCAGCAATTTTGGCTTTGCACTCGGACGCTTCATTGCCGCGCGCAGCGTAGTAAAATTTGATTTTTGGCTCTGTACCGGAGGGGCGCACTGCCAACCAGGACCCGTCATGATACCAATATTTCAGTACATTCGATTTCGGCAGGTCCAGTTTTATCGTCTCTCCTTTTGGTCGACCTTGGGCAGTCATCTCAACCCGCGCAGATGACAAGTAGTCTTCAACCGCAACCAGTTGCAACTGCCTGACATCAGGCGCCGTCTGACGAAAGCCCGCCATCAATGATTTTACTTCAGCTTGCGCGCTGCCTTCGTCGAGTGCAGTACTAGCCTCCAATTCTGCGTAGTAGCCAAAGCGTTGATACAACTCATGCAGGACGGTCCAAAGCGTCTTGCCCCGCCGCTTGTGAAACGCCGTCATTTCCGCGATGACAAGGCACGTTTGCACCGCGTCCTTGTCACGAACAATCGGCGAGACGAGGTAGCCATAGCTTTCTTCATAGCCGAGCAGGAATGTGTGCTCTCCTGTCTGCTCGTACGCGGTAATCTTGCTGCCGATGTATTTGAACCCTGTGAGTGTATCTTCCGTCGGAATGCCATACGTCTTCGCGATGGCGCCGCCAAGTTCAGAGGTGACAATGGTTTTGAAGACAATGCCGTTTTCAGGCAACCTGTTTTCCGCATTTCTTGTACTGAGGATAAAGTCCATCAAAAGCGCGCCGACCTGATTTCCGGTGAGGTGTACGAAATCGCCATGGTTGTTCCGCACCGCAATCCCAACGCGATCGGAATCTGGATCGGTGCCAAGCACGATATCCGCCTCTACCCGGCTGGCCAGTAGGATGCCGAGCGTCAACGACTCGGGATCTCCAGGGTTTGGGCTCTTGACCGTTGGAAAGTCTCCGTTTGGTTGTTCCTGCTCGGCGACGACTGTGACATGTTGATAACCACCCGTTTGCAGCGCTGCGCGAACCGGCACATTACCTGCGCCATGCAGCGGCGTGTAGACGAGCGATACCGCATCGCGAACGTCATTCGAAACAGATGCGCATTGAATTTCTTTCACCACACTGCTGACATATACGTTTCGTACATCGGACGGAATCGGTTGCAACAAGCCACGCTGCTTTGCCTCATCGAGCGGAAGAGCTTCGACTTCAAAGACGTCCTCCTGCTGGGCCATGATGGTGCGGATTTGGTTCGTGGCGTATGGTAGAAGCTGGCATCCGTCTGGTCCATAGACCTTGTAGCCGTTGTACTCGGGAGGATTGTGACTCGCGGTAATCATGACGCCGCCGGCAGCTTTGAGGTGGCGGACTGTAAAGGAGACCTCTGGCGTCGGACAAAGAACTGGCGAGACAAACGCCTTAACCCCAAGTGCAGCAAAGGCGAGTGCAGTCTCTTGCGCAAACTCTGGGGACATGTGGCGACAATCGTAGCCAATGACGATACCTCGCGATGCGTTGTTTTGGTCCTGTGACAACAGATATTTGGCACATGCAAAGGAGGCTCGGCGCACGGTAAACACGTTCATCCGGTTTAGGCCTGCGCCCATGACACCGCGCATACCTCCGGTGCCAAAATCAAGGTCTTGCCCGAATCGGTCCTGTATCTCTTCCTGATTGCCTTCTAACGCGCGCAATTCCTTCTGCAAGTCCTGAGGCAAATTCGGCTGGTGCAGCCATTTTTGATATTCATCTGATGCATTCATACCAGACACACACTCCTTAACCAGAGTAACTCTTCTATGTTAAGAATGTGTCTCAATGGCAGGGT
This sequence comes from uncultured Alicyclobacillaceae bacterium, assembly GCA_963758235.1. Lineage (GTDB taxonomy): Bacteria > Bacillota > Bacilli > Alicyclobacillales > Alicyclobacillaceae > CAVWUS01. Next base: position 13,392 of record CAVWUS010000031.1, on the reverse strand, counting down.
TCAAACGTATTTTAATGGAAGGCGAATGGAAAACTGAGCCCCGTTCCCCACTTCACTTTCAACCTCTATCGTCCCGTGATGCAACTGTACGATTTTCTGTACGATAGACAACCCCAACCCGCTGCCTCCGATAGCCCGGTTACGTGATTTATCTACCTTATAGAATCGCTCGAAAATGCGTTCCTTCTCACCTGGAGCAATACCAGGACCCGTGTCGCTAAAACAAACCAACGCACTTTGTTCATCTTGCTGAAGACGTATTCGCACGGTTCCTCGATTTGGTGTGAACTTGATGCTGTTGTTTAGCAAATTCACCCAAACCTGACTTAACAATTCCTCATCTGCTTGAATCGACACATCCACCAGATCTACATCCAATTCCATGTGTTTGGCCCGCCACTGCGGTTCAGCTGCCAGAATGATGCTGCGCAACTGTTTGTCCAATCGGTACGTACGAAGTTCGAACGGATGATGCTCAGATTCCAATGAGGTGAGCTTTAGCAGGTTATCACTTAACTTTGAGAGACGTTGGCTCTCTGCCTCAATGATATCCAGGTAATGCTCCCTTTCCTCGACTGACAGTGCAGTACTGCGCAGTGCCTTGGCGAAACCATTGATGGAAGTCAAAGGGGACTGAATCTCATGGGAAACATTTGAAACAAACTCCTGGCGCATCTGCTCCATGCGCTGCAGTTGTTCTGCCATGTTGTTCACAGAGTTCACTAGTTGACTAAATGGATGATCGAGATCATGGGCATGTTTGTCATTCACAAACAGTTTAGCGTTGAAGTTCCCTTGCGCAATTTGACCCAGCACGTCAATCATCGACGTCCACATATCCATACGGCGTCTGCGTCCTCTGCCTAGTAGACCGGCAGTTCCAATAACCAGAACCAGAATGAAAATGCCTGCCATGGATGTCACAAGTTGCTGGATAAACAAACTATGCGGTGTGCCTGTATACTTGTAAATCTCCAAAATCACGAAATATGCGATGGACCAAACTACTATCAGGCTCAGACAGCCTGTAACAACTCTGAACAAGGAGCGTAACACCCGTATCGTCACGGCAATACCTCCAACCGGTATCCCAAACCGCGCACCGTGCTGATTTTAAATCCATATTTATCGTCTGGAAAGCGCTCCCGCAAACGTTTGATATGAACGTCCACGGTTCGTTCATTCCCGGCATAGTCAAAACCCCATATATCCTCAATCAGGTCATCACGCGAGAATGTCTTTCCCGGATAACTGCCCAGTTTAAAAAGCAATTCAAACTCCTTCAATGGCAACGTCCGTCGACCCTCATCACAGCAAACTTGATAGGCGCCTTTGTCGAGCACCAGGTTTCCTATTTGCACCGTCTTGGAAACCGTTATCCGGTAACGTTTCAGTAACGCACGCACACGAGCCACCAATTCCAGCGGGTCGAATGGCTTGACAACATAATCATCGCTGCCGAGCCGAAATCCTTTAACCTTATGCATGGTTTCTCCTTTCGCCGTCAGCAGCAACAGCGGAAGATCGGAGAACTTGCGAATCTCTTCGCAAGCCGTAAAACCATCCATGTTTGGCATCATCACGTCCATTACGGCCATATCGACCTTCCCAGATTCCACAACCGCAACGGCTTCGCATCCATCCGCCGCCTCAATCACGTCATAACCTTCGTTGCGCAAATTGAGGCTCACCAACTCGCGAATATGCGGATCGTCATCTACAACCAAAATGCTCGCCACGGGCCGTCACCTCACTCAAGTCAATGTCTCTCCGTCTTCACCTATGCTCGACGCATGTAGGCGCGTACTGTTAGCGGTGCAAAGATGACCACGATGACCGCAGCACCGATCAGGGAGATGGCGAGATCGCTGCCAATTGTCCCTGAGTTTGCAAGGTCACGGACAGCGGTGACGAAGTGCGAGATCGGGTTGACGTTCACGAACCACTGAAGCCAGCGAGGCATGGTCTTTACCGGCACGAACGCGTTGGAGAGAAACGTAAGCGGAAACAAGATAAGCATCGAGATACCCTGTACGCTTGATGCGGTACGTGCGATCACACCGAAGAAGGCGAAGATCCAACTGATCGCCCACGCGCATACGATCACGAGAACCGCAGCGATGACCACGTGTCCAATGCCGCCAGCAGGTCGATAGCCCATGACATAACCCATCGCGAAGGCGAGCACGGTCGCAATCGTATACCGAACCGTGTCCGCCAACAGAGCGCCAGCCAGCGGAGAAATACGCGCGATCGGTAGAGACTTGAATCGGTCAAACACGCCCTTGTCCATATCCTCCCGCAGTTGAACGCCTGTGACAACGGATGAGGTAATTACAGTCTGAACGAGGATGCCGGGAATGATGACGGGCAGATAGCTGCTGCACGTTTCCGGAGATTGCCCCTCCGAAGATGTAGGTAAACATCAGGGTAAAAATGATTGGCTGGAACGTCACGTCGAACAATTGCTCGGGCGTCCGTCGAATCTTCAGCAGGCCTCGATAGGCCATCGTGAACGAGTTGCGAATGGATTGGCCGAGGCTCGTGTGGTTTTTCAGTTGACGCTCAGTGTACGATTGAGTATACACGTGATTCATGCTCGCATCGCCTCTTCCCCGCTTGATTCATAGGACGTCGACGGTCTGTGCTGCACCGTGCCCGGTGATGGTCAGAAAGACCTCGTCCAGAGTCGGTTTTTGCACGCTCATCTCAGCCAAGTGAATCCCTGCTTCGCGAAGGATGATCAGCAGATCAGTGACGCGGTCTGCGTCCGCCATCGGTGCCGTGATCTTCGCGGCCTCCGGTGACACGATTGCCTGGACCCCCAGCACCTGCTCTACGGCTTGGCGAACCTTCACCACGTCCTCTGGATTCTGCACGCGAAGTTGCAGTGAAGAGGTGCCGACTGACATTTTTAACTCATCCACAGTGCCCTCGGCCACGACCCGGCCACGGTCGATGACTGCGATTCGGTCAGCCAGTTGATCTGCCTCATCCAGATACTGCGTTGTTAACAGCACGGTCGAGCCCGTCTTGCACCAGTCGTCGGATAGTGTCCCACATCTGCGATCGCGTGCGCGGATCCAGCCCGGTTGTCGGCTCATCCAAGAAGATGAGCGGTGGCTGTGCAATGAGGCTCGCCGCGAGATCAAGCCGACGGCGCATACCGCCGGAGAATTTCTTCAACGGACGCTTCGCGGCTTCCGTCAAACCAAACTCCTCGAGTAACTCCGTTGCCTTACGTCGCGCCTCTGCCCGTCCAAGCCCGAGCAGTCGGGAAAAGATGACCAGGTTTTCGGTAGCGCTCAGTGTCTCGTCGACCGACGCATACTGGCCGGTCACCCCAATCAACTGACGGACGATTTGTGGTTCCTTCACCACGTCGTGTCCGAAGATGCGGGCCGAACCAGCATCCGGCCGCAGCAACGTTGCGAGCATTCGGATGGTGGTCGTCTTGCCAGCCCCATTCGGACCGAGTACACCATAGATCGTACCTGTAGGGACGTTAAGGTCGACTCCATCGACCGCTCGATTGGTACCAAAAGCTTTCATCAACCCATGCGCCTCGACAGCCCAGTTCGAATTTGGAACTGGTTGGATTCTCTTTGCGCTGTCCATTGTGATTCCTCCTGTGCAGCCCAACTGGTAAGAACGATAAATCCCATTTATGAACGCAGTATGAACTAGGAAGCCACTTGATGGATAGGACAAGCTTTCCTAACCATAAGGATATTGAGGGCGTCTGTGTTGCTGTACTGCGTATCTTTAGGGAGGGGGATAGCCCGTGACAGATGCGTTTCCTCCGTCCGACATGGCGTACTCCTCAGAATTTAATACTCAGACCAAGATCGTCGGTCATAGCGTTGGCCGCAAAGATACCTTAAATAAGATCACTGGACGTGCCAAGTATACAGATGACTGGTTCGGGCCAGACATGCTCTATGCCGCCCTGCTGGTGAGCCCACATGCCCACGCCCGCATCCTGTCCATCGACAGCAGCCGCGCATTGGCAGCTCCAGGTGTGCGTGCTGTGGTAGTAGGAAGCGACTGTCCAAGATATACCGGGGCTTCGCTGGTCGATAGACCGATTCTGGCCGTTGATACCGTCCGCTATGCTGGCGAACCTGTGGCGCTGGTAATTGCCGATGAATTACATCAGGCTGAGGCTGCACTCGCGTTTGTGGAGGTAAATTACGCCCCTCTTCCTGTCATCCAATCGCCAAAAGCGTCTTATCAACCAAATGCACCTCTATTGCACCCTGACGTTCGTTCTTACATACGGAATCTTGACGAGGCGAATCCGATTCCCGGCACAAACATTGCGACACACGTACCGATACGAAAAGGAGAACCAGATGCCAACTGGGCGTTCTGCGACTGCATCGTGGAAGTGGAAGTCTCCTTTCCCCAATCACACCATGCGGCTCTGGAAACCCATGTGGCCATTGCTGAAATCAAGCCTGACGGAAACATCCACATTACCACATCGACTCAAGCGCCATATACAATCCCAGACCTAATTCATGATACTTTTGATGTCGATCCGTCTCAGGTATACGTCCACACCCCATTTGTCGGCGGAGGATTTGGCGGAAAATCGAGCCCCTATGTTGAACTTCTTGCGGTGGCCGCCTCAAAAGCGGTAAACGGACGAAAAGTGAAACTTCGGTGCACGCGTGAGCAGACGATGACTACCATGCCCTGCCACATTGGTCTTGAGGCCAAGGTACGCCTTGGTGCAAAACAAGATGGCCAGTTTGTTGCTGTCGAAATCACGTACTGGTTTGACGGCGGCGGCTACGCCGACCGAGGCATTATTGTTACCCGTGCGGCCGTCCAGGATTGCACCGGACCTTACCGTATCCTCCACGTACGATGCGACGGATTCTGCATGTACACCAATCATCCGCCAGCCACCGCCTACCGGGGATTCGGACATCCAGAAGAGACCTTGGTTATCGAACGGGCCGTTGAAGTAATGGCTCGGCGTTTGAACCTCGATCCTTTCGAGATTCGTCGTATGAACGCCATCCTCCCGGGAGACACCACGCCTACTCAAACACGTTTAACACGAAGCTCGATTGGTGACGTGGTAGGATGTCTGGACCGATTGAAGCAACTGATGGCATGGAACAGAGGGGTAGTAAGTCACAAGGGCTCGTGCGTGATGGCAAAGGGGATCAGTTGCAGCTGGAAGACGTCAAGTACTCCCCCGAACGCAAGTTCCGGTGCCATTGTCCGAGTGAATCGTGACAGCACAGTTACGCTACTATCTGGCGTTGTCGAGATTGGGCAAGGCACCAAGACAGCGCTGGCTCAGATGGTGGCTGAAATATTTGCCATGGACATTAACTGGGTAGATGTCGTGTTGGACGTGGATAGCAAGGAGCAACCGGAACATTGGAAGACCGTTGCCAGTCGTGGCACCTTACTGGCCGGAAATGCGTCCGTACGCGCGGCGACAGATGCAATCCGTCAACTCAAAAATACTGCCAGCCTTATATTCCAGTGCAGGGCCTCGGATGTCCGCATTGCGGACGGATTTGCCAGTTGCCCCTATTCGCAAAAGAAAATCCCGATTGGTGATTTATCAAATGGGTACACATTCCCCGATGGACGAAGCGTAGGGGGCATGGTTATAGGCCGAGGCAGCTACACCATTGAAGATGTCACGCCGCTCGATCCCGAAACAGGCAAGGGAACTCCAGGCCCGGAGTGGACGGTTGCAGCCCAAGGGGTCGAGATCGAGTATCATCCGGCAGACTTGACCTTTCGGGTATTACGCGCGTTCTCCGTGATCGACTGTGGAAAAGTGATTCATCCGGACTTGGCGCTTGGCCAGGTCAAAGGTGCGATGAGTATGGGACTTAGCCTGGCCAGCCGTGAAGGTTTTGTGTACAACAGCCAGGGGAGCGTGACAAACCCCCAGTTTCGGGTTTATCCCATTTATCGGTATGGAGACCAGCCAGAGTACCATGTGGCTTTCCTGGAAACCCCTGATGAACGCGCCCCGTGGGGATTACGGGGGCTTGGCGAACACGGGCTGATAGGCATGCCCGCAGCACTCGCCAACGCATTATCGAATGCGTTGGGAATTGAGGTCAATCATATGCCCATGACCTCGGAGCTTTTATGGCGCCTTCAGACAGAGGAGCCGTCATGATTCCCAAGGACTTTGAGTATGCAGCTAGTCGCACCTTATCAGACGCGATACAAAAATATATTGAATTCGCTCACTCTGGTAAGCGGGCGATTTATTACGGCGGCGGAACCGAGATTATTACGCTTGCACGTCTAAATCAAGTGAATCCCGATGCCGTCATCGACATCAAGCCCATCCCTGCGACCCAAGTGATGACAATTGAACAAGGAAAACTGATTCTCGGCAGCGGCGTAACGCTGTCACAGATTACGGACCAGCCATTGATGCGCTTCGCGTTTCCATTGCTTAAGGCTACTGTGAATGAAATCGCGGATAAGACGGCACGTAACAAGATTACGCTTGGTGGAAACATCTGTGGGGAAATTTTTTATCGGGAAGCGGTGTTGCCTTTTTTGGTCTGCGACAGTACGGTACGTACGGTGGGGCCGCATGGAGGCCGAGAACGGAGTATCCATCAGGTGTTTCAGCACGAAGCTCGATTGGAATCAGGAGAATTTATTGTGCAAATAACGACCGATCATTCAGCCCGAATGGCCCCCTTTGTTCATGTCAAACGTCGTAAGGCGGGACAGGTGGGTTACCCGATTGTGTCGGCGGCCGCAATTCGGTTGCACGATCACGTTCGAGTTGCCTTGAGTGGCGTATGTCCGTTTCCATTTCGTTCGTCCGCTTTGGAGGCAGCACTGCAGCGAGAAGACGTTGACAGAGTACAACGCGTCGATGAAGCTATCCGACTCATCCCTCCGGAGCTAATTTTGGATGATTACGAAGCATCCAGGGCTTACCGCACATTCGTGTTGCGCTCGGTGCTTGAAGAAATTCTGAAGAGATTGGGCGGGATTTGATGATGCCAAAGCGAGAAGTCATTCTTCACATTAACGGAGAAGACAGGACTGCGATGATTCGATCTGCTGATACGCTTCTCGATGTGCTCCGTAGGGACTTTGGTCTGACCGGAGCAAGACCCAGTTGTGAAAACGGCGACTGCGGCGCCTGTACCATTATCCTCGACGAGCATCCGTATAAAGCTTGCATCATGCTTGCAGTAGAAGCCGTCGGCCATCATGTCACGACCGTCGAAGGGTTGCACGATACACCAATTCAACGCGCCTTTGCAACCTGCTATGCATTCCAGTGCGGTTATTGCACCCCTGGGTATATCATGAACGCACATGCGATGCTCCAGCACCACAAGACAATTGACGAATATACCATTCAGGAGTGGCTTGAGTCTAACATTTGTCGCTGCACTAGTTACGAGGAAATTGGCAACGCCGTGAGAAGGGCTGCGAAGCTCATAGCCACTTCGGACGGAAGGGACAATGGCTCCTTGGAGGCTGGTGACTGAAGCTTACACCTTCGTCCGTAGCGTGGACCCTCGAAGTGCATCAATAATTTTCCGAAGTTCATGGTCGGATACGTCCGGATCGAACGCCGCAACAGTTTGCCGTTTGTAAGCTGTCGCTAGCATTTCTTCTGTCTCCCCGTATGACGGTGAATCTCGATAGACAAAAGCTGGGACCTCTGCAGCCAAGCTCCGCACACGATTGCTCCATTGATCGCGTTCTGTTTGAGTCATGTTTTCCGTAAACGACCTGGTCAACGTGACGAAGTGTACGCATGCGTCGCGCACTCGGTGGCATTGTTGGGTCACTTTCTCCATCTTTGCTTTACTTACGTAAAATTGAAATGGAGCTCCTTGTTTCGCTTTTTTCAGTGATTCTGTGACTTGGTCAACGTCGTCCAATAAGGCGTTTAACAGTTCCTGTGGATTTCCCGTTGAGTGAAGCAGATTTTGTTGCAACGCATCGGCTACCAAGCCGGAGGTCTTGACGAATCGTTGCACGCAAGCATCAATGGCCTGCTCCGTTTTTCGCAAGGCGTTCGGCGGAAATACCAATACAATGAACAAAACGCCGACAATGGCACCAATCAATGTGTCTTTGGCCCTATCCCATGCATAGCCTGATGAGTGATTCTCGAAATACAAAACGAATAAAACGCTCAGTGCGACCTGGTGAATAAGAAAATCGTTTGCGCGAAACGCCTTCATCAACGCTGTGCTTGCGAACAAGGCAACGGCTAACGCCCAAGCGGTCACTGGGATGGATTTTGCAAAGAAGCCAATCAGGAGAACGCCAATGACTGTACCTAGGGAGCGGTAAAGTGCGTAACGTATTGACTGCCCGATCGTTGTTTGCAGGCAGAGAATAAACGTCAATGGAGCGAGATAAGGATGCCTCGATCCGGTAAGACGAGCGATCTCCCAAACGATACCCGACCCAAGCGCAGTCTTCCAAACGATGGCTGATTGGTCGAGGAAACTTGCTAAGCCATGCTGGACCTCATTTTGCACAACCAGTTCCTCCTTATATGGCATTTCCTGTCTGGAGTGTTCCCAGCTGTTCAACATTCAACCCAAATCATCTTAGAAATCAATCACACTTTCCATTCATATAGGACAAGCATCCTGCTTCATACAATGCCTCAGTGAAAGGGGCTAATGCGTGCTCATGGATACCCTCCACCACTTGCTTTCCGTATTGAACCAATGCAATTCTCGCTGCGTACTGGCCACCATTGTTCAGATCGACGGATCTGCCTATCGGAAGGTCGGGACCTCTGTTTTGTTTGCGGAAGATGGCACTCAGGTCGGTATGCTAAGCGCTGGGTGCATAGAAATGGATGTGGCAGCCCGGGTTCCGCAAATTCTATCTCAAGGCTTGTCGCAATGTGTAAAGTACGACCTTCGAACCGAAGATGATTTGTCTTGGGGAAAAGTGACCTGGATGCAACGGCATCATTCATGTACTTCTGGAACCCATTGATGATGGGTTTCGCCATGATTTGTTAAGAGCCAAAAACTACTTAGACAATCGTTGTCGTGTTTCTCTCATCAGGGAGCTTTCACCAAATGGGTCAGTCAATCGATATGCCTTTATCGTGGGATCTGACCTACGCTTTGGTTCGTGGAGTGGGGATGTTCCTTTTGCTGTTCGCCAATGGTGTGCAAACGTGCCGTCATTTAGTGGCGGTGCTTTCTGTACCTCCGAAAGCGGGGCGGCGTCCGTGTTTGCGCAAGTCCTTTGGCCCGTGCCCCGCCTGATTGTTTTTGGTGCAGGCCCAGACGCCAGACCACTCGCAGCGTTTGCCGCGCAAACTGGATTTTCCGTGACGGTTTGCGACTGGAGAGGTTCATACACGTCGAATGAATATTTTCCGGCTGCCCACATCATACGTGTAAGCAATTTAGTGGATGCAATACCCCCATTGTGTTTAGGCGAGTTGGACTCCGTAATCATCATGACACACTCCTTTACCACGGATAGAGCTTTGCTTGCTTCGCTTCTTCATACCCAACTATTGTATCTAGGTATTTTGGGGCAGCGAACCCGCACGTCTCGGCTCCTACAGGGCGAAAGTATCCCTGAGTGGCTGCATTCACCAGTAGGGCTACCCATAGGTGCAGAGGCCAGGAAATTGCCATTAGTATCGTCGCGGAGCTGGTCCAAACCATTCGTACGTCGATGGGAAGAGGGCTATGACGAAAATTGTAGGACTCTACCTTGCGGCAGGAAGTAGTTTACGCATGGGACGCAATAAATTGTCGCTGCCACTGGGGAATACGACAGTGGGAAGTAGAACTTTGCAGGCTGCCTGCTTGGCACAGCTGGATGAAGTACTGGTGTTGACAAAAGAACACGACCCGCTGGACTGGATACAAACACCGGCATTCGGTTCAGTACTTTACCAAAAATGTCGGCAGATCGAATGTCCGTGCGCCTCTGGCGGGCAATCCTACACGCTGCGATGTGGAGTGGAAGCAGCTGAAAAGGCCGAAGCTACCGCGGTAGTAGTTATGCTCGCAGACCAACCGCTTGTACCCACCAACATGTTGAACGCGCTCATAAGGACGTTTCGTCGCCGAGAGATGACTGATCGAGAAATCGTCTGTGTGGCTGCAAGCTATCAGGGTATAGCTAGACCTCCCGTGTTGTTTTCTTATCAGTTGTTTTCGACACTAAAGCAGTTGAATGGGGATGAAGGTGCACGTAGTTTACTTCGGGGGGGCAGCTTGGCGCCCATGGTTGCTATCGAGTATGCGACCCAAGCCTTCTTTCAAGATGTCGATACCGTGACTGATTATGAGGCCATTAGAATAATCGCTGGAGGGTAATCACTACTACCAAACTCAACGCCAATAGAGGCTCAAACACAGGAGCAACAAACTTTGGCAGATCAAATGACAGGCGAGCAATAGCAATGAGTATGCAAATCAAAGGAGGCGTCCTGGTGAAGACGCCTATTTACAAGTCTTTTTGTCAGGGGTTGGCGTGAAGGGCGGCCTACAAAAAGTATTTGTCCGGATGCTCACGCCAGTTACGAATTGCGTCTTCTTTTGCCTCTCCTTTTTAGTACGACGTGGTAAAGAGGGCGACTGGGTAGTTCAACTTCATCAGAAAACGTTAATGATTCCATGGTTCCTGACCGAACGTAGGAATCAATGATGTAACTTGATGCAAATCCTGCTGAGGAACAAGAGGTATGTATTTAAAAATGTAGACAATCAGGGTCTGAAGTTTATTATGAGCTCCAGAGGGTCTTAACAAATAAATCTTCCTTGACATACGTGTACCGCAAAGTGAAGGCTGATTCTCATTAAAGTCAGAAATATATGACACGAAAGGTCTGGAAGCAATGAAATATAAACATAGGGGCATAATGCTTCCTTTTGAGTATCCGGAATATGCTAAGCGATGGGTTGGAAGTGTGGTATCAAGTTTTGGAAGCCAGGTTGGATGGATTGCACTGATTTGGCTCGTCATGCAACTTTCTGGCGGGGCATCATCAATTGGACTCGTGACGTTACTTTATCAGCTGCCACAGGCTATTTTTGCCCCAATAGCTGGTACCATTCTCGACAGGTATCCACGTACTCGAGTGATGGCGATAGCAAACTTTATCCTTGCTGTTGTATTCACCTGCATTCCACTTTTAGCCATGATCTTTGACCGTGAGAGTATCCGGTTTATTTATTTGTTGATTTTGGTCGCCGGCATCATTATGCCATTTGATACAACAGGATCTGGGCCGCTCATAGCCGATCTTATTCCAAGCGATCGGTTGTCGGAAGCGAATTTTCTCAGCCAAACTGTTTGGCAAATTGCGTACCTGGCGGGTCCGGGGTTAGGCGGTGTGCTGATCACTTGGATTGGATCAAAGCCACTGTTAATTATCGATGCGATCACTTTCCTATTCCTCGGGCTTCTTATGCTGACTATCCCTTCTGGCGAACATAAGTTGACCAGAACTCAGGCTCCCTTTCAAAACCTTAGACTGGGTGTCATGTATCTTGTTAAGAGTCATCCTATTTTGGCACTTGCTCTTTTGACTTTACTTTTTAATCTGTTTTACGGTCCGTATGAAGTGCTTCTTCCCGATCTAGCGAAACTAAATTTTGGCGGAGCAGCCGCACTTGGTATGCTATGGTTTGTATTTTCTGTGGGCGCACTCGGAGGCGGTCTCATATTTTCCTCAACACCGTGGAAATATCGATTATCCCTGTCGTTGGCGGCGATTATCGTACTCTGGGGCATAGCCACGATTGGATTAGCATATGTGACACATTATCTCTGGCTGGCGTCAGTCGCAATGTTTGTGGGCGGTCTCGTATTTTCCCCGTGGGGTGCACTTGTGACAACAGCTCGACAACGAATCGTACCACGAGAATTACAAGGCCGCGTGTTCGGTGCTTCAACATTAATAACAGCTGCCGGAACACCTATCGGTGCGTGGATAACAGGCAGCCTTCTCCCAATGGCCACACCACGTTCCATATTTCTGATATCCGGTTTCGTCACAGTTGTAATTGGATTCGCGGGCGCCTTTCTTCCAGCACTCAAAGACATTGATGCGGGAGCCAAAGAACTCCCTATGAGCTAGAATGCGTGGACAATAAACGGTCCCCCGAAGCAAGGTTGTTCAGTCCATACATGAAGATGTCAAATGGCCGCAATTTATGTTGAATTGAGGTGCAAGATATGATCACAAAATTACATACGGTATTTGAACGCTACCAAACCAAACGACTTATACTTAGATCGCCATTAAAAGAGGATGTCTCGGCAGTCTTTGCAATTCATGGGGAGCCGCAAACGAATCGGTTTAATCCTCATGGACCTATGAAGAGCCTAACTGAAGCCATGGAAAGGCTGGATGCGTGGCGAAATAACTGGATGAATGACGGTTTCGGATATTGGAGTGTCCTCGACACGCAAAGCTCTGAAATTCTCGGCTTTGGCGGAATTCGTCGAATGCAATGGGCAGACAGGAATGTGTTAAACCTTTACTATCGCTTCTCAACTAAAAGTTGGGGACAAGGGTATGCGACCGAGGTTGCCAGCACCGCTGTTGAATTGGCACGTGAATACCTATCTGAATTTCCCGTAATTGCTCGCATAAGTCCCGTTAACACACCGTCCATAAACGTTGCTGAAAGAATTGGAATGAAGCGTAATGCAGAGATTAGCAACAGTGAATATTCTATATTCACCTTGGGTTGGTAGGAAAAAGCGGGTATTCGGATTATCGTGTTGAAAGCGGGCCGAACAGTTCGAATACAAGATATCTGTCAATAATGAATTTCAAGTGGAATCCCCATGGTGGCAAGGTTTCTGCAACCATGGGGATCCATTTGATCGCGAAAAATAAAGTTGTATACTAACCACTCATGCCTTCTGCGTATTTTGTTCATCCAGAAAATCAGTATTTGAAATTAAGTTGTATACCGAAAAAGTCAAACAATTCAAATCGATTCTGAAACCAAAAAATAAAGTTGTATACCGTAGCACGGTTGCGCTACATTGTCTTCTCAGTAACCCCACGGAAATAAATTAACGCACCGTCCAGGGAACCTGCTTCGCAATCTGTTATCCATACGCCCCTTAATGTGTGCATATGGATCTATCCCCTTCATACACGCTTAATTAGTGGCCCCTGAAAAAGTCCCCGTTTGAGGCAATAAAAAAGGAATCGCAAGACCTGGTGGTGAAGTGGTTGTTATCCAGACAAACACATACACAGCCGGGGTGTTTTGCGAATTCCTTTTGCCTGAGAGTTTCGGCATTGCACCCCGGGATTCCTGTTAAGGAGTGCTGGAAAATGCTACGGACTCATCAAAATCAGACGACACTTTGGGATGCCATTCTGCCGGAACCACTGCTCAAACT
>CAVWUS010000030.1:0-93517 GCA_963758235.1 uncultured Alicyclobacillaceae bacterium | reverse complement strand
AGCCGTTACCTCACCAACTAGCTAATGCGCCGCGGGCTCCTCTCTCAGCGATGCCGTAGCACCCTTTCCCAATCAGAAGATGCCTCCCGATTGCCTATCTGGCATTAGCTCCCGTTTCCGGGGGTTATTCCAGTCTGAAAGGCAGATTGCCCACGTGTTACTCACCCGTCCGCCGCTAACATCCGAAGATGTTCGCTCGACTTGCATGTATTAGGCACGCCGCCAGCGTTCGTCCTGAGCCAGGATCAAACTCTCAAATAAAAGTTCTCATCCGTTAACTCATTCATTAACGTCTGACACTACACAAGCGTCTCTCTGCGTGTGTTTAGTTTTCAAGGAACCATGCTCAGTCACGATCCACTTCGCATTGCGTTGTCACTTCAACTTCGCTCGTCACTCACGTACATCTGGGTACGCTCGCTTCTCGCTTAGTTTCGTTCCTAGCACTGCTCGCGCCTCGTGGCTGATGCTCGACAACCATTTACACATTGTCGGTGATTCATCCACCGCTCGAAGCGGCGTCTATCAATGTACCATAGAAGCAAGTTTCATTTCAATGGTACTTGTTCCCTCGACTGAAGCATTTGCCTCAATCGGGACTCACAATCGCCACATTCAACATCCGGAAGAAAGTCCAAAGAACGTTGATATGATGCGGTTTGTGAGGTGTTTCGCTGTCGGCCGGCGTCGCGGCGACATCGACTAATATACCACGCTGCAAAACAGAGATCAACCATGATTCGCGATTTTTATACTAGAAAATTCAGGACCACCGTCAGAGGGTAAACATCATAGCTCTGCGGTAGCCGCCGATAAACCGTGATACAGACCGCGGTTGTGAGCGGTGTCATTTATGTTGGCCAGGTGTATACTATCAATACACAGAATTATCGGAAAGATGGTGGTAATCGTGAGTGTCGGCAGAGCCGTGTATTCTGGCACGCATAACGGACGGCAGTATCGCGGCATCGTGGAACGTCTCTCTGACGGCAAATATACCGCTACGGTTCAGGTGGAACAGAACGGTGTGTGGTTCACCGAACGTGCATTGTCGCCTCCGATGGACCTGATGACAGAGCGTGACGCCGTACAGTTTATTCAGGATTTCTGGTCAACGCTCCAGTAGGGCTACATTTCTCGTGATCCTACCGAATATGATCCGTCATGAAACGTGACACCATGGAGAATTCCTCACGCGGCAACCTATCATTAAGGGCTTAGTCAAGGGCTGCACTCGCGCCAGTTCAACCAGCGAGGTGCAGCCCTTCTCGTTTCGATTAACAGTTATCCATTTCAACCTAAATGTCGATCTCGCTGGACACTTCGACTTCCTTCCCCTGCGCGATGGCCAACTGCCAGCGCAGGTAAGCATCGATGAACGGATCCAGCGCCCCGTCGACGACGGCCTGAACGTTGCCAGATTCATGGCCAGTACGATGATCTTTCACCATTGAATATGGATGGAATACGTATGAACGAATCTGGCTGCCCCACGCGATGTCCTTCTGTTCCCCGCGCAGTTTCGCCATTTCCGCTTCCTGTTCCTGTCTGCGCCGCTCGTAGAGGCGTGCCTTTAACAGATTCATCGCCACCGCTCGGTTCTGAATCTGTGACCGCTCGCTCTGGCATGTTACTACGATGCCGGTTGGAATGTGCGTGATGCGAACCGCTGAATCGGTAGTATTGACGTGCTGTCCACCCGCGCCACTCGAACGATACGTGTCAATGCGCAGATCCTCCGGCCTGATATCAATATCCACCTCATCGTCGATTTCCGGGATCACGTCCACAGAAGCAAATGATGTGTGCCTGCGGCCGGAAGCATCAAACGGCGAAATCCGGACCAGTCGGTGAACGCCCTTTTCGGCTTTCAGATACCCATATGCATTGTGTCCCTTGATGAGCAGCGTGACACTCTTGATACCCGCCTCATCGCCCGGCAGATAGTCGATGGTCTCGACTTTATAATTGTGATCCTCTGCCCATCGCGTATACATCCGCAGTAGAATCGAAGCCCAGTCCTGCGACTCCGTGCCGCCAGCACCTGGGTGGAGTTCGAGAATGGCATTGCTGCGATCATACTCATCTGACAGCATCATCTGCAGTTCGAACGCTTCAATTTCCTCTTCATGCTTTCGCGCGAGTTCGTTTGCCTCTGCAAACATTTCCGCATCGTTTTCTTCTGCAGCCAAGTCCAGTGTTACCTGTAAATCCTCCTGCTGCGCCTGCAGTCGCGTCATCTGATCAACCACCGAACGAAGGCCGTTCGCTTCATTGATGACTCTTTGTGCGGCATTTTGATCGTCCCAGAAGGACGCTTCTGCCATTCTTTCTTCGAGGATCCCGATGCGTTGCTGCTTCGCAGCTACGTCAAAGAGACCTCCCGATATCCGCTAATCGTTTAGCCATAGTTTGAATCTCTGAGCGCAATTCTCCAAAAGTTTCAGCCATGTGCCCACCCCATCGTTGTCATGTAATCAGCCTGAACAACGGTCAGGCCATCAACCGCCCTGAATCGGCGCGCTGTCGTGAATCGGGATTGGTTGCGGCGCACTGTCGATGCTAGCCTTGAAGACGTACAGGATAACCTCTTCCTCGATACTGTGAATCATCGCTTCAAACATCTCATAGCCCTCTCGCTGGTAAATCACGAGCGGATCGGCCTGACCATAGGAACGCAGGTGTACGCCTTGGCGGAACTGATCCATTGCATCGATGTGATCCATCCATTTGGAATCGACCGTTCGCAGCAGGACAATGCGTTCCAAGTCGCGCAGAAATTCGCCCACTTCAGCTTCACGTTCATCATAATTCGCCTTGAGCTTTTCAACCAGGCGATCACGTATTTCATCACGATCGAGCCGTCGCAGCTCATCCTCTGTAACCTGCCCGGGCTGCAAAAAGTGATGCTCTGCGTAAGCGATTAAACCAGGGATATCCCAATCTTCCGGAATCTGCTCGACTGAGCAGTAGACATCGAGCATATGATTAATCAAGTCTTCGCCCATACCTTCAACGATGTCACGCAGGTATTCACGCTCCAGAATTTCGCGCCGCTGCCGATAAATCACTTCACGCTGTTTGTTCATCACATCGTCGTAGCGCAGAACATGCTTACGTATATCGTAGTTGTTCGCTTCGACTTTTTTCTGGGCGCGTTCCATCGCATTGGTCAGCATGGAATTTTCAATGGGCTGGTCTTCCTCCAGTCCAAGTCGATCCATCAGACGTTTGATGTTGTCCGATCCGAACAGTCTCAGCAAATCATCTTCTAAAGAGAGGAAGAACTGAGATGCACCTGGATCGCCTTGGCGACCTGCCCGCCCGCGCAGCTGATTATCGATACGACGGCTTTCGTGCCGCTCGGTACCAATAATATGCAAACCGCCGAGTTCTGGTACGCCGTCGCCAAGGATAATGTCCGTACCGCGCCCAGCCATGTTCGTGGCAATGGTGACAGTATTCGGCTGTCCGGCCTGAGCCACAATTTCAGCCTCACGCTCATGCTGTTTCGCATTCAATACCTGATGCGGTATGCCCGCGACGCTTCAATAAGTCGGAGAGGTATTCCGACTTATCGATGGACGTGGTACCGACAAGTACTGGCTGCCCCTTTTGATATGAGTTCACGATTTCCTCAACGACCGCGTTGAACTTGGCGCGTTCCGTCTTATAGATGACATCATGCATATCGTTGCGGATCATCGGTCGGTTGGTCGGAATGACGACAACATCCATTCCGTAGATCTCCTGAAACTCTTTTTCCTCCGTTTTGGCCGTACCAGTCATTCCGGACAGCTTATCGTACATGCGGAAGTAATTTTGGAGTGTAATGGTGGCCAGCGTCTTCGATTCATTCTGAACGCGGACACCTTCTTTTGCTTCAATGGCCTGGTGCAAGCCTTCGCTGTAGCGGCGGCCCTGCATGAGGCGGCCGGTAAACTCGTCCACAATAATGATTTCGTCATTGGCCACCACGTAGTCTTTATCTCGATGCATCAACCCGTGGGCTTTCAGCGCCTGCGTGATGTGGTGCATCAAGTGTGACATGCTCCGGATCGAACATATTCTTTACGCCGAAGAATCGCTCTGCCTTTACATAGCCACTCTCCGTCAAGTTAGCGGTCCGCATTTTTTCATCAATTTCATAATCGTCGGCCGCGAGCGAGCGAACGAAAATGTCCGCGCGGAAATACAGATCAGCCGACTTTTCAGCTGGTCCGGAAATAATGAGCGGTGTACGCGCTTCATCGATGAGGATTGAGTCGACTTCGTCGACAATCGCAAAGTTCAGTTTGCGCTGCGTCATCTCATCCAGCGTCATCACCATGTTGTCGCGCAAATAATCAAAACCGAATTCATTGTTTGTTCCATATGTGATATCAGCGGCATAGGCTTCGCGTTTCGCGTGCGCATCCATGCCATTGATATTCAGCCCTACGGTCAGTCCCAGGAAGCGATGAATCTGACCAACCAGCTCCGAATCTCGACGGGCCAAATAATCATTGACCGTCACGACATGGACGCCTTTACCCGTCAGTCCGTTCAGGTAAGAAGGCAATGTTGCGACCAGCGTCTTGCCTTCACCAGTCTTCATCTCAGCGACGCGTCCCTGATTCAGTACAATGCCACCCATCAGCTGGACATCAAAGTGCCGTTGACCGAGTACGCGCTTTGACCCTTCGCGAACAACCGCGTATGCTTCGACCAACAGGTTGTCGAGCTTTTCCCCATTTTCAAGTCGATTGCGGAATTCTATCGTTTTACCACGCAGGTCGTCATCCGAGAGCTTTTCCATCTCCGGTTCCAGCGCATTGATGCGCGCCACGATGCGACGCAGCCGGGCAATTTCACGTTCGTTGCTATCGAATATCTGCTTTACAATACCCACCGAAAGGTACGCCCCTTTCTGAAGACTGGGTACAGTCTAACCCATTCTCCTAGTTATCGATTGTACAAAAGGGCCAGAAATATCACAACTCCAATACTTTATCAAGTGCGGACCTACGCAATCTAACCCGTGTACGAAATCGCAAAAAGGGCTGCCCCGCCAGCGATGTTTGCTGACAGGACAGCCCTTCACAAACCTAGAAGGTTCCGTTAGCTCGGCTCAATCAAGCCGTAGTTTCCTTCTTTTCTCCGGTAGATCACGTTCACTTCATCCGTGGCCGCATTCGTAAACATAAAGAAGTCGTGGCCCAGCAAATCCATCTGCATCACGGCTTCTTCGACGTCCATCGGCTTCATCGGAAAACGTTTGGTTCGAACCACATGATAGTCACTTGGATCGGTCTTTCGGACCGTATGTGTAAAGGCGCCATTTTCGGCTGACACTTTGATTCGCGTACGCAGTCCCTGATCGCGAAAGCGCTGATTCAGTTTCTTCTTATGACGCTGAATTTGCTGTTCAAGCTTGTCTACTACGAGATCGACTGAAGCATACATATCTTCGGATTGTTCTTCTGCACGAAACAGTACGCCATGCAGTGTCATGGTGACCTCAATCCGATGCAGGCCACCGACAATCGACATTGTAGCCAAAACTTCCTTTTCAGGCGGCGTATCAAAGTGCCGCTCCAAACGCCCCAACTTCCGTTGAGCGTATTGTTCCAGCGCAGGGGTTACGTCCATGTGCTTACCGCGAATCTGAATCTGCATAGACTTCACTCTCCTTCGTACACCCATTATACGACGGAAAGCTGAAGATATCTTACCTGTTTCAGAATTGTCTGTCGAAATTCAGACCGCTCAGCTGCTGCGTCTCTGCAAACTTCCGCAGGATCTCGGACGGTATTTTTTGAATGACTTGACCGGTAGACTGGTCAATCACGTCTATCCATATCTGGTGTGGTGGTTCGTCGGCCGCAAATTCGACCTTCAGATTGCTGCTCTGCAGTTGCTGATTCAGCTGAACCAGCGTTCCTTTTAAATTAACTTGGTGCGACTCATCCTGACTGTTGGCCGATCCGCTTGATTGGACCAACTGATTGTCTTGCACATGCGCACTTTCGGATGACGAACTTGTGCCGACCAGGGCAGTACTCGAAGCCTGGCCCAGGCCGCTTACTGTATACATGACCATGCGCCGTTTCCCCTCGTGCGGGAAATCCTCAGCATGATATCGTTCGGTTCAACAGGGGGGCTATGCCTTAGATTTCTACCGCTCTGTCTCGTTCTGTACCACATTATAGAAAATATTATTCATGCAGTACAGCAAAAAAACGCCAAATATAAACAGATTATCTCGAATGGTATCCGAAACCGTTCCGCGCAGCTCGCCGCTTTTCCTCCAAATTAAGTTGTGCCGACTGAAAGGCGCTCTCCATCTCTACTGCACACGTCGTGCAATAGCGACCAGAGGTCGTATCCTGCCCGCAGCGTTCGCAGGGACAACTCATATTGGGGTTATCACCGAGATAGAGACGTCCCTGATAGATCATATCGAGAATAAATGCTTCGTTGATGCCCGTTTCTGACACAACCTGCTGGAGGTTCGCCTCCCTGTTCTGCTTCAGGTAAGCTCGCACCAGTTGAAACGCCTCTTCTTCTTCGGCAATACAATCAGGGCAAATTACCCGACTGGTTTGATTGAACATTTGCCCACAACGTTTGCAGTTCGCAATCGCCACGGCGATCCCTCTTTCCCAAACGGTCTACATTCGGACATTACGCATTTATTGCACATGTGCAATAGCCAGTGCGTGAATGCTTTCTATCCCTTCATTCGCCAACACGTCGGCACATGCCTGCAACGTAGCCCCTGTTGTGACAACATCATCGACCAAAAGCACATTTTTTCCGCAGAGGTCGTTGATATTGTCCTTGAGCCGAAACTGACCGGCCAGTGCCCGCGCGCGCTCAAGGGCAGATCGGCTTGTCTGTGACTGCGTATAGGTTTCAGTCGCTTTCGCCCCAGGCAGATGAATTCTCTCAATCGCTAATTTGAGCGGAATGCGCAGGTTCCGTGCAAGTTTCCGGGCGAGGAGACCAACGTGATCGTAACCGCGTTTTTCGATTCGATCGACAGCCGTGGGCACCGGAATTAAATAGTCCCAGCGCGGTCGCTTGTCAGGGTGAAGGATTCCGGCCATCAAACGCGCAAACCAGTCGGTCAACTCAAGTGTGCCGTCATACTTCCAATGGCGAAGTGCATCGCGCAACCAGCCTTCGTATGTAGCTGCACAAACCACGGGTACGTTTCGGTTGCGTACTCGGATCTTGCCAAGTACCGGATGCTGCAGATCACAAGGCTGTCCAGTCAGGCAGAACAGGCAAATCCCGGGAGGATAATGGATATCAGAGGAGCGAGAGGGACGAACTTGGGGCAGCGGTCGTTGACATACAATACATACTGGATACTTTGGCGGATACAGCCAATTGAGAAGTTCTTCGGCAGCACGCGCTGCAGTGAATTTCACTGTGCGCGCGCCCCGAATCAACATTGGATTATGTCAGTTCCTGCAGGAGGTTGGGATAAAACACATATGCCAGTACGCCGGGGCCAGTGTGGGCGCCAATCACGGGTCCCAGCTCGCTGATGGTCACTTCCATCGTTGGATAGCGGCTTACCAGTTCATCGTGCAGAGCGATTGCATCGTCCAGACGGTGGGAATGAACCACCGCCAATTTTAGCGGCGCACCTTCGGCTGCAACCGCTTCCAACTGAGCCGCCATGTTCTCCATTGCGCGGCGATGTGTACGTACCTTTTCGAATAGGTCGATTCGGCCGTCGACCAGTGTCAGGATGGGCTTAATCTGCAACAATGCGCCGAACGCTGCTGCAGCACCGCCAATGCGCCCGCCCTTGTGCAGATATTCGAGTGTATCGAGTACAAAGTAGGCGTGCATATTGGCCAGTTGGCGATTCCACAGATTCAGAATGTCAGCCACTGTGCCGCCACGAGAAGCGAGTTCTGCCCCATCCATCAGTGGTCCCGCGATACCATAGCTGGCAATGCCTGAGTCGACCACGTGAATCCGAGCGGAATCCACCATCTCGGCAGCAGAAACGGCACTGCGATAGGTACCGCTCAGCTTGTCGCTGAGAAGCAGGCACATGACTTCATCGTGATCGGCCAATAGTTTTTCGAATACAGTGACGAATTCGCCAATTGGCGGCTGTGAAGTCGTTGGCAGTGCCTCACCGGCCTGCAGCCGTTCATAGAATTCGGTCGCGGTTATATCTACGCCTTCGCGATAGACCTGATCGCCAAAAACAATTGAAAGTGGTACGACGTGAATCTGATAGTGATAGATTTGATCAGGTGTCAGATAAGCCGTACTGTCCGTTACTAATGCGATGTTCGCCATAAGCGTCCCCTTTCAAACTCCATAGCCCAATTTCAACTACCGTTTGCAAACCAGCAGATAGAAAGATTTAATCACACTTCAAGTATATTCGGGAAGACAAATCGACGTACTGTGGTAATATTAGGCTGTTGCTTCAGGTATATGTACACATGAACTAGAAAGTGGTGACAAGGATGGCTACCGTAGGCGAAAAAATCCGGGCAGCGAGACAGCTTCGCGGGTTGACTCAAGCAGACTTGTCGGGCGATGAAGTGAGTGCCAGCATGATTAGTCAAATTGAGATGAACAAAACCAGGCCATCCCTGCCCTTACTGCAGTTGATTGCAAAACGTTTAGGCATGCCCGTCGAACATTTCGTCGACGATCTCGATGAAGAGTTTGCACCTGACGTGCAGTTGGCAAAGGCCAACTACTATCTGCTGCGTAATGAGACTGAGTTGGCGCTCGCAGCACTCGCGCCAGGCATCGCCGTCTTTGATGCGCGCTATACAAAGTATAAAGCAACGCTTGCCCGTGCTTACCTGCAGGCGAAAGCGCATGACAAGTGTATGGAAGTTCTAGAAGAACTTCGCGAATATGCACTCTTCAGTCAGGACATGGATACACTCCTCACTGTGCACTGTTTGTCCGGTTATCTGGAGTATGACACAAAGCATTTCCAAGCAGCAATCCACGAATGGGAACGAACCATCACAACAGGAGAAAAGCTGCTGGAGAACAACAGACAATCCCTTCCCAGCATCAAGTACCTGTTGATGGATACGTATTTTTCACTCTATCATGCCCATATGCAATTGGGCGAGGCCAGTCGAGCCGCCGGGTACTTACGCCGAGCCGCAGACTGTGGCAAAGCGTGGTCTACCCTTTGTACACTATCAGAATCCCTGTTCGAATGTGCCTTGGAAACTGTGAACCTGAATGGAAGCCGAAAGCCGCTGGAATTGATTGAATCTGCCATATGGGCGCTGGAAATCGGTATCGGGTTAAACAAGTACAACCATATACGGTCGGAGGCCGCTCTACGGACAGAGACCGCAGGCTATAACCCGTGGCACCAGTCCATTCTGGCGCTTAAATCCGTACAGCCGAAGGCAGCGTTCGATGCAGATATCGCCTTCGCTCGGAGACTGTTGGAAAATGAGCAATATGAAGAAGCAAGCAAGCGCATGGAACAGGCCATCGAGCTGTTGGGAAAGTTCAATCTATCAACGGAAGACGAGATCCCAATTCACTACGCCTTAAGCCTCATACTGGCCGAGGCCCAGCACGCGCGTGGATATGTTGCTGAAGCACTGGAAACCATTCAGTCAGCACTTATGGCCGCCGAATCGATGGTTCCGTTGGACGAGCTCCTGTATGGCCAGAGCCTGCTGCTGCGGTGGCTGCGGTCAAAAGGCGATGTAAACGCGGGGCGAGCGGTGATTCAACGCATCATGGCGCGATTGGAGAGGGAGGAAAAGCAAAGCGACTTGCACATTATGGAGTAGATGACTCATGCGAAGCTTACGCCAGCTCCTGTTCTTCCTCCTCGTCGAGTAACAGTCCAATTTCCTGTACGACTTCAATGAACGGTTCTACGAGCACCGGATCGAACTGTCGGCCTGCACAAGTTCTCAGCTCCTGAAAAGCTTCATCCATCGTACGCTTGCGCTGATATGGACGGCTGGTCGTCATCGCGTCGAAGCTGTCGACAACAGTGACAATCCGCGCAAGGTACGGAATCTCTTCGCCGGCGATGCCATCTGGATAGCCACCACCATCATAGCGCTCATGATGATGACGAATAATCGGCAGACAGGGTTCCAAACCCTTAACAGGCTGCGCGATTTCCACGCCGAGATCCACGTGGCTCTTCATAATGTCCCACTCTTCCTGCGTCAAGAAGCTGCGTTTGGTGAGGATCTCGACCGGAATTTGCACCTTGCCGATGTCATGCAAGAATGCAGCGAATCGTAAATAACGCAGCTGCTCATCGTCTATGCCGACTTTCTTGGCCAGTGCGGTTGAGTAGCGAACAACCCGTTCCGTGTGGGCATATGTATAGCGATCCTGTGAATTCAAAATCATCAAGAATACCTTGATGGTCTTCACAATTTCCTGATCTTCTTCGAGTTCATTCATAGCATCCTGCATTTCATCAAAAATGGACGTATAAATGGACACTTTATTACGCCCGCCGAACTTGCCGCGATAGAGCGCATCATCCACCATCATCAGAAGTTCTTTTTTGTTGGTAGCCATTTCGGGATAGAGCGCGATCCCCACGCTGGCCGTCAGGTGCTGTTCAGATGTCGCATCCGCACCCGGAAAAACCGTACGTTCGATTGCAGTCCGGAAATCTTCCGCACGCTGTGTGACTTCCAATTGTTCGGTCAGCGGAAGGACAACAGCAAACTCTTCACCGCTGTATCGGGCGACTTCTTCCCCCTCGCCGCGGATGGCTTCCAGAGCATTGCCTATCAGATGCAGTGCGTGATCGCCCTGGACGTGCCCGAAGTGTTCGTTGTAGCGTTTGAAGTGGTCGATGTCGAGCATCAGCAGCGCAAACGGAGTTTCCTCCTCGATGAGCTTGTCCATATACGAGTGAATGTAACGGTGGTTGTGGATGCCTGTTACTTCATCACGGATGGACAACTCACGGAAGTGGTTGGCCATTTTGAAGTAGTCGCGGTAAAAATGTGCGACAAGCAAGATGAGGCCTGTGAACAGAATAGCCCCAGCCAGACCGGCCTGTCGGATAATCAGGGATAGTGCCACGCCAATGGCGACGTTTACAACGTTTGCCGAGACCGACTGCAGTGAAACCATTGCCTGAAAACCGTTTCGTGCCGTCTTGAATCCGCGCCATACCGTAATGCCAGTAAACGTACCAAGGAGGTTAATAGCAATAAACATGACAGTGTATACAAGAAAGTAGTAAATATCAATCGTACCGGACACTTGATGTATGAAAGCGTGATCGGTAATATATCGTGACATCACTGCGCAGAAAACAAAAATGCTCGCGTTGAAGAATTGTGCATACCAGTGCTTATGCAGAAACGAAGAGATCACTGCGTACAGAATACCTGCCCATAGTACAGGTTGACTTGGATATGCAAGCGTAAAAGCCACTAGGTAGACCGTTTCCAAGTACAGGACAATATCATTGCGAATAAAGACCCTGAAGCGCTCAACCAGCACAAGCAAACCAAGAAGTATATAAAGGACGACCCAGTTCTGTATGGACATTTGTAGTCCAAATTTCGGTGAAATAAACACAAGAACTACCCAAAAAAGACTGGAAAGCACGACGGTACTATAATTACGAACTCTTTGCTGCAACATTTTCGTGCTTCACCTCCGTCGAGGAGCGCATCGCGTACTGCAAAAACATGATGATTCCAATGGAAAACAGCAAATCGCCCACACTCACGAGATTCGGCGTAATGATGGATACGTTAAAGATATCCCCTAATGGATTAAGGTGCGTATGTGAACTCATCGCCACACTTTTCAAGTAGTCGCCTTTCATCAACGCATCTATCGTCTGCGGAGCCAGCTTTCGGACCGCGGGCATATAGGCTGGCATACGCAACCCATTGGCTGCCATTACAAGTAGGTTCGCCGCTGTACCTGCCAATGCCCATTTAATTCCCGAGATCTTAAGGTTTAACATGCAGAAAACGATCAGCCCCAGATAAGATACCAGAATACTGATATCATAAGCTGTGCCGTGCAAGTGGTAGACAGAGATATACTCCAATATATAGGCGCAGGGCAAGAGCCAGATAAGCCGAAACTTAACATTGGTAATGGCCCATAGACTGCCTTTTCGAAACCAGCCTATTAGCAGTCCGGCCACAATCACCAACAACGTAAACACTGGCCTGCCTCCTTAGAAAGTTGCATTGTGTACAAATGAGCCGGGACAGCCCGGCCCATTTGTATTAGAACAAAAGTGCAGAAACTCCGTCTGGGTTCATTCCCCATCCAGCGGTCGCGGCGACGGTGAACATCGCAATCGCTCCCAAAACAAGTACGGTCTTCACTTTTGTTGACATATCGGTGGCCCCTCCTTCAGATTGGCACAATTTGTGCATCTCTGAAGTGCTAGTACGACGAGTGCGGCGTCCAAAGTTGCCCATCCCAGATGTCGGAACATTCCGTCAAGATGGCAGCCGATGCTATGTAGTCTGCGACAGGAGTTACACCCCGATGTGTCCATTATATACCTTTGACAAATTCTTTTACTAGATTCCGTCGACATTTTTATTGAGATGTCGACTAAAATCGCACAGAGTGAATCTAGTATTCTGCAGCCCGGCTACGCCTATTCTGCACTGCGATAGACTGTGACACGGTTCCTGCCACTCTGTTTCGGACCCGATGTACATTGCCCGATCCGCTTGGCGAATGAGCGTCAAGGCAGAGTCCGCATTTGTCGGATAGGCTGATATACCGATGCTGACGGTCAGTTGAATCTCCTGGTTCACGGCGTCTTTCCTTCCTGCGCCAGAGGGGACGTCTGCCAGATCGGACTGAACGGAAAACACCCTCTCTTCAATCCGCTTGCGAATCCGTTCGGCCACCACTTCGGCTGTATGCTGGTCGAGCCCAGGCAATAAGACGGTAAATTCCTCACCGCCATAGCGGGCGATGATATCATCGTCACGGAGCATGTCCCGAAAAACGTCAGCTAATTGTCGGAGCACTTCGTTGCCAGCCAAATGACCGTATGTATCGTTAATCTGCTTAAAGTGATCGATGTCCAAAATCAGCAAAGATATAGGCTGTCCAAGTTCATCGCTTCGTTGTACACAATGATGCAGCGCGGTATCAAAGTAGCGATAGTTGTATAGGCCCGTCAGTTCGTCCGTCTCCATCTGCGCCCGCGTCTCTTCGAGCCGGAGCAGGCTATGGTACAACAGTCCAACCTGGGTACTCAATGCCTGCATCAGTTCGCGATCACGCCGACGATATACAAATGGATACCGCCGGTGGTAGACGACGAGAACGCCAGATACTTCATCTCCTGCCAAAATCGGCATAGCCATTGCGCTGGGATATTTCGCGCGATCCGATTCCCAGTCAAACACCAGCGGCTGTTGGCTGGAAAGAACGGATACCACCTCACGCGATGACGCGCAAAAACCAACCAGACCCTCGCCTGTACGAACAGGATGAACCGAAAACCGTTTATCGTCGCCAGCGTAGACAGGACTGTTCAGCGCAAAGTCCTGACTAAATGCGAGGTCAAACTGCGCCCGATCCCGCCGACGCCATAATTCAATCGTATCGACCGGAAGTAGGGCAGCGACGCCAGTGAACAGCGCTTCGGCCATTTCAGATCCCCCTGGGGCATCCGTAAAAAAGTCGAGTAATGCAGGGATTCTCAGCAGACGCAGCCGCTGTACGTAAACGGCATAAAGCAGAGCCACGATAATGATAAATACCATGTTTCGGACTGATAGAAGCAGATCACCCAAGGCACCTGTTGTTTGAAGTTGCACGGTAGAAAATCCAGCCATCGCCAGGTCGAACGCGATGGTCGGAAAAATCCACACCACGGCTGGCTGTACCGGTTGAATGACCGAATGCCGGCTGCGCAGCATCCAGATGGATGCCAGATTGAGTACCGCAAAACAGGCGATGGTTGTCCACATGCCTATCGCAGCAGACGCATGCAGTCTCTCCGCAAGGTGTTTTTGCCACTGCTCGTACCAGGTAAATGCTAGAAAGGGGATAGCAACGCTAGACAGCATTCGGCCGAGGTCGAAATTGAGTGTGCGCGCGGATACATAGGAGATCATCTGGCGCAATGCAAAGATGAAGGATTGCATGAGGATAACGGGAAACGGCCCAAGCAAGAACAAAAAAGGCAGCTGGGCTGTGATGTGAAAGCGAAGCCGTCGATTGGCCAGTTCAATCGGAGTGAACTCTACCACGCCCATGACAAATAGCCCGGTTGCCACCCCAAGAAACGACAGATGGCGAGCCGGAGGAAACACCACATATGCAAGAACCGACACCGCCACCAGTATCAGCGGCGTTGCCGTATTCTCAATTTTGCGCAGATTGGCACTGCGCATGATCTTCACCCGTTCCCAGCTTTTTATCTCTATCTCTTTTTCTACTTAGCTCTGCACATGGATACCATATCCCGCGAAATATCTTCTATCATATCGCATTTGCGCAAATCATAGATACAGCCAATGGCAGACGATTCAGCGCAGATGCGGGCGACGATGCGATTAAGCTCCTCTTCCTGGGTGACGTGCTCGTAACTGAGAAACGGGCTCTTCAGTGACAAGCGCTTGACGATATGCTCCGTATCGCGCGATTCGGACAGGTCGAGTAGGCAAATCGAATGCGATCGGACTGCATTCGCTGTTCTTAAGAGCAAGCAGCGAAGCAGCCCTTCTATGCGCTCCTCTGCATCCTGCACAATCAGAATAAACGCGACGGGATGTGCATTGCTGGCACGTTTCGCTTGTTGAAGCCAATGCACGCACTGCCAGAAAAGGGATACGACGCCATACAAGGCGAACAGCCAAACCAACAAATTGGTCAACATATACCCCACCCCTTTCCTGCACTATATGCAGGAGACAGGGGTATCGCGCTATTGTGGCAGCCAGCGGTTTCGCATCGCGAGAATTACAGCCTGCGTCCGATCAGCCACCTCCAACTTCGCAAGAATATTCGATACATGGCTCTTCACGGTCTTTGCAGCAATTTCGAGCGCCGCAGCAATCTCTTCGTTGGACTTGCCTTGGCGCCAACTGTTCCAGTACATCCATCTCCCGATTGGTCAAAACCTGCTTCCAGGAGTCATTCAATTTTGTATGACTGTGAAATTGCGCAATGACGGTGTGTGTAACATGAGGATGCACGATTGCCCGGCCAGCTGCGACCTCGCGAACCGCACGAACAATTTCAGACACCGATCCGTCCTTGACCAGGTACCCGCTGGCACCTGATTTTAGTGTCTCGAGTACATAGCCTTCGTCATCGTGCATACTGAGAATAATGACCTTGACCTCAGGAAATTTGACCTGCAGCTGCTTGGTTGCTTCCACCCCGTTTACAAACGGCATGTTGATATCAAGCAGAAGCACGTCCGTCTGAATTTTCTCCAGTCCCGCGAGCACTTCCAATCCATCCTTCCACAGCGCCACGACTTGGAAGTCCTGTTCAAACTGGAGTACATCACGCAGTGTTTCTCGAAAATTATCATTGTCATCCGCGATGGCTACGCGAATGCTTTGCTGTGACATGAACCTCTTCACTCCTTGTAATTGGCAGTCCAATCGTTACTGTTGTTCCCCGCGGCTCGCCACGTTCAATCTCAAGCCGCCCGCGCAGCATGTTGAGCCGCTGTTTGGACATTGAGAGTCCTAGCCTGCCGGCGTTTACCCAGTTCAGCCAATTGATCTCTTCGATACCTATCCCATCGTCATGAATCGTCACGGTCAATTCGTCAATCCCGTAAGTCAATTCAATGTCGACCCGTGTGGCCTCTCTGGCATGCTGCGCGATATTCTGGAGAGCCTCCTGAGCGACGCGAAATACCGTCATCTTTTCAGTCGGCCTGAGCATGACCTCGACGCCTACGAGTCGAGTGCTGACTTGGAGATGATTCCATTCCGCCCACTGTTGGGCATATCGCTTCAGGGCCGGAATCAGGCCCAGGTCGTCAAGCAGCGGCGGGCGAAGCTCGAACACAATTTGTCGAATGTCTCCGATGATTCCGTTGAGATGCTGTCTCATTTCTTCCTTTAGCTGGTCAGCATCGGCCATCTGTACTTTCATCGCGGTCCCGGCTAACGCCTGCATCGGTCCATCGTGAAGCCGCTGTGCAAGTGTACGTCGTTCATCTTCCTGCATTTGCAGTACCTGCAGCGCAACCAGGGATTCCATTTGAACATTTTGCAGAACATTCGTCAATTCATTAAATTCATTTTTAAGATAGTCCGTTATGTGCGTGAACTTGACAATCAGTGTTTCGGCTTCATGGGCTGTAGCTCGAAGTGACTTCAAACGTCGGGCCAATTCATCGCGCCGAAAGCGAAGCTGGACTTCACGCTCCTGCCACTGGCCGAGCTCTATCTGCAGCCGCTGGGCCTTTTCATAGGCTGCACGCATCTGACTCTCGGATGCCCGCTGTACTTCGCGATTCACCTGCACAAGTTGTTCGCGCGAGATGCGCGATTGACTCTCGACAAGTTCCACCTGTTCAATCGCTTGAATACATAGCTGTTGAACTTCAGAGTACTCGGCTTCCAGCCGCTGTACTTCCGCCCACGTATTTTCGACGATGAGCTGAGCTTGCTGTCTTCCGTCTTCGACTGCTGCAAGCGTGGTTTCAATAGCCGCCTGTAATGCAGATACTCGGTATGTCACACCCTACCCACGTCACTTTCATCTGAAATTACTTTTCATCTGTTTTATCTGGGGAAAACAGTCTTTTGAAGATATTTCTTGATCTGTGATGTCATATCCTTCGTGGACAAAAAAAGAGGCAACGTGTTCAAGACACATTGCCCGTTCATGGGGTAAGGGTGATGCTATAGCATTCGCAAGCCTATTTCTATTTACGGGGGTCAGCCGAAAAAATATAAATTCGCCTGCCAAAAGAGGAATGTTACAAAATGCGTGTCCGACAAGGGACAACCTTTACAAACCTGCGTCGGTACGCAGTACCTCTGCGAGGTTGGTCTGTTCCCAGGGCAAATCGAGATCTGCCCGGCCAAAGTGACCATATGCTGCCGTTTGACGATAAATGGGTCGACGAAGATTGAGATTTTGAATGATGGCTGCTGGGCGCAAGTCGAAATGTTTGCGAATCAACTGCTCAATCGTTTCTTCGGCGACCGCGTTGGTTCCAAACGTATCGACCGAAATGGAAACCGGCCTCGCCACCCCAATCGCATACGCCAACTGGACTTCACATCGTTTTGCCAAACCCGCTGCGACCACATTCTTTGCAACGTAGCGGGCTGCGTAGGCAGCGCTGCGGTCTACCTTTGTCGGATCCTTTCCGGAAAACGCACCGCCGCCATGCCGCGCATAGCCGCCATACGTGTCGACGATGATTTTCCGTCCAGTCAAGCCTGCATCGCCCTGTGGGCCACCAATAACAAAGCGGCCGGTAGGATTGATGAAGTATTTGGTCTCATCATCCAACCACTGAGCCGGAACCACCGCTTGAATGACGTGCTTCTTGAGGTCAGCGGCAATCTGCTCCAACGCTGTTTGTTCATCATGCTGTGTAGAAATGACAATCGTATCTACTCGAACCGGACGATCGTCATCGTACTCAATCGTGACCTGTGTCTTGCCATCTGGACGCAGGTACGGGATCGTTCCATTTTTGCGCACTTCCGACAACCGCCTGGATAGTTGATGTGCCAAGCTGATTGGCAGCGGCATTAATTCTGGCGTTTCATCACAGGCAAAACCAAACATCAGTCCTTGGTCACCTGCACCAATTTCCTCAATCAGCGCATCACTGAGTTTCGCGTCACGTGCTTCCAGCGCGCGATCGACCCCCATTGCAATATCAGCTGACTGCTCATCAATTGACGTCAGAACAGCACACGTCTCCGAGTCAAACCCGTATTTGGCTCGCGTATATCCGATCTCTGCAATTGTCTTGCGAACAATCTTGGGGATATCCACGTAACATTGTGTTGTGATTTCACCGGACACAAGAACCAACCCTGTTGTCACGGATGTCTCACACGCCACACGGGCTGCCGGGTCGCGACTGATGATTTCGTCGAGTACGGCGTCAGAGATTTGATCGCAGATCTTATCTGGATGACCTTCCGTCACCGATTCTGAAGTAAACAGTCTGCGTTTCCCCACGGTGCCCACTCCCTTTTTAGAGGTTATCCTGCCCGGATTCGGACATTGACAAAAACATGCATATGGTAAACCATTCTCGGTTGAGCGTCAATGAAACGAGGCTGCCTCCCAAGGAGACAGCCTCGTATGGCAACAAAATGGTTCAAAATCGTTATGCCTGTTGTCCGGCTAGTGCCTGTTCCGCAAAGGCGACCAATCGTGCGGTGATGTGGCCACCAACAGCACCTGCGTCGCGTGTAGCGATGTGTCCCCAATAATCTTCGCTTCCCTGGTATACCGGGATACCCAGTTCCGCGGCAATTTCGTATTTCATGTCGTCCAGCGCTTTATGACAGCCGTTCACTACATGTGATTTGCTCATTCCTGAATCCCTCCACCAGAAGTATTGTCGCTATCGACATTCGTTAGCGTGGCTCCTCAGAGGGATTGTACTCAGGCTGATTTATGGTCTCACTGTACTGAACGATCCGAATTTCGCAGGACCTTCCATGCAAACCGCGGCAATGCCAGTTGCCGTCGCCAGCGGCTTGGCTGACGCACCAGTCGGTACAGCCATTCCAAGTTCATACGTTGGATCAGCTTGGGTGCGCGTGTCACGGTACCGCCCCATACATCGATACTCCCGCCGACACCGATGCCAACGCAAGGCGGCAGATTGCCAAGCATCTGGTACATCAACCGTTCTTGACGAGGCTGGCCAAGCCAACAAGCCATAGATCCGGATTAAAGGAGCGAATTTCCTCCTCAATGGCCGGCCAGTCATCCTGTTGAAAGTATCCGTTGCGCCCAGCGAATACATGCATGGGATAGCGATCGCGTAGGCTTGCGATACAGCGCCCGCAAGACGCTTCCGTCGCGCCTAGGATATAGACGCGCAAGGATTGATGGCGATCGCCAGCTACAGCCAACAGCTCCTCAACTAACTCAACACCTGTCACACGTTCGGCAATATGAACACCTTTGCGCCGTGCAGCCCAGACAATCCCGATTCCGTCCGGTGTTACCAGGTCCGCCGATTGCGTAAGCCGTTGAACCGATTCATCAGCGACGGCTTTCATCACAAACTCCCGGCCCCGCCGTAATCACCATGCGCCGACTCTGTTCGGATATCCAAAACAAAATTTGCTCGACAGCTGCACGCCTGCTCACTGAGTGGAAACGCACACCGAGAACACGCACCACTTGCTGCGTTTGTACAGGCGTTCCTAAGGTCATATCGACTGTCCCCCAGCTTGTCTCATTCTTTTCTGCAAAGGTTGTCCGAAAAGGCAGCTTAACCCTTTTCGGACACACTACAACTATTAAAGCGAGCCGCGCAACATTTGTAAATCGTAACGAATTCTAAAAAATGTTCAAACCCCGTTGAAAAATGTCGGTAGAATGCCTAAAATTTTGTCCTGCATGAATCCGCAGGAGGTTTGACAACCAGAATGACCAGTGTCCTCGACGTCGACATACTCCGACACAAACTGTACCAGGTTGTAGAGCGCTGCCAAGGAAATTTACTCGATCCGCAAGTTATTGAAGCTAGTCAAAAATTGGATAAGGCATTGCTCTGGCAGATGGCTAAGCCACAACCGTCCCAGCCGCGCAG
Organism: uncultured Alicyclobacillaceae bacterium; assembly: GCA_963758235.1. Taxonomy (GTDB): domain Bacteria; phylum Bacillota; class Bacilli; order Alicyclobacillales; family Alicyclobacillaceae; genus CAVWUS01. The sequence goes on along the minus strand of CAVWUS010000030.1, from coordinate 73,761 downwards.
GCTGATTCGCTTTCGTCGAAACTTTACGCCAATGGATCGCGCTGCAGCAGAGTGATCACCTGACTCGGCGGTGCAGATTTCCAGCAACATTCTCCAATTGAACGCCGAGAACAGTAGGACTTGTGAGATAAACCGTCTGACCTGATTGAAGGCTGATCCAGCTGTTAATAAAGGCGTACAGTCCATAATGTACATCTATCGCATAGCCAAAGCTGTTAACGGCCTGGCCGTTGTACTTGAGTCCGTTCGCCGAAACATCAATGTAGACAGTCTCATTATCCGGTGACTGACTGTCGGGTGTTTGGGTCATCGGTGATGATATGCCAGTGATTTTACCATTTGGCAGAACATTGAATTGAACCGTTCCAGGCTGTGCCGCAAAGCCCTGCCACGTCTGACTCCCTCGGGGCAGTACATGGATCGTGCCTTTGAATCCAGAAGGAATCGACATCGTGATACCCACACCACTGTCCTGTTGTTGAACAGCCGTATTCAGTTCAGCCGTCAAGTCCTGATTAACCGTAGCCTCCGTTTCACCAAAAGCAGCTTTAAAGGCTGTACTCTCAGGCGTCCCTACTTTCATGAGTGAAAAATAATCTGTAAATGGCGACATGCCGTTTTTTTGCAGCAACATCGTAACCGCAAGCCAATCCTGCAATTCGACGTCGTATGTAGCTGAATCTGACAGCACGGTATTTTCATTCTGACTGAGCGGTATCAACTTCCCATTTGCAGCCGCTTGTATGACGTTTTCAGCCATTTGGCGCGCGTAACCTTGATAAACGACGTCGGACTCGGCTCGGCGCTGCATATTCATTCCATCTGTAACTGCGAGCCCTTCGTTGACCCAACTTGGCAAATTCAAGCCACTCTCGTTGATATAGGCATGGGTAATTTCATGGGCAAGCGTGTTGAGTAAGTCCGGATCGCTCTTGTTTTGATACATCGGGATGACAATCGTCTGGTCGACTGTAAAACCGCCAGTGTCCTGCGTCAGCGAATTCAGTTGACTTGGATCGATGCCGAGCTGTTGCAGTGCTTTGCCATAGTTCTGTTTATCCTCAACCAGTTCAATCGTGATTGGACGCGACAATTGCATCTGCAGACGATGACCGTCCCACTGAACAACGTTGTACTGTGACAAGAGCTGCTTGGTATGTTCAACTGCCTGTTGCGGAACATTAGAGCCATACGGTACCACCTGAACCAGCCCTGAGCCCGTAGATGTGGTTGGTGCCGGTGATGCTCCTGGTGTTTCGTTGCCAGCCGTCGGCAGCGGCTTCGCTGCCTGCGAGGAACGTTTTTTCGGCTGTGTAACCTTGCTCGCTGTGTCTGGCTGTTTAGTCCGCGACACTGTGCGGTTGGACTGTTGCATTGAAGACTGGTCGTTATGAACAATTGCCCACGCACCAGCAGCCGCCATGCATAGTGCAAAGACGCTGACCGTCAGATAAAACGCACGATCGCGATGCTTCGCCATCCATCTCACCTCGTTGTCTAGTGCTGGTGCTTACTGTATAGTGTAACCGCACGTAAGGCTGGTTGAAACATCTTATGTGATTTGGACAGCGGCGTAAGATTTGACGAATCCGTCATTCCATGCTAAGCTGAAGGAGCAACATAAAATCATTTACGGTACATGGTACTATTCGGGAGTACGGAGAAGTACTTGGCTGGAGTACATGGTACTAAGTAGGAGGCCATACGGTGCAAGGAACAGTAAAGTGGTTCAATGCGGAAAAAGGTTACGGTTTTATTCAGGTTGATGGTGGCAACGACGTATTTGTCCATTACACAGCCATTGCTGGAGAAGGATTCCGTACACTCGAAGAAGGCCAGACCGTTGAATTCGAAATCGTCGAAGGTCAGCGTGGTCCACAGGCTGCAAACGTCGTAAAGCTGTAATTCCATCATACGTAAAAGCACCTCTGCGGAGGTGCTTTTTTGTTTGGCTCAATTTGCCCTCGTCGTATTTGCCACCGTTGGTGACCAACATGCTGGAAGATTTGGCTTGGTGAGACCAACGCATTGAAGGTCGCCCAGGAACATCATTAAGTATGACAGAATGTTGTAACCAGCCTTAGTGTAGAGAATTCAGCAACGCGAACACTAGATCAAGTGGTCTGGTGTTCGCTGTGGCTTTCCCCTATGCCAATCCTCATTAAACATACCTGCCCAAATGTTCAATAACAGCCGAGCAGCCCTTACGAATATTCATGCACAATGGGGCGACCTACACCTACTCAGGTTTCGCCGCCCTTATGTCCATAAACCCTCTTGACGCTTAATCAACATTAAATGCACATAAAACGGCGTACCTTTGATACACCGTTCGTAATTGTTGCGCTTTTCTCTGTTCTTCTGCGGTAACAGCGGCTGATAGCAGGAAGTTTATGGTTCTTGCCCCAAAACCAATCTACGATTTCACTGATCACTGATACTGCATAACGACAACGCCGGAATATTGAGATAGGCTGTCAGTGTTAACGTCTAATACACTCGCTTCACTCGAACTCTGACCCGAAGCTTCAATAAAACGATCGACTTTTTCGAACATGAGCGCACCAAGGAACGATAGTGCCTTCGTGCGGTAATGCATCGGAATCGTAACCGTGGGATTTAGTTGATTCATCACTTGCGCAGCGTCAACGCCATTTAAAGTCATTTTGCCGCCGACCGGAATCATAAGAATGTCTACTTTGCCAATATCTCTGATTTGATCCTCTGTCAACAGGTGACCTAAATCCCCACAATGGACGATCGTCAAACCATCCACCGCAAAACGAAATACAGTATTATCTCCTCGTTTCTTGCCGTTGACCTTATCATGATAGGTCTTGAATCCCTTGATGAGTACATGATCATGACTATATTCCTTCGGCTCATTCACCAGCATGTAGTTGCCAGTAGACTACATGAATTTTATTATGATCCCCATGATTATGTGTCACAGCAACAATATCCGCTTCGAGCGGCTTTGGCATTTTATAACCGAGAAGTTTATCATACGGATCGATTAGAATGCGCGTCCCAGATTCGGACGTCAATAAAAATGCCGATTGACCAAACCATTTAATTTGCATAACAAAGCCACCCTCTTAATTGCTTTTGAATTTTTCACACCAAGCCACTGGACATATATTCCGTAGCGCAGACGTAATTCCTTGTGTCGCTAACCTGCCCATAACTGCAATAAGCTAGCGTGTTCGTTTTTGAATAAATACACGCGAATTCAAGGGGTGGCTTTAACCGCTCTGTATAACGTGGCTCTGCTGATGTTTGTGATTTCACAGATTTCATCGACGGTCATCTTGTTACTGTCACGTTCCGAAAAAAGCTTCATGGCGTGTTCTAACCCTTTGTGATGGCTTGTGTAGGTTTTAGGTCTTCCCTTATAAACACCACGTTCTTTTGCAGCTGCAATACCTTCTAGTTGCCGTTCCTTAATCATGTCCGCCTCAAATTCCGCAATTCCCGCAAGCATAGTTACCATGAGCTTTCCAATAGCGGTTGAGGTGTCGAGTACGTCACCACCCATATTCAGCACGACCAAAGAAACACCTCTCCGTTGAAGAAGATCGATAGTGTTTAGCGCATCCTTGGTACTTCTGGCGAACCGGTCTAGCTTAGTGATAACAATGACGTCACCTTCGGAAGCAACGTTGATGAGCTTCGTGAACTGTTCACGATTATCAAGCGCCCGCCCAGAGGTTTTCTCCTTGTAAATCTTCTCGCAGCCATACTCCTTCAATTGCGTTAACTGATAATCCAGATTCTGAGATTTAGAACTAACTCGTGCGTACCCGTAAATCATGTCTAAACACGCCTCTACCAGAGTTATTTCAGATACACGTATATGATACATTAGAAAGCCTGGTATCGTACGGTTTTGATTTTGTATCGAGTGGGTGTAGGCTAATGCGACAATGCTGTGCGAGAAATCTCATTTTACAAAACATTGCGGCGGTCTGTTATGCGTAATTGGGTAAGTTCCGACCGCTACGCACGAACAGGCCTTAGCGTGCTATTTTTTCCGTTTCGTGAGCAGACCCATACTAGATTGTTTAGTAAATTCTGTATTGACCAATGATTGGGATATGAATTAACATGTCTCTAGGTAGTATATTCCTACATATCTGCCTTTTTTAAGCAAAAGGAGAGATCTTTGTGAAGTTCACAATGGAACGGATTCACGAAGCCGTGCTGCCTGCCGAATCTCTACAGCTGCTGATTGACTTAACGGGCCTATCGGATGAATACTTTATTACCTAAAATTCTAGTCGATTTCATAAAGGTAGGATGTGAGCCCGTGCTCCATCCTTCCTTTTACTCTTATAACAAGGTGGGAAATTGATGATCGCAGTATGTCCGAGACTTAAGCCTATTCATAGTCCGATAAGGTCTCACAAAGGCTATGTATCCATTGGCTCCGGAACTGATTATGCAGTACAAATAAAGGATCCGGATGGCTCTATTGAGCACTTGCTTCGCCTTCTAGATGGTCAGCATTCTATGCAAGAAATTATCGAATGTATGCTCAGAGAATTCCCCCATTTCTCCCAGCGTGACGTTGAGCAAGGCATACGGCAATTCGATGAGGCTGGTTACCTTGAAACGGTTACATCTAATACTTCACTGTCAACGACACAAATCGAACGCTACCGGAATAATATTAATTTTTTCTCTATAAAGGCGTCGATTAATGAATCATCCATAAAATGGCAGGAACTATTGCAAGACAAGCACGTTTGCATCCTCGGGTTAGGTGGTACCGGCAGTGCCTTGGCGATGCAGGCGGTTGGTCTGGGCATTGGTCAATTAACCCTTGTGGATTTCGACGTAGTGGAACTACGAAATCTAAACAGGCAAATCTTGTACACAACACGGGATATCGGATTAGCGAAAGTCGAGGTTGCGAAACAAAGGCTAAATGAAATCAATCCAGATACAATAATCAGCGGTATCAACCTGGCAATTAGGCACCGTGAACGACATTCGCAACGTTATCAATGGTTCACACCTTGTTTTCGCTTGTGTAGATTCCCCACTCAATATCACTTCTCTAATCAACGAAGCATGCGTAAAGGAAAACATCCGCTATGTAACCGGAGGGTTTCGAGGCAGCGGTGCTGCTTACTATTCGGTAGTTCCATTCAGTTCCGGATGCTATAGATGTCTTCAACAGGTTTTATCAGGACAAATACCAGATTTTGCAGAGCAGTCGACAAAAATAATGCCTCAGTACGGTGATTTTTTGCGACATGGCACAGGTACCGCCATGGGGAGCATCTGTCTTATCCGGTCAAATGATGCTGGAGGGTTTTAGAATCCTCACAGGATTTTCGAATCCCATTTTAAATAACAGAAGCGTTGAGATGAACTTCATTACCGGGGAAAACACCGAATTATACAGTTGGCACGAGAGTAAAATCCTGTCCGATATGCGGATATGGGAACGGCTGAATGTTACGCATTATTGTAGTTGCAAGGAGGACAGGATAGAGTGAACAGGAGTTGGCAATCAACAACATCATCACAATTTTACTTAGCATGACTGCCATCCTATGGTTCGCAGGGTTTCTACCCAAGTTGAGCCGGTGCATGGTTACGTGTCTGGCAACTGGTGCACGATACGTTTCAAACTGTTGGCTTAATGCAGCTATATTATGGAGCCTCATGGTTATATATCGGATTTACTTGTCGCTGGTGTTCCTAGCTATCCTGTTTGCTTACTTGCTCGGTATACTTCTTACTATACTCCCATTCCGGATTCACTAGCAGGAGAAAAGTTCTGAGGGGGCGGACAATGCACAAAACTGCGGGATGGATTGTAAACATGACAGCATTCGTGCTTGGATTGTTTCTCATTGTCTATGCTGCCGCGTTTGGGTTCTATCCTTCATGGGTCAGTGCCTGGCGGCGAGTTGAAAGCCTCATCTCCGACACCCTTCACGCAGTAAATCTGCGGCAGTTGTACTTTGGTGCGTCCTGGCTGCATACCCTCTTTACCCTGCGGCTTGTCTTCCTTGCGCTCGTATTTGCGTACGGTTTGGCCGTTCTATTAACCGTGTTTCCGGCGCGTGTACGTTTTCGGCCGTTTGTGGCAGCCTTTGAAGCTGTTTCCGTATTTCTTGAATCGATTCCGGATACGCTTTACATCGTGTTTCTGGTCGTTCTGGTTGTTTTGATGATAGAGCATACAGGCATCGACATTCCTGCCTTCAATGATGCGAATCCTACCTGGGTGTCAAGCCTAATTCCCGCATTGGCTCTGGCTTTGCCGGCTGGATTTTACCTGCGCAGGGTATGGACCCTGCAGTTGCAGGACGAGCAGCGAAGCCTCTATATACGGACCGCTCTGTCGAAGGGCGCTTCCACGCGCCGCGTCTTTTACCGCCACCTGCTTCCGAATCTGGGACCAAGCGCACTGTCTGAACTTCCGTTTGTCGCTGCGATGATTTTGTCCACGTCGCTGTTCACCGAGCTGTTCATGGAATACAAGGGTCAACTGTTCCAGTTTACGCAGGCGGTCGGCATCAGTATGGAACAGGGCGATCTCGCCAATCCCTATCACACAGGCGCCATATTCGTCATCGGCCTGGTCCTGATGCTACTCTGGTGGGTGTCCAAGTGGCTGTCGGATGCCGGCATGAAAATGCTCTATCCAGCCGATCTCGTTCGCAACTCGGCAGCAGGTGAACGCCGTATGGCGCGTGGATGGATTATCCTGGGTGCGGCCATGATTGCGGTCATACTGTTTTGCGGCACGTTTCCCCATCTGTTCACACCGTTCTCGCCCAATTATCGCGATATGAGCAGCTTGTATCAAAACGGACCGCCGTTTCAACCGTTGCCTCCGAGTGCAAAACATCCGTTTGGGACCGATACGCTGGGCCGCGACGTTTTGGCAGACACACTGTATGGTGTATTCCCCACGTTGTTGCCAGCCGTTGTGATCACCCTCTTGACGGTGCTTGCCGGCGTGGCGGTCGCAGTCGCAGCATCGGTCAGCGAACGACGCTGGCTGGTCTCGACGCTGCAACTGTTGTCCCGCTGCCTCAGCTCGATTCCGTCTTTATTTCTGCTGTTTCTTGTTCTCTATCAGCGGATCAACATCGAGTGGCTGCAACTCGTCCAATATATCCTCTGGTTTGTGTTGATTGAGTCACCACGAAGCAGCTACGCTGTCTATCAATCGATTCAGGCGTGGTTCCAATTCAGCTTTACGGAAGGCGCCTACAGTCTGGGGAGAACGAGATGGGAAATTCTGTTTGTGCATTTAAAATCATGGTTGGGCCGGTATCTACTTGAGTTTTCCTGCAGCACCTTTGTTCGCATCATGTCGCTGATGACACAATTGGCAGCACTACATGTCTATGTACAAGTCACCATCGGCCAGCTGCCGTTCAAGCAGTTCGACGAACAGATGTGGCCTGTGGGCATTATCAGTTACCACTTCACCTGGTTTGGCATGATTGGTGACTCGGCGCTCAGCATGAACTTTTTGACCGACCCCGCATATCTCGCCGCCCCGGTTATCGCACTGGGTCTCACCGTAGTTGGAATGAATCTAATTGCCCGGGGGCTGCGAGGCGGGGCGTCCGCAATATAGAACAGGCTGCCAAGAGCTAAAGGAGTGATCTGAGTCCATGCGCAATGCCAAATGGTCACTTTTTGCCGTGCTTGCCCTGGCTTCTCCGACTTTGGTCGGGTGCATGGGCGGCCATATTATTACCGCGTCGACTGTTGCATATGTGCAATTTCACGGCACAATGCCGTGGGCTAAAACGAAGCCGGTACGCGCAAAGAAAAAGCCGATTCCAGCACATCTATCTGAAACAGTCGGTCTAGGCGATACGAAGGCTTTCATCGATGCAGCATGGGGAAAACCAAGCAAAATCACTCTGCCGTTAAGCAATAGTGGCAATGGCAGTGCATACTACCAGAAAGGTACTGTGTTCGTGCAGTTTGAGAACGGACGGGCAGCGGATTTGACGTGGAAACCGCCCGGCACAGTTTCGATTTTCGTCGCCGAGAAAACAGCCAAAACTATGTTGCCAAAGGATGCGGTGTTTGCACAAACGGTGACCCTGCCTAACCAGAGCGAGCTGTACCAACAATGGACGAGCAGTAGCATCAAGGCTGTCTTTACCTCGTCATTGGCTGTATCCGAATACGTTACGGTGGTTTATGACCTTCGTGGCAGTGATGTGACGTCATTCGAGATAAAGTTGGGCCAAACGCTTTGAGAGCGTGTCCGAAAAGCATCAGAGTTGAGTACATGTCTACCCAAAGGGTACGAATCTGAGTTTCCGGAAGTGGAATTTGTTTCCTTGGAAATTTGGCGATGAGCTATACATGGGACAGTATTGTCTGCTCACCCTTGAAAATGGGCGCACGACCCCCCTGCCAGTGACCACAGCTTAGTTTACAGGGCAGATGTTGCTTGCCGTAATGACCCCGACCATGTCAAGACAAATATGTATGAGTCTTTGAGATAGGCCACTTATTGGAAACGAAATATTCCGAAACCTATTGCACCTATGCCGCTCTCGTCTCTGATTTCCAACTTCTAAACTCTTCTGGAGATCTGTACCCGAGTGATGAATGCGGCCGCTCCTTATTGTAGAACTCGATGTAGGTCTCAATCGCAATCTTGGCTTCCGTAAAACTGTCGTACTCCTGCATCCAGACTTCCTCTTCCTTCAGCGACCGGAAAAAGCGTTCAATGTAGCCGTCTGCATCCGGATTGTTATACCCAGTACGCTCGTGGTTTACCTGACAATCCTTCATCGCTTGAACAAACCGTCGACTTGTCATCTGGCATCCATTGTCTGTCCTGAGTGTGAGATGAGCACCTTGGACACCGTGTGGAAAACGGCGATTGAAAGCATTATCCACAGCCTGCAAGAGCTCATCCGTACGGCAATAGCGGGAGAATGAATAGCCCACAATTTCACGGTCATACGCATCAATGACAGCGAATAGATAACCCCATCCATCCTTGCCACACCAGATCTTCGTCATGTCGCATTGGAAATGCTCGTTGGAACGACTTACAGGAATCTTGCCCGGCCGTTTCTTGCGGGACGCCCCTCGCTTTGGGGATCTCACCAGCAGATTCATTTCTCGCATCACTCGATAGACTCGCTTATGATTGACTCGCATGTCGTATTTGCGACGCAGCATGACCTGGATTCTGCGGTATCCGTATCGGGGGAATTCCGCACAAAGCTTGCGGATTCGCTGTTTCAGCAGGGCATCCTTGTCCACACTCGGCCTCTTCGGTTTTTGTTTCGGTTCTTTAAGCAGGCTGTAGCAATAGGTCCGATTCAGCTCTATTGCTCTTGCGATCACTGGGACCCGAAACCCTTCCTTGACGAGCTGAGCAATCAAGGAACGGCTGCTTACTTCCGGCCCCAGTTCGATTTTTTTCGCAGCACATCGATTTCCATGGCCTGTTCGCCGATCTTGCTCAACGCTTCTTGCAGTTGCTTCTCCAGTTCCTGCTCTCTGGTAGAGGGGCCAGATTGAAGCCCGGCTCGTCCACCGGCCAAAAACGCATCCCGCCACTTGTAATATAGGCTCTGTGCAACCCCATGCTGACGACATACTTCACTAATATTCGCTCCGGGGATCATGCCCTCCAACACGATGCTCAATTTTTCATCCACGGTTCACTTACGTCCTGGCATGAGTCAAACACCTCACCATTCATTTTAACTCACACCATTTGTCTGGGTTGACTCTGGGGCCAGTATATTGCCTATGCAGCGATATCGAGACGCAATTGTTCGGCCTGCTCCGTATACATTTGTGTAATCCGCTCTGTGTGGTCATCGGGGAGCACGGTTTCTCGAATGTGATCTATCCTCGCCTGCATGAGCTGAAATATATCCTGCATGGTGAAGAAGGACTGTACCCGTTTGTTTGTTCGTACAGGCACCTTCTTGTGTTTCATGACAGTGGTTAGCTCATTGGACTCTTGCGCAAAGGACAGCTCGATTTGCCTTCTGAAATCGAGCATCTGGGCATGCAGTTTGGTGCCTTGTGGCACCGGGCCGTAAGCAATTGGCTTGTCGTCAAAGGTAAATCCGAATTGCTTGCTACATGTCCCAAATAGCGGGCACGATTGGCATTTCTCTGGGTTCCCACGAAACCAAGATGTCGCCGTCTCCCAGTCAAAGCCATCCCAAACCAGTCGTTCGCCTTGTTCGCACTCGGGCTGACCATGTTCATTACATTCCTCTGGCATAACCATGCCACTGCGAAACCCGGTTACCACGGCCATACTGTGTTTGTAGAATGCTTCTTTCTGACCATCCGCATCTATGTAACCCATGTCGGCAACGAGATACCGAGTACGCATTTCGTCAATCTGCCGGAGCTTCTCTATCAGCGGAAGCATCACTCGAATGTCGCCCACATTCGCAGGCTCAAGGATGGACAGCAAGGCCACAGGTCCTTGAGATGTCCTGACTGCAATCGAGTGCTTCCGGTAACCAACGAAGAAACGGTTCTGGTTCACCTTGTTGCGTTGTGCCCCATAGGCGGCGTCCGGGTCGGAGAACGTCTTTTCACATGTGCAAGCTGACTTGTCCTCACAACCGCAGCGTTTCTTCTTGTAGCCGTTGACATTGGCGTAAATCGGACGAGAGTCAATGGCGGCCAGAGCGTCTTGGATAAACCCTTCAATCTCCACGGATTGACGGATAAACTCGTCACGAATTTGTTCGAATATGTCCGGTTCGTACTTTGTTACGGAAGTCACTCAGGCTCTGGTATGACGGGGCAGCTTTGTCGGGCTCTGTACGCCGATGAAGTTGCGCCACGCTTGGTTCTTTGGGTCCCGCAACTGTTTGCACAGTTGACGGAACGAAGTGATTTCCGGCCTCGTGAAGTACAAGTAGTGCATCCGGAAGTAAGTCGTTGGAGATGCAGGCTTACGTCCTTTCTTGTTGTAGAGTGGGCCAATGAGCGAGTCGAGGAACGAATCGTCAATGTGATCGATGTAATCAATGAGTTAAGGGTCAAAGCCAAGCGTGTTATAATAGGCGTATGGAAGCAGGTTCAACTGCAAATCCATGGAAAACGCACCTCCAGAACTGGAAATTTGGATGGTTTGGTCACCTTCAATTTTACCAGTTTTGCGGATCGGTGCGTTTTACTATTTACTCAAAATTGAGGGCTTTTCGGACACGCTCTTTGAGCATGGATGGACATGTCGTAGTTGAGCAGGACACAATAACGCAACATAAATCGGGTTATTGGAACCTACCCAAATAAAGGGATCGCCGTTTTCGGCCGAATTCAGCCGTGAGCGGCGATTTTGCATTTGCACAGACCTGCGTGAAACACAGCTCACATCCCAGTACTTACAGGATTTTCAATCACTAAAAAGCTCGTGAATACTCTCGATTACGGGGATATATGGTCTTTTATTTTTCTACGATCTGGAATAATATAAAAGTAGCCTGAATCCGTGACGGCTTGACCGTCAAAACCTCTCCAAGACGGGAGATATCTCCGGTAGAATAGGGATAGTGGAGGTTACACGCCTCCTTATCCGCTTCACCATCGGGGTGATCACGTGCGTTTCATTGTTGAAGAAGCTGACGAAGTCATTGTGACCCATTCAGGTATGGCTTTGATTGGACTGCTGCTTGAAAAAACTCGAATCGGCCATCGCCTCAATCAGACACATTTGCCAGGCATGGGCACGCCGGAAATCTCCAACCGGGATGTCGCCTATTCATACATCGGCTTGCTTTGCCAAGGTAAGAACGATTTCGACCATATCGAGCCCTTTCGCGAGGACGGCTTCTTTCTAGATGCATTGCAGATTCGCAGCGTTCCTTCCAGCCCGACACTTCGCCAACGCATTGACATGGCGGCCGGCAGATCCGGCTGGGAATCGATTCTCCTTCAAGAGTCAGCAGACCTGCTCAGAATGCTGGACATAACGCTTCGTCCCGTCGAACTCGGCGAACACGCACGTCGTCGGTCATATATTCCTCTGGATATTGATGTCTCTCCGTTTGACAACTCGGGTACCAAGAAAGAAGGCGTTTCTCGTACATACAAAGGCCTGGATGGATATGCGCCTATTTTCGCCTACCTTGGCCAAGAAGGATATGCTGTACATGTGCAACTTCGGGAAGGTAGCACACACGTCCAGAAAGGGACTGCCGCTTTCTTGAAAGAGAGCATCGGGTACGCCCGACAAGTGACAGACCTGCCACTGCTGGTGCGCATGGACGCCGGGAACGACAGTGCCGAAAACATCGTGGTTTGTGATGCTACAGAGAGCCGGGCGGACTTCATCATCAAACGGAATCTGCGTAGAGAAAGTGTAGATGCGTGGCTCATCACGGCGCAACAACATGGAACCTGCGACGAACCCCGTCCAGGTAAAAAGGTGTACCAGGGCTCACTCCTGTGCCCGGTTAAGGGAGTGTCAGAGCCGGTTCGCATGGTGTTCGAAGTGGTTGAACGAACGACCAAGGCTGACGGGCAGTTGCTGCTGGTGCCAGAGATTGAAGTCAGTGCCTACTGGACGTCACTGCCGGATGACCCGTCCGTCATCATCCGGCTCTACCGAGAGCACGCTGTCATGGAGCAGTTTCACAGCGAGATTAAAACCGACCTGGATGCAGAACGGCTACCATCCGGCAAGTTTGCAACGAACAGCCTGATTCTGCACTTGATTGTCGTAGCGTATAACCTGTTACGTGTGATTGGCCAGGAGAGTCTCAAGCGGGGTGATTCGCCGCTGCGGAAGAAAGCTGAACGCCGCCGCATCCGTACAGTGATTCAAAACCTAATGACGCTCGCTGCCAAAGTCGTACGGCATGCCAGACAGACAAGGCTTAAACTAGGACGTGATAGTCGATGGCTACCGACGTTTCGACGATTGTACCTAACCTTCTCGTAACGGCAAAATACTGACCCAGCATATTTACCCATACAAGCCCCCAATACCTGAGAGGCTTGGGCCTTCGTCACATCAAAAGCGATCGCCGTAGTGCAAACTCATTGTCATCTTCAATACAACCAACCCCAATGACATTTCCGGCAGCAAGCTCCAGAATTTACGGGGATAAAACTAGCGAATCGGCCAAGCTGTCACGGATTCAGGAAAGTAGTACTAACCCCTCTTTTTCACCGACGCTTGAATCCGTTACGCGGAGAGTCCGGTGATTTCCGGGTAAGCCACTATGTGGCGACGTTTTAGGGGATTAAGTCCACCTACTACTGAATCCGGTAAACAAATACCCAACCACTTTTAAACAACCAAAAACCAAAACTAACCAAAGGAGGACAAATGCCAACCACAACTGCAAAACCAACAGGGCTAGAAAGCAAGTTGATCGTGCCAGAATCAGCTTTTCAGGCACTACAACAGCTCGCACGTTCTCGACGTCTAGCCGCACCACCAGGTCTGATGCTGGATTTCATGCTCAAGGAAAACGGCATTTTCTTTGCCGGATGGATCCCGAGCTCAGACTACGAACACGTTAAGACCTTGCACATTCCTACTCCAACATTCGAGCGACTGAAATACATTCAGTCAAAGCTCAACGTTGGTATCTACAATCTCACGCTCATGGACATAGTCGTCGCGAACTTAATTATTCTCGGCACTGTACGTGAGCAAGGGAAAATGATTGGTTCTGTGCAAGAATCGGGTATTTCACCGACTATACGCGGGGCCATACTCGAGCACTATGATTTAGGGGCCGATACAACGGACTGGCGGCCGACTGCATAAGAAACTACCGACAGGTAGCAACGGAGTCCCACAGGACGATATGCAATCAGGCTGAACGAGCCAAGATTCGGAACGTTTACGGCGCGACGATAGGAGCGGCGGGAACGGGACGAGGGTAGGCGAGTGGCAGAAGCCACATAACAACGTCGCGGTGTGCAAAGCACACCGGCTGCGCAGCAGTAAGACGTTGGCCGCGCAAGCGGCGGGCCTTTACGCGCGGTAGCGCGTTCGCCGTCAGGCGACAAGTCTTTGGAAGGCCATCAGTGCTAAACACAGTTGATCATGGAGGCGTGGGTTCGTCTCTATCTTGGACGCAGAACAAGATAGAGACGAACCCACGGAAGCCGCCAAAATTACATATACGGCGCGGGTTTCGCGAAAGTAAGTAGCAGATATGCAACAGATATGACATATGTGCGACTAGGTGAACTATGTCCTTTTGCACCAGCACGAAAAAATCGATTGGAAGTGACGAGGATGGGGGCTAGGCGGTTAAAGTATTCAGACCGTGGTAAAACAGGATCTGCACTACAACTATGGCAGCAAACCTACAAATATATGAGAGCTGCGAACGCCGGCGGTATCAACACTCGGCAAAGTCACTTTGACAAGTTGAGCGGGTTCGTCGACTTTATCGGTGATCACTTCAAATTGCAGAAGCTAGAGAACTTGAAGGATAAGCACCTTCTTGCGTACATCGAGCACTCATTTACAAAAGGCGATTCTGCCTCTAAAGTGTGGAACACTGTCTCAGCTGTGCAATATCTCGGCAGACAGATGCCCGGAGCGCCCAAATTTAGCGAAACGAAAGACATTAAACAGACATACATAGCGCATCAAAAAGCAGCGGATCCCTCTTTCAAAAAAAAAGACGTGCAGCGCCATTACATCGGTACGGGCAAAAATCCGGCATGGACAGCTGGAGAAATTGAACGTGGTACACAGCTTGCCCTACAAATGAAACGTTTCGATGTCGCATTATCACTGCAGTTCGGTCTTGCACTTGGTACACGGTTACACGAAACATTCCGCCAGAATGGGCAGTCTCTAAGTCGAGCGTTAGAGTCTGGAGCGCTGACTACTAAGGGAAAAGGCGGGTTGATACGTGATATCCCGGTTCATTCAGGCCTCGCACGCGAAGTGATTGAACTGGCATACAAACAGACCAGCACAACAAATGAACGAGCGTTTGTATCTCCAGACCAGCAGACGCACAAAGCAATGAAAAGCGTGCAGAACTGGATTTATAATCACAGGGAGAAATTTGCCGACAGCGAAGATCGACTACTGACGTATCACGGCCTGCGTCATACCTACGCACAGCGTGAATTCGCACGCATCGAAGCTGAAACAGGAAATACACGAGAAGCCCTACGTCAGGTCGCGGAGCAATTGGGACATCATCGGGACTGGATCACGAACGTATACCTCAAATCGTAAGCAAAAGGACAGAATTATTTTGAAGGGGCTGTCCCAAAAGGCATTTGTATGCCTGGCGGGACACCCTTCTCTGTTGTTGGGACTGTGTTCGACTAGAAAATATGCAATGAAATGGCAGCGTTCCTCGGCTAGCGAGGGACGCTGCCACTTTTAGTAGGTTATGCGCGACACTCACCAGCCCCATTTCGATGGTCACTTTCGGAATGCCTCGCAGGAGGAATCGTCTAAATCCCCGATTTCCCTTTAATCTGACCAAACACGCTTTCCACCTCCACCATTCGCTGTACGGATAGCTTCCGTCCACGTTTGCTCTTCAAGTTCGCTCGTGCTCTTTGCTTGTGTTCTTGCAAAGCTACACTCACTCCAATTTGGCGGTTGTTTTGCGATTTGGTGCATTGACTCTTTAGCGGACATGACCCACAGGCGTCGCACTGGTAATAGCGTTTTTTCGATGAGTAACCTGCCTCCGTTTTGACCGTTCGTTCGTACCGAAACGTCAGTCGCTGATTGCCAGCGCAAATGTACTCATCTCGTTCAGCATCGTAAGTCCAGTTCTCAAACCGACTAATATCATTTTGGAAACCGCTTGGTTTGCTCTTGATAGTATGTATTGAACTTTACGAAGGCTTCTATCTCTTCATGTGCCAACCATGAGTAGTTCTCTTCACTACCATATCCGGCGTCTGCTATCACAGATTCGGGTAAGCATGCCGAACCGTTCCCACATTTGTTCAAAATGAGGAATGAGGCAACGCGTATCGGTCGGTCTCTGGTGAATGCTAAATCCGACAATGAATTGATTTTCCGTTCCCACTTGGACATTGTAACCAGGCTTAAGTTGTCCGTTCTTCATGTGGTCTTCCTTCATCCGCATGAAGGTGGCATCCGGATCTGTTTTGCTGAAACTGTTACGGTCCTGAAATGTAGCTTGCTGCATTTCGTATTTTTCACATCGAGGCAGATAGTCCTTACGGATTTTCCGTATCGCCTTGCGGAGAGGCTTGTTCTTTGGGGATTCACTCAGCTGTTGCTCCAGAGAGGTCACCAACGTATCCAACTGTTCAGAAGTAATAGGCTGGTCCTGGTCCTTCTCCTCAGCTCCTCCAGATCTCGTTCTCCGTATTCTCGTTGTTCCTGTTGGTTTGCTTGCTCGATTTCTGTCAGCAACTCTCGGATTTGTGTTTGTAACCGAGACTGAAAACGGTCTGTGGATTTTTTCCAGACAAAGGTGTAGCGATTGGCGTTCGCCTCAATTTTGGTTCCATCCAGGAAGTAATGCTCAAATTTTACGTACCCTTCGTCAATAAGCAGTTCAAGTACCGCTGCAAAAACTTGTTCTACAATGTCCTTCATTCGTTCCGAACGGAACCGATTAATGGTACGGAAGTCGGGTGTTTGGCGGGCGCTTAGCCACATAAAATGAATGTTCTCCCGTAGCGCCTTAGCGATCTGACGAGACGAGTAAATTCGTTGTGTATATGCGTAAACAAGAACTTTAGTCAGCATTTTCGGGTGAAAACTGCTTCGACCACCGCCGGGGTAGTGTTGAAGAAGATAACTCGTCGTCCATTCGATCTACGGTGTCATTTACGATACGCACAACATGATTCGTAGGAATGAGGTCTTCCAAATCCATTGGTAGGAAAAGTTGCCCCATGCTATACTCAATGAAGGTAACGTTACTCAAAGAAATCGCTCCATTCGGTTGATGTTTGCTAGTCACTTACATTTTACCGGAATGAGCGATTTCTTTTTATGTTTAAACAGTAAAATTTTGCACAAATCTAGATAAAACGGGGCACCCCTCAAGTACCGAAGTACTTTTGGGACACCCCCTTCAAAATCCGAACCTCACCACACCTTACCCCGCCCGACCAAACCCCACCCGGCCGATACCATACCTTACCTTATTGGCCTGTCTCCTCAGCGATCGGCGGCCATCTCGATCGGATGCATCAGCGTTTCGACTCAAAAAAGTTAATCACCCCACAATAGATGATCAAAATCTGGGGGTATGATACGTCCCTTAAGGCTCCAGATATCATCCCTCGATGGCGTAAATCAGCACGTAGCACATGACAACGCCTACAAAGCGTACGAAGATTGCCTAGAGCATTCGTTCCACACTTACCAGAGCGAATGTGGTCTATATGACACTCTGCTAGTGAGAGCGCCGTCTCACATCGAACACATCGACGACCATCCCTTTCCTCTTAAGCCCCGAAATCAGGTTGGACATACTCCCTGCTGGATAGCATACTGGAAGCAGCAGGAGGATGAGATATGGAACGACGGAATTTTTCAGAACAGTTTAAGCAGCAGATCGTTCGGGAGTGTTCTGAGACTGGGAACATCGCCCTCGTCGCCAGGAAGCACGATTTGAACGCAAACATGGTTCGTCGATGGATTAAGCAGGTCAACGGGATTGGCGGCAAGACACTCGCTGCCTCCGGATAACAACCAAAAGGATCGCTAAGGTCTAGGCGGCCTAAGTGATAGCGGTCAACGAACCTAGGCCGTTTCCACTGACTTCCCGCCCCTTACATCCAGTCGTTTGCTGAAGCCCACGATGAGCGCGTTGACGAGCAAAATAAACATGGTTACGTAGAAGACACTGCGAATGCCATAAGCAGCGGCAACGGTACTGCCGAGCAACGGCAGCAAGTTCCCCAGGAACGTGCTGCTGCTGTTGATTCCAAACGCCGTGGCCTGAATATCCTTTGGTGCGAGCTTCTTCACGAGAACATTTAAAGATGGAATCATTCCGCCGACAAATAGCCCCAGACAGAATCTCCCAACCAGCAGTACCGGAATGTTATGCGCCAACGCTTGGGGCAGAAATGCGAACGCTGCGCAGACGAGTGCAATAACCAAAACCCTGCGCTGTCCAACGCGATCGCCATAGTTCCCCAGGATTGGCGATCCAATCAAATTCGCAACGCCCGTCACAGCGACAACGAGACCTGCGACTAAAGCAATGTGAGGACCAGAGTACAGGGTCTTGGCGTAGATGGAGACAATCGGCTCAATGCTCATCATACCGAGCTGTGTCACAATTGAAGCAATGAAGACGGGCAGCAGCGGCGTCAGTCGGCGCCACTGCGTGCGTTCGCGCTTTGCGCGCTCGCGGACAACGTGGTTTTCTGTGACGAAGATCCAGACAACAATGCTGGCTGCCAGCAACGCCGCACCTGTAATAAAGAAGACATTGTGATATTCATTGTGGAATGCTTCCGCCAATGCACCGCCCATGAGCGGCCCAGTAAATTTCCAGCAATTTGGCCTGTTTGGAGAACACCGAGCGCACGTCCCGCTTCCTTATCCGGAACGATGGAAGCGAGGAGTGACACCGACATCGAGATAAAGCCGGAAAAGATACCATTGATGAAACGAAGGATCAACAGTTCCCATGGCGCGCCCACAAGCCCCATGAGCGCGGTCATAACCCCCATACCAATCCCCGCGCGCAGCAGCATGATTTTTCGGCCATGGCGATCGGCTACGGCACCCCAAATTGGTTGAAAAATAAATGATGTGAGAAACTGTGCTGAGAAGATCCAGCCGGTCCATTGCTCCATTTGTGCCATATTGTGAACGCCGAGTTCTTCTATGTAGTACGGTAAAAACGGGATAATTAAGCTCATGCCGGAGATCACGATAAAGTTCGCAACCCAAAGAATGATTAACGTGCGCTTCCAAGATGTCATAAGTCCAATGGTCACTTCCTGAAAGTCATTTGAGTGCCGAAAATATCGGGACCCTAAATATTTCTGTATGGCCTTATTGTATCAGGATTTGAAAGCGTAAAAAAGGAACCGGCTAAATTGAATCGGTTCCTTTTTTCGGCTCGTCATTGAACAGCTTAGTGCCAGTGGTGGCTGACATCAGGCCGCCCGCCGCTCATGAAATCGTCTGCAAGTTTGGCGACGTCCGGTGTTCCGAGACCCGTTGCAGCGTTGTAGATGGTACCGGGTGTACCGCTGTAGAACAAGTTGTCGTTGCTTGTACCGGTCGTGTCAAGCGGTGTCAGCGGTGAAGATTTCTGCTCCGCGAAGCCATAGATCTGTGGGTTCCAGAAGCCGACACGTCCACCGTTCGCCTCGTTGATCAAGGCTGCAATGCCGTTCAGTTGAGGCGCTACGAAACTTGTACCGCCCCAACCAGCAGACCAATTGGGGGTACCAGCATTTTCGAGGTTCGTACCTGAGAACAGACTGCTGTAGATGGCATACCCGGTATATGGGTCTGCATTCATCGAGAGGTCAGGCATCGCGCGACCGCCGTTGCTGTTTCCCGTAACGACTGGCGCATTCGGATTGAAGCTCCATGCCGTATTGTTGTCAATGGGCGTAAACCATTGGACGGCGCTGAAGTGATCGACTCCACTGATGCCCCTTTGATAGCTGGGTTCTGGGAAGATATCACTGTACCCGCCATTGCCGCCAACTGCGTTTGCTTCAGCCCAGGTTTGCTCATCCGAAGCGCCAAACTGCTGCCACAGTGGGAAGAAGTAGTCCCAAGCCCATGCACGTTCCTGCGGAATCGAGATACCCAACTGCTGCAATACTGGGCTGTCGGAACTCGGCAGGGTCGTCCCGCCTGCCGCCGTTACATACGGACTGTCGGCTGGGTTGCCAACGCTGAGATCGGTTGTTCCAAGGTCGCTTGTCGCTTGATACGCGCCATAGTCACCGGTTGCAGCGAAGCTGCTGATACCTTGGGCTGCCGCTTCCTCGAAAGCCTCGTTAAAGGCCTGAGCGTAATTTGGCGATTCCTCGCCATTCGCTACCTCGTAATTCACAGCGTCTTCACTCATTCCCCAACTTACGGAGAGTGAACCAACCTGGTTGTCTGACGCCGCCTTGAAGAAGGCGTCGGCAAAGCCGTAATCCGTATTTGGCGCCTGATAGACGATGATGTTGGCATCCGGAGCCAATGCGCCGGATTGTTCGACGTCCAACGTTGTCTCGTCCGAACCAGTACTTAGGGATGGAGCACCTGCACCACCATCCACATTGACGAGCGAAATTCGGTTAGCTTTTACCGGAATCCCATACGCTTGCCAAAATGCGTATGCATCACTTGGATTGACACTGGCCAGTGTCACGATGCCAATTGTTTGACCCTGACCGAGGTCGCCCTTGTTAATGAGCGGCGTAATGTCGTAGTTGTTCTCTACGTCCTGTGGCGTCTGCACATCAGCAGGCGTGCTCGACCCATCGCTGGGTTTATAGGACGTACCTGCTTTCTGCAACACGGTTTTGGACGTATGCGCCGTACTGGTTGTAAACGGTGCATAGTTGGTGAGACCCAATACAGCCAGAATTGGGCTGGTCAAACGACCCGGAAGTGTAGGATTCTGTTTTACACCATGGAACTTCTGACCGTGATATTGCATGTCTTGCATATTGATGCTAAATGCCTGATCAAACTGGCCGGCTGTTCCATTCAACACAATATCAAGATTGTCCGGGTAGACTTGAGCCGTGATCCCGTACATCTGAAAATACGACACAATGGCCTGAATCACGTCTGGTGACTGACCATACATCTGAGCAAACCGTTGTGTCGTTAGAAATTTTCGATAATTCTGATTGCCTGGCGTTACAGTCTGCTGGATGTAGTTCTGTAATTGGGCCTGATTCCTCGCGTTCAAGACGATGCTGACCGTCACCGGCGTATCCGATGGTGTGTTGCCAAATACTGTGGCACTTTTCGCTACCGCCGCACCCACGCCCTGCGGTACCACTTGTCGCGCCGAAGACGAGCTATTTTGGGCAGCCATCGCTGGTGCACTGGAAAAGAGTAATCCTCCAGTGGTCAGAGCGGTTGTGGCCAGCACGGCCCATATTCGTCTGGACATAATTTTACACCTCCGTGTTTATACACCCTCTCCCTGACTATGTTAAAGACAGCACTTGGTCAGAAGCTGTCGAAACCTGTCGAAGTCAACCGAAAAAATTTTCCGACAAATAAGGCTGTGAGAGAATCTTATCGTACCATTGGTAGACCTTAAGGCGTGCCAATCTGCCTATGCGGACTAGGGACTTGGCTGTTTTCGTAACGATTGTTGCTCGTTCGAGCCGATTCTTCACAAAAACAGTCCGCCCCACATGCGCGGGGACGGACTGTTTATTGTATTCAGCAGTAATGCACGCGCACCAGCCTACACAAGCTCTCCTGCGAGTTCCCGAAGCTTCTCCAGCGTCTCCCGGCACTTTGCATCGTCCGTGCCGCGCGCGCCAATGTACACCTTGATCTTCGGCTCAGTCCCGGACGGTCGAATGGCGAGCCAGGCGCCGTCGGTAAACACATATTTCAGCACGTCTTCTTTCGGCAGGATGAGCGCTTCGTGATCGCCCATGTGATGGCCGTCCACATCGGCCAAATACGTACGCGTGCCGTGGAGATAGTCTTCCACATACGCGATTGTCCGGCCCTCAACAGGCAGTCCTTCTGACCGCAAGCCTTTCATGACCTGCTGAATCTTCGCCACACCATCCTGGCCCGGAAGCGTGCGGCTGATGAGCGCCTCGCGGTAATACCCTACGCGTGCAAACAAATCATCGAGTGCATCCAGCAATGTCTCGCCCTGCGCCTTGTAGTAGGCGGCCATTTCCGCTATTAGTAGGCAGATCTGTACTGCGTCCTTGTCGCGGACGATGGGCTGTGCGAGGTAGCCGTAACTTTCCTCATAGCCAAATACAAACGTATACTCGCCCGTTCGTTCATACGTGGTGATGCGCTCGCCGATGTACTTGAAGCCAGTCAGGGTGTTTTCGACCTGTACGCCGTACTGTTCGGCTGCTTTCGCGCCCAAGTCGGATGTGACAATCGTTTTGAAGACGATGCCGTTGTCTGGAATCCGATTTTCTTCCTGCAGTCGAGCCAACACAAAGTCGACCAGCAGGCCGCCGACTTGATTGCCGGTCAGCAGCTGAAATTCGCCGGCACGATCGCGCACGGCTACGCCCACCCGATCGGCATCTGGATCCGTGCCCATGACAAGATCGGCTCCACTCTGCTTTGCCTGCTCAATCGCAATCGAGAGTGCCTCCGGTTCTTCCGGATTCGGGCTCTTCACTGTCGAGAACTCGCCATCTGGCTGCTCCTGCGAAGGCACGACTTGCGTCGAGGTGTAGCCACTTTGCTGCAGCACATGCATGACGGGCAGATTGCCTGTCCCATGCAACGGCGTATAGACGATGTTCAGCTGGCTGCGCTGGCTCGCCGTGACACCAGGCACTTGAATCCGGGCCATCACCGTCTGTTCGTAGACCGTGTCAATCTCGTCTGCAATATAGGTCAGTTTACCTGCGCGTACCGCATCGTCCTCGGACAGGACGGGGATGGCGAACGGATCGTCAATGGCAGCGATATGATTGACGATTTGATTCGCGGTGGCCGTAAGGATCTGCCCTCCGTCTGGGCCATACACTTTATAGCCGTTGTATTCAGGAGGGTTGTGACTGGCTGTAATCATAACGCCAGCGGCTGCATTGAGATGCCGAACTGCAAAGGACAGTTCTGGTGTCGGGCAGAGATGGCTGAATACATAGCTGCGGATGCCAGCGGCAGCCAGGACACAGCCGACTTCGACTGCAAATTCCCGGGACATCCGGCGGCAGTCATAACCGACGACGACACCTTTCTGCGCCGCTTCTGTCCCGCCAGCGAGCAGAAAATCTGCGATACCGCGGGTCGCTCGGCGGACCGTGATGATGTTCATGCGATTCGTTCCGGCACCCAGAATGCCACGCAGGCCGCCTGTGCCAAATGCGAGATCGCGATAGAAGCGTTCCTCAATTTCATCTTGATTCCCGTCAATTTCTATGAGTTCCGCGCGCAAATCAGCTGGCAGTTCCAGATGATGCCGCCAGACTTGGTATGTTTCGGTTGCTGTCACCGCAAGATCCCCCCGCTGTTATCGGTTCCGTCGTTTTTAAACTTTCACATTATAGCATAGCAAACTGGCGGCTGTATCGACGTGAGCTGGTATCATTGAATCCTGCTACAATAAAAGAGGTTGTCCGAAAAGGGTTAGGGTAAGATGCCGTACAGTGCAAGGAAGCGAGGGATAACCATGGATTCGGGATATCAAGCTGCCGTCCTGACAATCAGTGACAGTGCTGCCAGTGGTGAACGGACGACCGACGAGAGCGGCGACTGCCTGGCAGGCCTCCTGCAGTCGGCTGGATTACCTGTCGTACACCGCGAAGTGCAGCCGGACGAAAAGCACATCATCGCCAGCACGTTGCGTCGGCTGGCCGCAGCGCAGGATATTCACTGTATTTTTACGACCGGCGGCACTGGTGTCGGACCACGCGATGTGACGCCCGAGGCAACCCTGTCCGTGATTGACAAAGCACTCCCTGGCATCGCTGAAGCCATGCGAGCCGCTTCTCTGCAGAAGACGCCATACGCGATGCTGTCGCGCCAACAGGCTGGCATTCACAATAGGACGCTGATTGTCAATCTGCCAGGCAGCGTCAAAGCTGTGGCTGAATGCTTTGCTGTGGTTCAGCCAGTACTCAAGCACGTGCTCGATCTCATCAACGGAAACACCGCTCACGACTAGCGAGTCGACAGCCGTGCGTGCAGTTGCAAAGCGTGCTTAATCCAATGCCGCTGTTCGAGCGGAATCTCCGGGAAGGCGTCAAACGGAAGAAATGCGCGTTCGGCAACTTCAGCACTTCGCTTAAACGGAGCCGCGTCGATTAACTTGGCCAGTATGACGATGTCAAAGGTATGCTTTGATTCAACCGCATCCACAATCGCGACAGGTTCAATTGTACAACGTGCTTCTTCCCATACCTCGCGGGCCGCAGCCATGTAGACCGTCTCCCTGCCCTCACGCAGGCCGCCTGGCAGCCGCCACACTGGCTTGCCGTACGTATGTCGCTGCAGTAGAATGCGGCCATCCGACGCAACGACGACGCAGGCGACGGCAACAACCACTTTCCGTTTGAGGAGGCGAATGCCGAAGCGAACGAACCAGGATGGAAACACACGCGCCGCTGCAATTTGAAGGTACTCTTTCCATCGCTTAAACCGCTCACGTAATCGCGATTGATTCACACTCGATGCTCCTCGGTTTGACGTATTCGGGATGCGGTCAAGTCATCGCTGGATAAACGAAAGCAACGCCCCTTGCAGAGCCTGTTCCCACGTCAAGCTGTCGAAAGTATGATTCGCGCCTTCTATCCGCACCAATTGCCCGTTCTCACGGTACACCTCTGCCAGATAACGCTCAGAGGCCGAAACTGGTACGCGCGCATCCTCTGTGCCGTGTACGAGCAGAACTGGTCCATTGTAGCCAAGCGCGCTGCTGTACGGATCGAGCGTCAAAATCTCCTTTGCAAACGCTGGGCCAATCGGGTTCCCGCCGTAGTCAAACACACTGTCTGGGTTGATATCCCGGTTTGCCTCCAGCATGGCCAGGGCAATTTGCTTAAAGTTGCCGGCCGGTGCAATCAGCACCAGGCGCTCAATTTCCTGTGATCGCCTGGCAGCGAGCAGGCTGGCCACCAATCCCCCAAGACTGAGGCCGCACACGGTGATGCGAGCGTGGTTGACACGAGGATGTACCCGTACGAAGTCGAGAATGGCATTCGCATCACGGAGCTCCGAGCTGACTGTCATCTCGGAAAAATCGCCGTCACTCTCACCGCTTCCGGCAAAGTCAAAGCGAAACGAGGCAATGCCAGCAGCCTCCAGCGCACGCGAGAGTTTCAGGAATAAGCGATGTGCTTCCAATCGATTCGCAGTAAATCCGTGAAACAGAATGACAGCCGGGACAGCTGAATCCGTCTCAGTTGGCAGATGCGCTGTTCCTCTCAGTGTATAGTTGCCGGACTGAATAGAGACGTCCTGCTGCACGATGCATCTCTCCTTACGGCCGAGATCAAAAGAGCCTCACCCACGGCCATCAACATATGTCGATGTTACCGCGGATGAGGCGCGTTGGAAAGTTCAGCTTGGTCACGAGGGATCGATCCCGTACATTACCGTGCACTCAAGGGGTTTCTTCCGCCAGCTGGACAACATCGGCTGCCGAGCCGAGTACCAGGCGCTGCGGTGAGTACGCGGCACGAACCGCGAGCGCGATCAAGGTGGCGACGATGGCCTTGATGAGATCGCCAATCAGGAACGGATACATGCCGCCGACCAGTGCCTTATGTATCAGCCAGTGCATGACATGTGCCAATTGTGGTACGCCGCCGACGTAGACGAAGAACGAGCCGAACAGTTCCGTTGCAGCAAACAGCTGAATCACAGCCAGGACGCGGTTCTTCGCGAGTTTCGCCGTACACAGGCCAATCAGCAGCGCAGCGAATGGCCAAGCCCAGATGTAGCCGCCGGTCAGCCAAGCAAGACTGCCAAACCACCTTTGTCCTGCAATAAAGGCAGGCCGAACAGGGTCAGTACGACGACCAATGCCACGGAGATGAAACCGTACCATGGTCCGAGCAGAAGACCAGCCAGCATCACAGCCAATGTTTCAAGCGTAATCGGTACTGGCGTGAGCGCCGCTGGAAGCGGTACACTGATCAGGCTGAAAACAGACAGTAAAGCTGCAAATAATGCACTAAATACAATGCCACGAACGGTAAGACGAAACTTCATACTGATTCCACGCTCCAAACTCCTGTCATTTGTAAACCTATAAGTGCTATGATGTTTACAATGGCGATTATATCATGTTCGGATCGCGTTTCAATAGAGACCATGGGAGGGAACCGCTGTGGCTGACATCATTACGCTTGATCGCGTATCGATCGCATTCCGGCCTGCGCGACAGGCGCTGCGCTACGCACTTCGCGATCTGTCGCTGCGGATTGCAGCGGGATCGCTCGTTGGCATTGTCGGTAATAATGGCAGCGGCAAAAGCACGCTGGCGCAGCTGCTCGCCGGCACCCTCCCCAAGTCGCAGGGTCAAGTAACCATCAGCGGTCGGGTAGCGATGGTCTTTCAAAATCCAGACACACAGATTATTGGCGAGACCGTCTTTGAGGACATCTGTTTTGGCCTGGAGAATCGGGCGTTGCCCGCAAGTGAGATGCAAGCTGAAGCCCGGGCCGTGCTGCAGCAAGTCGGCCTCGATGTGCCGCTGCACCAGCCAATTGGACACCTTTCCGGCGGCCAGCGCCAACTGCACTGCATCGCCGCTGCGCTTGCGCTAAAGCCTGACATTCTCATTTTCGACGAAGCGACGGCTATGCTGAATCCGCCGATGCGTCGAAGAATACTCGACGTCGCTCATCGACTGACGGCACAAGGCACTACCGTTCTGTGGATCACACAATGGCTCGAGGAAGCCGCAGAAATGCAGCGGCTGATTGCACTCGAAAGTGGTCGTATCGTCTACGACGGTACACCCGCAACCTTCTTCTATGGTGGGAATGATTCAGCTCACGACGATGTCTGTGTGGATAACGCCGATGGACTTGCCTCGCCGTGTCAGGCGCTTGGCTGGCCGCTGCCATTTGCCATTCAGACGGCACTGGCTTTGCAGGCCAAAGGAATCAAGTTTCGCGTTCCGCCGCTCACGCTGTCCGATCTCGTTTCGCAGGTGACGATAGGATGAGCCTGGTTCTGAACGACATTTCCGTTTACAAAAATCAACAACAGTTTCGACTCAAGGAGCTGAACTGCACATTTGAGACGGGCACGCTGACGCTCGTCATTGGCCAGACAGGATCGGGAAAATCGACCTTGCTCGATGTTGCCTCCGGGATCCTGCTGCCGGACGCTGGAACAATCACAGTCGATGGTTCACCGCTGTGGACTGGCCGCCGCGGCCGCGTTCGCAATCCGCGTCTCGCAGACTACTTTGGCACGGTCTTTCAGCAGGCGGATGAACAGCTGTTTGCCCAGACCATCGAAGGGGAATTCCGGTACAATCTGCGGCAGCTGAATCTCTCGCGCGAGCAGATCAAAGCGCGCGCTGTTTCTGCATTGGCGGAAGTTGGCCTACCGGCCAGTACGCTGCCGATGTCGCCATTCCATCTGAGTGCCGGCCAGCGCCGGCGTGCGGCACTCGCCGGTACCATCGCGCTGCAGCCGAAATGGTGGTTGTTGGACGAGCCTACGGCCGGTCTCGATCCGGTCGCATTACAACAGTTTGTGACCTGGCTGCGCCGGACGAAAGATGCGGCCGCCGGCGGAATCATCATTGTCACGCACGATCTCGATGCACTCTTGCCACTGGCTGACACGATCGTCATCCTCCGTGGCGGCGAAATCCGTGCACAGATGACGCCAGCACAGCTCATTGCACAACCAGAACCGCTGATAGAGTCAGGCGTAGGTCTGCCGAGTGCGCTGCAGCTCGCCGTACGCTGTGCAGACGCAGGTCTCCCGATTCAGCTCGACGGGTTTACCGCGGACGCTGCGTCGACGGCGATTTTCAATAGGCTGCAAAATGTGAGCCGCCTGGCTGCTTCGCAAGCGCAACGTGCCCAAGCACAGGCTGTCCAAGCGGCTGGCAGTGCTGAGGGTAAGCCAGCGCACGCTATGACCTCAGCACTTGTAGACCTTGTCGGGCCGCTGATGCGACCGAAGTTCCGGAAACGGTGCATCCGTCGCGTCTTTCGCTGACGCGCAGCCTCGATCCACGGGCAAAGTGGATCGCGTATCTATTGCTGACTCTCAGCTTTATCTCCGCGATCACGTGGCCCGCCCTCGGCCTGTCCGCCATCGTGACGGTACTGTGCATTGCTCTGTCCGGCGTCGCTTGGCAACAGATCCGCACACTGGTGCAGCCGTTCGGCTGGTTCATCCTGTTCTCCTGCCTATTGTCCGGCATTCGGGTCTGGGGCGTGAACCGCGTCTGGCTGCCGTTCACAGTCGGTTTCAGTTCTTCCGGTATGCTCGTAACGCTGCATCGCATCCTGCCGTTTTTGTTTGTCATGTCAGTTGGGATTTTGCTGCCGGAGACAACCAGTCAGCTGCGGATGAAACAAGGTCTTGAACAAGGTTTGGCATGGATGAACCGACTGAAGCTGCCGGTTGAGGCGTTGTCGCTAGGCACATCACTGATGTTGCGGTTCATTCCGCTCATATCCGAACAGCTCACGCGCTTTTCGCGGATCGCCTTGGCCCGCGGCCGCAAACGCCGCGCAACGGCACGCATGGGCCCGCGTGAATTTCTCGTGATGGCCATACCGCTCATCATCGCCCTCCTCAAGCTGGGCGACGACCTGGCACATGCAATGGAAGCCAGAGGCTACAGCCGTCTCGGCAGCCAGCGGACACGCAGCGCCACCCTTCGATTTAGTGCACGGGACTGGCTGCTCATCGGCCTGGCGGCGGCCATGCTCGCATTCTACTTATTTGTTGTACGGCGTTTGTAGGGTTGGGTGTAGGTCGCGAAATAACGCTTCATCAAAGCCTTATTTCGTAACCACCTCTAGCTGTACATCAATTCCCTATCCTTCACAGCCTACTTTTCTCTATAAACTGCGCTGAGGCGAGGTGTGAGTCGGGTTTTCGGGTTACGTCCGTTACCGAAAGACACTCGAAGACACCCGCGCTATTCTCCTGTACTTTATAAAAATCATGTGGAGGATGTTCGCAGCGGGCATCCAATTCCACTAAAAAGGGCTGCCCTCAGCAGCGAATAGCTGCTTGTGAGACAGCCCCTGCTCATTTAGAAAACGAATCGAACGCTTCGTCGCAGGCCTCTGCCTCGGCAAAATCCGCTTCTGTTAGGCCGCCATGGTGCCACGAGGTCAGGCGTAAGGTCACCTTTTTGTAGTCGATTGAAATGAACGGGTGGTGGTTGCGTGCTTCCGCGATGTCTGCCACCTGCGTCACGAAACGGATGGCATCTGGAAACGCTGCGAACGAATAGCGGCGTGTAATGAACTTACCGTCCAGCTTCCATTCGGGCACACGTTGGAGTGCCTGTTCAATTTCGCTATCCGTCAACTTCATTCAGCATCCCCTCCTCAATTGGCGTAGCGATTTTTGGCGTCGCCATGTTCGGTGCCGTCAAGTCGGCCGTTGCATCGGTTGCCCCGGCCATGTTTGGCGCAGCCATTTCCGGTAGCGCGACTTTTGCCCCAGCCTTCCCCCAGAGATTGACGATGATGACGCCGAGGATTGCTATGGCGCCACCTAACAGCGAGCGGTCAGTCGGCAGCTCTTTGAGCCAGATCCATGCGATGAAAATGGCCAAGACCGGATTGATGTACAGTGAACTTGTAACCGCACCGGCGCGGCCTAGTGAAAGCGCGATCGCCCACGCCACGTAGGCGACAGCGGCTGGAAACACCCCGATATAGATGCCAGACCAGGTGGCGGCTGCGGACGCATGCTGTACATCGTGGACGAAGCCCGGCAAAAACCACAGCATCGGTACCGTCCCAATCCAGGTGAAATAGGCCGTTAACTCAATCGCGCTGTAGCGGGCGAACAGTGGTTTTTGGAAGACAAAGAAAAACGAGGTCGCCACCGCCGAGATCAGAATCAGCAGACTATCCGCATGCATATTGCCCGACATGCCGGAAGCAGCGGTAATCAAGGCAATCCCGCCAAAACCGATACAGATACCAAGCCACCCGAGCCAGTTGAGCCGCTCGCGCAGGACAATCGCGGCAATCAAAGCCGTAATGGCCGGGGCTGCGGCGATGATGAGGCTCGCGGTGCCTGCTGGCACGGTTCGCTCGCCGAACGTCAGTGTGATGTGGTAAACAGAGATGCCAGTGAAGGCAAGTAGAATAATTCGCAGCCAATCCTGGCGCGCCGGCATGCGGATCCGCCGCACAAACGCATAGATGACGAAGACTGCGGAGGCACTCAAGAAACGGAGCAGCACCAAATGCCCAGCTGTGTACCCACCTTCAATGCCCTCACGGATGCCGGCGAACGCTGATGACCAAAACAGCAGTGTCACGGCAACCGCAGCAATTGCTTTTCCGTTCAAGCCAGAACACCTCCACCCTCTGTGATGGCTGCGGCGACTTTAATTTGTCACGCGCAGCACGATTTTCCCGATATTCCTGTTCTCTTCCATCATCCGATGTGCCGCTGCCACTTCCCGCCAGTCGAAAACCGTGTCGACGATGGACTTCATCGTCCCCTCCGTAAACGCCGCTTCCGAGGCTGCCCAAAATTCGCGGGTCAGGCGTATTTTTTCCGCTGGCGATCGCGATCGCAGCGCGGTTCCAATCACTTGAAGCCGTCGCCCGAGCAGATAGCCGAGATCGACCTCGGGAACCTTCGTACCGCCCATCGTGCCGATGATAATCAGTCGGCCGTCCATCGCCAGTGACTGGATGTTGTCCTGATAGTAGGGTGCGCCAATGAAATCGAGAATGAGATTGACGCCAGTACCGTTCGTCTGATCCTTCACCCACGGCAGAAACGAGCCCTCATGATAGTTCCATCCTGCCTTGGCGCCGAGTCCCTTGCAGAAGTCGAGCTTTTCAGTCGATCCCGCAGTCACGTACGCCGTGGCGCCCACCATTTGCACCAATTGTATCGCTGCCGTGCCGACACCGCTTGCGCCAGCGTGAATCAATACCTGCTGCCCCTTTTGCAGTCCGCCCAGCCAAAATAAATTCATGTACGCGGTCAAGAAGACCTCGGGGACAGCTGCCCCTTGTTCGTACGTCCAGCTGTCAGGCAGCCGCATGGCCATACCGGCAGGGACCGCCGCGTATTCAGCGTAGCCGCCGCCAGGCACCAGCGCACATACGCGATCGCCTGGGGCAAAACCTTCTGCCTCGCTGCCAACTTCAACGACTTCGCCGGCGATTTCGAGCCCAATGACCTCACTTGCCCCCGGCGGAGGCGGGTAAAGGCCTCGGCGCTGCAGCAAGTCTGCGCGGTTGAGCGCGGTCGCATGGACACGGACGAGCAATTCATCTGCTTGAATCGTCGGTTTGTCTGTCTCACCTATGTAGAGCACATCGGGATCGCCATATTGTTTCGTCAGGACGGCCTTCATCACAGTTCCCTCCTGCAAGGAAAAGTCATTTCTGTGATTCATCATACCACGGGGCGGAAGCCGTCATGCCTCAACATAATGCAGCATCTCTGCGATGCGTGCGGTCACTGTGTCGAGCAGCAGAGGTTCTGTCCCTAGATGCGTCCCGATGTGAATGATTGCATCTGGATGATCCCGCTGCCAGTCTTCGACCCACTCAGGCAGATGCGTCGTCAGCCAGCCGCGAAACCACAAGTATGGCTGCAGCAAAATCCGCCGTTTGCCGATGGCGTAGAGCAAGTCCAGCGCCTGCTGCCAGGGCCGGCCAGTACCTGCGAGATATGCGATGGTCAGTGGCAGTTCAGGCACATTGGCATGGACCCCCCGCGCGAGTGCTTCAAAATCCGTTTGCGCAGCTGCATCCTTGTTGCCCCGTCCAACCAACAGTACAGCATCGATTGGCTGCTGCGAACTGACTTTACGTATGCGATTACTCACCACCTGTGCGAACGCCGGCTCATTGCCGAACGGCTGCAGCAGTACTACGGTCAAGTTTCGTTCGGCCAGAATTGGCTCGACAAGTGCCGGGATATCGTGCTTTATGTGACCCGCTGCAAACAAAAACAGGGGCGCCAGCAGAACCTGGCGAACCCCTGTTTCAGCAATGCGGATGAGTTCGCCCGTAATGGTAGGCAGGGCAAGCTCGAGAAACGCGAGCCGAATGGCTGGCTCCGCCGCACAACTGGCACAGTCGGTGACATGACGTTGCAGGCGCTCGGCGACACCGCTCGCAAACATATTGCAGTCAGCCACCCCCACAGGCACGCGTGTACCGTGTCCAATCAGCAGGATGGCCGTCTTTGGGATTTCACTCAAGTGGCGAACACCACGCTTCTGTTCGGGTCATCGGCGCGCAGCGCCACTAAATGTGAGATAGCCGCCTGGCTCTGCGCAATTTGACGGACTGGGCACAATTCCGGGTGCGTCCGTTCGAGCGAGCGGCGCAGCCAAGAAAGCGCGCCAGGCGATGTGTAGACAGCCGCGTCAAAACGACCGTCCATCAGGTTCCAGATGGCCTGTACAGCGCCGTCTGTACGTTGAACCCCCTGTTCGATGCAGTATTCGACGCTGAAATCCACGACCTCCGCGCCTGCATCTTCATAAAAATCAGCCAAGTCTCGCGCCGTCTCGCGTTCATCTGAGGCGACTACGAGGCGCAGCCCGAACAACGGACGTGCCTCGGCCCATGCTGCGAGATCAGACACCTGTACGACGTTTCCAATGACAATCACTGCTGGCGAGATGATGCCAGCTGCCTTTACCTGTGCTTCAATATTGGCGAGTGTGCCAACGACCGTTTTCTGTGCGGCACGTGTCCCTGATTGAATGACCGCAGCAGGTGTATCCTCCGGTCGCCCAGCTGCGAACAGCCGCTCGACAATAGCGTGCAGATGCGCAACGCCCATCAGAAAGACGATGGTTCGGTTGGCATCAGCGAGCATCTGCCAGTCCGCATCCGTCACATTTTTCTCATCGGCAACGTGACCGGTAATGACGGAAAACCCTGTTGCGGCGTTGCGGTGTGTAACCGGAATGCCAGCGTAGGCAGGCGCGGAAATGGCAGACGTGACACCAGGCACGACTTCAAACGGAATCCTATCTTCAGTCAGCTGTGCCGCTTCTTCGCCGCCGCGGCCAAAGACAAACGGATCGCCACCTTTGAGGCGAACGACCCGCTCCCCGGCCTCTGCCAGCCGTGACAGCAGCCGGTTGATGTCTGCCTGCGCCATCGCATGCCGTCCAGCTTCCTTGCCAACGTACAGACAGCGTGCGGACGGTTTGGCAAATGTCAACGCGCGCGGCGAAATCAGGCGATCGTAGACAATCACATCTGCCTGTTCCAGCCTCCGGATGGCTCGTGCCGTTAACAGCCCGGCGTCACCCGGTCCTGCGCCGACCAAACTGACAAACCCGCTCACGACACTGAACCTGCCGTCCCGGTCAGCTCCCGCAGCGCGTCAAAGCCTACACGGTGGCACCAGGTGCCAAACCGTTCGTTCGGTCTGCGATCTCTTGCGTAGGCTTCCAACAGCGGCCGCATGCGAACGTGCAGTTCCTCCAGCGGAACCATCTCCATGAATCGCTCGTTCAAACGTGTACCTATGGAGTCCGCGCCAATAAATACATCGTATTTACCGATGACGCGACCGACAAATCCGATGTCCGCAATGTATGGCCGGGCACACCCGTTCGGGCAGCCAGTCATTCGAATGTTGAGCGCCTCGTCGTCCAGACCGAGTTCTTCAACGATAGACTCAAATTTCGGTACGACCGTCGGAAAAACGCGTTCGGATTCGGCAATCGCCAAACCGCACGTCGGCATCGCCGGGCATGCCATCGAGTTGATCCGCACGCGGCTAAGTGCCCGTCCGAGGATAAATCCGCCGTCCGCCAGCAGTTGTTCGAGCTCTTGCCGATCAGCGTCACGAATGCCTTCCAAGATGATGTTTTGCTGGTTGGTAAGGCGCACTGCCGGCTTATATTTCTGCATAATCTGGCGCAGGACTGTTTTCAGCGGCTTCTCGGGCGTATCGACAATGCGCCCGTTTTCTACATAGACACCCAGGCAGCCCGTCTCGTCGTCATGCGAATGCCAGCCGATGTGATCTTCTGAGTTCTCCCACGTAAGCGATCGCGCAGGTGTGAGCGGCGCACCGTAATACTCGCTCACCTTTGCGGCAAACCAGTCTTCACCACGTTCGTCAATCAAATATTTCAAGCGCGAGAATTTGCGATTGGAACGATTGCCGAAATCCCGCTGCACTTTGATGACCGCTTCACAGACGGGCACCAGCTCTTCCCGCGTCACAAACGCGAGCGGTGTCGCAATTCGCGGATGCGTCTGATCGTCACTGGCCGTGCGCCCCATGCCGCCGCCAACGAGAACGGTATAGCCGACGACTTCATCGTTTTCGACGTGTGCGACGAGACCAATATCATTTGCGTACACATCAACGCAGTTGTCGCCTTCATACGCGATTGTGAATTTGAATTTACGCGGCAAATAGGATTCGCCGTAGAGCGGTTCCTCGTGAACGCCCGGATCGACTCGTTCGCCGTCAAGCCAGATTTCGTGGTAGGCATTTGTGCGCGCGCCAAATTGAGCGACCAATGCCTGCAGATCCGCTCGGACGGCCTTTTCGACGTTCGTATGCCGCGGCAGGGCACAGGTCGTGATGTTTCGAACCTGGTCACCGCAGCCGCCAAGTGTCGTAATCAGAACGTCATTGATGCTGCGAATGGTTGCCTTCAAATCACTTTTCAATACACCGTGCAGTTGGAACGTCTGACGTGTGGTAATACGCATCGAGCCGTTGCCATATTGATCGGCGAGGCGATCAAACTGCAGGTACTGCTCGGCTGAAAGCGATCCACCTGGGATACGCGCGCGGATCATCATCATATAGTGACGTTCTTTACCCTCTTGTTTCAGCTTCTTGCGGAGATCGCGATCGTCCTGTTGGTACACCCCGTGGAACTTGAGCACCTGGATGTTTTCTTCACTGAAATGCGTCGAATCTTCCTGCAGCGCTTCAGAAAGCGTTCCACGCAGTTGATTGCTTTGCTTTTTGATGATCTCAACCTTGGACAAAGGTCGCTCTGTATCAGACAAATCGTGAACCTCCTTTACTTTACGAGCAAGCTCCAGCTGGGCCAGCCGAGCATGAGCATCAGACAGGCGCGGATGGCACGTTCCGGGATGCGTACGGTGAGCCTGCTTCCAATCAAAATACCTGGAACGGAGCCAATCAACAGGCTTGCCACCATCCACAAGTCCACATTGCCGAACATCAGGTGTGTCAGTCCAGCTACACCGGTGACAACCAGCCCCTGCAGAATATCGGTGCCGACCATTTTAGCCGCCGCCATCGGAAAGAGAATGCCAAGTGCGGCGATGTAAATGGATCCGCTGCCGACAGAAGTCATACCGACAATAAAACCTGCAACCAAACCGAGCAGTGCGAGTTTCAATGTCGGTGGCTGCTCCTCTTCGCCTGCAAGCTGCTGTTTGCGAAAGACGATGCGCCAGATCATGGCTGCAATTGCAATCAAATAAACAACGCCGAGCGCACGGTCAACCCAGGTATTCATCGTCGTTGCTGGCAGATGTTTTGACAAAAGCGCAATCATCAACGACCCAAGCACAGCACCTGGAACGCTGCCGGCGGTCAGTCGCATAAAGACGCCGCGATGAACCGTTCGTTGACGAAGGTGCTGTACACTTCCTGCAAACTTCGTGATCGACGAATAGAGCAGATCGGTTCCAACCGCGAGCGCGGAGTGAACATGAAAGACGAGAATAAGCAGCGGTGTCATGATGGAACCGCCGCCCATGCCAGTCAAGCCAATCAGCGCACCGATGATGAAGCCGCATAACGATAGTTGCCATGCCAAATGATGCATCATTTCCATGTTCTCCTTGGCGCTCATCGCGATGCGCGAGATCACGCAGTCATATGATTTCTGATTATTTGTGCAAACCGCACTCAGTCTTGCTGAAACCAGCCCAGCGACCGGCTCTGGGATCCTCGCCAGGTGCTACCGCACGCGTGCAGTGCAAGCACCCGATGCTTGGATAGCCCTGATCGTGCAGCGGGTTATATGGCACATCATGTTCGTGGATATAGTCCCAGACATCATCCATTGTCCAGCGAACGAGCGGATTCACCTTGACCAAGTTAAACTTGGCATCCCATTCGAACACCTTTGCATTGGCACGAGTCGGCGCCTGATCACGGCGAATCCCGGTAATCCAGCCATCAACCGTTGAGAGTACGTCTTGCAGTGGCCGGACCTTGCGAATGTTGCAGCACTGATCTGGTTCACGACGCCACAGCTCGTCACCGTATTCAGCCGCCTGCTCTGCCAAAGTCATTTTTGGCCGAACCTGTTTCAGGTTCGGAACGCCGCCATAATACGCCTTTGTACGTTCAATCAGCTCATATGTCTCTTTGAACAAGACATCCGTGTCCAGATAGAAGATGGATGCATTCCTGTCAATCTTCATCAACATATCGAGCAGAACCATATCCTCTGCGCCAAAACTGCATGCCAGCGTGATGTTTGAAACTTCAGCCAGTGCACGGGTCAAAATTTCTTGGGGAGATGCCATTTCATATTGTTCAGCCAACGCATCCAACTGGTCTAAACGCGATTCGCTTGTGATCAAATCATTACACCCCGTATTCCGATTAATATACTATGCTTTTCATGCAGTCAGTCTACACTCAGCAGGTCAATCCGTCAATGGTTTTTCGGTTCAGGATAAAACTGTGTGTCCGAAAACCTGCATCCAAGACACGCCTAGCGCTGTCGCCTGGCCTGCCGCTGCTGCTTGGTCAGTTTCTTCCATTTGTTCCTTTCTGCTGACTTGAGTCGCTCGTCTTCACGGCGTGCCAGATAGGCGAGTTCCCGTTGCAGTTTGACATAGTTCTGATAGCGATCCGCATCGATTGTACCGTCCGAAAGCACCCGTATAATCGCACACCCTGGTTCATGTTGATGCTTGCAGTCGCGAAATTGACATTGCAGAGCCAGTGCCTGAATATCCGCGAATGTCTCTGCCATGCCGTCATCCGCATCCCACAGCTGTAGTTCACGCATGCCAGGCGTATCAATGAGCAAGGCACCGCTCTGCAAACGCAGCAGCTGTCTGGCTGTTGTAGTGTGACGTCCGCGCTCGTCTTTCCCTCGAACCGCTTGTACAGCCTGCATGTCAGCGCCTAACAGCGCATTCGACAGCGTGGACTTACCCGCGCCGGACGAGCCGAGCAGCACCACCGTCTCTCCAGGTTGCATCTGTCTATACAATGCGTCCACGCCCGCACCGGTGAGGGCGCTGATGGCAAAGATCGGTACGCCGGCCGCAATCCCCTTGATTGCGTGCACGTACTGGTCAACATCTTCACACAAGTCAGCCTTGCTGAGCACAATCAAAGGATTTGCGCCGCTTTCCCAAGCTAAAATCAAATACCGTTCCAACCGTCGCAAGTTGAAGTCATGGCCCAGCGCCATCACGAGCAGCACCGCATCTATGTTCGCAGCCACAATCTGCTCATCGGTCGTAAAACCAGCCGCCTTGCGCGAAAATTTACTGAACCGGGGCAAGACTGCGTGAATCGTTGCGCGATGGCGTTCAGCCGCCGACACCATCACCCAGTCCCCGACAGCCGGCAAATCTCCCCGCCCACTCGCTTCATAGCGTAAACGTCCGGACAAGACGGCCGTCTGCTCACCAGGCGCCAGCCAGACGTGGTAGAGCCCACGCTGCTCCAAGGTAATTCTCGCCGGCTGCCAGCCAGTTTCAGCGTATACTTGCGCAGCCTGTGCAAACGACGCACACCACCCGTATTGATTCAGTTCATTGAAATTGAAAGATTGGTTTTCCACCGTTATGGATTCCTCCCGGGCGCGGTCTCAGCGCGCCAATTTGACTAATGACAGCCATCGGGGAATCCGTGTGGGTGCAGAAGATTAGCGAGGTGCGAGTTCTTTGCGAGGTCGTACCTTATTCTCCTGACGGTTCACCCGAAGCCTGATGGCATAACGACAGAGAACACACATTTCGACCGTTTGTGAATGACGCATATGACATCGCTCCCTTCGGGTGGACGCCGGCAACAATCCGTTCGTCCTGTTGTACTGCATATAGCATAATCGACTTAGACTGCCAATGCCACTATGAATTTGCCTCAATATGCACCAGCCCGTTGGTCGTTCAACATGCCAGAGTTACAAATGCCCAAATGCCCCGATGGCGAATGCCACCCAGCCTGCGATAAAGCACAGACCGCCAAGCGGCGTAATCGGCCCAAACGCACGTTTCTGTGTCGTCGAGAGGCCGTATAGGCTCCCCGAAAAGAGGATGATGCCAATCGCAAACAGCCAGCCCGCGATTGTCCACTCCGGCTCTGATCGCCAGACACTGACAGTGGCTACTGCCAATAAGGCGAACGTGTGATAGAAGTGATATTGCACACCCGTCTGAAACGTGGCCAGGCGTTTTGGCCCAAGGCGATCACGCAAGGCATGCGCACCAAATGCACCAAGCGCAACTGCAAGCGCTGCAAAGACTGCGGAAACACCGAACCATACCATCTTTTATTCCTCCTCGTGCTTTCAGATTTTCTGATTGCATTCTTTACCATTGCAGAGTATCCTCAGTTCGTCACCCATAGAATTCAGCCGGCAACCGGTTGACAATCTGAAAGGACTGGCACTTGCATGCATCATCTAACACTCGAAGTCGTCCTTCTGTTAGCGGTCGCTGGGTTTGTTTCCGCGTTTGTCGACTCAACCGTCGGCGGAGGCGGGCTGATTTCCTTGCCGGCGCTCTTGTTCACTGGCATTTCCCCCGCCCTGGCACTCGGTACGAATAAACTCGCGGGGACGATCTCATCCTTTACCAGCACGATGTCCTATCTGAAGTCTGGCAAAATCAGCCGCAAACTGGTGGCTTCATTGTTCCCGCTGTCATTGGCCGGTTCGATTGCAGGTGCCGATCTCGTACGGCACATGCCATCGTCTTTTCTCAAGCCACTGGTCATCGTTCTTTTGATTGCAGTCACCCTTTATACCATCTTCAAGAAAAATTTTGGCATGGAGTCCCGCTACCAAGGCGCAACGCCAAAAATCGGTATGATTCTCGCCTGTGCAGCGCTGGCAATTGGGTTTTATGACGGTTTCTTCGGTCCAGGTACTGGTTCCTTTCTTGCCTTTGTCTTTATGGCGGTCGGCTTTGACTATGTAGGAGCCTCCGGCAATGCCCGCACACTCAACTTAGCAAGCAACGCGGGTGGCCTCGTGACCTTCCTGTGGCTGCACGCGGTCAATCTCGAATATGGTTTTATCATGGGCATTTCGATGTTGATTGGTGCCATCGTCGGCTCACAGGTTGCAATCCGCAAAGGTGCATCGTATGTCCGTCCAATCTTCATCTGCGTCACCATCATTTTGATTGGCAAACAGCTCATCAGCTTTTTTTGATTTGCGCGCAAATGATATCACGCTGGCTGGCTGCCAAGTACGGCAGTTCAGCCAACTGCTGCAATATGGCTGCGTTACGCAGACGGCCGTGAATGGCATCATTCACCCGCTTGATTGTCCAGTCAGGCACCGGTCGGGCAAGCAGTCTGATCTCATCTCCGGCTTCGACAAAGCCTGGCCTCACAACACGCAGGTACCAGCCCGAGCGCCCTGTATCGCGTACGAGTTGCAGCAGGTCATCCCGCTTCCAGCGGCGGTTGATCTTCCAGCAGGGAATGCGCGTCTGACTGACCTCCACCGTCGCCGATCCAATTTGATAGCAGTCACCGACACAGACTGTCGCCTCCGACAAACCAATCACGGTCAAGTTTTCGCCAAAACCGCCGGCTGGCAGTGTCATCTGCAAGTCATTCCGCCAATGCTCGTAATTTTCCGCCGCATACATAAGCACGGCTTTGTCCGGGCCGCCGTGATGCTTTTGATCGGCTTGCTCGTCGCCATCGAAGCCGAGCGGATGGAGCCGACGTTACCAAGTACAGCGGATTTAACGAACCCTGTCCGCCACCTTGCAGCCTCACAGTTCGTGCCAGCAGCATCTGCATAGACGCGGGCTCGTCCAATCTGAATGGAAGCCACGTGCATTCGGTTTACTCCTTTGCTGTCACCATACCACAAATGAGCATCCATCAGCCTGAAATGAACGACCGAGGGTCTCCGTCGCCTCAGCGAAGTTCTTTGCGCATGAGCAGTGTACTGATGTATATATATCCCAACGAGTTAAAGCCGAGCCGTTCATACAGTCGCATTGCGCCAGGGTTTGTCGTCTGTACGCATAGTTCGAGCGCGTTATAGCCTGCTTTTTTGGCCTGCCGCTCAATGGATCGCATGATGTCCGTACCAAGACCCTGGTCTTGTTCGGACGAGGCCAAAATGAGTGTCTGCACATGCAATATGTCTTCGCGTGGCAGCAAACCGTAGAACCCGAGCATCTGCCGCTTCGCACCTTCTACAATGTATAGTTTCAGGCCGTCGATCCCGAATAGGTCGGGTGGATCGACCGGCCGTCCCCACGCTCGCAGTAAAACCGGATCCATCTGCTCTTTTGCAGGGCCAAGATTGCCTTCCTATCAGCTTGCCTGGCAGGCCGCTTGCGCCACGCGATGTTTCTTTGCATCCTGTTCACCTTCATCCGCCAATTATCGGGTCAGAATCTCCGGGCCTTCTGCGCCGAGAAGTATCGTATCCTCAAAGTGAGCGGCTAAACTGCCATCCACTGTACACTCGGTCCATCCATCCGCACGTTTGTAAACCCCCCGCCGCTGTGCAACAACGACCGGTTCAATTGCCAGCGCCATGTGCGGCAGCAGTACGGGTCCAAGTCCCGGACGGGCCAAAACTCGGTAGTTGCGGATCTTCATGCAAACTGCGGCCAATTCCGTGGCCAAATGCACCACGCACGACTTCAAAACCTGAATGTCGTACAGACTGCCAGACGGCATTTGAAATATTGGATGCCCGAGCGCGCACTTGAGCAGCTGCAATGCCACAGTCGAGGGCATGCTTTGTCGCACCCAGCAACCTCTGCGCTTCGAGACTGCCTTTACCGACAAGGTACGTTCTGGCACAGTCGCTGTGTAGTCCGTCAAGTTCGACGCCGATGTCAATTTTGACGAGATCGCCTTGGCGAAGCACACGTGGAGCCTGGCAAACCGTGACCGATCTCGTCATTGACAGAGACGCAGATGTACGCTGGAAACGCGGCAGCTCCCTGAAACGACGAAGCTGCCCCGTGCCGTTTCAGCTCCTCGGCAGCCAACTGATCGAGTGCGAGCGTCGTGATCCCCGGCTGCAGCGCCGACCGCAGCACCCGATGAATGGCGGCATTGATGCGTCCTGCTGCGCGCAATGTAGCTTCTTCAGCCGCAGATTTCACGAACATACGCCAATCCCTCCCGTCTCCCGATCGTATGCGGGCGAGATCACATAGACCTATGCGAATTGACTGCATTGCGGAAGATGGGCGATTTCCCTTCACACTTGCGTGATCGACAGCGCATGGTAGTAGAAGCATGCAGGTGAAGGCTGAATGGAGGAGGGCGTCACATGAGTCACATGAAATTCCGCAGGCGGATGAAAACTGGCGTGGCAATGGTTGCGTATCCCCGCGTACTGGAACTCACAGAATCGGAACGACGCGATGAACTGAATCTAGGGCTTAACCTCCTGGCTGATGTTACTTGGAAGCTCGTGCTTGCGCTCTCACTGCTGGAAGAACATCAGGATCTGCTGGAAACCCCCGAGGTTTTAGCACGTATGAAAAGTCTGTCCGACGCGCTATCCGAAGAAGTCGACATACTGCTCGCCCCATTGGAGCGTGAAGGGGACATTTTCAGCGATTGAACTGGCGAACTGACGCCGTATGGTGGACGCTGGGGGGTTGCCGGTTAACCACCTGATCCCCCCATACAAGGCACTAGTTCCTTGACTATGGAATCGGATGCCCGGCACGGGCATCCTCCATTTAAGTTTTTCGTATGCATAGGAGAATCAGGGGCTCCTTCAAAGATACCCCGAACAGATAAGGCTGTCTCGACTCCTTATTTCCCTAGCGAAGTCCACTCCCCTGCAGATAGAGCCGTGGTGACGCCTTATTTGGCCTGAAGCTCCAACCAAGCGGAGTATGACCACCCAAATGAGGCATCGAGACAGTCTTATTCGTCAATTCGGATAAGGTGCGGATCAAATAACGCACTGAAACGGCGTTATGTGATCAACCACGGGTAACCGTGGGCAACCGTGGGCAATCGTGGGCAATCGTGGGCAATCGTGGGCAATCGTGGGCAATCGTGGGCAATCGTGGGCAATCGTGGGCAATCGTGGGCAATCGTGGGCAATCGTAGTCCAGTCAGACCTACATCAGGCGAATCGGATACCCTTCCCGCTCCAAATCTAACTCAACGCAAGGCAACGACCCCACCTCACGCAAATCCAACCCAAACCAATCTCCGCAGCCCAGCACGTTCCGCCACTGCAACTTCCACCCTCTCATGAAGCCTGGGGCAATTGCAGCTGCAACCGGTCGTTGAACAGTCGCGGATAGAGAAGGAGCGCGAGAATGAGGCTGGTCAGTGCCGCTGAGGCAATGATGGCAAACACAATCAGCAGCTGGTAGCGAACCGCCTGAATCGGATCGGCACCGGCGATGATTTGGCCTGTCATCATACCTGGCAATTGGACAAGACCCATGGTTTTGGCGCTGTCGATGGTCGGGATCATGCTCGCTTTGACAGCCTCAGACAACACCGTACTGACGGCCAGGCGCGGTTTGGCGCCGAGCGACAGCCAGACGAGAATACGCTGTCGCTGGCCGCCGACTTCTGCCAGCAGGCGATTGATGAACAGCCCCGACACGACCATGGAGTTGCCGATAATCATGCCGCTGATGGGGATCACGTAATTCGCCTTGAGCGGCGTCACGTGAAAGACCAGCAAGATGCACTGGGTAGCAACCTCAGTCGCCGTAATGGCAACGACCACCGCCCAGAACGCCCCTTTCATGCCACGGCCGCGACGCGATGCATTTTGGGCAGCCACGCCAATCATCAGGCACAGCATGAGCAACGTGAAAATCAGGTTGTGCGAGCGGAAGATAAATTTCAGAATGTAGCCGATTGCGAGCAGCTGAATGGAAGCGCGTACAACCGCGATAATCATGTCCTTCTCCAGGCGCAGCTTTTGCCAGGAGGAAAGGAGCATCGCAAGGAAGACAAAAGATAAGGTAAATCCGAGGGTCACTAAACTCATGATTGCCTCCCAGTGCTCATCTGCAATTCATCTCATCCGCGCGCATCAACGATGCCAAGTCGCGCTGCATCAGTGGTTCTGAATCAGTTCCCACCCAATCTACTCTTGGGCGACGAGAAAAATTCCTTCGCGGGTGTTTGTTCGACGATTCGACCTTCTGCCATTAGCCAGATGGTGTCTGCCACGCGTTCAGCCTGTCGCAGATCGTGTGTGACCCAAATCAGCGTCACTTGGCGATCGCGATGGATCTGCAGAATGACTTCCTCAACGACCTGCACAGCCGCAACATCCAATGCCGACGTCACCTCGTCGAGCAGGAGCACCTGTGGCTGTGCAATCAGCGTGCGCGCCAAGGCCACACGCTGCTGCTGACCACCTGACAATTCGTCTGCCGAGCGGCCAAGGAGCGTTGCTGGCAGCGATACCGATTCGAGATAGCTCGCCAGTGACTGGTCCGGGTTGGGCGGCGAGGCGACTTTGGCGGCTGCGCGCAGATTATCTTCAACCGTTCCCGGCAGCATCGTCGGCGTCTGAAACACCAGGCCGACACGGCGGCGCAGCGCTTGCATGTCCCATTCCGACAGTTCCTTGCCAAACGCAATGATTTCGCCTGTGGTCGGACTCTCCAGTCCGTTACAGAGCGACAGCAGCGTACTTTTGCCAGCGCCAGAAGGTCCAATCAGTGCCGTAACCGTTCCAGCCTGAATGTCACCGTTCACATCATGTAGCAGTTCAAGCGGCTGTCCCTTTTCATCCTTGACTGTCTTGCCTACGTGCTGAAAGCGAAAGACAGGCTGTGCGGCCTGCTCATGCCTGTCCGCCAAGTTCTGCGTCAATCTCTTCCGACTCCAATTCCCACAGTTTCTCCTCAATCTCCTGATACAACTGTTCGTCTTCAATCGGCTGAAAATACGTTTCTCCGTCTTCCAGTTCCAACCGTTCGAACAATTCGGCGGGGCCAGCTAAAATGTCTGATCTATAGCCGACGCAGATAACGCGATCGTCAACGTCTACTTCAGCCACAATAATGAACGTTTCAGCCTCTCCGCGCT
This sequence comes from uncultured Alicyclobacillaceae bacterium, assembly GCA_963758235.1. Lineage (GTDB taxonomy): Bacteria > Bacillota > Bacilli > Alicyclobacillales > Alicyclobacillaceae > CAVWUS01. The sequence continues at coordinate 29,714 of CAVWUS010000030.1, read as the reverse complement.
CGTCTGATACTTGTGCGATGACGCTGCCTGTATCGAACACACGAATGCGATCCATAACTTCCTCCAATGTTTCCTTATATTGAGAGTGTACCAAACGCAATATGAAATTACGAGATGGCCGAGGCGCGGAGCCGAATTGGTTGGCCGCTGATCACCTTCGCCTCCTGATTTGTTATGTAACCGGCATCCACCATGTTTTCAATGACAACCGCTTGGCGCTGCTTCGCCAGATTAAAGTGGTGGAACGGATTAAACAGCGACGGTGCGTTCGGCAAGCCAGCGAGTAGCGCAAGTTCGCCTTCATTCAGATCCTGCAACGGCCGTCCAAAGTAGGTCTTAGCGGCGTTCGCCAGACCATAAGCGTTGTCGCCAAAGTAAATGACGTTGGCATAGTCGGCGAATACTTCCTTCTTCGGCACGGAGTCGTAGACGCCAATCGCGTACAGCGCCTGCAGCACCTTGCGCTGCAAGGTCTTGGTCTGATTGAGAAGCGTATTGTCGATGAGCTGCTGCGTTATGGTCGAGCCGCCTTCGACATAGCCGTCCTGTTGAATATCCGTGATGAGTGATCGGCCGATGCCGACAACGTCAATACCAGGGTCTGTCCAAAACCGGCGGTCTTCGGTTGCAATCACGGCATCGCGATAAAACGGCGGAATTTGACTATATGTGAGTGGCTGCACATGATGCATCTGAATGGCCGCGGCGACGCTCTCGCGAAGCCGCGGCCGAATCGGATGATAGCGTGTGAAATACCAGTCACAGCCTGCGAAGAGCAGAGCCGCGAGCACGAGACAGGCGACGAACAAACGGACAATCATGCCGATGAATCGTCGTACCAGTCCTCGTTTTCGTTTCTTCATAATTTACTCCTCGATATGAAAGTCAGTCTCAATCTGCTGCCGATCCTGATATCGCTCGAGCGCCAGCTGAATCAACCTGTCAATCAATTCCGGATAGGAGATGCCTGTGGCTTCCCACAGCTTCGGATACATGCTGTACTGCGTGAATCCAGGCATTGTATTGATCTCGTTCACATACACCTTGTTCGTGCCTTTTTCGATGAAAAAGTCGACTCTGCCGAGCCCTGAGCCATCCACGGCCTGAAACGCCTTGACTGCCAATTCCCGAATTTCGGCGACAATGTCGTCCGGCAGCTTAGCCGGAATCGTGAGTACCGAATTGCCATCGAGGTATTTCGCCTGATAGTCGTAAAACTCGTTGCTCGGTGTCACCTCACCGGGGACGGAGGCAATCGGTTCTTCGTTGCCGAGTACAGCCACTTCGCATTCCCGTACGTCGAGTCCCTGCTCGACGATGACCTTGCGATCGTAGCGGCACGCCAGCGCAAACGCGCGCTCGAGCGATGCTCTATCTTTTGCCTTGGAAATACCGACACTCGATCCCAGGTTGGCTGGTTTGACGAAGCACGGATAGCCAATCTTGGCTTCTACATCCGCGATGATGCCATCGGGATCGCGCTTCCAGGCACTCCGCAGATACGAAGTATACGCGACCTGCGGCAGGCCGACGGCTGCGAAGGCGCGCTTCATGAAGACCTTATCCATCGAGACTGCGGAAGACAGTACGCCCGCACCAACATAAGGCAGCCCGAGCATCTCGAACATTCCTTGAATCGTTCCATCTTCTCCGAACGATCCGTGAAGCACAGGAAATACGACATCAATTTCCTGCGTAACCTCTTTTGGCACCACGCCAGTTTCAGTTTCGGCGACTGGTACCAGCTCATGACCCGCCCCAGCAAGTACACTGCCGCCGAGCAGTTCCTGCCTGGCGCCTGCCTCGAGCTGCCGAATGACGCCTTCACCGACAGCCCAGCGTCCTTGCTTGTCAATACCAATTGGAACGACTTCGTATTGGTTCGGATCCAAAGCCGCCATGACGGATTTAGCCGAATTGATAGATACTTCATGTTCACCGGATTTACCGCCAAAGACGATGCCGACCCGAATGCGTTTGTCCACACTGTCAACTCCCTTGGTAGCGCGCGCATTTGTCCCTGCGCCTGCTTCTCATTCATTGTACTGTCCATCAGCCCATTCTGTGAAGGGAAGTCATGGGCTTCTGCGAAGTGAAGCGGTCACGCTTACGAGGTGAAACAATGCATGTGCGTGCATCCCCTGCTGCTTTTGCGTATGATGAGAACAATTGCATTTGACGGGAGAGAGAGGATGATTTGTCTTGGAGCCCATTTCGCTGGCCCAGATTGCTGCTATCACAAACGGTGTACTGAATGGCGAAAACCCTGACACGTTAGTTTACGGCGTCTCGATTTCAAGTCGGGATGTGCTGCCGGGGGACTTGTTTGCAGCCTTTGTCGGCGAAAAGGTCGACGGTCACGCATTTATTCCCGACGCAGCGCAAAACGGGGCGGCTGCGGCACTCGTCAGCAAAACCATTGACTCGGGTTCGCTGCCGCTGATTGAAGTACCGGATGTACTGCCTGCCGTTCAGGCGCTCGCAGCATTTGAACGCCAGCGCTTCACAGCGCCCGTAGTCGCGGTGACCGGGAGCAACGGGAAAACCACGACCAAGGACATGCTTGCCGCTATCTTTGCGGCGAAAGGCCCGATTACAGCCACCTTGAAAAACCTGAACAACGAACTGGGCCTGCCGCTGACAATCCTGCGGCGTAAACCGGACGACTCCGCCCTCATCGTCGAGATGGGCATGCGCGGCAAGGGGCAGATTGCGGCGTTGTGCGAGATCGCGCGGCCGACAATTGGCATCATCACGAATATTGGCCACAGCCACATTGAACTGCTCGGCAGCCAGGAAGCCATCGCGTACGCAAAGGGCGAGTTGATTGATGCGCTGCCGGACAGCGGCGCCTGCATCCTGCGTGCGGAGGATCCGTGGCTGCGAAAACTGGCTGGACGATCACACGCGGCAGTCCACTGGTACGGCGACAGCGACGACAGTTCGGCACGCGCAGAACATGTGCGCACACATGCGGAGGGCATGTCGTTTGACGCTGTCGTGCTCGGCGAACGCATTGCCTGCGAACTGCGGACGTTTGGCGCGCACAACGTCAGCAATGCGCTGGCTGCTTTGCTCGCTGGCGCTTTGGCTGGCGTCAATTTGACGCAAGCCGCTGAGGAGCTGGCAGAACTACAGCCATCCAGTGGGCGGCTGCGGTTCGTGCCTGGGCGGCGGGGCGGCTTCGTTATTGACGACTGCTACAACGCCAGCCCGGCATCGATGGAAGCGAGTCTCAATGTCCTGGTCGATCGCGCTGGTGACCGACACACGGTCGCAGTACTCGGCGATATGTACGAACTTGGCGATTTTGCCGAAGAGGGACATCGCCGCGTCGGCCGTTTGGCAGCACAGCTTGGCATTCAGACGCTGGTGTCTATCGGCGAACTCGGCGCCTGGATTGCAGACGAAGCGAAACAAAGCGGCGCCGAACGCGTGCTCCACTTTGCGACGAAAGAAGAAGCCATCACCGCGACTTCCGATTGGCTGCTCGACGACGGAGCCGTGCTGGTCAAGGCATCGCGCGGGCTTGGCCTGGAGGCAGTCGTCGCCGCGATTGCGGCGGATGAGGCGGAGTAGAAAACGTAGAATTGCATCAGAAAAGGCTCTGCCAGACTTAACACGGCAGCGCCTTTTTTGTAGCGAAACTTGGATGACAGGCGTGATTTCGGTGCGTACGCGATCGTCTGACGTATCATCAAGTCACTTTCCGCACAGTGAAGTTATCTGCCAGCACTGGCCACACTTGCGGGAAATTGGACGGCCACTGCCAGAAACTCATGCCGCGCAGATTGTACTGTTTTACGAGGTCGCATTTCGCCTGAAAGCTTCGTGCATCCTCAAACCAGACGATATGTCTCGCCCCGCTTGAATTCGTGTAGGTATAGAATGGCGCCTGATACGTCGTGTTGTACTGAATTTGAACACCGTAATTCGCAGCTCTTTGCAACGCCGCCTGCGGGGAGAATGTCTGCGCAATCGATTGCCCTTTGACAAACGGCAGCTTCCAATCGCGGCCATACGTGGGGACGCCCATCAGAATCTTCCTGCTCGGTATCGCGGTAACTGCGTAGTCCAGGACTTTCTGTACCTCGTTGATTGGCGCAATGGCCCAGGCGGGTAATCCTACCCGCATTGAACTACAACGACCGCGGAAATCTACTGCGGCCGCCCAGCGTCTTTTAAATCCGCTACCGGTACATTGGTCACTGCGCCATTCTCATAGCTGACTTCGGCGAACGGGCTGGATTCAAACAGCCGATCAATGTGCACTGGCGTGCCATTATACGTGACGGTGATAAAGTCTGGAGAATTGAATATTTCCTTGGCGCGTGCCATATCCATACTGCTGCTCACACTCCTGAGAGATAGAATGGCCGTAGGTTTTCCAGTTTTGTCAGACATCATGCGAACTGTTCTCGTCTCCCACGACAAATCTAGAGCGCCTTGCTCATGGCGATGTGTTCGATCCCGGCCTCCATGAATATCTCGCCCTTTGGCTGATAGCCCAGCCGTTCGTAAAAACCCCTGGCATGCGTCTGCGCATTCAACTTCGCCGTAACAAAGCCAAGGTTGCGCGCCTCAGCCTCGACCTCCTCCATCAGGCGCGTACCCAAGCCAGTTCCACGCCTTTCACGAACGACTGCGACTCGCTCGATTTTCACAGCGCCATCGCCATAAGGTCTGATCCGCGCAGCACCGACTGGCCTCCCCGCTTCGTTGATGGCGACGAAGTGAACCGTTGCTGGATCGCGATCGAGCGCATCCAGTTCAATCTCTTCGGGAACCGCCTGTTCTTTGATAAACACCTCACGGCGCACTGCGAACGTAGCCTCTAAATCGGTTGCGGTAGTCACTTTTCTGATTTCATCGGACATCGTGGCTGCCTCCATGTACTTGCGTGTGTGGCCCCAGTCTACCGCAGTTGCGATTCATCTGCCCATCTCTCCGTCCGCGCAACTCCAGCTGCAAGAAGGCACCGACGTGATTGATTTAAGCATCGGCAGCCCAGATTTGCCGCCGTCCCCACTCGTCATCAAGACCCTGGTTGAAGCTGCACAGGATCCATCCAAATATGGTTACGCTATGCGCGGAACGCGTGAATTCGCCGAAGCGATGGCTGACTTCTACGGGCAGCACTACGGCGTTACGCTCGACGCCTCGACGGAAGTACTTCAGCTGTCCGGTTCCCAGGACGGTCTGGCGCACCTTGCGACCGCGGTCATCAATCCCGGAGACGTGGTCCTGGTGCCAGATCCCGGTTACCCAATCTATGAGGAGAGCGTAAAGCTCGCTGGTGGAACCGTCTACCCAATGCCACTCCTCACAGAGCATCAGTTTTTGCCTCAGTTGAACGAGATTCCTCGGCATATACTAGATCGGGCAAAAATGATGATTCTGAGCTATCCCGGCAATCCCGTAACCACGCTTGCGAACTGTGCCTTTTTCGAGGAAGTAGTGCAATTTGCAGCGCGTCACGAAATTTTGGTGGTGCATGATTTCGCCTATTCCGAACTGATTTTCGATGGCCATGAACAACTCAGCTTCCTGGCAATACCAGGTGCAAAGGAAGTCGGCATTGAGTTAAATTCACTGTCGAAGACGTTCAATATGGCTGGCTGCCGCATAGGCTACGCCGCAGGCAACCGAGATGCGCTGAAGCTGCTTGGCGGACTCAAGTCTCACATCGACTACGGTATCTTCCTTCCGATTCAGGAAGCAGCTGCGCTTGCATTACGAACTGGCTCCGATGCGTTTGCGGAACAAGTCAAAACGTACGAATCACGCCGTGATATACTCGTCTTCGGGTTGGCCAAAGCAGGCTGGACTGTACCTGCGCCGGCAGCCACGATGTTTCTTTGGGCGAAAATGCCACTCAACTGGACATCGCGCCGCTTTGCCGAGGAGCTCATACTGAAGGCAGGCGTCGCGGTTGTTCCGGGACAGGCGTTCGGTGCGCAGGGTGAAGGTTACGTCCGGATCGCGCTGGTTCAACCTGAACAGCGACTGACTGAAGCTGCAGAACGCATTGGTCACTTTCTTCAGGCGGCTAAATCCGCTCATCTCGAGTGATTGCAGGAGTGTGACAGACCATGATTGTTGGCTTTGGATTCGGCAGCCCGCTCATCAGCATTTTGATGCTGATTGGCACCAGCCTGCTCAGTTATCTGCTCTTCCGGGCATTCAACCGTACGGGCCGGGCAAAGCACAAGCCAACGCGGGCTGAACTGAGACAGTTCTACTACGAACAGCGTAGACGTGCAAGGGAGTTCTCTGAGCAGTTTGACCTGACCGATGAACAAATCGAACAAAAAATCGACGAAGAGCTCGGACAGGACTGATGAGAACCAGGCGCAGACTAAAAGGAGCTGTCCCAAAAGGGTCATTGTAGATGACTTCAAAGGGACAGCTTGTTCTTTTACCATAGTTTTGGCATTGAGGTTTAAATTGCGCCTCTAATTCGGGCTATATTCAGCCCGTTTTTTGATTTATTCGTATGTACAGGATAAATCTGAGCCCCCCAGGTAGCCGAAACGCAATAAGGTTTTCTCAGATCGCTATTTGCGCCGCGAAGTCCCATCGGCGACCAATAAGGCATTCTCGGATCTCTATTTTAGGTATACCGGCCGGCTCCTGAATCGGCCGATGAATATAAGGATCCGTGGATGCTTTATTGGCCTTCGACCAGCTACCCCTGGCAAAGATAACGCGTCGAGAGAGCTCTATTCGATCACAGATGGTACTGACCCGAAGCCTGCGTATCGTATTTAGAAGAAAAGTCGGATGTTATGGATAGGCTGCCCGGCGCCCGTCAGGCTATGCTTGAGCCGTAGTGGGACAGTTCCACGGTTTAGCTGCAAGGATAGAAAACAAAGTGGTTTCTATTACGGGCTCAACCTATCTTCTGAGCACAGAATAAGTATCAAAAGAGTTTCTATGCGCCTCCACCCCGTTCCTCTGCCCCGCTGAAACAGGGCAATAGGCACTATTTCTAAACTTATTCCGTCAAATCAAGCCTCAAATATGCTGAATAGTAACCGTAATGGTACTTATCCAGATTCCGGGCTGAACTCCGGGCCAACATACGGCGACTCTGGGCCAGATTCGGGCCGAATACTGGAACAGTCCGGTTGAAGAGCCAATGCTCTCGAGCTCCCCCCAAAATAAAGGGCTGCCCCTTGTGGGACAGCCCTTCTGTTTGAAGAGTACATGATTGGTTCATTCAAACAAAATGCCTTGCAAGTCGAGGACATCGTCGAGTATATAATCCGTGCCCATCGCTTCGAACTGGCTTCTCGCAGACTTCCCCTCAAGCCCAGTCAGGACAGCCGCAAATCGGCAGCCAAGCGCTTGCGCGGCGAGCCCATCTGCAACCGAGTCCCCGACAACCAGCACCCCCTCGCCTACATGTGCGGGCAGAGGCAACGGGTAGTTGACGATCCGCTCCAGATCGCGCTCCCCAAGCAAGCTTCGCAAATAAGAGAAAGGATGCGGCTTTGAGAGGGGCGCACAATCTGGGAGCGCCTTTTGAGCCGCCAACACGTCTGTTGCAGTCGTGATGCGATCGGGCTCAAAGTACCTCCACAATCCCAACGCTGCGAGCGGTACCTCTGCTTCCAGGCTGGATCTGCCCGTACCAATGCCTAGTTGAAAGCCTCGTTCCAGGCACCACTGAAATAACGCTGCAAGCGCTTTTGATTCCACGAGCGGGACTTCTGCACGTAAAAAGCCGCTTTTCCCCGTCCCTGCCGCTCCAGGGTCATAAGCTTCGCCTAAGTACCACGCCTGAAAGCAACGCTGCCCAATCATCCACAGCCCCTCGTGCGCAGTCGCTGTTCCTCTAGCAAATACCGCCTCAGCAAGTTGCGCTTCGACGGACTGGAACAGTTCCGCACGCGTTCGGCATACGTCAAAGCATGTCACATACGAAGCAAAATCCACATTGTCCGCATCAGGCCATGTCCGTGCATATTCGCCGATGGATTGCATCGTCTCGACCGTCCAGCCATTCGCTAAAAACCGGCGAATCGGAGATAAATCGGCCCCTGCATCCGCTAGCCGTTGCACGACCTGAGTGATAGAAAACGCAGTCTGCAGGTAGACCATATCCCAATTCGCGTTGACGCCGCATCGCTTCATTTTGTGCAGGACGCGGTCGTCGGCGAAGATGACAAATCGGATGTTCCGGATTTCTTCTTCGGACACATCCACATGAAAAGCGGGTAATCCACTGACGGGAAGGTGAAGGTACTTTGGGCTGCACAGAAGTTCATATACGGTCAAACCGGAGGCATCGAAGTAACGTTCTTCACTCAGGAGCACCCCGTCGATATCAAATAAGATGGTGGTAAACAAACACATTGCTCCCCTCGGCGAGCCAGACGAACTATACATGCGTGTCCTAAAAGGGTCAAGGTAAGACGCCGTACAGTGCAAGGAAGCGGACAAAAATGCGTACAGCGTCTGGTCCCCTGTGGGGACCGTATAGACGGGGCGGAGCCCATCGGACCGTACGTCCTTGGTACGTGAAAGGGCCTGGTCCCCAGTGGGGGGCGAAGCCGGGTGTCCAGTGGACACCCCGGACCCGTTCAGGCCGGGCGATAGCCCCGGGTGACCCTTTTCGGAGAACCTTTATACACGTCTGCGTCGAAAGTCTTCCATGAATTGCGCCAAGCGCTCACAGGCGGCAAGCGTTACCGCATTGTACAAAGAAGCCCTGCAACCGCCGACCGATCGGTGCCCCGCAAGCCCCACAAATCCAGCATCCTTTGCTTCCTGAAAAAACTGAGTCGTGTACTGTTCCGTGGGCAGGCGAAAAGTTACGTTCATCATCGAACGGCTGTCTTTTTCTGCATGGCCATCATAGAAGTCAGGGTATTCATCCATTACATCATAGAGCAGACTGGCCTTCCGGCTGTTCTGCTCTGCCAGCGCCGTGACGCCGCCTTGTTCTTCTGCCCATGCCAAAACAAGATTGAGAATATATACGGCAAAGGTTGGCGGCGTGTTATAGAGGGAACGGTGCTGCTCATGGGTTTCATAGCGGAGGATGACGGGACTTGTATTGATCGCTGCCTCCAACCAGCTTTTGCGAACAATGGCAATTGTGACACCAGCCGGACCAAGATTTTTTTGCGCGCCCGCGTAAATCAGGCCAAACCGTTCGACATCGACTGGACGTGACAGAAGATCACTTGACATGTCCGCAACCCGTGGAATCGTGCCTGTATCCGGGAACGCGTGCCACTGCGTGCCATAAATGGTGTTATTGGACGTCAGATGCACGTACGCGTTGACACCATCCAAAGCCAGCTCATCGGATCGCGGAATACGGGTGTATCCTTGAGACTTTGTGGATGCACAGACAACTGCCCGGCCAACATGCTGTGCTTCTTTGAAGGCCTTTTCCGACCACGAGCCAGTGAGAATATATCCCGCCGTCAGCCCTGCGCTCAAAAAGTTTAAAGCGACCATGGCAAACTGCATGCTGGCGCCGCCCTGAAGAAACAGCACGGCGTAATCGTCCGGGATGGCCAGCAAGGCACGCAGACGCTGCTCCGCGCTTGCCTGTATCTGTTCATACGCGTGGCTTCGGTGGCTGAGTTCCAGTACGGACATCCCAGTATGACGGTAGTTCAACAGTTCCTGTTGTGCCTGTTCCAGCACAGGCAGGGGCAGTGCGCCTGGGCCTGCTCCAAAGTGATCAACCCGTTCCGTCTCAGTTGCCATTGGCGCATCCTCCCTTCTAGACATCAATCGCGCGGACCAGATGAATCCCGGGGATCTCCCCAATTTTGACGATCACGTTCTCTGGAACCACCCGGTCGACCGACAACAGCATCACAGCTTCTCCGCCGATATCTTTGCGGCCCACCTGCATCGAAGCGATGTTGATCTCCTGATCGCCAAGAAGCGATCCAATTCGGCCAATCATACCGGGTCTGTCGTTATGTCTCGTCAAAATGAACTTGCCTTCAATCGGTGCGTCTACCGTATAACCGTCAATTTCAACAATTCTCGGCCCAAATCCGTTATACAACGTCGCCGCAACACGATGCATGCCATCCTCAGCGTGCAAAGTCAATGAAACCAGATTGGTAAAGACTTTGGCCTTTGGCTGTTTGACTTCCTGAAGAGAGAGTCCAGCCTGCTCAGCAATGAAGGTGGAATTCACATAGTTCACTTCATCGGAGTAGTAAAAACCGTACAGCCCCTTCAGGACTGTCCGAGTGATGAAGGAAACGTCTTGACTGGCGAGATCGCCGACGTAGCTTACTTCCAGCGCAAATGGCGCATCTGTCATCATCTGTGCCGCAAAGCGTCCCAGTTGTTCGCCCAGCGCCAGGTATGGCTGCAGCCGGCTATGCTGCTCAGCTGACAGCGTAGGCAGGTTGACCGCATTGTGAGCAGGCTGCCCTTGCAAAACGCGGCCGACTTCTTCAGCGACGTCCACGGCGACCGATATCTGTGCTTCAACGGTAGACGCCCCTAGATGCGGGGTTACAATCACGTTGGGATAACCCACAAGGGGAGAATCAGCTGGGATGGGCTCCGTTTCAAATACATCCAGTGCCGCCCCCGCTGTAACGCCTGACTCAAGGGCAGCGTACAATGCCTGTTCATCGATGATGCCGCCGCGGGCACAATTGATAATTCGCACGCCGGGCTTCATCAGCTGGAACGCCCTGCGCCCTAGCAAGTGATGTGTCTCTTTGGTGAGTGGCGTATCGACCGTGATGAAGTCGGCGCAGGTGAGCGCGGCATTTAAACTGAGCCGTTCGATTCCGAGCGCCTTCGCTCGTTCCTCGGTGAGAAACGGGTCGTAGCCAACAACCCGCATTCCAAACGCTTTTGCGCGCCTTGCGACCTCCGTGCCAATTCGGCCCATGCCGAGCACAGCCAGCGTTTTGCCGCACAGTTCAACGCCTACGAACGCTTTCCGATCCCACTGCCCTGTCTGAACAGACTGATGCGCCTGTGGGATATGACGTGCCAGCGAAATCAGCATGGCGAACGTATGCTCAGCGGCGGAAATCGTGTTACCGCCCGGAGCGTTCACGACCAAAATGCCCGCGCGCGTAGCTGCCGCAACATCAATGTTATCGACACCTACGCCTGCTCGCCCAATCACCTTGAGGTTCCGCCCCGCCTCAATGACGCGAGCTGTGACTTTCGTCTGCGAACGGACCATCAACGCATCAAATGTGCCGATTTTCTCCGCCAGATCAGATTCACCTAGCCCTGTTTCAACCGTTACGGACAGGTCAGGAATTTCTGTGAGCTTGGCAATACCAAGTTCTGAAATGTCATCAGTGACCAGCACCTTCATCAATTTCATCAGCCCCTTCACCTCGATTGGGCGGCAGGTTGTAAAAAGACCGCCCGAACACTCTTGGATGACAAGAGCGCCCAGGCGGTCGGCTGCGACACACCGCACTCCCCTGTGGTTCATTCCACTTCCGCCAGTTGTGCGATGTCCATATAGGTAGTCTAGTTATTATCAAAATATACAGACGGATGAAAGTGGCGTCAAGCGCTCTTTCACATTCGGCAGCCGACCGGTAGACCAAAACAAACAATGCTTCAATTGCGTGTCCGAAAAGGGGCAAGGTAAGATGCCGTACGGTGGAAGGAAGCGAACAAAATTATGTACGGCGTCTGGTCCCCAGTGGGGACCGTTTAGGCCGGGCGATAGCGCCGGGTGACCCTTTTCGGACAACCTCTTCAACTCATTCTTTGTGCCAATTCAAGGGCAATCTCCCCCGGGCTGACGCCAGCTGCGCGCCACAACACCAGGAGATGAAATACCAAGTCTGCACTTTCACTCATCAATTCCTTTTTTCCAAGTTCTTGCCTGTCTGCAGCATTTTTGGCGGCAATGACCGTCTCGACCGCCTCTTCTCCGACCTTTTTGGCAATTTTATCGATTCCCGCTTCAAACAAGTGGGTGGTATATGACCCAGCCGGACGATGCCGATGTCGATCCGTTATGGTTTCCCACAGTTGCTGCAGAACGGTCTGAACCGGAGAATTCATCGACAACGTCCGAGATGTTGAGTGGTCCGACAACGCCTCCGATTGATCCATGGAAGACTGGACACGAACCTCACTCACAGGGGTCTTTCGAACAATTCGCCGATAAAAGCAACTTGTCTCCCCCGTGTGGCAGGCGGGTCCCGCCGGATTGACCAGATACAGCACTGCATCGCCATCGCAGTCCAAGCGCACCTCTACGACCCGCTGGACGTTCCCGGACTGCCGGCCTTTGCACCAGTACGCTTGCTTGGATCGGCTCCAAAACCACGCCCATCCGGTATCCAGCGTCCGTTTCAGCGCCTCACGGTCGGCATACGCCTGCATAAGTACTGTTCCTGTTGCAGCGTCCTGCACAATGGCTGGCACCAGCCCGGTCTTCTCGTCATAGCGAACTGCTTCCAGCGACGCAGTGCTGTTCGTCAAGCTGAGACCCATCGGACTGGCACCCCCCTTTTTCTGCAGTACGCTTTGACTTGTTCAATCGATAGCTCGCCGAAATGAAAGATGCTGGCCGCCAGCGCAGCATCTGCTTGCCCGACGTTGAACACGTCAATAAAATGTTCCTGTTTGCCGGCACCCCCACTGGCAATCACCGGGATCCCCACCGCTTGCGATACCGACCTCGTCAGCTTCAGGTCAAACCCCTCGCGCGTTCCATCTTGCGCAAAGCTGGTCAGCAAAATCTCTCCCGCTCCCAGACGCTCCGCCTTTCGTGCCCAGTCCACGACGTCGCGTCCGGTGCCAACGCGGCCACCTCGAATCATCACTTGGTAATGACCTGTTTGTGGAGCCACATTGGCATCAATCGCAACCACAATGCATTGATTGCCAAAGCGGCGTGCGGCCTCCTTAATCAACTGTGGATTCAGCACTGCTCCCGTGTTCATGGAAACCTTATCTGCTCCAGCCAACAGCAAGTGTCTGACATCGTCGACCGACGACACACCGCCACCCACAGTAAGTGGAATATTGGTTTGTGCCGCTACTCGCTCTACCACACGATGTGTAGCCAGCCGTCCTTCGACCGATGCGGAGATGTCGAGGAGTACCAGTTCGTCCGCGCCTTCGCTGCAGTACAGTTGTGCCAACTCCACCGGATCACCCGCATCTCGACGCTGGTGAAGAAAGCCGACGTGTTTGACGACGCGCCCGTCCAGGACGTCGAAGCAGGGTATGATGCGCCGTTTCAGCATGAAGCGGCCTCCCTCCGCTGTGTCGCCGCATGCTGCAGGGCAATCTTTGCCTGTCGAATGGTCAGGGCACCCTCATAAAGTGCGCGGCCAGCCACTGCCCCGGCGAGGCCCGCAGCATGAGCGGCGAGCATGTCTTCCAGACTTCGAATACCACCCGATGCAATGACGGACAATCCAGTCTCACGCTGCAGCGCAGCCGCAAGTTCCAGATTTGCGCCGGCCATCATTCCGTCCCGTCCAACATCCGTCACTAGGACTGTGCGCAGCCCGACCCCATACAATTGGCGGCCGAGATCGGCGAGTACGATATCGGTCTGCTGCTGCCAACCTGCCACGGCCAAACGTCCCTTTCGTCCATCGAGTCCCCCGACAATCGCCTGCGATCCGAACTGCTTGATGGCCTGTCGCATCCATTCGACGTCCATCGCGGCCGTTCCAATCACGCAGCGCGCCGCTCCAGCTTCCAGCCATCGTTCAATCGTTTCCTGTGTACGAATACCACCGCCAACCTGAACACGAGTACCGACGGCCGCTGCGGCCAAGATGATTTCGCGGATGACCGTTGTGTTGACCGGGCTGCCAGACTTGGCACCATTGAGATCGACGACGTGCAGCCATTCTGCGCCATCTTCAAGCCATCGCCTCGCTGCACCCAGCGGATCCTGCGCCACGCTATGACGTTCCTCAAACCGACCTTGGCGCAAGCGGACACACTTGCCATCCAATACGTCGATGGCAGGAAACAACATAAAACTGTCAGTTGACATACAGTTTCCCTCCCCCCGTCAATGCCCCGTTGGATGTCGCCTGACGCCTGCAGATAGCGATAAAGTTTCGCAGGATGCGCTCACCGACGGCGCCGCTCTTTTCTGGATGAAACTGAGTGCCAAAGATGCATCCCCTGCCGACGACTGCAGGTACGTCGACACCATTGTATGTACATGCGCCCAACTTGTTCGATTCATCGTGCAATACCGCGTAATAGGAGTGGACGAAATAGACTTCATCCCCTCGCTTGACTCCGTTTAGCAGCGGGTGCTCTGCAACCATGCTGAGATCATTCCACCCCATGTGCGGTACCTTGCCCGACCAGCGAAAGCGGAGGATTTGTCCTGGCAGCAGACCGAGCCCGATATGCCGACCATGCTCCTCACTCCAGCCAAACAGCAGCTGCATGCCAAGACAGACGCCGAGAAGCGGCGTACGGGATCGCACCACCTGCTTGATGACCGGGAGCAGCTGGCGTGCCCGCAGCTGAAACATGGCGTCCCCAAATGAACCAACCCCCGGCAGTACAACCCCTTCAACAGGCCCTCCTGACTGCAGCGCTGCAAACCCGGCGCCATCCGGTACAATCGCAGTCTCAGCGCCGCCCCGCTGCAACCCGCTCGCCATACTCAATAAATTGCCAACACCGAAATCCAACAGGACTATCATTCGAGCACCCCCTTGCTGCTTAGAACTGTTTCACCCAGTGGCTGTATGGCCTCGGCAAGGGCTGCGCCGACGGCCTTGAACAGTGCCTCTACCATATGATGGCTGTTGCGGCCATAGAGAATGGCCAGATGCAGCGCCATCCTTGCTTCAGTGGCAAAGGCCGTGAAAAAATCGGCCACTAGTTCTGTGTCAAACGTGCCAATGCGTGCCGCTGGGATCTCGCCGATCAGTACAAAAGCAGGTCGCCCGGACAGGTCTAACACGGCGCGCGCCAGCGTTTCATCCATCGGTGTATGCCGCTCGCCGTAGCGTCGAATTCCCCTTTTGTCTCCCAAAGCCTGGTGAAGCGCTTTGCCCAGGCAAAGCCCGATGTCCTCGACGAGATGGTGGTCGTCTACATCCACATCACCGTCTGCCACAACCGTCAGGTCAAATCGTCCATGTACGGCGAAGAGCTCGAGCATATGGCGCAAAAATGGAACAGGAAAATCAAGCGTCACTTGGCCACTTCCCCGTAGCCCGAGGTGAACGCGCACATTGGTTTCACGGGTGCCTCGAACCACTTCCGCCTGATAAGCGCACTGTGCCTGGCTCATCATCCATCACTCCCGTTCCTCATGCGGATTTGCTGTGCTACAGCGAGCCTTAGCAGCACAGACCTCGCATGCCCCTCAAGCCCTTCACTGCGCGCGAGTGCTGCAATGTATGCAGCGTGTCCCTGCAATGTCCGTTCTTCGTAGGCGACGTACGTCATATGCCGCAAAAAGTCATGGACAGATAAACCAGAGGCGTAGCGTGCGCTTCCATGTGTCGGCAGCACATGGTTCGTCCCTGCGTAATAGTCTCCAACCGCTTCTGGCGTATGGACGCCAAGGAAAACAGCACCGGCCCGGTGGATTTCAGGCAGCCAGCGGGCTGCATCCGGCAGCAGGAGTTCCACATGCTCCGGGCAGCTGTCGTTGATCCGTTGCATCGCTTCAGCCAGTGATGCGACATGCACGAGCGCCCCCCAATTTGCGAGCGATACTTTTGCGATGTCTGCTCTCGGCAGGTTAGCCAGCTGCTGTTCCAACGCCGCCTCGACTTCATCCAACTGCCGCTTGGACGTGCTCAGGCAAACCGCGCCTGCTTCGACATCATGTTCTGCCTGTGCGAGCATGTCCGCCGCAATCCACTCTGCCGGGACGGACTCATCCGCCACAATGAACACTTCACTCGGTCCAGCGATGCTGTCGATCCCGACATCTCCCATCACCAGCTTTTTGGCAAGCGCAACATACAGGTTCCCCGGTTCCGACAATCTTGTCCACTCGACCAATCGCCGACGTGCCATAAGCCAGCGCGGCAATCGCATGTGCACCGCCGACGCGGTAGATCTCGTCGATGCCAAGTAGATGCGCGGCTGCCAACACAGTTGGATGCGGCATCGAGCTTCCGGGGGCAGGCGGCGAAACCAGTACAATTTCCCGCACGCCGGCAGCTTGTGCTGGAATCACATCCATCAAGACGGTCGACGGATATGCACCGCGTCCGCCGGGTGCATAGACGCCAACGCGTTGAAGCGGACGCCAGACCATACCTGTCCGGTCTCCCGTGTCACCGATCCGTTCTACCGGGACTGGAAGCTGCGCTTGGTGAAAATCCCGAATCCGTGAAGCTGCCGCAGATAATGCCTCCTGAACTGACGGTGAACATTGTTCCCAGGCACGCTGTGCTTCGAGCGGATCGACACGGAACGAAAAATTCGGATCCGCAGCCGCTGTATAACCATCGAGTTGAGCCGCAAACATACGCAGAGCCGGGTCGCCCTGTTCACGCACGCTGTACACAATTTGTCGGACTCGCTCCAACACATCCTCCGCGATGGCCCGAGTTCGCTGCCACCGAAAATCTTTGCCATTTACACGCCGTAAGCGCACAGGTCATCCGCCTCCTGGTTATTTGCCGCAGCCGACATGGCGCGGAGAAATGGTTCAATCTGTGCTCTCTTCAATCGGTAACTGGAGCGATTGGCAACGAGTCTTGCTGAGATCTCATGAACGGTATCCAGCACAGTCAACCCGTTGGCAGCCAGCGTACCGCCGGTTTGAACCAGATCGAAGATACGATCGGTCAGCCCCATGACAGGCGCTAGTTCAATCGAACCGCTCAGCTGGACAATCTCGACTGATTGGCATTTTTGGCGAAAATATGCCTCAGCCAGCCGCGGATACTTTGTCGCCACACGCTTTGGTGGCACCTTGTGCGACTCAGGTTTCCCGGCAACACAGAGCTGGCATCTGGAAATACCCAGGTCCAGCAGCTCATAGACGTCGAGTGTGCGCTCGAGGAGAACGTCCTTGCCGACGATCCCCAAGTCCGCAACGCCATACGATACGTAAATCGGTACATCCATCGGTTTGGCGAGCAGGCAGCGAATCTGGCCAAACGGATCCGTTTCGAGCGTAACAACGAGCAGGCGGCTGCCCAGCAATTCGGCTGTGAGCGGGATGCCCGCAGCCTGAGACAGTGGTAACAGCCCTTCTGCCGTTCGCCCTTTCGCGAGTGCAACGGTCAACATCTGTCTGGCACCTCCACAGTTGTTTGCTCAACAGGCGCGCCGCATACAGCCAGCAGCCGCTCGACTTCAAACGTAAATCCAATGGCGGGCGCATTTGCTCCAAACTGCTGCAGCAGGTTATCGTACCGGCCGCCCACGACAATCGGGGCACTTACGCCTGCCGCAAACGATTCAAAGACGATGCCGGTGTAATAAGAGATATCTCGATAGAGCGTCAAGTCGAACGATATAAGCTGTTCCAGACCAGCCTGCTTCAGTTGGCAAGCCAGGCTGGTTAAGCTAGTCCAGGCGGATTGCATTTGTGCGAATGGTTCTGTCTGCTCGCGCCCTGCGGTGTATTGCAGAACGGAACGACTGCTCGTCGGTTCATATGGGTTTAACGATTGTAAAAGTGCGAGCAAGTCGACCGTCAGGCCCAGCTTTGTTGCCGTTTGGCGAAACCAGACGTACGGCGGGCCATTGACAGTCAGCGTAGCCGCGTTGCTGGTCACGCTACCGGAAGTGCCAGTAACGGTGACGGTGAAGGAAGCACCGTTGTCGGATGCGACTGTGGCGGGGGTCGTGTAAGAAGCCGCAGCCGCGCCGCCGATAGCCGCGCCGTTCTTCTTCCACTGATAGGTCAGCGTCCCTGTTCCTGTCGCTACCACGCTGAAGGTTGCAGTCTGCCCGGCATTAACTGTGCGGTTTGCGGGCTGCGTGGTGATGGACGGCGGAACATCCACGGTCAACGTGGCGGCGTTGCTGGTGGCGCTGGAAACGCTGTTGGTGACAGTCACGGTGAATTGCGCATTGTTATCTGAAGCGGCCGTGGCCGGTGTCGTGTAGGAAGCCGATGCGGCCCCGCCAATTACCGTGCCGTTCTTCTTCCATTGATAGGTAAGAGGCGCTGTGCCTGTCGCCGTCACGCTGAACGTTGCCGTTTGTCCGGCCGTGACGGTCTTATTCGCCGGCTGCGCCGTAATTGATGGCGCGACGGCGGAAGCCGTCACCGTGAGAGTCGCAGGATTGCTGGTCACACTTCCCGTGCTGTCGGTCACAACGACTGTAAATTGCGTGCCGCTCTCTCCACTCGTCGTCGCCGGCGTCGTATAGGACGCTGCCGTCGCGCCGCCGATGGCCGTTCCACCCTTCTTCCACTGATAAGTAAGAGTGCCTGATCCCGACGCCACGACCGAAAAGGTTGCGGTTTGGCCGGCGGTAACGGTCTGGCTCTCCGGCTGCGTCGCGATAGCGAGCGCCGCCATCCCCGTTCCACTCAGGGAAACCGCAAGCGGGGAATTCGTCGCGTCGCTGACGATGGAGACACTCCCGGAAACGGGACCGGCGGTCTTCGGAGCAAATTGGAACTGGAAGGATTGATTCTGCCCGGCGGCAATGGAAATCGAGGACATCCCACTCACGGCGCTGAACCCCGTGCCAGTGACCGTGGCCTGCGAAATGGTGACCGCTGCCGTGCCCGTATTGGTCAGGGTCAAGGTCTGGGGGCTGCTCGAACCCGGCGAGACATTTCCAAAATTCAGAGTCGTCGCGCTGGCCGTGAGCGTACCCGAAGAAGAACTGTTGGAATTCGAGCTGGACTTTGCAGCAGGTGTTCCGGCGCCCGTCAAACCCACGCAGCCGGAAAGCGACAGGACCACGAGGGATGAAAGAATCAGAGCGAATAGGCCGAGCGGCGCCCGGCGATTGGAATTTACGTGTGAGTGGGAGCGAAAATTTGTGTGTGCGTTCATGGCGTGTCCAGATTAGGAGTCGCGCCAGAAAGCTCACTACTGGTCCTCCGAGCAAACATGGGACAGGCCGCGCCGCTGTACTTGAGTACAACGAGGCGATGTCCTCTTCACGTTGGTACAGTTGCACCTGGAACGAGACGAGGTTCGTCAGAACGCGCTTGAAAATGATTCGCGCGTTATCAAGAGATGAGGAAAAGTGCGAATCCAGGCTTCGGAGGAGTGTTGCGGCGCTGTGCTAGACTCAATAGTGTCGGGTTACGGGATTCGACGTTGAACTCATGAACATTCAGGATCTTCCTCGCCGCCAAGCCAGCGCTGAGTGGTCGAATCGAATCCTCATTCTTTCGCTTCTGGGGATTGCTTACCTGACTCTATTTCCATTCAAGTTCGATTTTACGGCTACCTACGTATTTCACAGGTCCCCCTTTCTATTGCAGTCTTCCGTTAAACAGGTCATGTATCTGGATTTTTTTCTGAATGTTCTCTTGTTTGTTCCGTTCGGATTTGGCGTTTCCGCCCAGGCGTGCAAGCGGGGCGGGAATCGATGGGCCTCACTTTTCCTGGCGCTGCTGGCGGGCGCGGGCGTCTCTTACACGGTGGAGGTGCTGCAGTTCTACATTCCCGCCCGCGATTCGGGATGGGAGGATGTGATTTCCAATACGATGGGCTCAGTAGCCGGATTTTTTTTGTTCGAGCTTTGCGCTGGCGCTATCTTGGGAAC
This sequence comes from uncultured Alicyclobacillaceae bacterium, assembly GCA_963758235.1. Lineage (GTDB taxonomy): Bacteria > Bacillota > Bacilli > Alicyclobacillales > Alicyclobacillaceae > CAVWUS01. Next base: position 10,037 of record CAVWUS010000030.1, on the reverse strand, counting down.
GTTGTCCAAATGCGAAGATTCATTTGAAAGGTGGCTCTCGCCGCGCCGGGCCGCGTTGCTGCTGGCGGCATATTTCGCAGCCTGCTTTGGAATTTCCGCACTCTTGCAAAACAGAACGCGCCTAAGCAACTGGGACCCTCAATGCGCTCTTTTCGTGGGGAATGACGCCTCCGGCCAGCATCCTTGGGGGGGACGAGTCAATTTCTTGCAAATCTGGAACCGGGCGCTTCCCGATAAAGCGATTCGCCAGTTCATCGGGCGGCAATCGGCGGAAGATCAGAGCACGGGCTTGCTCGGATCCTATGACTTCACGAGCTCGCCGCCGTATCGCGACCGAACTAATTTTTTGCCGGAACTCGCTTGGACTCCAGAACAGCCGCAATTCACGAACGCCCGCGTGCTTGAACTGGGCGCCAGGTCGTGGCTGCGCACAAAATTCCCCGTTGAAAATCTCACGCAAGAGATCAGGAAATCAAGCCAGTTCACGGTCCACATCGTCTGCACGCCCGCGGCAATACAAGGCGCGAGTGGCCGCATCGTTTCCCTCTCGCAAGCCACCGATAACGTGAATTTTCACTTGCGGCAGGAAGGGCCGGCGCTCGTGTTCTATTTTCGCAATCCGTTGTCAGTGAGGCGCTCCATGCTTGCCTGGTACGTTCGCGGCGTTTTCCAGGCCGGGCAAGCGCGGGACATCGTTGCGGTCTATGACGGGTCCGACGCGTTCCTCTACCTGGACGGAAATCGCGTGCCGCAAGCGTATCGCCTGAGTCCCGGAGCGAGCCTCATGCACACTTTCTATTTCATCAGGCCCTTGGATCTGGATGGATGCATTATTGTGTATGAGACGCTCATCTTTTTACCCGTGGGATTATTGATCGGAGCCGCAGTACGGAAGTGGTCCCGGCAGAAAAGTTTCTCCCTATGGATGCTTGCCCTTGGGTGGGCCCTTCCGGCGGTGTTGCTTGAAGTTCTCCTGGTCTGGGTGAGTGGGCGAAGGATCTGGCTTGGGAATATCGCGCTTTCGCTTGTTTTCGGACTGGCGGGAATGCTGCTGATTAACGCCGACCGGCGTTCCAAACATTCTCCCGGCGCCGCTTAAGATCCCGGGAACGCCAATCTCCCGATTGGCGGCCTTGCAAAACGCCAATCGGGAGATTGGCGTTCCCAGGGTTCAGCTGGAAGCCGCGGCGGCCATTCCCCATTTGTGGCGGACGGAAGCATCTAGCTTGCGGAATACGATGCCGTCAACGATGTACCCAAGCAAGGCGATCAGGACCATCACCGCCACGACCAGATTGATATCGTTCAAATCGCGGCCTGTCATCAAGAGTTGCCCGAGGCCCAGCGAAATGTAAATCATTTCACCGGTGATCAGCGAGCGCCACGCAAACGCCCATCCCTGCCTCAAGCCGTCGAGCAGGTACGGCAAGCTCGCTGGCAGCAGAACGTGCCAGAACATCTGCGGCCCTTTCGCGCCCAGATTGCGGCCGGCCATGGACAAGATGCGCGGCACATTGTCGAAGCCCGCCTTGGTGGATTGCGTTACGGCCAAGAGGGAACCGGTGATCGTGACGAAAATTATCGCCGTCTCGCTCAAACCAAACCAGAGCAGGGCGATAGGCACCCAGCAAGCGCTCGGGAGGCTTTGCAGGCTGAGGATCACGCGGCCCAGCGTGTCCTCCAGAAATTTATTGGAGGCCAGAACCATTCCAAGAAGAATTCCGAGAACCACGGAAATGGCGTAGCCGATCACAACGCGCCGCAAACTCACGCCGATGCCGATCCAGAGACTGTGATCCTTGAATCCCTCGTACAACGACTGCGCGACGCCCTGCGGCGTGGGAAAAAGGTACGGCGGCCAAATTTTTGCGAGCGCCAGCGCTTCCCAAACCGCGAGAACGCCGGCGGCAAAAATCAGTTGGTTAACGCTTTTCTTCACGCGAATACTCCGCATTAAAGGAACGGTCAATTTCTTCCCGCAACTGCCCGAGAATTTCCTTGGACAGGTACGCCACGTCGGAATCCTCAACGTGTCGTGGACGCTTTAGGTTGATCTGAAACTGCGTCTTGATGCGCCCGGGCCGGAAACTCATCAGCAAGACGCGGTCGCCGAGCCGCACGGCTTCGCGAACGTTGTGCGTGACGAAGACGATGGTCGGCGAAGTTTCCTTCCAGATGCGTTCGAGCTCATCGTGCAGCATGTCGCGCGTCTGCGCGTCGAGCGCGGCGAAGGGCTCGTCCATCAAGAGAATTTTCGGGCGCAGAGTAAGCGAGCGCGCCAGGGCCACGCGCTGCTTCATGCCTCCGGAAAGCTGATGAATGTAGTGATCCTCGAAATGGGAAAGGTGAACCATGCGCAGAAAAACCCGCGCCTGATCCCGCCTTTCCGTTTTCGATACGCCGGCCATCTTCAATCCGAACTCCACGTTTTGCCGGACCGTCAGCCACGGAAAGAGGCCCAATTCCTGGAAGAGCAAAATTCGATCCGTGCCGGGACCTTTTACAGGACTGCCGTCCACGGTGATTTCTCCCGTCGTGGGACGGTCCAGTCCAGCGAGCAAATGAAGCAGCGTGGATTTTCCGCAACCCGACGGCCCGACGATGCAGACGAATTCGCCTTGCTCGATTTCCAGATCGATGTTTTGCAGGGCGCGTGTGGAGGAACCTCGCGAATCGGCATAGCTTCGAAAAACGCCGCTCAGCGAAATACTTTCTTTTCGCGCGGGCTGGGCCGGTTGCCGGAGGCCAGCATCCGCGGAGAGCTTCTTGCCGTTTTTCAGCGGCTCCGCCAGGTCAACGCTTTCAATGGGCATTCGGCCCCCGCCAATCGAACGGCTGAATAAGTCGATTACGTAGTTTGTCATTGCACTGTTCTCACCTTCTTTTCGCGTAGGACTTCATTCAACAGCGTCAGGTCATAGAGTCCGGAAAGATCCGGCTGCGTTCTTCCGAGAAAACCTTCGTCAAAAGCCCGCTGCGTGGAAGCGGCCATCGACGAGCGAAGCGGATCGCATGTCACCGCCATCCGGGAAAACGCATCGTCGAGCACTTCGGGCGCAAGGGGTTTTCCTGTTTCTTTTTGCAACTGCTGGTTCATGATTTGTTTTGCCTGCGCTGGATTCTTATTGATCCATTCCGTAAGTTCCACGTGAGCGCGGAGAAAATCCTTCACCACGCCTGGATGCTCCTGAAGGAATTTGGGGCGAATGATGAGGTTTGTGATGACGAACTCGTGATTCGGCCAGAGGTCGCGCTCATCGAGAAAAATCCGGCCGCCCGCCTCATGAACCAGGCGCGCCGCCCACGGCTCGGGAGCCCAGGCCGCGTCGAGCTGGCCCTTCAAAAAGAGCGTGAATTGGTCCGCGTTGGTGATCGGAAGAACCTGAACGTCGCCGCCCTTTTCCCGCGGCTTGAGGCCGTTGGCGCGCAGCCAGGAGCGCAGCGCCACGTCCTGCGAGTTGCCTTGCTGCGGCGTCGCGACTTTTTTGCCGTGAAAATCCGATGCCTTCTGAATCCCAGCGCTCTGCCGCACGACCAAGGAAGCGCCGCCGCTCGCGGCTCCGGCAATCACGCGAACCGCATCGCCCTGAGACCGAACGTAACCCGTCACCGTGGGATTCGGGCCGACGTACGTCAGATCGATCGCGTTGGCGAACAAAGCTTCGATCGCGGACGGTCCGGCATTGAACGCTTTCCATTCAATCTGCACGCCCGGTCCTACAGCCTTCTCAAACTGGCCGCCCGCGCGTCCCACCAAAGCCTGTGCATGCGTGATATTCGGGAAATACCCCACGCGAAGGACGATTGGCTTTTGCTGGGCATGGATTCCGGAAGCGGCAAAAATCAAGAGCGCCGCGAGGAGTCCCAGGCTCGCCTGCATCTTTTTTCCTTGCATGAGGCCAAAATTCACTTTTGTCACCTAGAATGTGTACGTCATGTCAAATTGCAACCGCTCCAGGAGAGGCTGCACCGGCGGCGGGCTCCCCGCGGTTACCAGGGGCCGGCCGAACAATCCATTCAGTTGCAGCGTCACCCTGTCAAAAAGCTGATAAAGGATTTCGCTGCGGTGAATCTCAACGTTGCTGGTCGGAAAAATTTCGCTGTAATTGAACGCTCCGATCACCGCTTCGCGCTCGATCATGATTCGCGTATAGCTCAACTGCCAGTCCCCCTTTTTTTGAGTTCGTCCAACGCTGGCTTCCAGCCAATAGCCATGGCGGGCGCGCGGATCGCACGGCGCCGAGTAGACCGCCGCGGCCGGGATATTCCTCACGTTCTCGCACGCGCGCGTATTTTCCGCGAAATCGCCGATGAAAGTGAGCGGCCAGCGTTCCGAGGGCGTCACGATGTCGAGTTGTGCGAGTGAATCGAGAACGCCGAACTTCGATGCAAATTGCGCCGACGTAATTGTCTTCGCGCCGGTGGTTGGATTGGTCGCTGTCACGGTTGCAATCGAGTTCTGCTCGCCGGTGTTGCTCAGCGCCAACAGGGCCTCGTCCGGACTGGCGCTGTTCGCCGTGAGCAGCGACAGCGCGATGGAATCGGCATATTGCCAATCGTAATAGCTTCCATAGGCGCTCAGCTTGACGCGATCTCCGAATTGCCAGAATGTTTGCAACTGCTCGCCGTACACCATCGTGTTGTACAAGCTCTTATCGTTCGGCGCCGTCCTCTTGTTTTCCGCGAACGGCAATTGGAAGCCGACGACGGCAAACTTCTTGAGGAGAGGCGTCTTGACGTTGAAGGCAAGGGTTTCGCCCGCGCCTTCGGGATTTAAGTCCTTGTCCCAAACGAGTTCCGTGTTGAACCAGGGGTAGGCGAACTTTCCGCCCGTAAGCGTGAGGGGCCGGAACCAGCTGGGAGTGTACGTGGCGTACACGCGGTCAATCGCGATGGGCTTGCGCGTGTCATATTGATTCAACGTTTGGTTCGTGGAGATCGGCGTGTTGAGGTCGCCTGACGCCAGCGAGAAACCACCCTTCAATTGATCATTCAATTCCGCCTCGGCGTTGAAGCGCAGGCGGATTCGCTCGCGGAACCGGTCCTGCGACCGATCCACGGGTCCTCCTAAAGTCGGCTCAGCACGTAACCGGAAGTCCCCGCTAAAAACAAACGGACCCAATTTCTTTAACCGCTCCTCCAAACTTCTTTGAGAGTTGCCCAGGTCAGCTTCGAGTTGAGCGACTTTCTGGACAAGATCCGTCTGTCCTGCGCCAACCGCCGGCCCCGGGGAAACGGGTACGGCAGGTTCCGCAACGATCGTTGCAGGGTTGGCCGCATTGAGTTTTGCTTCGAGGCGCGCGGTCAGCTCCTGTTGATCGCGTAACGCCGCCCGCAGGGACGCGATTTCCTGTCCTTGCGATTGCAAAAGTTCCGTCACCTGTTCAAGAGAAAGAGTCGCTACAAGGTTTGCCGCCGACGGAGGAACACTTGGCGCTACCGGCGCGGAGAAGTCGGAGGGAATCGCCGCCACGGTTTCATCGCTTGCGGAAACCCGCGCCGCCGGCATTTCGCGAGGTTCACCGTCCGTTCCCCGTGCTGGAACGCTCAGGGTCACGAGTACCAGGGCCGCAAGCACGGCGCCCATCCCCGTGTTGCGAAACATCCATAACTTTGAATTTCGGATCATCACGTTTGCTCGGGCCTTGGCTTACAGTCGGCAGGTGGGGCGGCCATCTCCTCTCTGCCCGTTTCTTGAACGGGCTTCGTTCCGGGTTGATCGTGCCCCCAAAACAAAAATCCCACCGCCAGGTTGATTCCGGCGGTGGGATTCTAGAATTACTCGCTATGATTCTAGAGTATTTAGCTCCCGGCGCCAGAAGACGGACACGTACAGCAGGTGCAACAGAGGCAAGCCTGCTTCGTCTTCTGGACCATGGAAATCACGGGATAAGAGTACTGAAACCGGGTTCCGAAGTCAATGCGGCAATTACTTGGAAGTAAGAAATCGCGTCACCGCGCCTCCCAAATCGGCTTCTGGCGCTTGTCGAACAGATGAGCCATGCGGTGAAGCATTGCACCCTGCCCCCGTTAGTTATAAGTTATCGCTCGGCCGGAGGTCGCACCGGAAATCCCGGCTGGAATCCAATGATGGGATGTTCCGGGGAAGTTTCCGTTGGGGGAGTGGATGCGTTTTCTGGTGACCGGAGGGGCGGGATTCATCGGCTCGAACACGGTGGATGAGTTGGTGCGCCGCGGCCAAGACGTGGTGGTCCTGGACGATTTGTCCACCGGCAAAGCTGAAAACCTGTCCCAGGTGAAATCAAAAATCAAACTGCTGCAGGACAGCATCACCAATCTGGACGCACTGCGCGAGGCTTGCCGCGGGGTGGACTGCGTGATTCACCTGGCGGCGCAGACTTCCGTGCCGCGTTCGGTGAGAGACCCGATTGAAACGAATCTGATCAACGTGAACGGCACGCTGAACGTCCTGGTTGCGGCGCGCGACGCGAAAGTAAAACGCGTGGTGTTTGCCAGCTCCTGCGCGGTCTACGGAAAAACGTCCATCCTTCCCATTACAGAAACCGCCAGCCTGGCGCCGATTTCCCCGTACGGCGTCTCCAAGCAGGTGGGCGAGGCGTATGGCCGCGTGTTTCAAGAAATGTACGGGCTTGAGTTCGTCTCGCTTCGTTACTTCAATGTGTTCGGGCCGAGGCAAGATCCCGGTTCTCCCTACTCCGGAGTCCTGTCGGTGTTCAGCGCGGCTCTGCTGGGGGGAAGGCAGCCCACCGTATACGGTGACGGCGAGCAATCGCGCGACTTCGTCTACGTGGAAAACGTGGTGGCGGCGAATTTGCTTGCCGCCGTGGCAGCAGGCGCGCCCGGCCTCGCCATCAACGTCGGCACGGGAACTCGCTGCACATTGAATCAAACTCTCGCTTTGCTCGAAAAAATCACGGGCCGCTCCGCGCAAGCAAAATACGCATCGGCGCGCGAAGGAGACATCCGCGATTCCCAGGCGGACATCGGCCTGGCGCGGCAAGCTCTCGGTTATCTTCCCCGTTTTGGATTTGAAGAAGGATTGAAGCGCACCTGGGAGTGGTTTTCCGCCGCGCAGAACGCAGCTACTCGCCACTGATCCTTTTTTCAATTTACATTTCCGGGAGATATGTTTGGAGGCGCGGGGCGGGATCGAACCGCCGATAAAGGTTTTGCAGACCTTTGCCTTACCACTTGGCGACCGCGCCTTTGTGCTAAAGGCATTCTATCACTTCCAGTAGGACAGCCACTCCTGGCTGTCCAGCGCAACTTCAGCAGGGCAAAAGCGGACAGCCAAGAGTGGCTGTCCTACAAAAAAATCGAGGGGGGTGATGTTCCACCCCCCTCGAAGTGATTGGACCGATTCTTCAGGTTAGAAGGTAATCTTCAAACCAACCTGAATGTCGCGGGAATCGCCGGAGCCGACGACCGGATTTCCGGCCACGACATCGGGAGTTCCGCCCGTGCTGCCGAAACCGCTGGCCAGCGCGGGGTCATTGTTTCCTCCGCTAAAGCCGGCCGATGCGCCGTACGGATTGGCAAAGGTCGGGTGATTGAATACGTTAAACATTTCCAACCGGAGCTGGAGGTTATAGCGTTCTTTCCACGTGAAGTTCTTGAAAATGGACAAGTCCACGTCCTTGTAACCCAGGTCGCGGAAGAGGTTCCGGCCCATCGTGCCGAATGTTCCAGCAGTGGGGGGAGTCATGACCGAGTTGCCGTTCGCAAAGCAGCCACCCGCCGCCAGCGTATTCGGGTCTGGGGCGTTTTTTATACAATTCGCAATTAGTGTCGCGGAGTTTGCCGCAGGGGCCGATTTGTTGGAAACCGCATTGGTTGTCGTGCAGGTGACGTTGCCTGCCGTGAAGGGGGTAGCAAAGCCAGCAGCATTAACTGGGGAGCTGCAGAAGGGAATCGAGGTCGCAGTTCCCTTAAAGTCGGAAGGATTCCCGAAGAAATCCCACCTGTCCGCGTTATCCCCAGTCCCGCTGAAACCATTCACATAGCCACCGCCAGCCCCATTAGTACAAGGCGTAGGGTCGACACTTTGCAAGGCACAATAAGGCCCATCGTTGTAGTCATTGACCATCCACGGCTGGGGGCTCTGCAGGGTAACGATGCCGTTAATCTGCCAGCCTTCCAGCAACTGCCCAAATCCCTTAATCCCAGGGATGTTGTACGTGGTTGTGAAAGTGAAGCGATTCCTAACGTCGAAATCGCTATTGCCGTACTCCGCGCCTGGATTGTTGGCATTCTGCGGGAGGAGGCCAAAGCGATTCAGGGAACCGTTGTCGAGGCCATGGGCGTACGTGTACCCGGCGATGAAAGACAAGCCGCGAGACATTCGCTTGGTCAAGGTCACCTGCATGCTGTCGTAGTTTGAACGAACATCGTTCGTCATAAAGTTGATAAAACCAAAATCCGGGAAGTTCTTGGCAAATGGCTTGTTGGCAGTGCAGTTGTCTGCGCTGCTCGTCGTCACGTTCGCAGGACACTGATTGATGTCGGAAAAACCAGTCAATCTTGCGCCGTGGTCGCCGACAAAGCCCACTTCCAACGAAAGGTTGGGAGTGAAGGCATGCGTCACGCCGAGGCTGTAATTCATGATGTACGGGGTCTTGAGGTTGGGATCCACGCCCATAAGATTGCAAGGGGATCCGGAAGTGCATGAGATGGCCCCGCCTGAGGGAAACACAGTAGCTTGGCCAGCGCACGCCGCAGTCGGAGCCATGGGATCATAGCACATGTTGGCTGGCTTGAAGCTGGCGGCCTTGACGACGATATTGCCGCCGAGGGTTGAGCCGCCGTTCCCAGCACATGTTTGCCCGGGGTTTACTTTTACCGTGCAAGCCCCTGTCGGGTTAGCGCCCAGGCTGACTGCCGAGGTATTTTGAAACTGGTTCTGGTTCATCCACTCGATCATGGTGAACGACGAGTAGATGATGCTGAATCCGCCGCGGACGACGGTCGTGCCCTTGCCATCGATATCCCAGGCAAAGCCCACACGGGGGGAGAAGTCGCCACGATCGGGATGCCACATCGTGGGTGTTCCGGGCGTCCCCTGTTGAACGAGCCCCGTGGGTGAAGTCGGATCGAAGTTGGCCCAGAGGTTATTGGTCTCCCGAAGCGGGGACGCGTAAGAATAGCGCAGTCCCAGATTGAGAGTAAATTTCGGCGTCAGGCGCCAGTCATCCTGAGCGAAGGCTGCGGTCTCCGTCCATTTCGTCGTGCGGCTTGCGTCGCCGACGAGGAACTTCCCGCCACTCGGAGTTCCCGCGAAAAAGCCTGCCAGGCTGGAGAAATTAATCTGGCCGCGGCCGGTATCAGGGATGTCGGTATCCGCCTCGATGTTCGCGTACTCGCCGCCGAACTTAAGAGAGTGCTTGCCCACCAGATAAGAGAGACTCTCCTGAGCATCCCAATATGGGTTGGGGCCCGAGCTTTGCGGGCGATTGTGCCAGGTCCCCAGCTGACCGAAGGGATTGATAATGACGGTCGGAAGTCCAGGAATAACCGAGCCCGTATCGATGGGGTTTGCTAATCCGGAGTCGTTACTGGTCTGATCGATGGTCATGCGGTTGTAGCCAAACCGCACTTCGTTCACCATGGCGGAATTGGGAGTGTAATCCCAAGTGCCGGAAGCCGTATACGTCGTAATTGGATAACCGTTCAGGAAGACGCTGTTGATGAAGCCGCGATCTTCTCCGTTCCCCACGTACCTGCTGGCGATGAATACGCCATTGAGGGTGTTCTTGTCATTAATGTGGTAATCAATTTTCCCGACCCCATTGTTGCTGTTATTGATATTCGGGAAGGTGCTGAGGTAACTGGTCGTCGCTTGATTGTTTGGGAAAAGGCCGCCCGCGCAAGTCGTGGCAGCTAGATTAGCGAGCGTACCTGGAGTGCATTTAGTCAAACCCAATGAGATCGGACTCGGCGTCCCGCCTGCCGCTATCACAGAGTTCAGGGCATCAACCATGCTGGCATTACAGTCAGCCGTCGCATTCACCGCTAGTACAGCGGCTGGACAATTGGGCGTTTTTGGCGCGACACCGGAC
>CAVWUS010000029.1:0-78110 GCA_963758235.1 uncultured Alicyclobacillaceae bacterium | reverse complement strand
AGCCGTTACCTCACCAACTAGCTAATGCGCCGCGGGCTCCTCTCTCAGCGATGCCGTAGCACCCTTTCCCAATCAGAAGATGCCTCCCGATTGCCTATCTGGCATTAGCTCCCGTTTCCGGGGGTTATTCCAGTCTGAAAGGCAGATTGCCCACGTGTTACTCACCCGTCCGCCGCTAACATCCGAAGATGTTCGCTCGACTTGCATGTATTAGGCACGCCGCCAGCGTTCGTCCTGAGCCAGGATCAAACTCTCAAATAAAAGTTCTCATCCGTTAACTCATTCATTAACGTCTGACACTACACAAGCGTCTCTCTGCGTGTGTTTAGTTTTCAAGGAACCATGCTCAGTCACGATCCACTTCGCATTGCGTTGTCACTTCAACTTCGCTCGTCACTCACGTACATCTGCGTACGCTCGCTTCTCGCTTAGTTTCGTTCCTAGCACTGCTCGCGCCTCGTGGCTGATGCTCGACAACCATTTACACATTGTCGGTGATTCATCCACCGCTCGAAGCGGCGTCTATCAATGTACCATAGAAGCAAGTTTCATTTCAATGGTACATTTTTCATCAATGAGTGGCGAACCACTAATCGATGGCGCGTCATTCAAACGGCGAAAGAAGATAAACCATGAAGTTTAACTGCACTTCAATGGTAATTCCTTCATCCATGTATCATGTGATACATCCACAAGAACTCGAGCGAACTTGGTACGAGAAGTTGAGGAAGGATGGCCGTATAACTCAACGCGGCACGTGTTAATGTAACACAGATAATGAGCTTTCGTCAAGGCTGCGTTGTCCGAATTCAGTCAACGATGCATTTACGAGTTCAACTGCCAGCCAAACGGTTTTGACGGTGACGGAACTTCGTACAACGTATAATCCAACGTCACCATTCATATATGCGGCTGCGAGTGAAATTATGCACCTGCAAACCGTCATGTCAATAACTCGCGGACAAATGACGCATAGCAAACGAATGATGTCGAAGATAAAAGAGCATCATCGAGTACACATCGACGATGCTCAAAACAGCTTAGTCCACACAGGTATAAAGTTATTTCCTTACCAGCGCGTTAATCAAAATGTACAAAATGAGAACCAGGGTGAAGAACGATGCAAACATGGCTCCTTGGCGAATGAGTAGTTCCTCCATGCCCTGCAACTGATTTACCCCCTTTGAAAACCTGTAAGGATTGCAAGCCGACCTCAGATCCGTTGGTCAACAACAGCAAATTCATTAGCCGGCTGCAGTTCCGTGGTTCCTTTAACCCGTACCGATAACGGTTCGTTAGTCTTCGTCTTCCTCAGTTCCTGGTATCACACGTGCGACCGTCGCGACTTGTTCGCCCTCGGGCACGTTGATAAGGCGTACGCCGCGCGTAAGGCGACCTTGCTTCGAAATATCCGCAACGTGAATTCGGATGGTTACCCCAGCGTCTGTGACAATCATGAGGTCGTCATCGTCATGAACCATCTTCAGACCGATGATATATCCATTCTTGTCTGTGCAGTTCAGCGTCTTGATGCCCTTGCCACCGCGAGACTGGCTGCGGTAATCGACTTCCGGCGTCTTCTTGCCGTAACCGCGGTTAGTGACGACAAGCACATTTGCGTTGTTGTCGACCGTATCCATGCCAACCACAAAGTCGTTGGGAGCAAGTTGGATACCCTTGACACCCGTAGCCACGCGGCCCATCGCGCGAACATCGGTCTCACTGAAGCGGATGGACATGCCGAGGTATGTCGCCATGATGATATCCTGCGTGCCATCCGTCCCGCGAACCGCAATCACTTCGTCATCGTCTCGCAAGTTGATGGCGATGAGTCCATTCTTGCGAAGATTCGCGTACTCACCGAGCGCCGTCTTCTTTACGATACCCTTTCGTGTCGCAAAGAACAAATTGAACTGTGAAAGATGCTCCGGATCCATGCTCGAGACCGGGATGACCGTTGAAATCTTTTCACCTGATTCAATCTGAAGCAGGTTGATGATTGGGATCCCTTTGGCTGTTCGACTGAATTCAGGAACCTCATACGCCTTAATGGCGTACACGCGCCCGCGGTTGGTGAAACACAGCAGGTAATGGTGGGAAGAGGTCATAAACATATGTTCCACAAAATCCTCTTCGCGTGTTCCCATCATGGTGACGCCGCGACCGCCGCGCTTTTGTGCGTGGTACGCAGACAGGGGGATCCGTTTCACATAGCCCGCATGCGTGATGGTGATGACCACATCCTGCACTGGAATCAGATCTTCTTCGTTGATTTCGCCGTCCGAGGCGACGATGCGCGTACGGCGATCATCCCCGAAGCGTTCGCGAATCTCGAGAATCTCCTTACGAATGACACCGAGCAGCAGCTGTTCTGATCCCAAAATGGCGCGCAGCTCCTTGATGAGTTCCATGAGCTCTTTGTATTCCGCCTCAATCTTTTCGCGTTCCAAACCAGTCAAGCGCTGCAGGCGCATATCGAGGATAGCCTGCGCTTGTTCATGACTGAGGGAAAAGCGGGACATCAAACCTTCACGTGCTTCTTCTGTCGTCTGGGACGCGCGGATAAGGGCGATGACCGCGTCCAGATTATCCAGTGCAATACGTAGGCCTTCCAAGATGTGTGCTCTGGCTTCGGCCTTGTTCAAATCAAACTGCGTGCGACGGCGTACCACATCGCGCTGATGCTGCAGATAGTGATAGAGTACATCGCGCAGATTCAACACTTTTGGTTCACCGTTGACCAGCGCCAGCGTGATGATGCCAAAGGTGCTCTGCAGGCCTGTGTGTTTGAACAGGTTGTTCAGCACGACCTGTGGCCGTACGTCGCGGCGAAGCTCGATGACCATGCGCATGCCATTGCGATCGGACTCGTCGCGTAAATCAGTGATTCCATCGATCTTTTTGTCCCGCGTCAATTCGGCAATCTTTTCAATCAAACGGGCTTTATTCTGTTGATATGGAAGCTCACTGACAACGATTCGCGTCTTGCCGCCTGGCATCTCCTCAAACTCGGTCGCAGCGCGAATCGTCACCGAACCGCGGCCAGTCAGATACGCGTCCTTGATGCCTTCGCGGCCTAAAATAATACCGCCGGTAGGGAAGTCTGGGCCTTTGACAACCTTCATCAAGTCCTCAACTGTGGCGTCTGGGTTGTCAATCATCATGACGACGCCGTCGATGACTTCGCGCAGGTTGTGGGGCGGTATGTTGGTCGCCATGCCAACCGCAATTCCGCTCGATCCGTTGACGAGCAGATTCGGGAAGCGGGAGGGAAGCACCAGCGGTTCCTGTTCGTTTTCGTCGTAGTTCGGGCCGAAAATCGACTGTTTCCTTGTTGATGTCACGGAGCAGCTCCATGGCGATATGCGACATACGTGATTCTGTATAACGCATGGCAGCCGCGGCATCACCGTCAATCGATCCGAAGTTGCCGTGACCATCGACGAGCAGATAACGCGTAGAGAAGTCCTGAGCCATTCGCACCAATGCATCATAGACCGCCGCATCGCCGTGTGGATGATACTTTGCGAGTACATCGCCGACAACACGGGCAGACTTTTTATATGGTTTGTCGGGCGTCATGCCGACTTCATACATCGCGTACAGAATACGGCGGTGAACTGGTTTTAGGCCGTCGCGTACGTCTGGAATGGCGCGGCTGACAATAACGCTCATCGCGTAGTCGAGAAATGAATTTCTTAATTCCTGCCCTAAATCAATGGGTAGAACCTTGCTCTCAAATTCGTCTGCCAAACAGCTTCACTCCCAAATGCAGGCGTAGTGCCGCATGATCGTCACAGAAACAGAAAATTCCTTAACGCGGATAAAAACACGCTTAAACGTCGAGGTTACGCACGTATTTCGCGTGTTCTTCGATGAATTCCCGACGAGGTTCCACTTTGTCTCCCATCAGCGTCGATAGGATGGTGTCCGCTGCCATGGCGTCTTCCAATTCTACCTTCAGCAGTGTACGGGAAGCCGGATCCATCGTCGTCTCCCACAATTGGGAAGGGTTCATTTCACCAAGGCCTTTATAGCGCTGCAACGAAACACCCTGACGGCCAATCTCCTGAAGCTTGCGCTCCAGTTCCTGGTCTGAGTAGGCGTACGTGATTGACTTGCCCTTCGTGATTTTGAACAGCGGCGGTTGCGCCATATAGATATAGCCGGCGTCGATGAGCGGCTTCATAAAGCGATAGAACAGCGTCAGCAGCAAAACGCGGATGTGGCTGCCGTCGACATCGGCGTCCGTCATAATGACGATTTTATGGTAGCGCGCTTTCTCAATATCAAAATCTTCACCGATACCGGTACCGATAGCCGTGATAATTGCCCTGATTTCCTGGTTCGAGAGAATCTTGTCCAGCCGCGCCTTTTCAACGTTGATAATTTTGCCGCGAAGGGGCAGAATGGCTTGAAAATTCCGATCGCGACCCTGTTTGGCAGACCCGCCAGCAGAGTCACCCTCAACGAGATACAGTTCACTGATGGATGCATCACGAGATGAACAGTCAGCCAGTTTTCCTGGCAGCGAACTTACTTCCAGTGCGCTTTTGCGGCGCGTCAGCTCGCGTGCTTTTCGAGCCGCTTCACGTGCACGCGCAGCTGTCACTGATTTTTCGATGATCCGCTTGGCAATGGACGGGTTCTGCTCCATAAAGGCGAAGAACTTGTCTGCGAACAAAGCGTCCACGATACCGCGGACTTCACTGTTCCCGAGCTTGGTTTTTGTTTGGCCTTCAAACTGTGGTTCGGGTACTTTGACGCTGACAACCGCGGTCAAGCCTTCACGGACGTCATCACCGCTCAGGTTTGATTCATTTTCTTTGATGAGATTGTTTTTGCGCGCATAGTCATTGATGACGCGAGTCAATGCACTCTTGAACCCTGCCTCGTGTGTACCGCCTTCATGCGTGTTGATATTGTTTGCAAACGAAAACAGCGTTGAGCTGTAGCCATCGTTGTACTGCAGGGCAATTTCAACGGTGATTTCATCCCTCAGGCCTGACACGAATACAGGCTCTGGATGAATCACGTCCTTTGTGCGATTCAAATACGTGACAAACGCGGCCACGCCACCCTCATAGTGGTATGTAAATGCTTTTTCAACGCGTTCGTCTTCAAGGACAATCTCAAGCCCAGCATTCAAAAACGCCAATTCACGCAGGCGTCCCTGCAGCGTATCGAGATCGAACACGGTCGTCTCCGTAAAAATTTCAGCGTCTGGCAAAAAGGTCACTGTGGTTCCGGTGTAATCCGTGGTGCCAACGACCTTCAAATCGTATCTCGGCGTACCGCGATCGTACTCCTGAACGTAGTGCTTTCCGTCACGATAAACATCTACGCGAAGCCATTCGGACAACGCGTTTACAACGGAAGCGCCAACGCCATGGAGTCCGCCACTGACCTTATAGCCGCTGCCGCCGAACTTGCCGCCAGCGTGCAGGACTGTCAGCGCTGTTTCGACGGCTGGACGGCCTGTCTTTGCGTGGATGCCAACTGGAAATCCAGCGCCGTTATCTATGACAGATACACTGTTGTCGGGATGCACCTGTACGATAATTTTGGTGCAGCGTCCTGCCAGCGCTTCGTCCACGGCATTGTCCACAATCTCCCACACCAGATGATGCAGGCCTCGGCCGCTTGTCGAACCGATATACATGCCAGGGCGCTTTCGTACAGCCTCCAGTCCTTCCAGTACTTGAATTTGCGATTCGTCATAAACCGGATTGGACAAGTAGGTTCCCTCCAACAACGATGAACTTTTTCTTAAGGTGTACATACAACAAAACCTGCGACGAATACTCGCCGCAGCCGGAGGTTACTCCGCTTCGTCTGAAAAATTCAACTGCAATGCGCGTCGTTTCAGCGTTTGGGATGATACCGGTGAATAGTACACCTGATGATTGGTCAATACGAATGACTTGATATCAGGCCCAGGTGCTTCAATTCGCTGATTCGAACCAAGTTGCTGGTTTGGGCTGAGTTTGGCTTGTATGTCAAAGATACCGATGATATCGGACAAGCGTACCATGGTATCGCCACCAATATGAATAAACATACGAACGCCTACCCCTCTGTGCTAATTATACCAGAACGAACGTAGAGGCGGCGTGCACTGTTGTCAAGCTTTCCATCCAAATGAAACAAACTGGTCGTTGTTATTATAGTTTGCACTTTTTTGCTCATTGATAGTACGAGGTTGGTTTGCCTGAGGTCATCGAGCTCAGAAAGGACATCGTCCAGCAACAGCACAGGGTAGGCGTGAATTTCGCGATAGATAAAGTCGATTTCAGCCAGCCGTAGCGCAAGTGCGATGGTTCGCTGCTGACCTTGGCTGGCGAATGACTGTACGGCTTGTCCGTTCAAGAAAAACAGGATGTCATCCCTGTGCGGACCTACGGATGTATGGCCGAACTGACGATCCGACTGTCGTTTGCTCGCAAGGCCTCTGCGAAATGCAGTTTCTACCGTGTCTTTGTCGCTGAGATCGGATAGACCTGGGATGGAACAGGCGTAAGACAGGGTGAGTTGTTCTCGTTCCGCGGCGATGGCTGCATAGACTTCGTTTGCCAGGAGTGCGATATCCCGAATAAATTGACCGCGGCGCAGAAGCACCTGAACCCCATGTTCGAGCAGCTGTTCATCGAGTGTATCGAGCAGCAGCTCATCGACTGCAGGCTGCTTGAGCAGCATATTTCGCTGCTGCATCGCTCGCTGGTACTGACTCAAGTGATACAAATAGGCCGGATGTGTCTGGCCTAATTCCATATCGATAAAGCGGCGGCGAATGCCAGGGCCGCCTTTTACGAGCTGGAGGTCTTCCGGTGCAAACAGCACAACCTGAAAATGACCGATAAAATCAGTC
Source organism: uncultured Alicyclobacillaceae bacterium (assembly GCA_963758235.1). Taxonomy (GTDB): domain Bacteria; phylum Bacillota; class Bacilli; order Alicyclobacillales; family Alicyclobacillaceae; genus CAVWUS01. The sequence goes on along the minus strand of CAVWUS010000029.1, from coordinate 71,242 downwards.
ATTTTCGTCTGCAGGATGCCGTTGACACTCGCTTTTCTGCCTTGCTGTCCAAACTGCAGAGATAAATTCAACGGTCTGCCATCGCGCTCAATCACTGCATCAAGTCTTGCCTCATCAGTGTGTTGTCGAACGAGATCTGCATCTTTGTTCGTCCGGTGTGATTTTCCGAGCGCGAGCAGGTAGATGGCCTCGAGAATATTCGTTTTTCCTTGGGCATTTTCGCCAATAAACAGATTGACACCTGCGTCGAATTCAACGGTCTGCCGTTCGTAGTTCCGGTAATTGTTCAGACTCAACTGCTGAATTTGCATCGCTCTTATCCTTGTCTCTCACCCTGGACACAGTGAACCGTCAGTTCATTAACGCGCACGACATCTCCGGGATAAATCTTGCGGCCGCGTCGACGCTCCAATTCTCCGTTTACGTATACGTCATATTCCTCCAGAAACCATTTGGCTTGTCCGCCGCTGTCAATCTGGCTGATTCGTTTCAAGAGCTTCGACAGCGTGATGAACTCAGTTGAAATGGCCAGTTCCATATGTCACCTCATCAAGACGGGCGAAATCAACTGTAAGCCGTCTTCCTGTCCGTGCTGGCGAATCACGAATGGCTGATTGCCACCGTTAAACTGAATCGATACCTCATCAGTCTCCATCGCTTTGAGCGCATCGAGAACATATTTCGCGTTAAAGGCAATATGCATATCATCGCCAAGTTTGCTTAAGGCATGAACCGTTTCGGATACGTTTCCAATCTCAGGCGAGGAGGAGGAAACAGTCAGTTCCTGTCCTTGCAGTTCCAGGCGAATCATATGGTTGTCTCGATCGCGTGCGATCAGCGCGGCGCGGTCAATTGCATTCGTAATGGTCTGTGCAGATAGAACGACCTCTGTTTTGTGCGCCGACGGAATGATGCGCGTCGTGTCCGGATATGCCCCGTCGATGAGGCGGGTGTAGAACAACGTATCGCCGACTGAAAACAGGCTGTGGCTGTTCGTAAATTGAATTTGAACGGATCGTTTGTCGTCAGGGAGAATTTTCAGCAGCTCGTTCAATGATTTGGCTGGCAAGATGACGTCCCATGCGTCGTTTGCAGCTTCTTCAAATTGTACCTGTCGCATGGCCATTCGAAGACCATCGGTAGCGGTAAAGGAAAGTTCATTAGCAGTCAGCTGCAGGTGAATACCAGTCAGGATTGGCCGGACTTCAGAAGTAGACGTTGCAAAAGTGGTGGAGCGGATCAGCCGTTTCAACACGTCACTTTGCAGTTCAACGGAACGGACATCGTGAAAGAGCGGGAGCTGTGGAAATTCAGCCGCATCTATCCCGTGCAGATGGAAGCGAACGCTGCCCGTGAAAATTTCCGTCATGTAATTGTTGCTCACTTCGATGGTAATGGGTTCGCTCGGAAGTTTCTTGATCACATCAAGCGCATATCGTGCAGGCAGAACGATTGATCCTGGTGTTGAGACAGACAGTTGGTTGTCTTCGTCGGCACGCATATGCGTTTGGATGCCTAATTCCAAGTCGTAGGCTGTCGCAGTCAGCCCGTCCGTTGCCGCTTCAATAAGGATTCCCATCAAGACCTGTTTGGTCGTTCGGACTGCGACGGCTTTGGAAACTGTGTTGAGCATCTGGACTAGTGCGGATTGGTGAATGGTGAACTTCATGAAAGCGAAACCCCTTCCAGGTCGGTGATGGGAGACGAAGTGTCTCGTGTGTTTGTCATAGTAGGATGATAAGGATCATAGATATATTTAAGAATACAGTAATACTAGTAATAGTGCGTGTTCCTATGTGGATAACTGATGCTTTTGTACGTGTCATCAACAAAAGCAGCTGTTCATAAGCTGTGCAAAAAATGGCCGATTCATGTTGGATTATCAACATGTGCGTGGATAAATCCTCAGTACAGCGTGCGAATGGCTTCGGACAGGCGATGAACTGTTTTACTCAATTGTTCGTCGGATTTCAGCTGGTTTGAAATTTTTTCGCACGCGTGCAGTACGGTGGTATGATCGCGCCCGCCAAAAGCCTCGCCAATCTTGGGTAGAGACAGATTCGTCAGTTCCCGCGTCAAATACATCGCGATTTGTCTCGGGAAGGCGATGTTTTTGGTACGGCGTTTGGCTTTCAGCTCTTCTACCTTTAAACCAAAGTGATCGCCAATCACTTTTTGAATGTGCGAGACGGTGACCGTACGTGGTTTTTCCGGCGCAATGATATCTTTTAAGGCTTCCTCCGCGAGACTCACTGAAATATCCGAGTTGACCAAAGATGAGTATGCGACCACGCGGATGAGCGCACCTTCGAGTTCGCGGATGTTTGTATTGATTTGATTTGCGATGTACTGCAAAACGTCTTCCGAGATATTCAGTCGATCCGCTGTGGCTTTGCGCTGCAAGATGGCAATACGCGTTTCCAGATCGGGTGCCTGAATATCTGTAATCAAGCCCCACTCAAAGCGTGAACGCAGCCTGTCTTCCAGCGTCGGAATTTCTTTTGGCGGCCGGTCGCTCGAGATGACAATCTGTTTCCCGGCTTCATGCAGCGAGTTGAACGTATGAAAGAACTCCTCCTGCGTGCCTTCTTTTTTAGCCAGAAACTGAATATCGTCAATTAAAAGGACGTCGATTGACCGATAGCGATTGCGGAAATCCGCCGTCCGGTTGTCTCGAATCGAAGTGATGAATTCATTTGTGAATCGTTCAGAAGATAGATAGAGAACTTTAGCGCCGGGCGAACGCTGAAGTACATAGTGGCCAATCGCATGCATCAAATGCGTTTTGCCAAGACCGACGCCACCATAAATAAACAACGGATTGTATGACGCTGCAGGTTTTTCCGCGACAGCCAGACTGGCGGCGTGCGCAAACCGATTGCTCGCTCCGATGACAAACGATTCAAACGTGTATTTGCTGTTTAGCTGCGGCAAGTCGATGGTGGCATCTGCTAACGGAGCAGGTTGTGAATTCGTCTGTGGACGGTCATTCTGTTCTTCATCGTTCGTACAAATGTAATCAATGGTGAAATCTTGTTCGGTCAGCGCCGCAATTGTGGTCTGAATCTCTTTGTCATAGTGATTGGAGACCCAGTTTTTTGAGAAGGAAGAAGGAATATAGACTGTGATGCGTTGGCCTGCTGGATCGTACTGATTGATACGGCTCCCTTGAAACCAGGTATTGAAGCTAGGTTCGCTCATCCGTTCTTTCATGATTAACAGGACTTGATCCCACAGTTGTTCGAAATATTCAGTGTCTAGCATGGAACTCATTTGCGTAATCCCCCTAATTGCGAAGCAGTTCGTAACAAACCGTGGAAAAGATATCCCCTGTGTGTGTATAACTTGTCCACATATGCAACGTATGTGATCAAAATTATCAACACCCTGTGTATAAAACTGTGGATAAATATAGGTTATACACAACCCGTATTGTGGAGCAGTGAAACTGATCATAGCAGATTTTGTCGAATTAGGGCAACGGTTGATTTAGGTTATCCACATATTTGGATTTATGCACAAGAGATGTTGTTTACAAGTGTGATTATTGGGGGTAAGTTGTTGACAACAATGCTGGTACGTGCGTTTTGTTCGAGGGACTGAGAGTTCGATCTGTGGATGAATGATTTTTGTATGGTCGCACAGGAATTTTTCGACAGATGGTTTTTCATTGACAAGGTATGTGCAAAATTTTTATAATAAACGCCAGTGTGCTTTAAGATGTAAAGGGGGTGGCGTGATTGAAGCCGACCTATAACCCGAATACACGGAAACGTAAAAAGGTTCATGGATTCCGGAAACGCATGAGTACCAAAAATGGCCGTAAGGTGTTGGCTGCTCGTCGCAGCAGGGGAAGAAAAGTGATTTCAGCGTAAAGGGCCACGGTTGTGGCCTTTTTTTCATTTTCGGGCTAGCCAAGGTATGAAAACGTGGCCAGAGCCAAGTCCTGCCGAGGAATGAAGGGAATGCGCACGGGATGCAAGCCACGAACAGGTTGAGAGAAAATAGAGATTTTCGACGTGTATTCCGCCGCGGAAGGTCGGTCGCGACGGCGCGTTTTGTACTGTACTGGATGAAAAATCGGGAACCTGCTTATCGAGCAGGGTTTTCTGTCAGTAAAAAGGTGGGCAATGCAGTTGAACGGAATCGATTGAAGCGCCTGCTGCGTGCTTGTTTTGACGACTTGTCGGCCGAAGGTGTCCTGCCGCCTGTCGATTTTGTAGTGGTATGTCGACAGAGCGCGGCCGGAGCAGTATTTTCAGATGTTCGGTCGGATTTGGAGAAGTTGCTACGAAAAGCCAAGTTCATGGTATGATGAGAGGCGGGAGTACCTGACCATGATAAAGCGCGGCGTGCTCGTATGCATTAAGGGTTATCAGCGTTTTATCTCACCACTGACACCAGCTCGGTGCCGGTTTGTCCCAAGCTGTTCTGATTATTGTGTACAGGCCGTAGAGATGTATGGTGTAGTTCGCGGTGGCTGGATGGGCATTATTCGTATTTTGAAATGCGGCCCTGGCACCCTGGTGGTTTTGATCCAGTCTCGAAAGAGAAGTAGGAGGACATGTTTTGCGCAGAGAGTCCAGATCGAATCGAAAATGGCTGTTCGGCCTCAGCGGTTTTCTTGTACTGACGTTAACTGGCTGTGGCATGTATCCCAAGCATCCTGGCGTCTGGCCGGGCGGTCTTTGGGGAACCATCCTGCAGGATGTATCGAAGGTTATCGACTTTTTCGCAAATCTCATCGGTGTACCATCAATCAAGTATGGGCTCGCCCTGTTGATTGTGACCGTCCTGGTGCGCCTCATTATTTTACCGTTATTTGTGAAGCAGATCCGGCATACAAAAGTGATGCAGGAGATGCAGCCAGAGATTCAAAAAATTCGCGCCAAGTATAAAGGCGATAATCAGAAGATCCAGGAAGAGACGATGAAGCTGTGGCAGCAGGCAGGGGTCAATCCGATGGCTGGCTGCTTCCCGATGCTCATCCAGCTGCCCATTCTGTATGCACTGTTCGGTGCAATTGAGGGCAATGTTGGGCTGAACCATAACACGTTCTTGTGGATTTTCCATCTTGGTGAACGCGACCATACGTTCATTCTGCCGATTTTGGCCGCCATTACGACATATTTCTCGTCCCGTGTGATGATGGCTGGGAATGACAGTCAGCAGAAGATGATGCTGTTCATCATGCCGGTTTTCATTCTTTTACTGTCCAGCCGCTTCCCGTCCGGACTTGCGCTGTACTGGGTATACACCAATATCTTTACGGCAATTCAGGGATATTTCATAAAAGTTCGGCCTGCAAACAAGCAGACGGTTGCTACTGCAGCACCGCAGGTGGTTACAAGAAATTCAGGTAAGAAGAAGTCTGGAAAGAAAGACAATCACAATTAAGAGCGGTTGATTCTCATCTTGCTTCCATGAATGGACATCCCGGTTTGGCTTTTGGACAACCGTCGAAGAGGGAGAACTGTAGGATGAAAAGAGTCATTGCGACAGGGCGTACTGTTGATGAAGCGGTCACATCCGCACTTGTTCAATTGGGTGTAACCCGCTCGAATGCAAATGTTCGAGTGATTCGAGAACCTGTCAAAGGACTGTTTGGATTCATCGGTGGCAAAGAGGCTGAGGTTGAAGTATCCGTTACGATGTCTGCAGAAGAAGTCGCACGTGACTTTTTGAGCGGCGTTGTGCGCCGAATGAAACTGGAAAATGCGCGCGTCAAGGCAAAGGGCCAGGTTGTGGATGGCGATCCCGCGCATGTATTGGAAGTTGTCTGCAGTGACGATGAGCTGCCGATTGTAATTGGACGCCATGGAGCGACACTCGATTCGCTGCAGTATTTGGTTAATGTCGTCGGCAATCAGGACGAAAAGGGCAAGTATACGAAGTTTATCGTCGATGCCGGTGGATATCGCGCGCGGCACAAAGAGAATATTGAGCGTATCGCTGAACGGGCGCGCCAACGTGCCATTAAGCTAAAGAAGCCAGTTACGCTCGAGGCAATGACGGCTGCTGACCGAAAAGTCGTTCATACGTACTTGCAGGATCGCGGTGGTGTTACGACATCGAGTGAAGGAACCGATCCAAATCGCCGCGTCGTCATTACACCGCTCGTCGAGAGTGGCGCCGTTCCAGGATAGGCTTTTGACCGCTTGCTACGTATCTTGCTGCGTATATAGGATGCGAATGGAGCTATAGACGGATGACAGCACACCCTTCGTGCAGAGGGGTGTCTTCTTTACGTAAGGGGTGAATCCATGTGAGCACCATAGAGGATACGATCGCCGCCATCGCGACTTCGCTGGGAGAAGCCAGTGTTGGTATTGTCCGCGTCAGCGGCCCGGATGCGTCAGGCGTTGCGGCGCGGTGCTTTCGCGATCGTTCAGGACGGTTCAAATCATTGGACAGGCGGATGTTCAGCTATGGTCAGGTGATTGACCCATTGACGGAAGAGCCGGTGGATGAGTGCATCGCCCTGTGGATGCCTGGGCCCCATTCGTATACGGCGGAGGACGTGCTGGAACTGCAGGTGCACGGCGGTGTGCATGTTGTGCAGCAGGTGCTCGAGTCTGTACTCGCGGCTGGTGTTCGCTTGGCTGAGCCAGGCGAATTTACCAAACGGGCGTTTCTGAATGGCCGGATTGACCTATCGCAGGCTGAAGCGGTGATGGATTTGATTCGCGCAAAGACGGATAAGGCGAGTCGAGTGGCGCTGGCCCAAGTCAAGGGTCAGTTGCGTGAGCGGATTATACGGTTGCGCAAACGCCTGATTCAGTTGCAGGCGCATGTCGAAGTGACAATTGACTATCCGGAGCACGATGTCGAGGAAGTGGCCTGTCAGCAGGTAGAGAACGTTGGCGGTGAGCTCATCCAGGAAGTCGAATCTCTCGCCGCGTCGTCGCGAATGGGCATGATTTTGCGTCAGGGTGTGCTGACAGCGATTGTCGGGCGGCCAAATGTGGGAAAATCATCGCTGATGAATGCGTTATTGCGTCGTGATCGGGCTATTGTAACCGACATCCCGGGAACAACGCGCGATGTGCTGGAGGAATACGTAAACGTGCGCGGGTTGCCGTTTCGCCTGGTCGACACGGCTGGCATTCGCGAGACCGAGGACAGAGTTGAGCAGATTGGAGTAGAGCGTTCGCGTGAGACACTTCAGCAGGCAGAACTGGTCTTGCTGCTGTTGAATGGGAATGAGCCGTTGACCGTCGAAGATGAGGCGCTGCTGCAGCAGACTGAGGGGATGCCGCGGATCATCGTGGTCAATAAATCCGATCTCGAGCAGCGGCTTAGCCTGGAAGAATTGAAAAAACGCACAGGAACGGAGCCGGTGCTGCAGCTTTCCGTGCGCGAGCAGGTTGGCATTGCAGCGCTCGAGGAAACAATGGAGCGATTGGTACATGGCGGCAACGTCGAAATGAGCGACTTGACGTACGCCACAAATGCCCGTCAGTCGGCTTTGTTGAAAGAAGCGTTGGAAGATCTTAGAGAGGCGGTCTCTGCAGCGCAAATGCGTGCTACACTGGATATCATTGCGGTTGGTTTGCAGGCCGCATATGCAAGTTTAGGGCGAGTCATTGGCGAGGAGGTCGGTGAAGACCTGCTCGATGAGATATTTTCGCAGTTTTGCCTAGGCAAGTGACAATGAGGGAGAGGAGAATAGGAAATGCGTTTCGTTGCTGGGCACTATCAAGTGATTGTGATTGGCGCCGGCCACGCCGGCTGTGAAGCTGCGCTCGCGGCGGCGCGCATGGGCTGCCGGACGCTGCTTGTGACGATTAATCTCGACACCATCGCCTATATGCCATGCAACCCGTCGATTGGTGGTCCGGCAAAGGGTGTAGTCGTGCGGGAAGTCGATGCGCTCGGCGGCGAGATGGGAAGAAATACGGATCGTACGTATATCCAAATGCGTATGTTGAATACCGGCAAAGGTCCAGCGGTGCAGGCACTGCGCGCGCAGGCGGACAAGGCGCAGTATGCGCTGACGATGAAGCACACAATAGAGAGTCAGCCGAACCTCGACTTGAAGCAGGGTATGGTTGAGGAACTTTTGGTTAAGAATGGCCGTGTCTATGGCGTCGTGACGAAATCCGGAGCCGAATATCACGCAGATGCAGTCGTGTTGACGACGGGTACCTATCTGCGCGGCCGCATCTTTATCGGTGAGGTTTCGTATGAGAGCGGGCCAAATGGACAAATGCCTGCAGTCAAGCTGACGGACAGTCTGCTCGATTTAGGGTTCGATCTCGTTCGTTTCAAGACCGGTACGCCACCTCGAATCAATCAGCATACGATTGACTTTGAGCGGCTGGCAGCACAGCCGGGTGACCCTGTACCGCAGTATTTTTCATTCGATCCCGAATGGCCGCCGCGCGAGCAAGTTCCGTGCTGGCTAACGTATACAACCGAGGAATCGCACAGCATCATTATGGAGAACATTCATCGGGCGCCGATGTTTTCCGGTGAAATCAAAGGCACCTGGACCGCGGTACTGCCCGTCCATTGAAGATAAGGTGGTGCGCTTTCGGGATCGGCCAAGTCATCAGATTTTTCTGGAGCCGGAAGGCCCGGATACAGCTGAGTGGTATGTGCAGGGATTGTCTACGAGTCTGCCGGAGGATGTACAGCTGCAGGTCCTGCGTACCATACCGGGTTTGGAGCGAGTCGAAATGCTCCGGCCTGGCTATGCGATTGAATATGACGCGATTGTGCCCACACAGCTGTGGCCGACGCTCGAATCAAAGCGCGTAGAAGGGCTGTTCACAGCCGGGCAGATCAATGGTACGTCTGGCTATGAAGAAGCGGCTGGACAGGGCATTATGGCTGGCATCAACGCGGCGCGCAAGGCAATGCAGGAGGAGCCGCTGGTGCTTTCGCGATCGGACGCGTATATCGGTGTCATGATTGACGACCTCGTCACCAAAGGTGTCAACGAGCCCTATCGCTTGCTCACGAGCCGCGCGGAGTATCGCCTACTGCTGCGTCACGACAATGCCGATTTGCGCTTGATGGAGGCAGGACGTAAGATTGGACTGTTGCCGGAAGCGCGCTATGATCGCATGATGAAAAAGCAGGAACTGATTGAACGGGAGCGTGCGCGTCTGGTGAGACGCGCGTCAAGCCGCAGGTGGCCAATCCGGTATTGGAACAAGCAGGATCGCGCCCGATTGAGGAAGCCGCATCACTCTCACAGTTGCTGCGGCGGCCGGAAGTGGAATACGGCCACATCTTGCAGATGGAAGGCCGCACCGAAGCTGATTTGCCCGCAGAAGTCGTGGAGCAGGTCGTGATTCAGACGAAGTATTCTGGCTACATTGACAAGCAGCTGCAGGAGATTGAACGGCAGAAGCGCCTGGAGAACAAACGGATTCCGGCAGACATCCAGTTCGATGCTGTCAAGGGCCTGTCGACGGAGGGGCGCGAGAAGTTGAATAAAATTCGTCCGCAAACAGTTGGCCAGGCGGGCCGGATACCAGGTGTGAGCCCGGCGGATATATCGATTTTGCTGGTGTACTTGGAGCACTCAAGGAGACAGGTAGCCAATGGCTGAACGCTGGAATGGCCTGCTGGACCAGGTGGCGACAGACGAGCAGCAGGAGCAGATGTATCGTTACTTCGAGCTGATGCTGGACTGGAACCAGCGGCTAAACTTGACAGCGATTACGGATTTGACAGAAGCGGCAGTCAAACATTTTTGGGACAGCCTGTCGCTTCATCAAGCCGATTTGCGTTCACTGACATCTGCGCAGCGTGTACGTGTGGCTGATGTTGGGACAGGTGCGGGCTTGCCTGGCCTGCCGCTTGCAATTTGTCACCCGGATTGGTCGTTCGTGCTGTTCGATTCACTCAACAAGCGGTTAGTGTTTTTGAAGCATGTGGTTACCGAATTGGGCTTGAAGAACGTAGAGCTGGTGCACGGACGAGCCGAAGATCTGGCGCACGATGCCCGCTTTCGAAATCAGTTCGATCTCGTCGTATCTCGTGCCGTCGCGCGATTACGCGTGTTGCTTGAGTTGACGGTTCCATTTTGTCGGCCAGGAGGACTGCTTGCCGCATACAAAGGTTCGGCGGTGCACGAAGAACTCAGTGAAGCGAGTGAAGCCCTGAAGGCACTGCGTGCGGAAGTTGTGGAAGACTGCCAAATTGATTTGCCGCTCGGATTTGGACAGCACCATATTTTACTTGTGTCACCGCTGGCGGCGACTCCGAAGGCATATCCACGGAAGGCTGGAACGCCCCAGAAACAGCCACTGTAGCGGGCGTTGTCGAAGCGTGCTGAATTGTTAGAACCTTTGTCGGGGAGAAGGATTCTCCGTCATTCCGTGGAAATTCGTTCGTATCGTTAAGCTCTCCAGACGGATGGTTGTACGGATAGATTCAACCTGTGGTGGAAGTTGAGGGATTAACATTGATGAAAGAAGCTTGGGGGAAATTGGTAGGGAGCAAAGGTGGAGTCAGCGATTCCAGCGTGATTCAGTTGGCTGTCGAAGAGATTGTCTCCAATCCCTATCAACCGCGAACTGTATTTGACGAGGGCAGTATCGCGGAACTCGCTCAAACCATTCAAACACACGGCATGATTCAGCCGATTGTTGTACGCTGGCGGAATGGACGATATGAACTCATTGCGGGCGAACGTCGCTGGCGGGCGGCAAGATCGCTTGGTTGGAGTACGATTCCGGCGATTGTACGGGAAATGAATGATGCTCAGACAGCATCGGCGGCACTGATTGAGAATCTTCAGAGGGAAGGTCTAACGCCGATTGAGGAAGCTGTGGCCTATCAGCAGCTGTTGGAGATCCACGGGCTGACGCAGGAAAGTCTGGCACAGCGTCTGGGTAAAGGTCAATCTACGATTGCCAATAAGCTGCGGCTTCTTCATTTGCCGGCGAAAGTGCAGGAAGTCTTGCTGAAGCGAGAGATCACAGAGCGTCACGCACGTGCGCTGTTGGCGCTGCCTAGTGAGGAACTGCAGATTCAGCTCGTTGAGACCTGCATTCAAGAAGGTTGGAACGTTAAACAGATGGAAGCTGCGGTCAAACGAACCATTGAAAGTCTGGAAGCCGATGAGAAAAAACAGAGGGCACCCAGAAAAAAAGGTCTTTCTAAAAACATTCGGTTGGCCGTAAACACCATCCGCCAGTCGCTCGTGATGATTGAACAGTCCGGGTTAACGGTCGATTGTGAAGAAGTGGATGAAGAGGACTTTTATCAATTTATCATTCGCGTTCCAAAACAAAAGTAGAAAAATACCCTCAAGGGCGACAGGGACAGCCTGTTGCTCTTTTTTTGTCTCAAATCAGCTGATATTTCATTGATTACCAACCCTATTTGAGGGATTTTGCAGTACAATGAGACTTAGCTTTGTTTTGGCGTCACACGTAAGCATTCCAAGCTGTCTCATTCGGTTTGGACAACCCTGGAATTGGCTTCATTATACTGCTGTAAGGAGGGCGCGGCTCCGTGACTATTGGCCGAATCATTGCAGTCGCCAATCAAAAAGGTGGCGTTGGCAAGACCACCACTGCGGTCAATCTGAGTGCGTGTCTTGCTGAATTGGGCAAGAAGGTTCTATTGATTGATATCGATCCGCAGGGCAACTCTACATCCGGCATCGGTGTGAATAAGGCTGACGTACGCTACTGTGTCTACGACGTAATTATCAATGACGTTTCCATACAGGATGCGATACTGCCAACAGAGATGTCAAATTTATCGCTGCTCCCAGCAACTATCCAGCTGGCAGGTGCCGAAATCGAACTGGTTCCGACCATCTCGCGTGAGGTTCGACTGCGCAAGGCCATTCAGCCTCTTCGCAGCCAATTTGATTACATCGTGATTGACTGCCCGCCGTCTCTTGGATTGTTGACTGTGAACGCGTTAACCGCGTCTGATTCTGTACTGATTCCGATTCAGTGTGAGTATTACGCGTTGGAAGGTTTGAGTCAGCTGCTCAATACGATTCGGCTGGTTCAGAAGCACTTGAACACATCACTGGAAGTTGAAGGCGTGCTCCTCACAATGCTCGATGCGCGAACAAATCTCGGTATTCAGGTAATTGAGGATGTGAAGAAGTATTTCCGGGATAAAGTGTATCGCACAGTCATTCCACGAAATGTACGGCTGAGTGAGGCACCTAGTCATGGACGCGCTGTGATTCATTATGATGCGAAATCCAAAGGTGCTGAGACGTACATGGATTTGGCAAAGGAAGTGATTGGTGTTGAAGCCTAAGCGCGGATTAGGGAAGGGATTGGAGGCTTTAATCCCACAGCTGGATGTGACCGGAATCAGATCAAATTTCGCTGATCGATGTAAAAGACTTGCGCCCTAACCCTTATCAGCCGCGGCGGGATTTTAAGGCGGATAAACTGGAGGAACTTGCTCAGTCCATTCGTGAGCAGGGAATCATTCAGCCACTGATTGTGCGGCGCAGCGAAGTAAAGGGCTACGATATTGTTGCTGGTGAACGACGCTACCGCGCAGCACAGATGGCTGGCTTGACACATGTGCCAGCAGTTGTACGCGACATGACGGACGTTCAATTGATGGAAGTCGCAGTCATCGAGAACTTGCAGCGTGAAGATCTGAATGCGATTGAGATCGCTGAAGCGTACGCTAACCTGATGGAAAAGTGTGATTTGACTCAGGAAGAGTTAGCCCGTAGGGTTGGACAGAGTCGCAGCCATGTCGCCAATATGCTTCGGCTTTTGTCACTTCCGGATGAAGTGCGTGGACTTGTTTCACGTGGAACATTATCCATGGGGCATGCGCGGGCACTGTTGTCCCTGAAGGAAAAAGATGAGCAGGTAGCGCTTGCGAAGAAAGCCGTATCGGAAGACTATAGTGTTCGGCAATTGGAGACCGCCGTCTATCGGCCCAAGAAAAATGTTTCACGTGAAACAAAACGCAAACAGGTGAACAATCATCGCTACCAGGTCTATGAAGAACAATTTCGTGAAGCCCTTGGCACGTCCGTCCGTATTCAATATGGAAAAAGGCGCGGAAAGATTGAAATCGACTATTTTTCAGAAGATGACTTGGAACGCATTCTCCAGTTGCTCGCCACTAAAGCTTAATTTCTCGCAGCTTAGCGGATTCAAATAGCACAGGTGGTGACAGGGGTGTTTTTGGCTGGCACAATCGTCAACGCGGTTGCCATCCTCGTTGGGACGAGCATCGGGTTATTTCTGCCCAGTATTCCAGATCGAATGAAGACAACCATTATGCAGGGTGTAGGTCTTGCCGTCATTTTAATCGGCCTGGGAATGGCGCTCAAAGATCAGGCCGATATTCTGCTCATCATCATCTCCACAGTGATTGGCGGATTGCTCGGCGACTGGTGGAATATTGAAGGGCTGCTTCTGAGATTAGGCCAAGCGGTTGAAGTACGTGCCAAACGCTTTGGGAACGGTCAGTTGGCAGAAGCATTCGTGACCGCAAGTTTGATTTTCTGCGTTGGATCGATGGCAGTGGTTGGTGCGATTCAAAGCGGTATCAGTGGAGACAATAAGACGCTCTATGCCAAATCGCTGCTCGATTTCTTTACGTCCATCGTGTTCTCGACCACGCTTGGCATTGGCGTCGCCTTTGCCGCGTTGCCCGTCTTTATTTATGAAGGCTTGATTGCGCTGATTTCATACTTTGCTGGTGCTGCACTCAACTCACCACAGGTCATCAGCTGTATGTCAGCCACGGGTGGTCTTTTGATTCTGGCGATTGGCATCAACCTCATGGAGATCAAAAAAATTGCTGTAGGCAATCTACTGCCGTCCATGATTGTGGCGGCGTTCATCAAATGGTTTACTGTGTACATTCAATCGCTTCATGTGTCTAAACTATAGTCTTGAACGGGTGTGCCTTGGGAGGGGTCTTACTTGCAGTCAATTCAGCTTACTCAACAAAACTTGTTGCTGCTTGGCCTGGCGGCTGTCACCTTGATTTGCATCATTTTAACCATCATTTCGCTGGCATCAACGAGCAGCCTAAAGCGAAAGGTTAAGAAGTGGAAACAAATTCACGCTACTGCAGACCTGGATGCGATTTATGAAAAAACACTCGATCGCGTAGAACGTTTGTCTGCGCAACTGAACGAAACCGGACATGAGCTGGATGCGCTGGCTGCATTGGTCCGCGGTAAAGTTTCTACCGCCCAAGTCATGCGTTACAATGCCTTCTCTGATTCGGGCAGTGATCTGAGTTTTTCTGTAGCCTTGCTCGATGACGATGCGAATGGCGTTGTGATTTCTTCGATTTATGGCAGGGAAGAGTCGCGTACATACGCGAAACCAATTGAAGCTGGACAATCAAAGTATACGATGACGGACGAGGAACAAGAGGTTTTGCAGAGGGCGTTGTCCAGACGAGGCAATCGTCGCGGCTGACAGGACAACGTTTCACCGTGCATACATGAATGAACAGCCTGGCTCTACATGGAGCCAGGCTGTTCTGCGTACCGGGGCTGGGTGGTAATGGCCGAAATTCGGTGCAGACTCGCCAGCAGGCCCTGCACGACAATGTCAGTCATCTTCATGACAACGCCAAGACGCGTGTTTTGAAGGACGAAGTATTCCATGAAACCAGAGACATTGACAACACCAGTCAGCGTAAAGTCGCCAAACTCAGGAAGCGCCTTTTTGACGCCTGCTCCTGGACGCAGAGGACCCTCTTCCAAAATGATTTGGCCGACGTGCTCAAACCTTCCCAGACATGCGTCGATTGCCAAGATAAACGCGTCGTGCCCGCACTGCAGCTGAATCTTCTCCAGCGTTTGCGCCAGATTCACCGCATGAACCGGATTTTCCAGCGTGCCGTACACATGAACACGGCCATCGTGCGGTCGCTGCATCAACCGTGATCCGACAATTGGACCAAACGCGTCACCCGTTGACCGATCCGTACCAACACAGACCACGACAATCGGGCGCGTCCCGGCAGCTGCGAACACATGGTCGAGACCGGCCGTCAGATAAGAGACGGCGTCTTCTGCATCAAAAGACACTCGAAGTGGTGCCCGTTCCAAAGAATGATGCTGCACTATGCCCTCGAACAAAGGAAATCCTCCTATCGCGGAATATTCCCAGTATACGTAGGCGTAACCTCCACTATACCTGTCCAATAGATTGAATTGAGAACAGAAGGAGGCGGCCTGGTGATTGACTTGCTCTTTTTTGTTGAAATTGCATGGTGTACGGTATGGCTGGGGACAAGGCCGCTCTGGCGGGCGCTTCTTTACACGGTGGGGATTGTGACGGCTGCCGTCACGGGCCTATTTACGTCGAGTTGGCTCACCAGCATCTTGGCGCCGCCGGCCTCCGCGGTGTTTCGGTGGCTGACAGGGCAGGTTGAAGACCCGGCAGAGGCCGTAGGCTATCTGCATGCCTTTTTACCTCCCCAGGCCGCGGCTGCGGTGAGCACAGCAAACATGCACCAATGGATTGCCTACTCTATTTTGCGAACAATGATTCTACTATTGATTACAATGGCCATCTTTTGGTTGTTTGTACTCGTAGTTTGGCTGGTCGAAGCACTTTGGGACGTAAAGATAAACCAGCGCGCCTCGATGACGTTTACAGTCCCAGCAGTGGCCGCTGGCATCATCACAGGCATCTTTGTCAGCGCCCTGACAGGCTACGGAATCATTCACGCCGCCTGGCTGCGTACACTGTCTGACTTGTCTCTTGCCGGCAGACATTCGTTTGGTATCTATGCAATCGAGTTGGCGACGCAGTGGTTGCGCATTCACCAGCCCAGTTTATTTTTGTAAATCAGTGGAGAATGGAATGTGGTATCATAAAACTCCGGACGGAATGCAGTTGGAGGATGCCGCAATGGATGCAGCGTATGGAATGAATGATATTGTTGAGTTGAAAAAGCCACATGCATGCGGGGAAAACCGGTGGCAGATTATTCGTATGGGAATGGACATACGTGTCAAATGTCAGGGTTGCGGTCACAGCGTCCTGATACCGCGACCACGGTTTAGCCGGATTGTGCGAAAAATACTCGTGTCAGCAGGAGACGGAAGTACAAGCGTATCGGACGGCGTAGCAAACGGCCTGGACGACTGAAGGGAAACTCAAAGAGCCCGTCGTGACGGGCTCTTCGCTATGAATGAATGATGCCGTTAGGCACAAGTTGTCGTTTTTCTTGAAGAAGCCATGCCTTGAACCTTGGGCTGCCTGACTTCGGCAGCAAGGCCACGAGTGACTAAACGACGACTCTTGAGCCGTCGCAGTAGGCGCTTCAGCATGCCGCAACCCCCCTTTGTCAAGGCCTGTCGCCAAGATCTTCGCTTAGATGCTACGCAGACCACGAATAGACTGTTCCACATCAAACGAAGTCTTTGCAATTCAGCCTGTCAGCTATATTGTACATTCCATAAAGATGATTATTCCCCTCTGCGTTATTGTTTCGTAGACCTCGATTTCCTATAATGAGGCAGCGAGGTTGGACAAGTGAGGTGTAAAACATGCCACTGCAAGCTGGGATTGTGGGGCTTCCAAACGTCGGGAAATCGACGCTTTTTAATGCAATCACGAATGCTGGTGCGGAAGCAGCCAACTATCCATTTTGTACGATCGATCCGAATGTCGGGGTCGTCGAAGTGCCTGACGAGCGCTTGGACGGGCTGGCGAAGATTGTTCACCCTAAAAAAATCATTCCTACAACGTTTGAATTCGTCGATATTGCAGGATTGGTTGCCGGTGCAAGCCGCGGGGAGGGGCTTGGCAACAAGTTCCTCGGCCATATCCGGGAAGTCGATGCCATTATTCACGTTGTACGCTGTTTCGAAGATGACGACGTCACCCACGTGTCCGGGTCGGTCAATCCGAACCGCGACATTGATGTCATTGAACTGGAACTGGTTCTCGCCGATCTGGAATCTGTCCAGAAACGATTGGAACGAACGCAGAAGAATATGAAGTCTGGAGACAAACGGTTCAAGGTCGAAGCAGATGTCCTGCAGCGCCTGTTGACTGCGCTGCAGGATGGGAAGCCAGCGAGAACCGTTGAACTGGCTGACGACGAACGGGAACTGCTTAAGGATTTGCCGCTGTTGACGCAAAAACCGATTCTCTACGTGGCCAATATCGGAGAAGCAGATGTCGCGTCGGTCGACAGCAATCCGTATGTGCAGGCCGTACGCGATCGCGCAGCTGCAGAGGGCGCACAGGTGGTGCCAGTCAGCGCACAGCTGGAGGCGGAAATTGCCGAGCTTGAGGGCGAAGACCGCACGGCATTTCTGAAAGATTTGGGCATGAAGGAATCCGGACTCGACCGGCTTATCCGCTCGGCCTATGATTTACTTGGATTGTTGACGTATTTCACCGCTGGCGAACCAGAAGTGCGTGCCTGGACCATCACGGCAGGAACCAAGGCACCACAGGCAGCTGGCAAAATTCACAGCGACTTTGAAAAAGGCTTCATTCGTGCCGAAGTTGTCGCTTATGAAGACCTGATACAGGCCGGTTCATATGCGGCAGCGAGAGAATCAGGAAAACTGCGGCTTGAAGGTAAAGACTATGTCGTTGCTGACGGGGATGTCATGCATTTCCGGTTTAACGTTTAAAAACAGACTATTGCTATTCAGAGCCTAGTTTGTTAAACTTGTCACTTGGCACGTTTATATTTCCGCCATCCTAATCCTTGCTCTGCAGAGGCAGGGCCACAGACCAGAAGGAGGTGACAGGGATGCGCCAGTACGAAACGATGTACGTGCTCAAGCCAGACGTTGAACCCGAGCAGACGGCCGAACTGGTGGCTAAATATCAATCCCTCGTAACCGAGCATGGTGGCGTAATCGATCAACTGCAAGAGATCGGGAAACGCCGGCTAGCCTACGAGATTGACAAGAATCGCGAAGGCTACTATGTGCTCATGCAGTATTCAGCAGACACGGACTTTACGAAAGAGCTGGAACGCGTCTTGCGGATTGAGGACGCAGTTCTCCGCTATCTCACGGTGCGTTTGGGCGAATAATCGTCTGGAGGGGTAGTATGCTCAATCGGGTGGTACTTATCGGCAGGTTAACTCAGGATCCAGAACTTCGCTATACAAATAGTGGAACGGCCGTCGCGTCGTTTACACTGGCTGTCGACCGCAACCGTGCAAATCAGGCAGGGGAGCGGGAAACCGATTTTATCAATATCGTCGTCTGGCAGAAGCAGGCTGAAACTGTTGCGCAATATCTGCACAAGGGTCGCTTGGCAGCTGTTGACGGCCGACTGCAAATTCGCAGCTATGAAAATCGGGAAGGGCAGCGTGTGCGTGTTGCTGAAGTTGTGGCTGAATCGGTACGCTTCCTCGATCGCGGTGATAATACAAGCAGCGGCGGGGGCGGGTTCTATTCACCTGCGGGATCGGCCGGTGGCAACCGCAGTCAGGTTGAGCGCAGGCAACAGCCAGCACCCAGCTTTGAAGACGATCCATTCGCGGATGACGGGCAGACCATCGACATTTCCGATGACGATCTGCCGTTCTAAACCGTAGACGTAGAGTATCATGTACTGTACCAAATACGACGAGGAGTGATTGAAATGCCGCGTAGAGGCCGAGGCGGTAAGCGTCGTAAGGTGTGTCAGTTCTGTGTGGACAAGATCGATCAGGCCGATTACAAGGACACCGGCCGGTTGCAGAAATTCCTCACGGACAGGGGCAAGATTCTTCCCCGGCGCATCACTGGCAACTGTGCACGCCATCAACGCCAAGTTACTGTAGCGATTAAGCGTGCGCGTCAGGTTGCGCTGATGCCATATACGACTGAATAACCGATTCAAATGCGAGTATGAAGCACGCCTATGGTCGACGACCGGTAGGCGTGTTTCTTGCTTTCCGAGTACGGGATTATACAGGAGGACATCATGAATGAGCAGCACAGTGCTTCCGATAACAGGATGGTCCCGCCGTCTCCAGTACCGCAGACGATTCGGGGAGCCTTTCAGCTGCGCTACCCGGCTGCCTTGGCCGAAGGCCATCCGTGCCTCCCTGACAATGGGTGCCTGTATCTTGCTTGGCATCGTCATGGGGCACTTGGACTGGGGGCTTGTTATCTGTATTGGCGCCTTCACATCCCTATATATCGGTAACGAACCTTACATAAAGCGGGCTGTGAAAATGTCGCTTATCGCCGTCGGCCTGGCACTGTCCTTAGCGTTGGCGACCGTTCTAACCGGGGCGGTTTGAGGTATGGCTTTGGCGCTTGGTGTCGTGAGTGCAGTTGCGACCTTGATCTGCGGAGCTTGGCCGTGGGCACGCCAGCAGCCTATTTCTTTATCTTAGCCTGTGCCATCGGGCACCGCACTGCCCATTCAGCCGTCCGCGTTTGCTCTACGTGGTGGTCTGGTCATCATTGGTGGTGCAGTGGCCTGGATCATCAATCTGGCAGGTTGGCCCCTGCAAACATACGGACCAGAGGCACAGGCTGTGGCAACCGCGTTCAACTGCATCCGGCACTGGAAGCGCAGTTGAGGGTGCTCATCGACACGCTGAATATTACCCGATTACAGGCTGCCAAAGAGGGTTAGATGAGCGGCAGGTCAACTCTTGCATCTATTTGGCGATTGGTGTCAACATGCAGGATTCCGTCGTTCGTCGTGGAAATAGGATTGGAATCCGGGCTCGTATGTCTTACGAAGATGTCCGGACCGCATACTCGTGGTCGAGGAGGGCACCAGTGTGGCAAACGTGGAACCTCACATGGAGGTCGCCCGCAAGATACGTTCATTAGAAACAGCTAAAATCAGCCTTATTCAGCAGTTGGCTGATGTCCACCGAGCTCTTTTGTCCGGCAGTGAACGCGAGCTGACCAGTGCGCTCGCGGCGCTTATCGGCATGGCATATTTCCTCGGACGGCAGGCAGGCATTCCGCCAGCACAGATTGAACGACAAATTATACAGGAATTGACCCATTCGTTGGGGCGTGACACAGATACGGCCGATGCAGTGGATGCGGTGATGCGTCACTTTGGAACGATGAGGTGACTTCATGAATGAACCGAAAAGGGTTTCCCGGGAGGTTGTGGCTGCCGGGATTCTTTTCCTCTGTCTATTGGGACTAAGCCTCATTCCGCCCCTTACAGTACTGGTCATTTGGCTGATGCCGATTCCGCTGACTGTCCTGACCGTCATGGAACGCCGCATCGAGACAATCCTGTTCGCACTCATCTTCGGTGTCGCGCTGGCCGTACTCGGATTGAATTGGACCGCCTTACTGTTTGCTCTGGCAGCCTATGGTCTGTCCGTCATGATAGGCGACGGCATCAAAAAAACAGTGTCTCCGTATGGGGTATTGATTACGTCGTCCCTTGTCATCATCATGCTTGAACTGGTGCCTTCTGGCACTTATCCGCTGGACAGGGACAGATATTCTCCATTCCCTGAGCGCACAGCTGCAACAGTCGCTGCAGGCCAATCGTTCACTGTTTGGCGTCACCAGCAGCCAGAGCAGTCAGCAGCTTACGCAGCTGGTCATGACCAGAATTGAACTGCTGTTCCCGGCATTCATCTGCACGTTTGCGCTCATTGTGGCTGCTGTGAATCTATACCTCGCGCGCTGGCTGTTGAGGCGGCGCGTCTATCGGCCGGAGATTCTTGCAGCGTGGAGACTGCCATACTGGACAATGCCGGCGTATCTCCTCGTGCTCATTTTGACACTCAGCCAGGCGCTCTCCGGTTTTCCGCTCTGGTGGCAGCTGCTGAACAATGCGCAGTTTATGCTTGGACTGGTCATCGGGATCCAGGGACTGTCGTATATTTGGCGGTATTTGTCGCAGTACCGTTCCGGCAGGATTTGGTTTATTCTTGTTCTGTTATCCACTGTTGTTCACTGGATTGGCAGTGTCTGTATCTTGATTGGTCTGTTTGATCTGATCAATGATTCCTATAGAGGCAATTCGAACGGAAGGGGTCAATCAAAATGAATGTAATTCTAAAAGAAGATGTAAAGGGCCAAGGAAAAAAAGGGGATGTCGTGAATGTCTCCCCAGGCTATGCGCGGAACTTTCTGTTCCCGCGAAAATTAGCCGTAGAAGCGACAGAGCAGAGTTTGGCTCAGTTGGCCGCTGAAAACGAAGCTGCCGCGAAGCAACGCGCTCAGGAAAAGGCGGACGCCCAGGCGTTAGCGGCAAAATTGGAAAAACATCGCGTTACACTGATAACACAAGCGGGCGATGGCGGTAAACTGTTTGGCGCGATTACCACCAAGCATATCGGTGATGCACTCAGCGAGGCAGGGTTCGATGTGGATCGCCGTAAAATCCAATTAGCCGATCCAATCAAAACACTTGGAACTCACAAGGTTCATGTAAAACTGCATCCAGATGTAACTGCGACTGTTGCAGTGGACATTAAAGCGGAATAGACAACGTACCACGCGAATGACGTATCAACATGCAAAGGGTGATGTCCGTTGGCAGAGCATGGAATGGCAACGGAGTTAAATAATCGGAACGAAGAAACGCTACGTCTGCCTCCGCAAAATATTGAGGCTGAGCAGGCTGTACTTGGCGCCATGCTGATATCTGCCGATGCGGTGTCAGAGGCTGCAGAAGGGCTTGAACCAGAAGACTTTTACCGCCGCGGGCATCAACAAATCTTTGAAGCCATGCGTACCTTGTACGAGAATGGACAGCCCGTCGACGTCGTGACAACGACAGCGGCTTTACAGAGTAAACCGGGGGTACTTGAGAGTCTCGGTGGTACAGACTATCTGATCAACCTGGCCGCAGCGATGCCGACTGCGCTGCACATAGAACACTATGCTGGCATCGTACGCGAAAAATCGCTTTTGCGCCAAATTATTTCTGTTACACACGAATTGGGGACTGCCTGCTATCAAGCCGAGCAGCCTTCCGATGAACTGCTCGCAGAAGCAGAGCGGCGCATTCTGGCCATCTCGCAGAATCGCAGAGTACGGGACTTCACCCACATCTCTGAAGTACTCGAAACAGCCTATGAGCGGATTGAACAGCTGTTTGAAAACGACAGTACGATGACAGGGTTGCCCACTGGGTATAGCGACCTAGACCGAATGACCAGCGGATTTCAAAAGTCCGATTTAATTATTGTGGCGGCTCGCCCGTCTGTCGGCAAGACAGCCTTTGCACTCAATATCGCTCAAAATATCGCCGTCCGCGCCGGCGTCCCGGTTGCCATTTTCAGCCTTGAAATGGCGAAGGAACAGCTGGTGCAGCGCATGCTCTGTGCGGAGGCCTATATCGATGGACACAAGCTTCGCACAGGGGCCGCTTGACGATGACGACTGGCCGAAACTATCCATGGGTGTCAGCACGCTCAGCAATGCGCCGATTTATATAGACGATACGCCAGGTATCAATATTTCAGAGATGAGAAGTAAACTTCGGCGGCTCAAGTCACAATTTGGGCTCGGATTCGTGGTCATTGACTATCTCCAGTTAATCCATGGCCGCCGTTCATCCGGCGAAAACCGGCAACAGGAGATCTCCGAAATTTCACGAATGCTAAAACAGCTTGCGCGTGAACTTAACGTGCCTGTGGTGGCACTCGCACAGCTGAGCCGTTCGGTAGAACAGCGGCAGGATAAGCGGCCGATGTTGTCGGACATCCGCGAATCCGGAAGTATCGAACAAGATGCGGACATTGTCGCATTCTTGTATCGAGATGATTACTACGATCCAGAGTCAGATAAAAAGAACGTGGTCGAAGTCTTAATTGCAAAGCAGAGAAACGGTCCGACTGGCAAGGTCGAGCTTGCATTTCTCAAGAATTACAATAAATTTGTGAATCTGGAAATTCGACATGGGGACTGACGCAGAACAATTAACCGTCTATCCAAATCGCGTTTCAAGGCGGGAACACCAGAAATACTTGGCGCGCCGCAGGCGGCGAATCCGACGCCGGAGACGGGCCAGGATTCGCCGTGTGCGCTTTTGGCGCACGTTGTATACGACTCGCTTTTGGATACGCACTTTGATTGTCTTAGCCGTCTGCCTGGCCATCGCATTTTGGGCTAAGTTTGCGTATATCTATGATATCCCGAGCTCGGCCAAGCCAATTCACTCGGGCACATTGAAGCTTATGTCACGGTTAAGGACTGGTGGTTTGGCCCGACCATTTTTGATTTGGGCCGATATCAGTCCTACCCGATACCCTCTGTATTATCGAGCAATCCGTATGCTGTACTGTTGGACAATCTTGGCCAGTACAAAAGCGTGGTTGAACTGCCCCAATTTATCTGGGTTGCACATTCAGCCAATTAGGTGTAGCCGTTGCACTCCTTGATGATTTTTACAACGGTCTCTACCTGATTGTCGGCGCATACAACGGTGAGCAGCCAATCGCGCCCTGTAATTCTGTCATCCCCGTCTGACATGCCGCTCGCTGCTGGATCAGCACTGAGCAGAATGCCAGCGTCTCGCGAGCCGACACTGGTGTTCATCGACAGGTTTGCCAGGCTGGAGATGTCACCGGAAATAGCGTGGATTGGATCCTCGTTATCAGGCCGTCCGTAGGCACTGAAATGAGCGACCTGTGTAGCAATGACACCAAGCTGCTTGATTCTTTCCTGTGCCTTGTTGGCCTCGGATTCCGAATGAAAAGATGCAAGCACAGACCGTTCCTTGCTCACTTGCCACACCTCCCCGGTGACCATAGTGTGATCCGTTCGGACAGATGACATACAGACAAAAGAGGTGACTCCGGTTGGCGACAATCTTAGTGGTGGAAGACGAGGAACCGATTTCAAATATTCTCAAGTTCACGCTTGAACGGGATGGCTTTCAGGTCTTGCAGGCCTGGGATGGGGAAGAAGCCGTCGATCTCGCACGCCGGACACAGCCTGACCTGATTTTGCTGGATGTCATGCTTCCGGAAAAAGACGGCTTTGAAGTCTGCCGTGAAGTGCGGACCTTTAGTATTATGCCCATCATCATGCTGACTGCAAGGGAATCGGAAGTGGACAAAGTCCTTGGCCTGGAGATTGGTGCGGACGACTACGTAACGAAACCGTTCAGCAGTCGTGAACTGCTTGCGCGCGTGAAAGCCAATTTGCGCCGCCAGGCGCCTGAGCGCATGCTGCCTGAATCCGATACAAGCAAACGAATTGTGCTTGGCGACGTCACCATTGATCTCAATCAATATGAGGTGTTTAAGGCAGGGAACGCAATCCCGCTGACTCACCGCGAATTTGAGCTGCTCACTGTCCTCGCGTCGCGGCCCGGGATTGTCCATACACGGGAGCAGCTGCTGCAGGAAGTTTGGGGTATGGATTATGCCGGCGATGATCGGCACCGTCGATGTTACCATCCGTCGGCTTCGCGAGAAGATTGAAGATGACGCTGGTCAGCCACAATATGTCCTGACGAAGCGCGGCGTTGGCTACTACGCGCGGAGGTGAGGCCTGTGTGGCGGAGCATAAGCGTCAAACTCGTACTGATTTATCTGCTGCTCATCCTGTTTGCTCTGGAACTGGTTGGCGCCTATTTCGTACGCACACTGAATGCTTCCCTGCTACGCGGTGAGACCACGTCAATTGAGCACCAGGCACAGCTGCTCGCCACGCTGGTTGCTCCCTCTATTGCGAACGCCGGACACGATGACGGCAACCTATCATCGCTGCTGCAGTCCTTTCCGCAGCCACTTAGTGGAACTGTCTATATTCTCAATCAAAAAGGCGTCGTTGAGGATACGTCTGCCGGAACTGCGCTGGTGGGGCAAAAACGCATCGACTCCATCGCAACCCAAGCGCTCGTCTCGAGGTCGAGAGCTGTGGGTGTTCGCATCGATCCACAGACGAACGATCACGTACTTGCCGTCGCCACGCCAATCACCTATCAACGACAATTTGTCGGCCTC
The DNA here is from genome assembly GCA_963758235.1 of uncultured Alicyclobacillaceae bacterium. GTDB lineage: Bacteria > Bacillota > Bacilli > Alicyclobacillales > Alicyclobacillaceae > CAVWUS01. The sequence continues at coordinate 46,396 of CAVWUS010000029.1, read as the reverse complement.
GTGGAAGATGTGGTCCCCATTCAGAACACCTATAATACCGTCAAACAGGTTACCACCATCTTCTATACCACCAGTGCCGCGGTACTGGTGATCACGGTGATCCTCAGTATCATTCTCTCTCGAGCCATCACTCGGCCGGTCATTGAAGTCACGAAGCAAGCGCGCAGCATGGCGGACGGCGACTTCAGCCATCGCGTTCAGGTGCGCAACCAGGACGAATTAGGCGATCTCGGGCACGCCGTCAACGACCTCGCAGATCACTTGGAAGCAGCACTCTCGGAAAACGCGCGCGAACGTGATCGGCTCGATGCCGTCATTACCTATATGGGAGACGGTGTCGTAACGTTCGACGAGACCGGTACGCCGGTTTTTGCGAATGGCGCAGCCTATCGCCTGCTGCCTGGGGCCGTGACGCACTGGCTCAGGCCGGCGAGATGCTGGACATCCAGAATCGCATTCGCGTTGGTCAGGAGGGCAACTTCGTTCACTCGCTTGATAACCGCTTGATGCATGTTCACTTAACCGCCATTCACAGGCAGCAGGCCATTAGCGGTTATGTCGCGGTTATACGCGATGTCACTGAGCAGGAACGGTTGAACGAGGCGCGACGGGATTTCGTCGCCAATGTATCGCATGAACTGCGTACGCCGCTTACGAGCATCAAGTCGTACCTGGAGGCAATGGAAGATGGCGGCCTCGATGAAGAGACACGGCAGGCGTTTCTCCAAGTATGTGTACAGGAAACGGATCGGATGGTCCAGAATCACGCAAGATCTGCTGCAATTGAGTGGATTGGAACAGCGACAGGCGGCCTTTGTTGAAACGAACATTGACGTCGACAGTTGGCTTACTGCCGCGGAACAGCGATTTGCCTTGGCAGCGAACGATCGCCACCTGACCCTCTGTTTCGAATGTGTAGGTGAACCGGTAATTGTTGGCGATCGCGATCTGCTGGATCGCCTATTGGACAACCTGCTGTCCAATGCGCTCAAATACACACCGGCCGGCGGCCAAGTTCAAATCTCGGCGAGGCCGGTTGCGAGTGAAGTCGAGATTAAGGTTTCCGATACCGGTGTGGGCATACCTGAAACCGAACTCGAAAATGTCTTTCAACGTTTCTATCGGGTGGACAAGGCCCGTTCACGCCGACGCGGGGGAACCGGACTTGGTCTGGCAATTGCCAGGGAAATCACAGAGCGTCATCACGGGGAAATCAAGATTGACAGCGTAGTCAACGAAGGAACGACTGTCACCGTGCGCCTGCCGCGACGAGAGGAGGAGGATGTATGACAGCCAGCCGACTGCGTAGTATCCTGCTGTTTCTGCTCGTACTTGTCAGCTTGTTGCTCAGCTTTTCAATTTGGCACGGCGATTGGCTGAACCCTTCAGAAGCAGGCTTTTCCGATCTTCCTTCGCTCACGAGTTCGCTGACATCCTCGTTGCCGCAAATGGAGACGACCGAGGTTCCTTACGAAATTGTGCTGAAAACAGGCAGACAGCCAGCTTACAGCGTTGCCTTGCCCGGAACGGCTGTTTATCAGGACTGGCTGCAACGCCTGTCCGGCGTTGAATTGAGCGGGCTCAAACCGATGCTGGAGTCCGCATCTTCCACTGCGTTCTCGACCGTACAAATTCGGTTTGGCAATACGCTCGATCGCGCTGCGCTGCTGCAATTCATTCCTGCGCTTCAGAACGACGCGTTTGCGGAACAGACGCAGACGGTCACCTTTTACGAAGTGTCGCCTGGGCAGCCGGTCATGCTGGAGTTGAGCACACCGGATCAGCCAGATCATTATATTGGCCGTACAGACCTGACACCTGAAGAGTTCCAGGGGCTGATCCAAACAGCAGTCACAGAACATCCGTGGATTACGACTGGAACAAGCCGAATTGTTGGCTATTTACCAGCACAGCCACAGCAGTTCGTCCAGTATGCCTGGAAAACCAAGCCCCCTGCAACCATACCGCTGATCCATTCATTTTTCGTGGATCCAAATGCGCTGACCCGCATTCAGGAACAAAACGGCGAGGTGCTTTGGACAGATGGCAGTCGAGCTGTGCAGTGGAGCCAGACCAGCGGTATGATGACGTTTGACGATCCGAATGCGACCTCGACCGGAGGCAAGACAGCCAACAGTCTCGACGTCGCTGTCGCTTTTATCCAAAGTCACGGCGGAAGCCTGACGAACTTGATTCCGTTTGCAACCGGAAGCACAGAAGACCAGTCACGCTGTCGTCACGTATCAGCTGCGGCCTGAGGTAGATGGACTGCCGGTGCTGAACAACACCAGCTTATATCAGATAACACTGAACAGTGGACACGTCACAGAATTTATCCGACCGACGACCGATCAGACAAATGGCACCAAGCAAACAACCGTGACAACATTACCAGGCGCCAAGCTGATGGCCATCATTAAGCAACAGGTCAAGGCCGACAACGCAGGCCCGTTTTCGCTTGAACTAGGCTACACAGTCCTCTCCGGTGCAAATGGCAGCAAACAGCTTGAGCCAGTGGTCGATGTGATGGATGCGAACGGCAAAGTGTTTGCGGTTGATGCGGTCACCGGGCAAATTCTGAAAGGCGGTGAAGGTGCATGAATTGGGAGGCTGCCAAGTCATGGCTCATCGCGGTATTTCTCGTACTCGATTTAGTACTTGGCTGGCAGTACATCCAGTCCAGGCAGGAGGCAGCAAGCTATACAGAGTCTTATTCCGATCTCGTGGCTAACACGAAAACCTTATTAGCACAGCATAACTTTAGCCTGGCGGCTGCCATTCCTCAGGATCACCCAGTAATGGCACCGCTCGAAACAGGAACTGTGCATATACCATACAGCAAACTGCAACAGACAGTCTTTCCAAATGCCAAGCAGCGGGTGCTCGACGAGAGCGCAGGTCTAATCGACACGGATATGGGTGAACTCCGCTTTCAGACACCATACACATGGCGCGTCGACTACACGACGCCGCTCAAAGTCGGCGGTAAGAGCGGCAAGAGCCTGCTTTCGTATGTGTGGAACGGAAACAGCTATCAAATGGATAATGCGATGACGGGCGGAGAGTTCATCGTGTATGACGAAGTATATCAACAGCATCCTTTGTTTGACGCGTCCCTCATACTGCACGAGGCCAGCGGAAAACTAGCCGGTTATGAACAAACCACCGCTGGTATCATTCATATGGCAGGTCAGCCGAAGCCGACCATTTCGGCGGTCGATGCGCTGACGAGTCTAGCAAACTCGGTGGACAAATCGGGATCGCCACAAGATAATGTGATAGAACACATTGATCTGGGTTATGCCCTGAAGCCGCAGGGCAGCGGGAACGGCACACCGTCATCGAAGTACTGGTTCCCGGTGTGGCGGGTGGTTACATCATCGAAGCAAGTCTACGAAATCAACGCATTTACCGGAGAGATCAACTTAGGCACATAAAATAGGGTCAAGGCCCCACAAGGGGATAGGTCTCGCTTTGGCGCAAAGCGCCAAGTCTCGCCTTATAAGATGCCGTTCGGTGCTAGGAAGCGGACAAAAAAGCGTACGGCGTCTGCTCCCCTGTGGGGGGCGAAGCCGGGTGTTCAGTGGACACCCCGGACCGTTTAGACGGGGCTGAGCCCTGGAGCGTACGTGTTCAGTACGTGACGGAGCATTTTTGCCCGGTGACACCGCACCGTGTTAGCAGAGTTCTTGACCATACATGAAGGGGGCGTTCTTGTGCTGCAATTCAGTGTCTTGGCCAGTGGCAGTTCGGGAAACGCAATCTTCATTCGTAGCGAATCGACGCGAATTTTGCTCGATGCCGGCATCAGTGGAAAACAGTTGCAGACAAGGCTTCTTTCCGCCGCTGATACGGCACTTCCTGATTTGGATGCTGTACTCGTCACGCATGAACATATTGATCACGTACGCGGATTGAAACAGGCAACGAAGCTTTCGACCGCGTCACTCTATATCAGCCAGGGCACCTGGCATCAGGTTGCGGGTGATTTATCCGATGTTGCGCCAGAACGCATACAGTATGTCTCAGACGGCGCCGTCTTTCACATTGGCGACATCAAAGTCACACCCTTTGCAATCTCGCATGACGCCGAGGAACCAGTGGCCTATCGGTTTGACTGTGGTGACTCAAGCCTGGCCGTCGTGACGGATCTCGGCTATATGAGCGACACGATCAAAACCATCATTCAAGGCTGCCAATGTTACATACTCGAGACCAATCACGATGTGGACATGCTTCGCGCAGGGCGCTATCCATGGAGTGTCAAGCGGAGGATTCTCAGTGACAAAGGGCATCTTTCCAATGAAGACGCTGCAGTGGCATTGACCGACCTGTTTGCGAACCAAGAGCTCGATGTCTATTTGGCACATCTCAGTGAAGAGAATAATCAGCGCGATCTCGCTGAATTGACGGTTTCCTCACTGGTAAGAGAAATTCGCCCGAATTACGCAGATGGTGTACGACTTCACCACACCAGTCGCACACAGCCAACGCCGCTCGCTGCTGTGCATAAGTAATCGGTTAGCTGGTCACACTACAAGGGCCTAATACTGCCACGAGTATGGACGTGGAAAAGGTAGGGATCTTGTAATGGGATATTACAGTGGCAGCAACCATGGAGAACGGCGGAAGAACAGAAACGGGAAGAACAGAAACGGAACTTGGCGGTTGCTGGCAGCCGTTGCACTCTCCGGTGTAGCAGGTTCCGGGCTGACAATGGCGCTGCACAGAACTACGCCTACACTCGTCAGTGCCAATGTGCCGATGCAGGCAGCCTTTTCAGTTTCTTCGGATCGCGAAACTGGCTTCTCCCTGACTGGAAAACAGGGGATTGTCAATGTCGTCAAGAAGGTAGAGCCGGCGGTCGTCGGGATTGTAAACTACCGACGGGTGAGCGACTTCTTCAGCGACCAAACCAAACTTCAGCCAAACGACGTTGGATCGGGTGTCTTGATTAACAAGACTGACAAATATGGCTATTTCGTCACGAACAACCATGTGGTGCAAGGGGCAGCCAAGGTTGAAGTCGTAATGAAAAAAGGGTCACACGTAACTGCGACAGTGGTGGGAACGGATCCATTCACCGATCTGGCCGTAGTACGCGTACCAGCAAGTACCGTGAAGTCTGTAGCACCGATACCGTTTGCTGACTCGAATAAGCTTCAGGTCGGTGAGCCAGCCATCGCGATTGGATCGCCGATGGGACTCGATTTCGAAGACTCTGTTACGTCCGGCATTGTCAGCGCGAAAAGCCGCGTCATGCCAGTTGAACAAGTCGATGATCCAGCTCAAAATATCCTCGATTATCAAACAGTCATCCAGACGGACGCTGCGATCAATCCTGGGAACAGCGGGCGCCTTTGCTCAATGTGTACGGGCAAATCATCGGGATCAACTCGTCCAAAATCGTCGATCCGACCGTGGAAGGTATGGGCTTCGCGATCCCCGCAAATGAAGTTGAGCGGATTGCGGCACAGATTATCCGGACAGGACACTCTGAGCATCCGTCGCTCGGGATTGAAGGTTATTCACTGGCGAGCCTGCCTGAGCAATGGTGGCCAGATGTACCAGTCGATTACGGCGTGATGATTGCGAAGGTACATTCTCCCGTAACGCGGAAAGCAGGTCTGAGACCTCAAGACGTGATTGTGTCGTTCAACGGCCACGATATCAAGACGATGGCTGACTTGAGAACATACCTGTTTATGGCCAAACCAGGTGAAACAGTTAAAATGAAGGTATATCGCGGAGATCAGGAACTTACGATTTCCGTCCGTCTTGGAAAAATGCAGTCACCAAATACGACCACGCCGAGTGCTCAGACAGACGTCAACAACGGCGGCGGGGATCTGTTTGGACTGTTTGGAGAGTAGACCCGTGCAAATCCTCGTAATTGCGGTTGGAAAACTGAAGGAACGCTATTGGAGAGACGCTGTGGCAGAGTACGCCAAGCGTCTCTCTGGCTATGTCCGGATTGATATTCAGGAAGTCGCGGATGAAGCGGCACCTGAGCAGGCAAGTGATGCCACGGTCGCACAGATCAAATCGATTGAGGCAGCCAGGATTGAAAAACACCTGCGCGATCGCGATGGACTCGTCATCCTCGACCGTCAGGGCAAAGCCGTATCGTCGGAAGGGTGGAGTCAGACCTTCACGGATCTGACCGGACGCGGTTTTGGTCGGCTGGTGTTCGTGCTGGGCGGCTCGCTCGGTGTCGACCAATCGTTGCTGCGCCGCGCCGACTGGGTCTGGAGCTTTGGGCCGCTGACACTGCCTCATCAGTTGGCCCGGGTCGTGCTGCTGGAGCAACTCTATCGTGGCATTCGAATTGCACGAGGGGAACCGTATCATAAATAGGTAGCGCTTTTGAGGAAGGAAGATTGCACGGTAAAGGCCGTAGCTCTCCAAGCTCCTATGTACGGGATCCGCCGGATCCGATTCGGGATCGGATTCGGTGGTCCCTTGTTCATCCCCAAGGATGAATGAGAAGTGAACTTTCTGTAGAGACTTTTCTTGAACGTCAATGCGCTTGATGCTCGCCTCAAGGAGTTGTCTTTGTTCTTTCACATCGAGAAACTCCTTCAGCGTTACAAACTCCAGCAACTGCTTTTTAAGGTGAGCAGGTGTCACCGGCAAAAGAGTTGGAGTAGGACCATCCGCAGCGAACTGACTAAGTGAAGCGAGCTGCCGCTCCACGTCCTCAATACTTTTTCTCAACGGTTTAAGCTTTTCCGTAGTCTCAGCCATGGTGTAGATGCCGGCCTCAAACCCTGCATGAATGCGTTTCTTCTGGTCCTCAAGGTTTTTCAGCCGGTTGGTCAGGCGCTGGATCTCATCGTCTGGTTCACGGTTGTTGTGCCGACAGATGTGTGCATTGATCATGTCACTCAGTTGCCGAAGGGTCTCATCGGTGGTCATCGCTGACACCAGACGCTCCCATACAGCGTCCTCCAGGGCGTCCGCTCGAATGGTGTTCGGGCTGCAAACGGATATTCCACTGTTATGGTAGGCGCCGCATACATAGTACCGAGGTTTGGAACCGTCCTTACGCTTCGAACCATACATACTGGTCATAAAAGATCCGCACTGAGGGCACTTGATAAGCCCTGTAAAGGGAAAGGTGCCGCTGTATTGACGTGGCGTACCCGTTGACCGAGAGTCCAAAATACGTTGTGCCTCATCCCAGATGGCTTCCGTTACGAGAGCTTCGTGTGCTCCTTTTACGACGAGAGGATTGTCATTTTTTCCACGGCGGCGCTTTTCGTTCCAATTCACCAACTGATTGAACCGAATATATCCTTTGTAGACCGGGTTGCGCAGGATGCGGTGAACACAGTCAACACGAAACGGTTTGCCATTCTTCGTCCGGTAGCCATTCGCATTCAACCAGTTCACGAGTTTTTTGGTTCCGTAGTTTTCCTCCGTGAACTTCTTGAAGATCAGTTGAACGACGACAGCCTCTTCCGGGACGGGGATCAGCATCTTCTCTTCGCTGCGATATCCAAGCACCCTTCCGCCATTCCATAAACCTTCACTCGCCCGTTGAGTCATACCGAGTTGAACATTTTCAGCCAATTCTTCACGTTGATATTCGGCCACACTTGCGAGCATGTTAAAGGTAAGACGGTCGACAGGCGAGCTGTATTTCCCTTCTTTAATCGAAATGAATTCAACCCCGGACTTGGACATGGAATCCACGATACGCAGTGCGTCGGACAACTTTCGAGCTAGACGGCTCACCTTCCAGGCAATAACGCCATCGAATTTGCCATTCTCGATTTCACGCAACATGCGTTTGAGTTCAGGACGATGTTCCAAATCCTTACCACTAATGCCTTCATCTACGAACACTTCCCAAGCCACATCAGGTCCATACTCTTCTTTGGCTTTTTTTATGCAAGCCTGGAGTTGCCCTTCAAGACTGTATCCTTCTTGTGCCTGCTGGGAAGTCGACACACGGAGATAAAATGCCAGCAAAATTACAGTTTTCAAACTGTTGGTCATAAAAATACCCCCTTCGTTACGCCGATTTTTTGGTGTCATTGGCGTGCAATGAGCCTGCTCGAAGCAGCGCAGTAAATAGCAATCTTGCTATGGCGTCCATAGCGTCAAGGCGTTGCTTTTCGTTCATACCATTGCCCCCTTTCAACCCAAGCAGGAAGAGAAGGCATAGGCCCGTTGCATACCCTGGCATGGTTCGCATCGTCATGATTGGTCTAGCCTTTGTCATCAGAATGCAAACCAATAACAGGATGCACGGGAATACGCCGAATCAGTCCTCTTTGACGTGGGTAGATTTTTGCTCGGGGGTTATCTTGAACAAAGACATTAGGATAGTGCAAGTCTCGACGGAAAAATCCTAAAAATCTACCATGGGTAGGGGAATCTGCTGCGATACCGAGACGTGTTTAAGGGAACGGGGAAATACACGTCGGGGGGTGGGAAGCCAACGTAAGTCATGTGGTGGCCAAGGAATCCGCTAAATGATCCTGGCCACCATTTTGATTTCATTGTCCGGTGCGCTTCCGTTGCTTTCCCCCTTCGAATGCGCTCGCCATGCATTCGTCGTTCTTCCATTCGGATAAAGCGTGTCATAATAGCCTCCATTTGATTGGACCCGAGGCCATCTGCTGCGTAGTGAACTTCCACGTTCATGTCTGCCAGGCGTTGGACTATCTGCTGCGCCTCACTCACTCGGCGGGACAGCCGAGATTGATCGTAAACGATGACATCATGGATATTCGGGTCAGCGTGAAGAGCCTCGAAGAGTTGCCGCAGCCCTGGACGCTTCAAAATGTCATCTACCCCCGAGCCTGTGTCGATGAAGGTGGACACAACGTGGAAGTCAGTTCCGGAGACCTGTCGCTCGATAAACGCCTTCTGGTTCTCCTTGGAATGGTTTGCAATGGCCCGGATATAGACCACGGCGGGTTTGGTGTTGGTTGTCATTGTGCATTTCCCCTTTCAAATCTTTGAATTCCGGCTCTGTTGAACCGCTGACATGACTATAAATCCCGCCGAAGAGAAAAGTCCAAAATTACGATTTTCACATTCTGACGAGACTAAGACTTGCATTATCCGAACAAGTCTTGTTTTGATTTCCCGCAGAAACGGAGGTGATGTTGTGAGGCGTTCAATTCGTTACGAGGAGTGGATGCAGCGACTGCTTTTGAAGAGTCCAGAAACCACTGGCGTATCGCAACATGTTCTTGAGGAGTTCATCCGCATCTGGGGTGAAAGGGTGGTGGAGACTGATGGACGAAAACTTTTGGATCTTGAAGATGCCGGGTAGTGAGACGGAGATAGTCAGCGTCGACCTCGGCACGGGCAAAGAACAGCCGATTCAATTGCAGTTACCGCTAGAGGAGGCAGTCTAGCGGTATATCAGCTATGCCCCCGGACGACAATGGTAGAAACACATGCGCACGGGGGTGCTTTCATGGACGATGTTCGCATTGTCAAAGTCGTGCATCAAGAGGATGCACCTGAAGAGTCAGTTCTTTGGATACGCCGATTGATTGTGAAATTTTTAATAGAACAGTCCAAGGCGGATCCGAAGGAAATCGGGCGGTTTCTGAAAGAGATCGATTCCGAGCAATGATAAACAGTCCCTCAAGTGGAGGTGAATCTGAATGTCCCTTCTGACATTTTTACTTGTCGTCGTTTACGTGCGGGTATCGACAGACGGTCAAAACGTAGCGATGCAGCTCGCCGCAGCGAAGGATTTTTTAAAGGGTGTTCCTGAGGAGCAACGCCTGATACTGATTGATGATGGGGTCTCTGCGCTGAAAGTGAAAATGCGAGACAGGCCGAAACTCAAGGAACTCCTGGAGCTGATTCGGGCGGGGAAAGTGGTTACACTGGTCGTTTATGACCGGGATCGACTGGCCGGAATTTTTATGAGTATCTGGAGATTGCACGTTTGTTGCAAGAGCAACAGGTCAACGTCATTTTCACCGCAAGCAATGTGCGTCCCTTCGATCAATCGATTGTCCACGAGGCAATTGGAGCGATGTTCGCACAGCTCGAAGGACAGACCATTGTTCGTCGTCGAGCGGACGCACAAAAACAATTTCCGTCGAGTCTATTAGGCTATGCGAGGCACAAATCAGACGATGGTAAGGTCACGTTCACCCACGGTGAACAAGCTGCCACCATCTTGGAGTTTTTCGAAAGGGTTGCTGGATCAACAACGGCTGATGATTTCCTGGCCACTCTCAGGGAGTTCAAAAAGAAGCTAAAGCGGGGCGAAATACGCCTCCTTGAAATGTTGAGGACGCCGTTTTACGCCGGCTGTTGGGAACGAGGAGGCACCCTCAAGGAGTTGGAACATGTTCAGCCCATAGTTCCGGTTGAATTGTACCAGGAAGTGCAACATCGGCTTGAAGGATTTAAGATGCTTACGGATACCATTTCCGCTCCAAATGTCGATGAGGCACTAGTTCAACCGCACTGTGGGTTGTGTGGTGCGCCTATGAAGTATCGCCGTGATCGCTTACAGAATCACTCGTACTACTCCTGCCCCTGTCACAAAGCGAATTCTGTTTCATCAGAGAGGCTTCATCAGGTAACCAAACAAGTGTTGGATCAGAAAATCCAAGCTCTCGATGTGGATGCGGTCATGTCTGAATGTGGTTCATGGCTCAAAGAGCAGCAGTCCAAAGTCGCCAAGCAGATGATTGCGCTTGAACAAGACATGAGTCGATGCGCACTCCAGATTGTCAACAACTACGGCGCTGTTGATGGAGAAGGATTGGTGAATCGCCTCTTGAGCCAACAAAGGGCACTGGAGCAGCAGTTGATGGAAACAAGATTACGACGTGAGACCTACGATGTCCTCAGCGCCCAATTACGTCTTCTTTCAGAACTTGCTACCCGTCACCTTCGCAGCGAATTGTCTCGATCCGATGAACTGGGGACGTTAGCTCAGATGTTGGTTCGACGCCTGGATGTGTATCCTGGGCGAGTCTTACTTCAGATCAACTTCAGTAAATTTTTTACAGATGGGGGTGGGATAAATGTCGCTTCTTAAACCAGCGGTAGCGTATGGACGCTTTTCAGACCAAAGACAAATTGGAAACCACTCGCTTGAGATTCAATTCGAGGCAATCACCCGTGCTGCTGAGATGCGTGGATATCAAATTGTTGCTCGGTTTACGGACGAGGGGGTTAGTGCGTACCGCCGTAGAGCGAGCCAGCGCCAAGGTATGCAGGAGATGGTCGACTACGTGCTAAAAAATGACTGTGAAGCCGTGTTCTTTTATGACGAGTCACGAGTTACCCGACAGGTCACTGATTTTGTTCTTGAGGTCTGGGAAGAAATCGGTTTGCGTAAGCCAGATGTAAAGTTCTTTTCTGCATCAGAGAACGATGACAAGGAGTGGGATCCGCAGGATTTGCAGACGCAGCTTCGGCTTGTACTCGCAAGCGAAGAATCTGCAGTAAAATCACGCCGTGCGCTTGATTCGCAGCGCATGATGTTGAATGCAATTCACCCTAAGAGACCAGGAGCTCGGCCTCCGTTTGGATATGATATGGTGGATGGAACTCTCTATCCGAACCAAGAGGCCTCACTTGTATATTTTATCTTCTACCTGGCAAGTTGGGGGCATGGAGACGAACAAATAGCCCGAATTCTAAATGAGGCTGACGTTCCGTCACCTGGTGGTGGCACATGGAATGCAAGTGTCATCGACTTGGTGCTGAAGCATAAGGCTCACTTGGGCCATTTGCCTTGGAATGTCAGGAAGAGCGCCGGGAATAGCGCACGAAAACCAGACTACCAAATTTCGTTGTTCCAGGATGTTCACGAATCGATCATCCCGCCTTACCTGTGGGAAATGGTTCACGGACTGCGGCGCTTAAAAAAAGCCAAAGGACTCAAATTCAGCACGAATAATCTCCTTGACGGGCTTGCCATGTGTAAGTCATGTGGGGTCTTATTGAAGGCCAAGGACCAAAGTCCCTCAAGTGCGAAAGGTCAATACGTGAAATATCAGTGTCAAGTATGTGGGAAAAAGGTGAGTGCCCGAGACCTCCACAAGGCGGTCTTTGCACGTGTCGCTCAAGATTGGTCAGGACGTCAGCAGGTAACGGCGTTTGAAAAACAGGCCAAAACGCTCCTGGGTAAATGGCGGAAACTGCTTGATACTGAGAAGAAAAGTCTACTGGAATCCAAGGAGCGTGCGACCTTGGGCCTTCATGCAGGAAACTTGCCGACTGATATCGAGCGTTCGTTTCAAGTCGCCCTCAGCCATATCAATGAACGACTGCGTGACATCCAGGTGCTGGAGCAGAGGCTAACGGCGCTTCAGGTACGATCCTGACTTCGACACGTCGCTTGGGAGATTTGGGGATGGAGTCTTCGACCGTCTTTCAGACGTTGAGAAGAGAGCCTTCTCATGGCGGTGGTAGAGTCCGTAAAGGTGACATTCGGAAGCTTGCATCGAATTTCGTTTGGAATATCGCCTTTCACCCTATGTTGGCTTGGAGGTGGAAATTGGGCAAATAACCGAAACGACTGATAAATCACTGGGTAAAAAACCGAAAGCGCAGTAACGCAGTATCAACCGTACGCAGCGGGGATTCTCAGAATACCGCTACGGAGCGGTTTTTTCGAGGAGTCCTTTCGGTTTTTTATCCGTCTAAGGATCGTTCGACGGGCAAATAACCGAAGAGCCTCAGAAGCTAATGGGTGAAAAACCGAAAGCGTCAGAGACGGACGATGTGAAGGTGATGTAGCGAAGAAACGCAATGCGTTTCTTCTACATATGGCGTAGCCTCTCAGGCGGTGGAACGTCCAGTAGGGAGCGGTTCAGCTTTGACAAGGCGATGGTACGCAAACGGATAGGCTGTCTTCAAATGCTCAATGGTGAAGAGTGTCCGTAACAAGCGGACCACAGACTACGCTCCCATTGGTCCGTGTTCAAAGGCAGAAATACTCCCTCAAAAGAGGGTATCGCAGGTGGACTACCGAACCGGTATTTTCTTGTTTTTTCGATGAACTACGCTCCAAACGGATCGACCCCCAGCTCTGATGTATGAACTACTTCCTCCGACTAAATCCGTGTGATGAAATCCTGCGAATGAGCGACCATTCGTGAGAAAAACCCTAATTCACGAGGGAGTTCAAGAAGAGTCAACAAAATAACCTATGTAAAGGTAAAAACCACTCGTCAACTGATTCGTGGTTTTCACCTGGTCGAGGTGAACCATGGTTTAGCGAATCCACAATCCGGCGCTGCCTGACTGCCATTCTACCTCCCTCTATGCGAGTTGCGTGATAACAAGGTGTGCTGAAACAGGGTTTGTTCCGCCAGCCAAAGGAGTGATGGTTAGTGCCGTTGTTTCGCCAGCAGGATTCCGTACAGTGAGTAATGAATTGATGACTGTCGTTTGCACAAGAGCCATTCCTACTATCTGAGAAGTACCTGTTGCTCGCCCGACCACCGTATATGGTAGTTCACCGCCATTGAGAGTTAAATCCAGTTGGCCCGCTTCGGTTACACTCACCTGGAACAAGACCTGATAAGTGCCAATCGCAGACAAATTAAATGTACTGGGACCAGTACGGACAATAGTAGTCCCACTAGTAGGTCCATCCTCCGGAAAACTTACGTCTGTACCGGGAGCTACCGTTGCTGCATTATCAGGAGGCATCAACGCATAAAAATCTGCAAAGTTTAATACCCCAGTTGCAGCGCCTGTTGCTCCAGTCGCCCCAGTAGCGTCCAGTTGCTCCCGCTTGCTCCCAGTAGCTCCGGTCGCCCCAGTAGGTCCCAGTTGCTCCGTTGCGTCCAGTGTCGCCTGTAGCTCCGGTCGCCCCGGTAGCACCAGTTGCTCCCGCAGGTCCAGTGTCGCCAGTAGCTCCGGTCGCCCCAGTAGCACCAGTTGCTCCCGCAGGTCCAGTGTCGCCAGTAGCTCCGGTCGCCCCAGTAGCCCGTTGCTCCCGCAGGTCCAGTGTCGCCAGTAGCTCCGGTCGCCCCAGTAGCACCAGTTGCTCCCGCAGGTCCAGTGTCGCCAGTAGCTCCGGTGCTCCTGTCGCCCCAGTAGCACCAGTTGCTCCAGCAGCGTCCGGTAGGTCGCCAGTAGCTCCAGTTGCTCCCGTGGCCCGTTGGCCAGTAGCTCCGGTCGCTCCCAGTAGCGTCCGGTATCGCCAGTAGCACCAGTTGCTCCAGTTGCTCCCGCAGGCAGCCTGTCGGCCAGTAGCTCCGGTCGCCCCAGTAGCACCAGTTGCTCCCGCAGGTCCCGGTGTCGCCAGTAGCTCCGTGTCGCTCCCAGTAGCACCAGTTGCTCCCGTAGCGTCCAGTGTTGCCCAGTAGCTCCAGTCGCCCCAGTAGCACCAGTTGCTCCCGCAGGTCCAGTGTCGCCAGTAGCTCCGGTCGCCCCAGTAGCACCAGTTGCTCCCGCAGGTCCAGTGTCGCCAGTAGCTCCGGTCGCCCCAGTAGCACCAGTTGCTCCCGCAGGTCCAGTGTGCGCCAGTAGCTCCGGTCGCTCCAGTAGCACCAGTAGCACCAGTTGCTCCCGCAGCGTCCAGTGGTCGCCAGTGCACCAGCGGTCCCGCAGGCCAGTGCGCCAGTTGCTCCAGTAGCACCAGTTGCTCCCGCAGGTCCAGTGTCGCCAGTAGCTCCGGTCGCCCCAGTAGCACCAGTTGCTCGTGTCGCCAGTAGCTCCGGTAGCACCAGTTGCTCCAGTACTGTCGCCAGTAGCTCCGGTCGCCCCAGTAGCACCAGTTGCTCCCGCAGGTCCAGTGTCGCCAGTAGCTCCGGTCGCCCCAGTAGCGTCCTGTAGCTCCGGTCAGGCACCAGTTGCTCCCGCAGGTCCAGTGTCGCCAGTAGCTCCTGTGTCGCGTCCAGTAGCACCAGTTGCTCCCGCAGGTCCAGTGTCGCCAGTAGCTCCGGTCGCCCCAGTAGCACCAGTTGCTCCCGCAGGTCCAGTAGTCGCCAGTAGCTCCGGTCGCCCCAGTAGCACCAGTTGCTCCCGCAGGTCCAGTTGTCGCCAGTAGCTCCGGTCGCCCCAGTAGCACCAGTTGCTCCCGCAGATCCAGTGTCGCCAGTAGCTCCGGTCGCCCCAGTAGCACCAGTTGCTCCCGCAGGCCCAGTAGGTCCATGCCAGTTGCTCCCGCAGGCCCAGAAGGTCCTGTTGTTCCAGTTGCGCACCTTAGGTCCAGAAGGTCCCCCTGCTGGCAATTTCTTCTTGATTATCGACAATGTAATGTTCCCGCACTGCTTGCAACGTTCTGCTTTCCATCGACAATGCCTGTGCCCGCACTGCTGGCAATGTTCTTCTTTACATCGACAATGCTTGTTCCCGCACTGCTGGCAACGTTCTTCTTTACATCGACAATGTTTGTGCCCACACTGCTGGCAACGTTCTTCTTTACATCGACAATGTTTGTGCCCACACTGCTGGCAACGTTCTTCTTTGCATCGACAATGCTTCTGCTCGCACTGCTGGCAACGTTCAGACATAAGTTCACCCCCTAAATGTTGTCCTATAGTCGTATGGGGGCGTGTCTTAATTTGAAACGGCACTTGTCCTTTGAGTATGTCTATTGGATAGGGCCGACATTTTAACCGTGACATTTTGAAGGGGTAAAGAATATGGAATGAGGAGACTAACATAATGGCTTGTGAGGTGCTTCGATGATTAACATCAGCCTCTGTATGATTGTAAGGAACGAGTCGGAAGTCATTTGCCGATGCTTGGATACCGTGAAGGACGTTGTGGATGAATTCATAATTGTCGATACGGGCTCTACCGACAATACAAAAGCAATCGTCAGTCGGTACACTGACAAAGTTTTCGATTTTGTATGGATTGATGACTTTGCATCTGCCCGGAATTTTGCATTTAGCCATGCTTCGATGGACTACATCTTGTGGCTCGATGCAGATGACGTGTTGCTGGATCCAGACCGACAGAAATTTCTCCAGTTGAAGCAAACCCTTGATCCTTCTGTCGATGCAGTTTCCATGTATTATCATCTTGCATTTGATTCCGAAGGAAATGTGACTTCTAGCTTGCGGCGTAATCGCTTAGTGAAACGACTCAAGGGATTTCAATGGCACGGAGCTGTACACGAGTATTTAGCTGTGGGCGGTCACATTCTAAATAGTGACATCGCCATTACTCATCACTCTATTGAGCATGACTCAGACCGTAATCTTCGCATCTACGAACGACGACTTGCTGCAGGTGAGACATTCGCCCCTCGTGACCTTTTTTATTATGCAAACGAATGCTTAGATCATCAATACTATGAACGGGCCATTGAATACTACCAAAAATTCCTGAACTCTAAACAAGGGTGGGTCGAAGACAATATCACGGCATGCGGCAAATTAGCCGACTGCTATAGCCATCTAGGGGATGCTGGAAGAGAACGGGAATGTGCGTTGAAATCATTTGAATACGATACCCCACGTGCGGAATTCTGTTGCAGGCTTGGATATGGATTCATGCAACAAGACGAGTGGCGGAAAGCGATTTTTTGGTACGAACTCGCTACTGAACTTAAATATCCTGAGGACAATTGGGGATTATTCAATGGTGCATGTTGGACGTGGCTGCCCCATTTACAACTCTGTGTTTGCTATGATCGACTAGGCGAATACAAACTAGCGCATGAACATAACGAAATTGCACGTAAATATCGACCTAATGATGACCAGGTGTTACACAATAAAAAATATCTAGAGTCTATCATCAACAACTAGGTTAGGTATCCAATTACTCAAACGATGCTCATTTAAGGGCCTTAGACTCGCTAATTCATTTCCGGGTGCGAGTTTATTTCAAACTGCAGTGGAATAGCATGGAACATCCGTCATGGTATGTGATTCAGGTTTTCATGCTCTTCTTGCGCATAAAGGGGTGTATGTGCAGTAAGGATGACACACTGGGGTGCATGACGAAAGCCTGATCGGGCCATCGTAGTCCCATCCAAATCTGTAGAACTTGCTCCTGCAGAGTGACTTGTTCTAACCTCCGACTCAGCACGAGAACCGGGGGAGGAAATGGACAGCATGCATTCAGTATTAAACGTTCAATGTCATTCTGAGGATTTCAGGCCAAGAAGCCTCGTATCTCCACCATCCAAAATAATTCGGGACAGCACAAGGAAATACGCCTGGTCCTTTTATGCCTGTTCCAGGACCGTGAACGGGACCGATAAAAGGTTTCTGGCGTCTGACGACATGCCAGGGCACTCGTGACGTCGCAATCCCACGTCCTTAGCCGCCTCCGTCACCTTTAGATCCGTGCGGTGAACCGTATCATAAGTAAGGGCAAGTTTTGGACATGGGCCCCGTGGTAGGAGAGACCAGATTAGGTCTCAGCTGGGTCGCCGAATTGGCTGTTTTCACAAAATTGTTGTTCGGGAGCAGTGAAGCAGGGCGAGGGTGTCCCTTTTGCTGTGCGGAATCACTGAGAAGTTTGGGGATGAGTACGATTGAGTTGGCCGAAAGAAACCACGTAGGCCAAACGAACTTTAGGGAGCCGTTTCTGCGCACTTTGATGATAGCGGCATACAACAGCCTATTTTATATTTTCTTCAATAGCTCTTGAACAATAAGCAGTTCTCAGTGGCTTAAGCCGGCGATTTCTACCTTCATTCTAGCTGTCAACGGTCGATAGGCTGTCCAGGACAGCTTAAATGAGACGTGATCCGGTCGTTTTGTGCAAATAAGCTGCGCTGTGCCGTAATTCCTAGAGGCTATGGAGTTCGTCCTTAGTGTTCGGGGCTACAACCGAAGGTCACTTCGTGAAGGATGTAACTCAATAGGAGCGAATGCGGACATTTCCGCTTGCTGGCTGAAGCCATTGTTTGTTTACAAGTCCTCTTAACAATCTTTGTGCATAGTCTGGTCCGATGCCGAGTTGGGGGCAGATGTCTTTTGGCGTAATGGGTCGGATTGAGCAGGCTGCCAGACGAATGGTTTCTTTCTCAAAAATCGTCAACTCAGCGACAAGTGCCGAACTGGCAAGCCAACGACCCAGCAATTGCTGAATCGTTTGCTGACACAGGAGTGGTTTCTCCTTGATCTGATTATATGTAATGCGAATGACGTATCAACCGTCGATGACAAGATGGTTTTGGCGTTGGCAGTGATCATCAAATTGCCATGTTGAAATGTTTCGCCAATGCGGACCGAACCCGTCAATCTCCCCCGAGTTGCGAAATGACAGGTAACTCCCATATCCTACGATGCGAGATTCAACACGTCGATAAAGCGGTGAAAAGAAATCGATAGGTTAGCATCCCTCCAAACTGATGCGGCCGAGGTGAGGTGTCAATTCAATGTTTGAACCACCCCTTTTTCGGACAACATCGCTAATAGGTCTTTTTCAGTATGGAAGGAGAACGTCCGTTGCCGATTTTTACTGTGATTAAAAATGCAAATGTGTACGCCCCGAAGCCGATGGGGGTTAAAGATGTGTTGCTTGCCGGTCGCCAAATCGCTGCTATTGGAGAGAATTTAGATTTTCACGCAACTTCGGTCGAGATTGACGTCATCGACGCCAAGGGGCTTTATCTCTTTCCTGGACTGGTTGATCAACATGTCCACATTGCAGGTGGTGGGGGCGAAGGGGGATTTCATTACCGTACGCCGGAAATTTCCTTAAGTCACATCACGACTGCGGGTGTAACCACCGTGATCGGCGTACTTGGGACGGATGGTGTCACGCGCTCCACGAGTGAACTTTTGGCGAAGGCACATGGTCTCGATTATGAAGGCGTAAGTACATACATCTACTGCGGTGCTTATCAGGTTCCCACGCGAACCATCACGGGTACACCGCGATCGGACTTAGTGTTCATCGATAAGGTGATTGGTGTTGGTGAAATCGCGATTTCTGATACCCGCTCGAGTCATCCGACTGATCAGGAGTTAGCCGAACTGGCGAGTGAAGCCAGGGTTGGCGGGTTACTTGGCAACAAGGCAGGGGTCGTTCATTTGCATGTCGGCGACGATGACTCCAAATTGGCCGTTTTATTCCACGTCTTACGGAAGACGGAATTGCCAAAGTCCATGTTTGTCCCGTCCCACCTCAACCGGAACCCAGACCTGCTCGAAGAGGCGGTTCGGTACGGCAAAGAAGGGGGCATCGTGGATGTTACGTCGGGAATCCGTCCTGACGATCACGATCAAGTATCTGTGAAACCCTCCAAAGCCATCAGAAAACTCCTTGATGCCGGTATCGATCCGTGGAACATCACGATGAGTTCCGACAGTAACGGGAGTTCACCGATCTTCGATGACGCTGGCAAGTTGGTGGCAATGGGCATCGGATCCATCGCGACGCTCTGGGAAGAGACACGCGATGTCATTGTGGAAGAAGAGGTTCCAATCGAAACGGCTGTTGGCATTGTCACACGACATGTCGCCCGCGTCCTGAAGTTAGGGCACAAGGGGCCATCAAAACAGGTCTCGATGCAGATCTGCTATTGACGGATGAGAAGTTTCAAATTCAACACGTCTTTGCCAAGGGCAGATTGATGGTGGAAGATGGGAAGCCCATTGTATTCGGTACATTTGAAAATGCCCATCGGGTCCCTGGTGCGCCTGACAGCAAGGACACGACTGGCAAGAAAGATAACTCCCGCGGTCGGACAATGCTCAATTCGGATGATGACGATCCGGACGATTTCCCGGATCGCGATGAACGTCAACATAAGAGCAGGCGCATAAACTACTGCTGTTAACCGCAAAACTTCAGCGTTAACTTCAGCGTTACAGGTTTAGAGTTCAAAGTTCGAAGTCTAAGGTTTAAAGTTTATGAACTTTAAACCTTAAACTCATAAACTTTAGTCATGCACTTTTAAAGTTTAAAATCCAAATTCAAAAGTTATCGCCACGGCGGTCAAAAACCGAGCAGCCGTGGCGAATCTACTATAACTATCACCTGAAGTCGAAGGGAGAATATCCTTGGCCAAGCACGATTCTCTCAGTACCTCTATCACGCTGTCTATCGACAACGGCAGCAGCTACATCAAAGGTATCTATGACGATCTGGATCACACCTTTATTTTCCCAAACGTAGTTGCCCAACCAGTCGGCGAGTATGTCCTGTTAACTGGACGTGGCGAGCCACTAGATTTCCTTGACGTACAAATCATTTCTCCAGCCATTGAAAGTGAACAGTTCCGCCATGTTTACGTCGGTAATCTGGCAATCGGAGACGAAGGTGTAGTACACGAAGTTGTAGGTGATAAGGCGGCACAGAAGAAAGCTCAAAGACCGGAGACAATGGTGACACTGTTGACAGGCGCAGCTTATGCAGTTGCCGCGAAGCACAAAGAAGCGATTCAGAAGGGTACTAAACGTATAAAGGCGCTGGTTCAGTTGGGCACTGGATTACCTATCAGCGAGATCGTAAAATTTCGTGACGAATTTGCTTCCAAAATTACAAGCGGCGTTCACTCCGTTACCTTCAACATAACTCCCGTATTCAAAGGGGTCACCGTAGAACTCGAGTTTTCTCTTCCCATTGATATTTCCATTGACGATGTATCCGGCGTCTATGACATCGAAGCCACCTCAAAATCTCCCTTATCACACAAGGGGTTTGGTATTGCAGATGTTGGCGGGGTAGATATGGATATTGCATTCTTTAAACCCGGCCTGGAATTGGATCAGCGGTATTCGACCGGTACGAAGATTCACCTGAACGATGCGCTCGAAAGCATTCGCAATGAAGTCAACGCGGAAGGCGAAGAGCTGATTGCAAGCACCGCCGAATTGACGAAGATGCTCGTCAACAAGGAGTACGAAATTTTCGCGGAAGGCAAAGTCGTGTTTGATATGACCAATCTGGTCAACCGGCATATGCGAATCCTTGCTGAAAAAGTACTTAAGTCCGCCCGTAATGCTTGGAAACATGTGCGCTATGCAAATGAGTTCTGGTTTATCGGCGGGGGCGCGGTCGTTTTGCAGCCATGGATTGAAAAGCTCAATGCCGAACTTGGATTGCCGATCCGGTTTGACGCAGCGGAGTACAGTCAGTTTCGAAACGCGCGCGGAACCTTTATGCTGCTGAATCACGCTTTAACCCAAACGGAAGAAATCGCCGCCAGTGACACGCGGACTGATACAAAGGCGGAAGGCGAGAGCGAGTGAGAAAGCGGCGATCTACCGTTTACGTCCGCCCGGGTAAGGATGTAACACTGTATGTTCCAGTCGAAACCCCGCAAGCGGTCATTGATTATCTCAATCACTTGAAAGATGAAGGCATGTTCAGCCAAGGTGTGATGGAAATTCTCATCCGGCACGTTGAGCAACAAGGTCATAAGACGATGCGGCCAGCAGCAAACGGGGATGAACTGGCTGCACCACATAGGTTGCCATCGTTTGAACCGTTGGAGAACTTGGAACCCGTAGCAGCTAAGGCAGAGAACGATGTTCATACGGATCGTGCGGCGGTAACGATTTCTACTCCGTCGAAGAAACTCAATTTAGCACAGATCTTTCGTCAGGCTCAACGCAACGCTGGTAAATTGACTGATTCACGGGAGAACAACTAAACCCCATACCCGACACTTTGCAGTGTATGGGCCGGGGAGGTATACCATGTCCAACGTGAAACCTGTCGAGACTGCGAGGAACTTCATGCTCTCGTCCGATGTGTTTGAGCATCCGAACTTAGACATCTATGCACAAATGGTCTGTATCGTCCTGCAGTACAATTCGTCGGAGTCAACCATTCCGACACTGGAGAAAATCTCCCGACAGGGCAGAATGAATGCGAAACAAGCCACTCGAGCCCTTCAAAGCCTTGTCGATTTGAAGATACTGTCTCATAAGATGTTCCGTCAGATTGTGGGCGAATTCACGGATGATCGCCTATCGTGGTCGGCCAAAGGTTTATATGCCTATTGCAAAGATCGTCCGCACGTTCGATTGAATGAGTTACTGGAGTTGTCCAGTCAGTCTGGCGAGGGGGAACAGAGCGTTCGCAAAGCCCTGAGAGAACTCAGTCGCCACGGCTACCTTGATGAGTTGCCGGAACTCAAAAAGATGGTGAACTAAACCCAACTGAACTGGGGTGCATCATCAAGACCAATCGTCACGTAATAGCTGGATGGAAGACCGTGATGACCGTCACACATGGCGGTTTTCACGGTTTATTTTGTATATCCATTACATCCAATGCCAGTTTTTCGGTAGTGTTTGACTTGACTTTGAACATCACATGATAAAGGCATTAGATGGCGCAATATCGCAAACACTGCAGAATACAGAATGTGAGGTATTAGACTTGGTGAACAATTCATCCAGTGGAACAAATATCAGTCCATCCAATCACTTAACAACGAAGTTTTACAGGGTTCTTGGCTGGTTACTCCTTGCCTTTCTGGCACATGAAGCACTTTTAATTGTCGCCACCATACTGCCACCCGTACGCAAAACAACCATTGTCAAGATGGCTTTTCAATCCCATCAGTATTTCTGGTTTCAGTGGGACAGTTTATGGTACATATCTATCGGCAAATTGGGTTATACGCATCTGGGGCATTTGTCATTAAGTTCACTTGCCTTTTTCCCTTTTGTTCCATTGCTTGTGCGGATTTTTGGGCAATGGACGGTATTGGTTCTTGGACAGGTCGCATTTGCCGCAACCCTGGTGTTGTTGAACATCTTTGCAGAGCGATTGGGTTTCACTCGGACTCAATCCATTTGGGCCGTATGGCTGTTTGCATTGAATCCTGCTGCAATTTTTTATTCAACAATTTACGCTGAGCCATGGACCATACTTTGCGTCTTGGGCTCTGTCCTTCTGGGGACACGGAAACGCTTTGTTCTCGCTGGGTTGGTTGGCCTTTGCGCTGCCATGACACAAGGGACCGGAATTTTGGTGGGCCTATTTCCGCTTATCCTGTTCGTGTGGTCACTCATCAAGAAGGACTATTCGTCTCTGAGGGGATCCCTCATTTGGGGAATTGGCTGTGCGTTAGGACTAGCCGCATACATGGCGTATTTGGGCTACGCCTTTCATAATCCGCTGGCATTTTCCGAAGTTCAGAAGACGCGCTGGCAAGCGCATTGGGCGTGGCCATGGTACGAGTATACATGGGTTATTCGTTATATGGGCATCGGCATCCATCACAAGCTGACAGTTGTGTATGGCCTTATTTCCTTAATTGATGTAGTTGGCATTTTATTATTCTGCATCGGAAAATTGAATCCGTTCAATCGGTGGGAAGCCATTGCTGCCAAGATCTATGGCATTGTGGGCGCATTAGTATCTCTCAGTTTTGTGTCTGGAGCCCATCCGTTCTGGAGCACACTTAGAATTATATCGGTCTACTTTCCAATCTATCTGGGTTGGGCCATGCAGAAGCGACGGCTTGCTTTTGCGGTAACGGCTCTGTTTACATGCATGGCCTTCATTGGAGCTTCCTATTTTAGTCACGGATATTTTTACCAATAGGCTTGATTGTCAGCACCCGTCATGAGACGATGACAGGGACGAGATGATTTGGACCACGTCGATGATTTTAGAGTTAGGGGACCTGTGGCTAAGTGATGAGCAATTCGGTTCGAAGGCAGTTTAGTTGGTATATAGGCGCTTTGATTCTTTACCTCATGCCTGTCATCAGCGTACTTGGTCCAGTATTGCGACACCCCCGTACATTGTACGTGGGCAGTAATCAGGATCCAGGACAGTTCATGTGGTACTTGGGTTGGTTCTGGCATGCTATCGCCAATGGTGAAAACCCGTTTTTTTCAACCCTTGTGAACTACCCCCATGGATTGAACATGATCGCCAATACCTCCATCATGGCAGCATCCGCTATTTTTGGCCCCACCATGTATTTGGTCAATGCTGTGTTTGCATTTAACACAATGGTATCTATCAGCCTGCTCCTCAGTGGACTATTGGGCTTTCAGCTGCTGAGAACGCTTCGTATTCGAACGTGGATCGCGATGTTAGGGGGCATTTTATTTGAAATTTGTCCATTCCTGATTAACCAATTGGTAGATGGACATATCAATTTCTCACTGTCTATGCCCCTTATGCTCGGTATACTGACTATTTTGGTACGCGTATTGCGCGAAGGTTCCAGCCGTCGTAATTGGCTTGCAATCCTTTGCGGCATTCTACTGGCGGTACAGTTCTACACATCATTAGAGCTGTTCGCTACATTTTTTTTCACGCTTGGCATTACGTTCGTGGCAGCAGTCATTATCGATTGGGAATTGGTAAAACATATCTTACTGCAGCGCCGCAACCTAAATTTCTATATAATAACAGCCGTGTGCATGCTCCTTCTTGTTATTCCTGGCATTGCACTATTCCTAAACGCCGTTAACCAATCCGGTCTTTCCAGCGGATACATGCCTGCCGACAGATGGATCACCGACCTATTCAATCTTTGGACACCTACGCAAGCCCAGCTTGTACATACGAAAGCATCCATTCGCATCACAGAAAAATTTACCGCGAATTTGTCTGAAATGGATGGCTACCTAGGGTTGCCTCTAGTTGTGAGCCTGGTTCTTTGTATGTGGGTTCTTCGGCGGAAACGCTGGGCATGGACCATATTGATTGCAGGTTGTACGGCTGTTCTCTTATCGTTTGGTCCGGCGTCTGCATGTTTCCGGTCATGAGACCAGAATCATCATGCCCTGGGCGATCGTAGATAAACTGCCTCTGCTCAAGGACGCATTAGCGGATCGTATGATGGTCTACGCGGATATCAGCTTTATACTCATAACAGCGCTTGGCTTTGAGCACTATCTGCAGGTTCGTAAATCCAGTTCCAGGAGGACAATCAGCGCTGTACTGCTGATAGCCGTCATTGCTTCCTGGTTCCCGACGTATCACTTTTGGCGCCAAGAAGTTCATTCTTCTGCGCACTTATTCCAGCAAGGGCAAATCAGTCAGGTCATTGCTGGGAAACCGGTCTTTGTCTTAGTGGATAATTACTGGGATTTCGGATATGTTATGCAGGCAGTGGCAGATGGCGGATACCGGTTTCCTGTGACC
Source organism: uncultured Alicyclobacillaceae bacterium (assembly GCA_963758235.1). Taxonomy (GTDB): domain Bacteria; phylum Bacillota; class Bacilli; order Alicyclobacillales; family Alicyclobacillaceae; genus CAVWUS01. Next base: position 21,403 of record CAVWUS010000029.1, on the reverse strand, counting down.
AACGTTTACGGTTTTCCTTACACGTCATTCGTCATCAGCAGTGGCGACGAAGCAGACCCGAGCCAAATTTTGTTTGAGGATGCCTTCTATGGTATATCCGCTACGCAAGCGAAGGTATTACTTGTAAGATATCTTCAGACACGCCACCCTGCGTATGTACTGTGGCTTAAAGATTACGGATCGCCCATTCCAAAGTCATTACAAGCCGCTCTGCAGCAATTATGTGGGCAGCCGTTAGATGTTGATGGATCTTTATTGTGGAAAGTATCATCCAGCTTGCCGCAAATAATTCGAAAATAACCATTTAATGCATACGAAGTTCCTTTTAATATCCTTTGAGAATTATGCGTTACACTGCTCCGGTTTCATAAATGATATTTAGCCAAACTATGGGGTGACCCATATTTGAGGAGGACCGTTCGTGGATGTCAGTATTGTGATTCCGACGTTCAACGAGAGCGAAAATGTTTCCGTCATCACAAAACGTATTTGCGATGCGCTTGACGACGCAGCCATTTCGTCCTATGAGATTCTGTTCATCGACGATAGTACAGACGATACACCAGCGGTGTTGGAGCGTTTATCTGAAGAAAACACGCATGTTCGGTTTGTGCACAGAACAACCGACAAGGGCTTGGGAAAAGCGGTTGTGGAAGGATTCAAGAGAGCGGACGGACAGTATCTGATTGTCATGGACGCTGACTTGCAACATCCACCCGAAGTCTTGCCTGTCGTCATTCAGCGATTAATGGAGGGCATTGAAGTCGTCATTCCTAGTCGATTTGTGCCCGGAGGGTCTGATGGCGGTCTGAGTCCAGTCAGAAAGTTAATCTCATGGACTGCACGCACCATCGGCAGGATTTCGATCCGGAGGATGAGGGATATCTCCGACTGTACGGGCGGATTTTTCGGTGTTCATCGGAAGGTCGTGGAGAATGCGCCTTTGGATCCAATTGGTTGGAAAATATTGATGGAAGTTTTGGTCAAAGGGGACTATACACGCGTACACGAAGTTCCGTATAAATTTGTCCCAAGGTATGCAGGCGACTCAAAGATGAGCTTGCGTGAACAGTGGAATTACATTCGGCATATAGCGAAATTGGTTCGAAGCAGCCCTGAAGACAGACGCTTTTATTTGTTTTGCCTGGTCGGAGCTTCGGGTGTCATTGTAAACCTAGGGGTTTTAATGCTGATGTTGCATGTATTCCACATCCATCCGTTAGCCTCTTCCGTTGTTGCGTCTTTGATTGCTATGGCGAACAATTTCGTGTGGAACGACTTGGTTACGTGGAGGGGGCACAGTCATGCCGTTTGGTGGAGACGTGCTCTGAAATTCCCGATGTTCGCACTTGTTTCCTTGATCGGCATCGTAGTAACCGCCCTATTTGCACAGGGTGCACTGTGGCTGCACATCCCGGAAGAGATTGGACAATTAGTGGGTATCGTGGTCTCAACGCTATGGGGATTTTTAGCCAATAACAAGTGGACTTGGCGTAAGAGTGAATCTAAGCATAAGAAGGTCAAGGTTACCCAAGAGTATGTCTGATACGATGCTGCCGAATCAAAAAGTACCACAGTGGCTTATCAGGTTCATTTTGGTGCTCGTTTCAGCAGGACTTGTCGGCATCGCTGCAGTGGTACTCTTCTCGACGCATCAGTCCGCCGCCAAACACCCGGTTAAACATTTGTCGATTCGGCCAACAGATATTGATTACAGGGAATTTGTGAACAATCATTGGCGGTACGCTTCGGAAGCGAATCAAATTGCCAATTCAATGTTGAAGTCGTACCAAAGCTATCGAAATGGGCGAATCTCGCTAAACGACTTGCATCATATTGCGAAAACAGACACGGCACAAATGCGTACCTTACTGTACAAGTCAGACGGCAGTTTGCCCAAAGAATACGCAACGTTCGGCAAGCAAGTGGACGAGCTGGTAGCTGCTGAAATTGAAAGTGTCAACTACTTTTCATCAAGCAACGGAATTTTAATCGATGCCCTGGCTGACCAACTGGACCGGTTAACGGTTGAGTTCTCAGGTCTGACAAAACAGGTACCAACTCCTGCTACTCATGTACAAGCATAAGGAGATGCTTTTTTGACCTACGGCACATCGCAGAACATTGGAAATCGATTTACAATGCGATACTGGTGGGTATTGCCGGTACTGGCACATTTGCTGCTTCTGTTGTTAGCAACCTATTTTCCGGTTATGCCTCACCGGTTAACTGGCCAGGTCAGACCGGGGTACTTTTGGTTTCAATGGGACAGTCTTTACTACATTTTGGTTGGGAAATTGGGCTATACACATATTCCAGGTATCTTTAAGTACAAGGATACAGCATTTTTCCCCTTCATTCCGTTACTTGTGCGCTTTCTAGGCGCTTGGACTTTGCTTCTATTGGAGCAAGTAACGTTTGCCATCTGTATCATCCTCTTAAAGGACTTTGGCGAACGAGTAGGACTATCTCGCTCAAATGCGATCAGAGCCGCGTGGTTATTTGCTCTATGCCCGACAGCCATTTATTTTTCCTCAATCTATGCAGAACCCTGGACGATATTTGGTGCTTTAGTCTCGCTTTATTTCGCAAGTCGGCAGCGATGGTTGATAGCCGCCGCAATGGGCTTCATAACGGCCATGACGCAGGGGACAGGGATATTGTTCGGCGTGTTTCCGTTGGTACTGTTCTTTTATTCGATGCTTAAACAGGATTTTCGTATGGTGAGGAATTCGCTTATTTGGGGATTGGGCTGTGCGCTTGGTCTTTCAGTATATATGGCTTACCTCGCTGTTCGTTATCATGATCCGTTTTTATTCTCCACCATTCAAACAACGTTATGGTATGCCCATTGGGTAACGCCTTGGTACCAAGTGATTCACGGACTTCGTGTGGGTGGCGGTCGACTCCTATATGAGTTCATTACGATGATTTACTGCGTGGGTGCAATCGTGATGTGTACACATCGAACACCCAATAACGATGCATGGGAAAATACGGGGGCTAAATTATACGTCGTTCTCGGGATGTTGGTATCGTTGTGTTTCTATGCAGGCAATGCACCGTTTTACAGTACGATGCGACTTGCGTCTATCTATTTCCCTGCCTATATGGGGCTTTCGAAACTTCCTGCCTGGTTGTTTTGGCCAATCCTGGTTTGCTTTACGGGTGTCGCATATCTGGGCGCATCATTATTTTCACATGGTCAATTCTTTCAATAACGCGGAGTACCGTGCATCTATCTGGCTGGTATAGATCAGCATTTTCTGCCCAGCCGATTAAAAGAGATGCGGTGACGATGTCCATGACAATGGGTCTTCCGTGGTTAAAGACAAATCGGTTCGTCCCCACATATGGCCCTGCAAATGGCTAAAGTCGGTAGCGTCTTTCCAGTCAAATTTTGTGATATTTTTCTCTTCATAAAGAAATTTTAGTGTCTCAAGCGCCTCGAGTTTGGTTTTATGGTTAAAGTACAAATCATAATTGGTATTCCATAGGACCCATTTGTACCAAGTTGGCGTATTCGTGACAAACCATGTTCTGTTATTATCCGAAGACACTAAATGAGAGTGCTTCAATAGGTCCTCCCAAGAGCTGAATCCCAGGTGCGTCGCAAAAATAAGATTGTTCATTCCAAACCCTCACATGACTTTGTATCGAGATCGCGTAGAAGTACCGCCCTCATTGCTTGGGTGTACGGGGTGGTTCACCGCCGTTGGGTATGCCCGACTCAATTTTCAGTATTTCCTCTTGTTGTACTATGGATTCCTGATTCCGGTCTTTTTCCTTTCTCATCACCGTTTCAGGTATCAGTATTCTGCATATTGGGGCGCCATTCTTGGGGCTGGTTGGCGGTACATTCGTCTCGTACATACTGGAGAGGGAGGATTACGCTCGTGGGTACTCGAAACAAGTGGAGTCGGTACAAACACGGAAAACAGAAGTGCAGACAGGCGTCCATGAAACGTACACGGATGTATGAGAGGTGTATGCCATGTCGACCACGCTCGATTACCAACAGGCCATATTCTGGGGCAACTTCATTCAAGTCTGCGCCAAGATGTATGTCCCTGGCGTGACGAATCCACCCCAACCCTCGAAGTTCCCAACAGGGTGGAAGATTGTAAGGTACATCAACGCGCAGGCAGTAGTACCCTTTTGTGAAGAAAATGAGTTTATTGGGTTCATCGTTCAGTCAATCGATAACCCTAGCCAATTTGGGGTTGTGTTGCACGGGTCAGAAGGCGTTGCAGACTACCTTGATGACTTCAAGTTTACAAAAACGGATTTCACGCTGGTCGCCGACGGTGGAAAGGCAGAATACGGTTTTACCCGCTTCTACGAGTCGTTTTTATTCATTGACCCCGTGAGCGGAGACGCACAGACGCTTGAAGCGTATTTAAGTGGATTGAGTCGAGATACCTCATTCGTAGTGGCAGGTCACAGCTTGGGTGCGGCACTGGCTACACTGCACACTATGGTCTTGGCTAGTCGGAGTATCCCGGTAGAAGCATATCTGTTTGCATCGCCGATGGTCGGGGATGCTGCCTTTGTCAACAAATATACTTCTCTCGTCAAGAACAGCCATCTCATCGTCAACCAACCAGATATTGTGCCACGTCTCCCAGGGACTGTATTGGGGTATGAGCATGTTACCACACAGTTCGAAGTCAATTCGCTTGAATTTCCGGCGATAAAGCGAAGTATAAGCTGTTTTCATGCACTCAACGTTTATCTTTACGCCATGGGAGCACATCACACGAACTTGAAGTCATGCCAGGCGTAATCGTCAGGCGGCCAACAGCCGAATAAATCCACAAACTTAGCATTGTACAAAGGGCGGCCAGTGGCCGCCTCTTTTGTACTTAATCCGTAAAGGTATAACCAATTGATATATTAGGTTGGTCTATAGTACAGTCTGATGACAAAATAATTTGATAATTAAATTTAAGGAGGACATGAATGAATTCGAACTTGCATCGAAACGGCCTCTCATATGTTGAAGCTATGGCAATTTCGGTGGCGATTATGGCGCCGACAGCAGCAATGGCGCTAAACGGTTCTTTGGCAGCCAGTATCGCAGGTACAAGTGTACCGCTGACATTTTTGGTCGCCATGATCACGATTGGACTCGTTTCATATGCGTTTATTCAGTTTAACCGTCACTTTTCAACGAGCGGATCGGTATACGTATTTACGGGAGCATCCTTAAGGCCAAAAATGGGTTTTCTCTCTGGCTGGACACTACTATTAACCTACTACGCTTTTACTGGGGCCAACTTGGCGGAGATTGGCGCATTTATGCAAAGCTTTCTCTCCTATTTTAACGTTCACGCGAGCTGGATTGTCGTTGCGCTCATCAGTGCAGTGGTCATTTTGGGGCTTGTCCTGCTCGATGTACGTGTCAGCGCCCGAGTCATGCTTGTCTTTGAGGCCGTCTCAATTGCTCTTATCTTGATTTTGTCGTTTATTATTGTCGGTAAAGGTGCGGCAAGCCATCACTTGAGCTTGCAGCCATTTAGCCTGGGTGGAAATAAAGTATCGTCTATTGGATTAGCGGCTGTATTTCCATTCCTCTCGTTTGCTGGCTTTGAGGGTGCCTCCACGCTTGGCGAAGAAACACGCAATCCGCGGCGAGCGATTCCGATTGCAATCGCGTCCGCAGTCTTTATTACCGGGATTTTTTACGTCTTCGTCAGCTATGCGCAGTCTGTCGGGTTCGGCCTATCGAGTGCGGGCGTTAAAGCGTTTGCGGCATCATCTGCACCTCTTGGCGATCTCGCAAAACAGTATGTTTCTACAGGCTTTGCCACAGCCATAATGTTCGGCGCCGTGATGTCTGCGTTCTCAAGCGCGCTTGGCTGTGTTACGACCGGATCGCGCCTGTTGTTTGCGATGGGACGGGATGGACTCATTCATAACAGCCTGGGCAAAGTGAACGCCAGATTCGGTACACCATCCGTTTCGGTCTTCGTTGTCGTTCTTGTTGGTGTCATTCAGGTGGTCGCGCTGGCAGGGTTTGCGGGTACCAATGTATTCGGGTGGCTGGGAACTGTAGGCGTACTGGCCCTGCTCCTTGCCTACCTCGTAACGAATATCGGCGGCATAGTCTACTTCGTTAAAGACGGTGCGTGGAGAGGCCTGATTTTAGTCGTTCCAATCCTCGCCATCTTGATGCTGGCGTATACGCATTCCAATATCTTTCCGATTCCGGCCGCTCCGTACAACTACTTTCCGTATGTGGTCTATTCCGCAACTTAAAAATGCAGAAGAACGCGGCGGTCATTTATGCATAATCAATGCATATTCATACATTTTCGGTGTGTTACACTTATTGCAGTAACGGGCAGGAATGCGACACAAGAAATGCTTGGCATGTTATTGGCGAGCTGAACTGTGTTGACTTCTACGGACTACCGATCTAAAATCCAGATCAATAAATTTTATAGGATGTGTTACGAAATGGATAAACACGATCTGATGTCAATCACCTCAGACCAGCTTGAATTACTGTCCAGTTCAATCCGAGTACGAATCATGTACGTTCTAAAAGACAACGCAATGACTTCAAAGCAAGTAGCAGAACATCTGAAAGAATCACCAGGGAACGTCCATTACCACATTCAGAAACTATACAAAGGCGGTCTTCTGGAACTCGTCGAGACCAAAGAGTCTTCAGGGATATTGGAGAAATACTATCGGCTCGTCGCATATCGCTTCCAGATCAGTGATTTGAAGGATCACGCAGGCGTACCGGGGCGAACTCGTTCTCGTATGTTTTCTTATTTCAAATTAACGGAATCGGAGCTTCAGATGTTCATGGATGAACTAATGGAACTTCTCACCAAATGGGAGAATCGTACCAGTTCCACAGGTGCATCTGAAGTAGTTTTTGATGCGTCGATTGTTATTCCAGACAGTATGAAATAGCTGGGGGCGACGTGTTGAAAGATAAGAACTTGGCACACATAACGGTATATCTTGCTGCCAGAGGTATCTCACAGATTGGCGATTTTATGTTGCTTATCGCAGTGAACATTTGGGTACTTAACATTACGCATTCCCCCACGGCGGTTTCGATTTTGTGGATTATTCCAGCACTAGCCCAGCTTGTGGTCAGTCCATGGGCAGGGAGTATTACAGACCGCTTGGATCGAAAGACTGTAATGATCGTGACCGAATTTGTACGTGCGGCTTTAATTGCAGCAATGACCATAGCGGCTCACTTGTGGCTGTTGTACCTACTTTTGTTCTTAGTCAATGGTGTAGGGTCGTTCTTCTCTGCTTCGTCGGCTCCATATGTCACGTATCTGGTTCCTAACCATCGTAGGAAGCGTGTAAATGGTATTCGAGGAGCATTGCAATCAGGGGCAGTTGTGGTGGGTTCAGCGGTTACGGGTCTTATTGTTGACCTTACCGGTCGCATATCGTTTGCCATTTGGATTGATGCTATCACTTTTCTCATTTCAGCCGTATCTCTGTTTGTATTGCCAAGCTTCATGTCCAACGTGGAGGAAGCACCAAGTACAGAAGAGAAACCCGTTGCTTTTCGTGTATGGGTTTTAGATTTGCGTCAAGCGATGCAAGTATTAAGACAACGAGCTTTCTTCACATTGGTAATGTCATTGGTGACTCTCTCTAGTGTAATTGGAGCCGCAACTGATTCTCAGGAGGTGGTTTTTGCCAAAAGAGTGTTGCATTTGTCGCCGAGCCAATACAGTTTCCTCGTCTCAATAGCCGGTGCTGGCTACGTTTTCGGGGCAATTTTTGTAGCAATTTTAGCAAACAAACTGTCTTTGAACATCCTAATCGGAGTGGGTTCCTTACTCGGGAGTGGTGGTTTTGTGATGTATGCGTTCTCTCATTCTTTGGGTATAGCTGCGATTGGATTTGTCGTGTTAGGCATATTCATATCCCTCTCTAGTGCCGGGTTTTCGACATTTTATCAGATGTCATTGCCGCCTGAGTACATGGGTCGAGTAGCGAATGTCACTACGCCAATAACCCAAGGATTCATCATTGTTTTGACAGTGGCTGCTGGATTGATAGCGGATGCAATCGGTGTCCGAATGATGACCATTGGCTTTACAGTTTGTATGCTCCTGTTGGGGGTTGCAACGTTCATAGCCATACTATGTAGGCCATCGAATCCAATGTCGGAAAGTAGAACACCATCAGTTTAATGGTCTCTGGAAATGCGAACGTTCCCGTCAGCGCATCCCTTCTGTAGGTAACGGGGGCGAATGTCTGACAAGGACTTCGACCTGAGAATACATAAATATACAATATTGGTTTGTGACTGTTACTGCGCTCTTGGGCAGTTTAGCTGAGTAACAGACCCCGATATGAAAAGGAGGATGTACATTTTGCATCATTCAGATTCCGCCAAAGACAAGGATTTTCTTCGCTCCCTGATTGACACCGACTTCAGTGATTCCATGGAAATTCCGAATGTCTTTGAACTGTCGTTGGAATTGATGAATAACCTGCACTCCACAGACCCCGAACTTCGAGATGAGCTTTCATATTCGCTTCTGGAGAGAGTCATTGCAACGGGCAAACTATTGGATCACGAGATGCAGCGACTTTTGGATTTGTGCGTGAGTGAGGAGTATCTACTGCTAGGACTTGGTGAAAAGAATACCGATACCGTATTTACCAGGGCATTCGCAATTCTCATTGTTGCATCCCTCATGCAAGCTGATTCAGAGAGGAGATTCCTCACCAAGGAACGAGTCTATCGGACCACAGAAGTAGTGTTGGATTATGCACGACGTGAAAAGGACAGAAGAGGCTTTGTGGACCGCAAGGGGTGGGCACATTCGGTTGCACATACATCGGATGCGTTGGATGCCTGTGCACAACACCCGTTAACGACAGTCGAAATGCAACAGGCGATACTCAGAGCTGTTGCGGAACTGGCATCTCTTGCTGAACCTTTGCCGTATTTGGAAGACGATCGATTGGCTTTTACCGCACTACGCCTGATTCTAAATAATCAAGTTCCCTTAGACTTTCTTCAATCGTGGATACAGACATTTGAAATTGACCAAAACCATTCCCATGAGGCTACACTTAGACATTCTAATATTCAGCACTTTCTACGAAGTCTATACAATTTATTGATCTGGGAAAGACCAGAACACCAGTTGTTGCCTTCTGTATTGAAACAACTCAAACGGCTGAACATCTTCTATCGTTATGGCATGCTTTGAGAATCGAACGATGGCATTGTATATCTGTCGTTAACGGCGGCGTTAGTTTAAGAAGAACCTCTTACAAACAGAAAATACAATTCAGCATTTCGTATTTCTATACCAACTCGACACACTGGGTTTTTTGCCAATTCCACCACAAAATCCGAATACCCCCATTTAATCACATGAGATTCTTAGGCTAATTAGTGGCCCCTGAAAAAGTCCCCGTTTGAGGCAATAAAAAAGGAATCGCAAGACCTGGTGGTGAAGTGGTTGTTATCCAGACAAACACATACACAGCCGGGGTGTTTTGCGAATTCCTTTTGCCTGAGAGTTTCGGCATTGCACCCCGGGATTCCTGTTAAGGAGTGCTGGAAAATGCTACGGACTCATCAAAATCAGACGACACTTTGGGATGCCATTCTGCCGGAACCACTGCTCAAACTGCCGGCGGAACTGGAATATATCGATCAAATCCTGAATGACGAGCGTTTTATGGCTCCGTTCCTTGAGAACTTCAATTCTTCCATGGGGCGTCCGACGGTCCCAGTGCAAACCTATTTACGCCTCATGTACCTGAAGTTCCGTTACGATTTGGGATATGAAACGCTGGTTCAAGAAGTCAGCGACAGTATTGCATGGCGGCGCTTCTGCCATATCGCAATCGACGGGAAAGTGCCAGATGCCAGCACACTCATCAAGGCTAGAAAGCGGTACGGTGAGGACATCATTGAGCAAGTGAATGAGCTGCTGGTGAAGAAGCTTGCTGAGCAGAAAGTCATCCGGCATCGCAAGTTGCGTACGGATACCACAGTGGTCGAATCGGACATCCATCATCCAACAGATGCAACGCTTCTGCAGGATGGTGTTCGTGCCATTACCGGGACAGTCAACCGTATTCGCAAACTGGCATCGCACGCCGTAGAAGGTTTCGTTGATCAAACAGATGCCGTAAAGAAAAAGGTTCTGTCGTTTGCAAAGGTATTGCGTCGCCGGATGAGCAAATCCTGGGATGAGGTCAACCAGATCACTCAGGATGTTGTGGACATCACGCAAAGTGTACTGCAGCAGGCTGAGTCGGTGATTGAGAAATTGCAGCGGACAAAGAAACCGTTGGTAGAAACACAGAAGGAAAAACTGCAATCGCTTGTGGATAAGACAAAGCAACTGATCGACCAGGCCAAACAAGTCATCGATGGCAACCGAATCATCCCGGATCGCCTGATCAGCATTCATGACCCCGAAGCTCGGCCGATCAAAAAAGGTAAACTCGCAAAGAAGGTTGAGTTTGGGTACAAGGTTCGCATCGATGAGACGGAGAGCGGATTCGTGACCGGGTACGCTGTCTATACGGGCAACCCATCCGATGACGACCTGCTCATCCCGGCGGTACAGCATCATCAAGAGGTGTTTGGTTCAGTACCTCACGCAGTAGCCACGGACCGAGGCTTTAGCAGTCGCAAGAATGAACAGGTGTTGAAAGAGGAATTGGGCATTCACCATGTGAGTACACCATTCCGAGGCAAGAAGAGTAAGTCGAGAGCGGAACTTGAGAAAGAATCCTGGTTCAACAACTTGCAGAGATTCAGAGCTGGTGGCGAAGCCAAAATCGGACTTCTGAAACAAAAGTACGGACTGGGTCGCAGCCGATTCCGAGGGCACTCAGGCACATCGGCATGGGTTGGATACGGAATCATGGCCCACAATCTAAGGAGAGCGGCTCAAGTAGGCCAGTAATCAAGATCTGAGGAAGCAAATAGGAACGGTCATCCCTGAAAAAGTCCCATCTGGCACCCCATCGGGCGGAGGTAAACTCAAACGACGACTTTTTCAGGGGCCACTAATTAACATTCCGAATGCATACAAAGCCAGTCTTTAGCCTTCGTGCTGTTTCATCAACATGGATAATCGTTTTACAGAACCAACAATATACCTCTCCCATCTTTCATCCACCTTTACCGTTCAGCCTCCCTATTTAGTATAATTCAACAGTTAACCCATATAATATATGCAGGGTACAAAAAACAGACATCGTACATCGAATAAAAAATGCGCCCCGACGGAGCGCATTAGATCTAGTTTATCTTTGTAAGGATCTTTTGCTTTAACTCATCGATTTCACAGGCCGGTAATCCAGCACTTTTCAATATGAGCGTTTTGCAGATTCATAAGCCCTTGCGGGGCAAGGGATAACAGGGCATAAAAAAGGACTTCACCCCAACTTCGAGAAGATTTCAAGTGACCAAACAAGAAATGCTCCGAGGAGGAAGTCCACTTGTATCTTCTCCAAAAGTCCCTGTTCTCCTTTGAAGAATGGCTAGAAATCGAATCCAGCGAGCGATTGGATCTCTTCTTTTCGGCACTGGATCTCGAGCTTTATGCCGCCAATTTGAGAAATACGTCACCCCAAGGGGCAAAGCCCATCAACCGGGAGGCAACTTTGAGGGCGCTGCTGGCTGCCCCAATGGAGGGTATCTCTAACCATTCACCCGGTTGCATCAACGTCTGGACCGAGACTTGCGCTTCCGGTATCAATGCGGTTTTTCGCTGGACGAACCAGCACCATCGATTTCAACGCTTAGTCGAGTCTTCCAGGCTATTGTTGAGAAAGGGCTTGCCCAGGACCTCTTCGTTGACCTGGTCGGTCAATGCAAAGAGTCCGGCATCATTGACGGAAGCCGTCTTGCAATCGACAGCACAGCCATTGGAGCCTACGAGAAGAAACAGCCAAAGTCACGAAGTCAGCAGACAGGCGATGCCAACTGGGGCGCCAAGTATGATACGTTTGGCAACAAACTCACATGGTTCGGATACAAAGTTCACCTTGCGGTGGACACTGCGAGTGAACTTCCAGTCGCCTTAGACATCACGCCCGCCAACGTATATGACGGCGAGATGGCAGCGTCGCTGATGAAACAAGTCGCTGAACAGTATAATTGGCGATTCAAGTTCGTCATGATGGATGCAGGCTATGACCAGGTGAAGAATTATGAAGCCGCCCGCGGCTACGGTGCACAGGCAATCATCGCACTGAACAAACGGGGTGAAAAAGAGCCACCTGCTGGGATTGCTTCCGATGGCACTCCCCGTTGCTAAATGGGCTACGACATGGTGTACTGGGGCGCTGACGGTGAACGATTAAAGTTCCGTTGCCCCCATGCAGAAGGCAAAGTTGACTGTCCACTTGGGATTGCAGCTTGTTCGGATTCAAACTACGGAATGGTTATAAAGAAGAGCATCACCGAGGACGTTCGGCGTTACTCGAGTCCCCATCGCAACACCCGAGGCTGGAGAGAGCTCTACAACGAACGGACTTCAGTAGAACGTTGCCATTCCCGGCTCAAAGAAAATCTAACGGTGGACGAAGTGCATGTCCGAGGTATTCAGAAGGTCGTGGCTCACGTTTATCTCAATGCGATTGTCCTACTCGCATCAGCATTGGCGTTGAGCGCAGCGAACAGTGTAGAGAAGAGCGCCTGAGTTCGCACATCGCAAAAGACTATGAAAGCACCACGAGTATTGTAGAAACTAACATTACAAACATTGTAATGAAGACCCGTCAGACCAGTACCAATTCCTTTTTCAATTCGTACGGACAATCAATTCTGCAAAACGCTCGTAATTGGTATATGGCACGTTTTGATAAAGGAAAGTACATCCTGAACGAAGACGGTTACTTGAATTTGTTCAAAGAACATCAGTACCAGGTTACAGTGTTGGACAGATTTCGGAAACTTGTTTTGTATCATGAGCTATTCTTTTCCGCGGAACGAAATAACTGACCGATTTTAAGTGATCTATGTAAGTCCCTTCGATTCCCTTTGGTTATGAACCAGCTATCCACATCTTCGTTTGTTCCTTAACCTCTTTCACACAGACTACTCGTGAACACACCCATTCACGACGCCAAACACAATCAATGCATTTCTCGGGTAGAGGCTCTTTATAACCAACATCAGCAGGTGTTACAGGACTATACGACGGTTTCGACATGATTTATCAACCCCCACAAGTGATTACATGGAAATTATCCGTTTATTGGATATTGAATATGCACGCCGTAAATACTACAGTCAAACTTTTTGCAACCACTGTGGAAGGGGATCGCGATGGAAAACTGGAGAAAGCAACTATCTGAGATTGGATATGCATTGTTAGCATTGTTTATTGGAGAAGAAGTGCTTTTTGACCTTCTAACGAACAACTCGGATTTGGAACGTGACCATTCCTCCACTTTATATCGTCGTACATGGCGGTTCTGGGACGACGCATTTCGAAAACTTTTGAAAATCAGACCATTAGTGGATGACGATTCTCTCCTAATCTGTATTAAACAACGCCGATATCTAGGTAGGAATTTTTCCATCAACGGGGTGACCATTCATCGGTTTGACCCAATTCTTGAACTTCATATGAACAATCATTGTATCAGTCAAGCACTTAACGAAGAACAAACTATAGTCCAACTTGCCCGTAGACTTGTCCTTGAAGCGAATCGGTCCTTCCATGTACTTGCGGATTACATCGCTTCCAAGGAATTTGAGCGTGCAAAGGCGCTCTACGGAATTACACTCATTCATCGTGGAGTAAGACGATTTGGATTTGAGATACTGCCCATTTCCAATATATTTACTCGCCATTTTCTGACCTGGTACCTGCGGAATATCTTTTTTGCGTTTAATCCAAGTGCCCACTCTCTCATCAATGCACGCCCGCAAACATTTGTGCCAAAGAGAATCGCCGTGACTAAGGAGCAATTCCTGCAGAACTTTGGATCACATCTTTCAAATCACGAGAATGAACTGTTGCTTGACAAAGTTCAATGAAAACATGTCCGAAAGACACAGCTCAAACCGCATGTATATGTAATAAACGCCAATAATAACCTACATACCACTAAAGGAGGCTTGACTTGATGTTATATTCGGTCTCAGGAGAGTTAAAGAGTTCTTTACAGCAATGGTTTCTCGAAGGAATCGATAAAAGGTTACGGGATAGTGGATATCAATTTTATCCATCAGGAGAGGCACAAGTTCGCTTGGTCATGAATTTTGTCGACCCAACGACGCCTCGTCCCTATCGTCGTAAATCACAAGCTACATATGTGGTTACAGTTGTGGAAACGAACGCTGTACCGAGTGATGTATTGAAGTCTGCTTATCCAATTCTGATCCGGTCCCTCTCCAATTTGCTGATTTACATCGTTAACAGCCCGAACGGGTTGAATGCGTATTTCGTAACCCTTGAACAGGGCTATTACACTGTCCCTTATGAGACCGGGCACGATGACAAGTTTTTTGACGAGATTTATCACAGGCTGGAACCTCTGGCTCTGTCCAATCTCATCATTGATAACGAGTTTCACCAGGACTTGCCGGAGGACCTATGGAATGGAGATGATATTACTGAGCAGTTGAGTAGATCCGCTCAAAAAATTGATGCTATGAACCTATTCCCGGCACCTTTTCCGATTCAGGAACTGTTGCCTCCAGAGGACTTTCGTCATGTTCAACGACTTTATGGCATCGGTGGTTTAAGTTACGGCAATCTCAGCGCCCGCAAAGATAACCGCCGTTTCTGGATGAGTGCAAGTGGTGTGAAGAAAGGAAACTTAAAAAAAGTCGGTCAGGATATGCTGTTGGTCAAGCAATTTGATTCCGAACGAAAAACCATGCAGCTTAGTGTGCCACCAGAAGTTCCTCCACGTCGAGTATCAGTAGACGCAATCGAACACTGGATGATTTACATGGAACATCCAAAGGTTGGAGCCATTGTCCACATCCACGCATGGATGGACGGCATCCCCTCAACTCAAATCAATTACCCATGTGGTACGGTTGAACTTGCCCGAACGGTAGCCGAACTTGTAAGAGAGCAACCGGAGCCAGAACGATCTGTTATTGGGCTAAGAAATCATGGATTAACAATAACCGGGCGTGACCTTGACGATATCTTTGAGCGTATTGAAGGGCGGATTATTCCACAGGTTCCTATGATGTAAGACAAATCATGCACTCCCATTTAACCAACAACGCAGGACAGTTCTTACAAATAGGGCTGTCCCTTTTTCCTGTTTATCATGTTACTTGGATGGTTTCACGGCTCACCCAATTCAGATTCCACCAAAGAAGTCAGTGCAGGATCCGTATCTTCTATGTTTTGCTTCCCAATTTGAAGTCCTTCGGTTCACCCTCGAATTGACCGTCGATAGTACGTATCAAGTAGGGAAGGAAATGCGCTGGACAACCGAGCTGCCAGGCTTAGCCTCCTCGGGATAACCGATTCATTCTTTCGATTTATCACGGTCTTCAAAACGCCTTTGGCTACAATGTCCGGCGTAATCACCGGAATTCCCGGTGGAAGACGGTACATAACCTGATGAATATGCTCTTCGATCAATGGTGTGTACACTGGACCCGGAGACACTTCTGCGACATGAACTCCTTCTGGGGAAAGCTCTTGCCGAAGCGATTTTATGAATGCGTGAAGTGCGTGTTTTGGTGCTGCGTACGCAGTAAAAAACGCCGGCGTACATGGTACAGATAAGGATGAGATAAATACCAATGATCTTCCTGTCCCCGCCCGAAGCAAGGGCAAAAATATTTGCGTGACATGAAGTGCCCCCCAGTAATTTACGTCCATAACCTTCCTGGCTATCTGTATATCCAATGTTTCTGCGGGCGACAGGTGAAATGAGCCTGCACTGTAAATCAACACGTCAACTTTTCCGTACTTATGCTTAATCTGATTTGCAACATCATTAACTGCAACACTATCTGTGACATCTGCTGTAAATGCCTCAACCCTACCGTATTGTCGCCGAATTTCGTTCATAACTTTTTCCAATTCTTCTTGTCGACGAGCGATGAGGACCAATTGCGCCCCTTGCTTTGCAAACTGTAATGCACATTCTTTCCCAATGCCGCTGGAACCTCCAACAATAACCACAACGTGATTGACGAATTTAAGCATAGAACCACGCACCACCCACAGGCTGTTTTTTCGATTTTAACCGAATGATAAGAAACCATACGAGGGAACACTTATTTTGCGCTTGCAAACAATGACTTTCTTGGGAGTTGACCAAATCAAATGAAACGCTTCCTGTGCTTGATTCAAATGTTCGTTCAAGCCCATTACAAATTCTTCTACAGAGTAAAGGTATACGGTCAGGAACACGTGCCAACCACGGGTCCCTATATCATGGCCGCAAACCATATGTCGGCTCACGATCCAATTCTGCTTGCCGCTTTTCTACATCCAGGTATTCACTTTATGGCAAAGGAAGAGTTATTTCGCAATCCAGTTCTACATCGCGTCGTTCGTTGGCTTGGTGCCTTTCCAGTCTCGCGTTCGGGTTCATGTATTTCGGCAATTCGCCACTCGCTACGCCTCCTGAAAAACGGTAAGATAGTTGGCATTTTTCCTGAGGGGAAGCGGAATCGGTTAAACATCGAGCTCCCGGCAAAACCAGGAGTAGGCTTTATCGCTGCCAAGAGCGGTGATGTGAGGATTGTTCCGGTCGCAATCACCGTGCGCCCACGCCAATGGTTTAAGCGTCACTACATTATTGTGGGTGAACCAATCCAAGTGACCAATCCTGAAGATTACAGGGGATTGGCGCAATATGTGATGAAAACCATTTATGAACTGAAAAACAGTGTATGCACAGAAGGGGTCATCTCTCCAAATCAAGATGCAGTCCCAGAATAGTTGATTTCTAGACCGTCAGGAAACGTAACCGATGCGGACTTAGGTTTATATGCAATGTCGAGGTTTGAACCAGTTCACCATCGGCGTGAGCAGTCATTATTTGGGGGACTTTAATTTCGATGCTCTTGCCCTTCATGACCATGATGTACTGTTGTTGTTCAACATGCTTTCCGGAGTAAACCATTGGAAATAATTGCAGAAAATTCAGCTTCCCTAAATTCGATACTATACAGATATCGAGCAAATCATCATTAAACTTTGCCGCAGGAAACATCCTCATGCCCCCTCCGTAGTAGGGGCAATTCCCTATCGCAAGCATCCACGTTTTCTGTAACTGCAACGACTTCCCATCAATCACGACCTGGACCTCGAAAGGTTTGAATGTGGTCAGCATTCTCAAAGCGCTGTAGAAGTATCCAACTGCCCCCAATTTCTTAATGTAAAAATGGCTGTTGATGTAGTTGGCAACCATTCCATCAAAGCCGATTCCCGCAGCCATTACAAAGTACCGATCATTAATTTGTGCTACGTTCAACTCTACTTCCTTGGGTTTAGACAACAAAGTAACAAGCTCATCATCTGAGCTCGGAATCGCTAAGGAACGAGCCAAGTCGTTCCCGGTTCCAAACGGCAAAATCCCGATCGAAACATGATTGCCAATGACTCCGTTTACAACTTCATTAACCGTCCCGTCCCCTCCGACTACAATGATGCGTTGAAAACCAGCTGAAACAGCCGCTTTTGCAGCTCTCTCGGCGTCCCCCACACCATCTGTAGAATGGACTTCATATGAATTGAAAGATCCATGCCGGAGTACTCTCTCAAAATTTCCCCAACGCCAACGGCATTTCCCGTTACCGGCTAAAGGGTTTAGGATAAAGAACATTTTCATGATATTGATTCGCCCACTGTCGTTCATCCGTTACTCGAATCTAACCAAAGCGCTCTGCCGGGACTGAAATAACCCTTGGTAATGTCGAACAAGTTGCTGTGTTGGACCGCTCCAATCCAAGTTTGAAGCCACCTCCTGCGCCCGTTTCAGTATCCGTTCCCGTGTCTGCCCACTAAATAATAGTTCCCTTGCGGTCGATAAAATGGATTGACAATCCAGAGAATTGAAAATCAAGCCGGCTTGTCCATTCTCCAGAACTTCTCGTGTAGCAGGACTATCGGCAGCCATGATAGGTAGCCCGCTCGCCATAGCTTCAAAAAGCACTAAGCCAAGCGTTTCCGTCGTAGACGGAAATATGAATCCATCCGCAGAAGCATATGCCTCTGCCAATTCTTCACCAAACAGATAGCCCATAAACGTGACATTTGTTCCCGCAAATATGCGCTCCAATTCAGTGCGGTACGGTCCATCGCCTACAACCGCCAAATGAATCCCAGGTTCCTGTTCCAAAACTACTCGTAGCCCTTCAATTCCTTTTTCCTGCGCGAGACGACCCACAAAGAGTAATATCTTTTGTCCGAAGTCTTTCCCTTTCAATAACCGCGACCGCATTCGTTCTGACCGCTTGGAAGGGGAAAACAATTGTAAGTCGACACCCCGATCCCATACATCAAGATTACGAAATCCCCGACGTTTCAACTCTTTAAGTGTTGCCTGTGACGGACAAAGGGTGATGTCCGCCTTGTTGTGGATCGTTTTGAAGCACTGCCACAACAACGGTTCCAGCCAAGCGAGGCGGTAATAACGAGCATACGTTGGAATGTGAGTATGATACGAGGCGATGAGAGGAACGCCCAATCTCCGTGCGTAATATATTGCAGAAAAGCTCAAAAAGCCGGGATTTACCGCGTGAATCAAATCCGGCTGAAACTCCTTCAAAATCCGCCCGACCCGTGGGAGCGGGCGGGCAAACCTCTTTTCGGGGTATATGGCGAAACGAAACGATGGGATACCCACCACGCGTGCGGAAGCATATTGCGGCGGGCCCCATGCGGTGCAAACAACAGTACGTCGCATTGCTCTTGTTCCAAAGAGCGTAAGGTAGCACAAAGGCGGGTTACAACACCGTCTGTACCTGGCAAAAACGTTTCTGAAAACATGGCAATCCGCATTGACTATTGCCTCCAAGGGGGTATCTATTCATTTGCGGAAATCTGAATCGCCCCATCGCTTGGATATTCAATCCAGTTTTAGTTTGGCTCCGGATTGATAAATCATACGGGTTTTTATGCCACGCTGAGAAAAGTCACACCAAGTAATAAGCCCCTCCCTCCTCCGAGTTATTGGAATATGCAGGCGCAATACAGAGAAACTTAAGGACCTAACAACATACTGAGTTTTGAGTCCCCATATTAAAACTGATGTTCAGGTCATGAAGAGGTGGAATCATTTATGTGGTTTTGGGTACTGTTTTTTGTTTGGACCCTTATTCCTGTCTGGCGGCAATATTTCATCAACTACCAACGTCTTCGTGCCATCCGGAGACTCGAACGAAAACGTGGGACCAGAGTGATAACATTAATCCACCGGCAGGAAACCATCAGCTTTCTTGGTATCCCACTTCGTAATTACATTTCAGTTGAAGACTCTGAACAGGTACTGCGTGCAATCCGGTTAACGCCGGAAACCATGCCAATTGATTTGATTCTGCATACCCCAGGAGGACTAGTCCTAGCGTCCGAACAAATTGCACATGCACTGAATCACCACTTAGCCAAAATCACAGTTTTTATTCCCCATTATGCAATGTCTGGCGGAACCATGATTACGCTTGCCGCTGATGAGATTGTAATGGACCTGAACGCTGTTCTTGGTCCGGTGGACCCTCAACTTGGACAATATCCTGCAGCATCAATCATAGCCGTTACGGAACAGAAACCATTAGACCAAATAAAAGACGAAACATTAATTATGGTTGACATATCACGTAAGGCAATTCAACAAGTAAAGGAATTTTTAAAGGCTGCACGATGTCGATTACGCCTAAGTTCGTAAAGATTTCAGGCTCATTTATGGTCGGTTGGATTCCTATTTTCGGCGTGACGCGTCCCTTTAATTGACCATTCACATCAAATGAAAGCATGACGTTTACTGTTGTATCAGCAGCTATTTGAGATGGTATCTGTGAATCTGACGCTGGCGATAACTCGGTGTTTCCGTTAACCAGCACAAAGTCCTTTGGGCTTGATGATACGGCTTTGTTTGTAGAGTTATGGATGCGGAGACTCACCGACAAAACGTTGCCATCGTTTTTGGTTACCTTCGCCTTTGAAATGGAAATAGGCAGATGTGTGCTTGGCTTTGTCGTGTGGCTCGTTGTATTATTGGCCGCTGTCGGATTTAAAGTCTGTTGTGTTGAGCAACCAGACACGCAAAGCATCGCCAACGGTATTGCGATAGCAATAGCCTTTATATTCACACTAGACACCCCTCATTGATCGTTTATCTCAATACGTTAGTATCCAGATACCAAATGCTATCCCCATTAGATGAACCCCCACCGTAAAGTGGAGGTCCATACCGCCCTTTTAGGTATCCTTAACATCCAGCCTGCATCGTTTTGATTCGCAAAGGTAAATAGGATAATTAGGGCTTGCTGAACAACCCTTGCGAACCTGAAGTAACGCTTGCCCGATGTTCTGCCACCATCCTTCCCGGGTGGCCGTTCTTACACGTAAACCAACTCGTCAGGGCAACCTCCGCGAGCTGCCCTGGGCTTGCATCCGCACCCAGAGCAATAAGGCAAAATAAAGAACCCGCAGCCTCCTCTCCAGATTCATCACCAGCATCTGCAGCGCGATGACTGTTTCACTGGTTTCCCGCAATCGAGCCCGGATTCTCCCCAGTCCGTACGCTCGTTTTCCTTCGCCAAACTTGCCTTCTACCATCGCGTTCCACAGCATCCGGGTAAGCAATTCGCCTTTGCTCAGCCTGCTCTTTCGACGGCCTGCCCAGCGGCGGTCGCTTAAACGGATGCCCCGTTCTTTGCAGTATCGAAGATTCTCGCTGTTGCGGTAGATCTTGTCCGCCAGGATTGCCTCTGGATAGCATCCGTATCGCTTGCAGTATGCCTCAGCCGCTGCCTGCAACGTTGCCCCTTCGTTGTAGCTGTCCCATGCTAACTTCTCAATGATCGCGTATCCGTTCACCAGGCTGATCGCAACCTTGGCCCCAAACTCTACATTCGCCTGCGTCTTCCCTCGTACGATGGGCCGCACGTGCGGTTGCGCGAGATGCTCACAATGCGATCGTCAATCCGGTGGTACCGGCTTCTATACATCTCCCGCTGTTGCCGGTACAGCTCGAAAATGACCAACAGCTGGCGATATTGCCGCCGACTCAGCGCCAAAAGTCCGTACTGTTTGTTTCAGTCCTTGCGATAATCTGCAGGTCCCTGAGCCACATACCGCAATTGTTGCCCAATCGCTTTACGCAAGACGCGTGCGTGGACGCGTCGTTGTTTGGCAACCGCGAGGTATTGCTTACGAGCCTTCTGGCGGTATGTCCGAGGTTTGACAGCCACCCGACCGCGGACAGGTGC